>NZ_JACARO010000083.1 GCF_013386585.1 Pseudomonas sp. P7548 | reverse complement strand
CGGGCACCGGCAAGACCACCGTGGCCCTGCATTTCCTGCAGGCCGGTGCAAACAACGGCGAGCGTTCGCTGTACATCACCCTGTCGGAGACCGAGCGTGAACTGCGCCAGGGTGCCAAGTCCCATGGTTGGGACTTGGACGATAATATTCATATCTTCGAACTGACCCCGCCCGAGAGCCTGCTTAACGCCGAGCATCAGCAGAGCCTGCTGTACTCCTCGGACCTGGAACTGGGCGAAGCAACCCGGCAGATCTTCGAAGTGGTGGAACGGGTCAAGCCGACCCGTGTCGTGGTCGACAGCCTGTCCGAGATTCGCCTGCTGGCCCAGAGCTCGCTGCGCTATCGCCGGCAGATCCTGGCTATCAAACATTACTTCGTGCGCTACGACGCCACCGTGTTGCTGCTGGACGACCTCACCACCGAATCCCTCGACAAGACCGTGCACAGCGTGGCCCACGGGGTGATTCGCCTGGAAGAACTGACCCCCAACTACGGCGCCGAACGCCGTCGGGTGCGGGTGGTGAAGTACCGCGGCCAGAAATACCGGGGTGGCTTCCATGACTTCACCATCATGCAAGACGGTGTACACGTATTCCCCCGACTGGTCGCGGCCGAGCACCGGGGTGGCTATAACCGCCAAACGTTGAGCAGCGGCATCAAAGAGCTGGATTCGTTGCTCGGTGGCGGCATCGAGACCGGTTCCAGCAGCCTGATTCTCGGCCCGGCGGGTACGGGCAAATCGCTGATTTCGATGATTTTCGCCGCCGCCGCCGTAGCCCGTGGCGAGAAAGCCGCGCTGTTCATCTTTGATGAAGAGCTGGGCCTGCTGTTCGAGCGCATGAAAAACATGGGCATCGACCTTGAGGCGCTGCAAGCCACCGGCAACCTGCTGATCGAACAGGTGGACGCCGCCGAGCTGTCACCCGGCGAGTTCTCCCACCGCGTGCGGCGCTGCGTGGATGAGCGCGGCATCAAGACGGTAGTGATCGACAGCGTCAACGGCTACCAGGCCGCGATGCCAGAAGAGAACGCGCTGATCCTGCACATGCACGAGTTGCTGCTGTACCTCAACCGTCGCGGCGCCGCGACCTTCATGACCGTGGCCCAGCATGGCCTGGTCGGCGACATGCAGGCGCCGGTGGACATCACCTACCTGGCCGACACGGTGATTCTGCTGCGGTACTTCGAAGCGCTGGGCAAGGTGCGTCGCGCGATCTCGATCATCAAGAAACGCACCGGCTCCCATGAATCGACCATCCGAGAATACCGTATCGGCAGCCGCGGCATGACCGTGGGCGAACCCCTGGACAACTTCCAGGGTGTGCTGCGCGGCATCCCCACCTACCTCGGTGCCGGTTCGCCTCTGCTCAAGGATGAGGGCTAGTGGCCGAACCTATGCTGGTCTCCGAGCGCGCGATTATTCTTGCGCCCTTGGGGCGCGACAGCACCCTGGCGTTGATGATGCTCAACGAAGCCGGCTACAGCGGCATCGTTGCCAACAACCTGGCCCACCTGTGCGACGCGCTGGAGCAAGGTGCCGGCTTGCTGGTGATCGCGGCCGAAGCCTTGCGCGGCGTTGAGCTGGACCCGCTCCTGGAGTACCTGCACCAGCAGCCGGCCTGGTCCGACCTGCCGATCGTGCTGATGACCCATCACGGCGGCAGCGAGCAGAACGGCTCGTCACACCTGAGCGGCCTGCTGGGCAATGTCACCTTCCTGGAGCGGCCGTTTCACCCGGTCACCCTGATCAGTATGGTCAGCGCCGCCCTGCGCGGCAGACGCCGGCAATATGACGCGCGGGACCGTCTGATCGACCTGAGCGAAAGTGAACGGCGCCTGCAAAGCACCCTGGAAA
>NZ_JACARO010000082.1 GCF_013386585.1 Pseudomonas sp. P7548 | reverse complement strand
ACCCCCCCCAACTCGATGCCTTAGCCAGACAGCCCACAAACAAAAAACCATGGGAATTCTACTGACGCCAAGCTTCAGTAAAGTCCTAGTCGTGCGAGTACGTTGTCTGGCAGCTAGCGCTGGCGCAAGCCTTCTACCATGGGTAACTATTCCATAGAAGGTGTGTACTTATGCAGATTCAAAAAACGCCATTTATTCCACCAACAGTGCCCGCATCCTCTCCTCATACTCCCCCTGTCTCAGTCCCACCCCGAAGTACAGAAACAACACCCGCCACGACGTCGGATGCCGGCGAAACCTCCAAGTTGGATAAGGTCGGCGATCCCAAACTGGAAATTAAAAAAGAGGCCACGTCGCCGAATGGGCTGTATCAAGTAAGTTACTCGGTACCTGCGCCGGGCGCAGGCTTGAGCAATATCACCTTTCCAATCGTTATCAACGAAGGCCTCCAAAGGAAATCGGCCAAGGACGGAGGGGTTTATTACGCGATGCAATTTGACATTAATAATGAAAAGGGCAAACGCTTAGGGGGCGGCTACATCGGGATACAGCCGCGTGGAGATGGCAGGGCACTCATTACGTTTTCTGGATTTGGTCCACATTTTAAAGCGCCGAAAGGGACCTCCGAAGCGGATGGGGGGAAAGGTGGCAGCAACAGCACAATGGTGGATTTCAAGTTCGGCAATAAATACAACCTCACGATAGAGCGAGACCCTGAGAACCCCAAGAGGCTGAGCGGATACATTCAGGATGTGACAGACCCTGGTAATCCTGGGCCCAAGCAACATGTAAAAGACCTTGATGTTGATCAGAACGTCGCGTTGTCCGGTAGGAATATCGGTTTTGTCGAGCAGTACGGTGCGAAAATCAACCGTAGTTCTCAGGTTGCGTCGACCCAAGGTAGCTTTTCTGCGCCTTTTACTACCGATGAAAACGGCAAGGCCAAGGTCGGAGACATCAAAGGATTGGGGTTGTATGGCCGGTACAAGAACTCGATAGTTGGCAGTCAAACGGTGATCAAGGAGGCCGGAGCAGGCAAAGAGATAAAGTTTTCTTTCCAGGGTGTAGGTTATGAAAAGAACACCTGATGTGTGACGAGTAGAGGCTGTATGTAAACTTCAAAACTGGGAGACCTCATGCAAATGAAGCCTCCCAGAACGGTTTTGCGAGGCCATGCGCCTCAGCACAGGTGGCCAGTACCGAAGCAATGGGCTGTTCCTCATCAGGTTTGAGCCAGCCCATCACATTGGTCACCCATTCTTCCCCCAAATTGGATATTCCTCCCCCAGGCCCCGATGACTAACCTAGCCATCAATCCCCACTGCCTTGGAGTGCCACCATGCAAACCCGCACCGATTTCTACACCGCCTCCCCAGACGCCATGAAAGCCATGCTCGCCCTGGAAGCCGCCACCGGCAAATTGTCCATCGAACTGCCCCTGCTGGAACTGATCCGCCTGCGTGTATCGCAGATCAACGGCTGCGCCTTCTGCCTCGACATGCACACCGCCGACGCCCGCAAAGGCGGCGAAACCGAACGTCGCCTCTACACCCTGTCCGCCTGGCGCGAAACCCCGTTCTTCACCCCGCGTGAACGCGCCGCACTGGCCTGGGCCGAAAGCCTGACCCTGATCAGCCAGACCCACGCCCCGGACGAAGACTTCAATGCGCTGGCCGCCGAATTCAGCGCCCAGGAACAGGTCGACCTGAGCGTAGCCATCGCCACCATCAACAGCTGGAACCGCCTGGCCATCGGCTTTCGCAAAATGCCTAAATAACCCCCTCAAATACGGTGCGAACCTCGGCATCGCTATCGCCCGCAAGCGGGCTCCTACAGTGTGTCGGTGGGGCTAGCAAAAATGTCGAGGTCGCCACGACCTTTGTAGGCGCCGGCTTGCCGGCGATGGCATCAGAAGTTCACCGAAGCACTCAGGCGCGCCGTCAGCGGAGCGCCCTGGAACAGGTAGTCATCGCCCAGGTATTCGCCCGCGTCGCGCCAGTAGCGCTTGTCGAACAGGTTGTCGACGCTCAGGCGAAACACGGTTTCATAGCCATCCACCTTCGTGGTGTAGCGGCTGCCCACATTGACCACCGCGTAATCCCCCACTTCCACATTGCCGGTGCGGTTGGCGTATTTCTTGGCGCTGTATTGCACACCGCCCAGCACCGCCAACCCGTTGACCCACGGCAACGCATAGTCGGCATACACACTGGCACGCAGCTTGGGCACGTTGATCGCCTGGTGGCCTTCATACTCCGGCGTGCCGCTGCCGGTCACCCGTGCGCGAATCGCGGCCACACTGGTTGCGATCTGCAGGCGGTCGGTGGCCCAGCCGTTGGCCGACAATTCCAGCCCGGTATTTTTCTGCTCGCCCTGTTGTACGTAGGTGAAGAGACCGGTGCCGTCGGGCTTGGCGTACTGGTAAGCCTGGCGGGTCTGGAACACGGCGGCGGCGAAGCTGATGCGGCGCCAGTCGTATTTCACGCCGGTTTCGATCTGGCGGGAGGTGGTGGGTGCCAAGGTGTCGCCGGAGTTTGTGGTCGTCCACGGCGCCGTGCCGCCTAGAGATAAGCCTTTGCTGTAGCTGGTGTACAGCGAGAGGTTTTCCACTGGCTTGTAGATCAATGCGGCCTGGGGCAGGAACACGTATTGCCGGGTGTGGCGTGTCTGATCGCCTGTGGTGCCGTCGAAGGCCTTTTCATCCAGGCGCACTTCACGGCCACCCACAATGGTCTGCCATTGCTCGTTGAAGCGGATATGGTCGGTAACGAACAGGCCATATTGGCGACTGTCGAGGTTGCGATGGCTGTCGTTCAACGGTTTGTCGGTTGGCGTGAAGCTTGGCGCGTCTTCGTTGATATTGCCGCTGCCGATGTACTCGTTGACTGCTTCGCGCTTGTCGACCACCCGGCGAAACGCGCTGGTACCAAAGGTCAGCTCGTGGCCCAGGCCTGCGATGTCGAACAGCCCCGTCATGGCGGCCTGCACTTCATCGTCCCGGCGTGTGTCGTCGGGGCTGCGGTAGTCGTAGATGTCGTAGTCACCTTCGGGGCTGAAGGTGTTGGCGTTGCAAGTCCCTACGTAATAACAGCCCCACGCAAACGAACTGTAATCATCAATCACCACCTTGCTGCGTGCCGCACTGACACTGCCTTTCCACTGGTCACTGAAACGGTACTCAAACTTGCCGTTGAGGTTCAGCGAGTCGATGCCCACCTGATGGGAGCCGGTCTGGTGGCCGAGCAGTTTTTTCGGCGAGGCGTCATGGGGCACTTCGGTGCCGCCGAGCAGTTGATAGCCCGGCACCGAACGCTGGTTCTTGTTCTGGTATTCGGCGTCCAGTTGCAGCACGGCGTCGGGGCTGATGTTCCAGTCGAAGGCCAGGGACACGAAATCACGCTGGCCGTTGGCGTGTTCCACATAGGAGTTGAGGTCTTCGTGGGCCACGTTGGCGCGCAGGCCGAACTGCTGTTCGCTGCCAAACCAGCCGCCGACGTCGGTTGCCACATAACCGCTGCCCCGGTCGTCGGTGGACACCGTTACCGAGCGCACGTCTTCGGGGCGCTTGGTCACGTAGTTGATCACGCCGCTGGGCTCGGAAATCCCGCTTTGCAGGCCGGCCAGGCCTTTGAGCACTTCCACTTGCTGCTTGTTTTCCAGGGCGACGTTCTGTTCCCCGGTGATGGTGCGCCCGTTGATCTTGTAGCTGCTCGCCGCGTTCAGCGAGAAGCCGCGCACCACAAAGTTTTCGTAGTAGCCGATGGGCGCGTAGCTGTCGCCCACCGAGGCGTCGTTGCGCAGCACTTCACTGAGCAGGCGTGCTTGCTGGTCCTTGAGCAGGGCCGCGTTGATCACCGTGATCGAGGACGGGGTGTCCAGCAGCGGCGCCTCGTCGAAGCCGGCCACCGAGGCAGTTGAGTTGCGGTAGCCGGATTCATCCTGGCCCTGGACGTTTACCGCCGGTAGTTCCAGTTCTGCGGCGAAGCTGCTGCCGATACCGCCTGTGAGCAGCAGGCCGAGGGCGAAACGTGAGGTGACGACGGGACGAAAACGCAAAACCATGGGGGCAGGGCCTTAAAGCGCAGGGCAGGGGGGCGCATAAACTAGGCATAAGCGTGGTCTTTTACAAGTCTCCCGTAGGCGTCGGCTTGCCGACGATGAAGCCCTTGAATAATGCACTGATTTCAAGGACGCCATCGCAGGCAAGCCAGCTCCCACAGAGTGAGGGGTGCCGTTCAGGTGGAGCGCTTGAGGGTTTCGCTGGGCAGTTCCTGGAACAGCGCCCGGTAGCTGTTGGAAAACCGCCCCAGGTGCCAGAACGACCAGTTCATCGCCACTTCGGCGACGGTGGTGTCACTGGCACTGAGCAGTTCGCGCCGTGCCCCGTTCAGCCGGCGCAACCTCAACCACTGTGCCGGGCTCATGCCGGTGTAGGTCTTGAAGCCCTGCTGCAGTTGACGCAGCGGCACCCCGGCAATCTGTGCCAGTTCCAGCAGGTTGACGGTTTCATCCGGCGCATCCGCCGCCCATTCGCCGATGCGCGCCATCAGCCGGCGCTCTTCACTGCGCTTTTGCAATGAACTGCGGTCCAGGCACACACAGGCGTTGTCGAGGATAAACAGGCAGTCGTCCAGCAGTTGCTGGGTGAGGGTGTCGCGGCTGACAGGGTCGATCACCGTGGACAAGCGCGTCAGCGTCCCACTGAGCCAACGGGTGAACAATGCGTTCTGCTGGCAGGTCAGCGGCGCCATGAACAGGCCTTCAAGCTTCGCCACGTCCAGGCCCTGGCGCTGCACGAACTGCGGGCCGAACACCACCGCCACTTCGCGGTAGTTCTCCGGGGTGATCCAGGTGTTGCGGCTTTCGCCATTGAGCATGTACAGCGCGTTGTCGCTGCCGTCGAAACAGAACGCCAGGGCGCCGGGCGGCGCATTGAAATGCTGCTCGACGCGGGTGTTCATGCACTCTTCGTACACCTCCACGCCCTCCAGGTCGAGGTAGCGGATCTGCCCGGCGAAATGCCCCGGGGACATCTGCTGGTACTGCTGCACCCAACCGGGTGTCGCATTGCATTGGGCGGCTACATCACCGGTGGTGAAGGCCTGTACGCGCAAGGCGGTTGCCTGTGTCATGGGTGATCCGTGCGCACTCTATTGGTGCGTTGTGGTGCGTGCAAAGTGGATAGATGCCGTTTGAAGGCCAGCCCAAGATAGACCTCAATGCGCCAGGAGTACAAGCCGGCGTAGCACTCAACCCATGACGAGGTCCTTATGAACGCCCCCTTCGATCAGCTGTCTGCCTGGCTGAAAGAACACAAGATTACCGAAGTCGAATGCGTGATCAGTGATCTGACTGGCATCGCACGAGGCAAGATTGCGCCCACCAACAAGTTCCTGCATGAGCGAGGCATGCGCCTGCCGGAAAGTGTGCTGCTGCAAACGGTGACCGGGGACTTTGTCGACGACGATATCTACTACGACCTGCTGGACCCGGCCGACATCGACATGGTCTGCCGCCCGGTGTCCAACGCGACCTACGTGGTGCCGTGGGCGATCGAGCCCACTGCCATCGTGATCCACGACACCTTCGACAAACAGGGTAACCCCATCGAGCTGTCGCCGCGCAACGTGCTCAAAAAGGTCTTGCAGCTCTACACCGATCAAGGCTGGCAGCCGATTGTCGCGCCGGAAATGGAGTTCTACCTGACCCAGCGCTGCGAAGACCCGGACCTGCCGCTGAAAACCCCGGTGGGCCGCTCCGGCCGCGCCGAAACCGGGCGTCAGTCGTTCTCCATCGATGCTGCCAACGAATTCGATCCGTTGTTCGAAGACGTCTATGACTGGTGTGAAGCCCAGGGCCTGGACCTCGACACGCTGATCCACGAAGACGGCCCGGCGCAGATGGAAATCAACTTCCGCCACGGCGATGCCCTGGACCTGGCCGACCAGATCACTGTGTTCAAGCGCACCCTGCGTGAGGCCGCACTCAAGCACAACGTGGCCGCCACCTTCATGGCCAAGCCGGTGGCCGACGAGCCGGGCAGCGCCATGCACCTGCACCAGAGCGTGGTGGACATTGCCACCGGCAAACCGGTGTTCGTCGACGCCGACGGCAACAAAAGCCAGCTGTTCCTGCACCACATCGGCGGCTTGCAGAAGTACATCCCCAAGCTGTTGCCGATGTTCGCACCCAACGTGAACTCGTTCCGCCGCTTCCTGCCGGACACCTCGGCACCGGTCAACGTGGAGTGGGGCGAAGAGAACCGCACCGTCGGCCTGCGCGTGCCCACCTCCAGCCCCGATGCGATGCGCGTGGAAAACCGCCTGCCGGGCGCCGATGCCAATCCCTACCTGGCCATTGCGGCTAGTCTGCTGTGTGGCTACCTGGGGATGATCGAGCAGATCGAACCGAGTGCGCCGGTGGAAGGTCGCGCCTACGAGCGCCGCAACCTGCGCCTGCCGTTCACCCTCGAAGATGCGTTGGCGCGCATGGAGGACTGCGACACGGTCAAGCGCTACCTGGGCGACAAATTCGTGCGCGGCTACGTCGCGGTCAAGCGTGCCGAGCATGAAAACTTCAAGCGGGTCATCAGTTCCTGGGAGCGTGAGTTCCTGCTGTTGAGCGTCTAAAAAACCAAAAAAAGGGGTGTCGATATGCGTCTTGTGAAAAAGCTTCTCCCGCTGGCTCTTGTCGCGGCGTTCAGCAGTGCCAGCCAGGCCGCGCAGACGGTAAGCGTCTATAACTGGACCGACTACATCGGCGAGACCACCTTGGCCGACTTCCAGGCCAAGACCGGGATCAAGCCGATCTACGACGTGTTCGACTCCAATGAAACCCTGGAGGGCAAGCTGCTCGCAGGGCGCACCGGCTATGACGTGGTGGTGCCGTCCAACCACTTCCTGGCACGCCAGGTGAAGGCCGGCGCGTTCCTCAAGCTCGATCGCGCGCAGTTGCCCAACTTCAAGAACCTGGACCCCAAGCTGCTCAAGCTGCTGGAAAAGAATGACCCGGGCAACGCCCACTCGGTGCCGTACCTGTGGGGCACCAACGGCATCGGCTACAACGTCGACAAGGTCAAGCAAGTGCTGGGCATCGACCATATCGACTCGTGGGCCGTGTTGTTCGAGCCGGAGAACATCAAGAAGCTGAACCAATGCGGCGTGGCGTTCCTCGACTCGGCCGATGAGCTGTTCCCGGCGATCCTCAACTACCTGGGCAAGGACCCGCGCAGCGAGAACCCCGAGGACTACAAGCAGGCCGAAGCCAAGCTGTTGACGCTGCGTCCGTACATCACCTATTTCCATTCTTCCAAGTACATCTCGGACCTGGCCAACGGCGACATCTGCGTGGCCTTCGGCTACTCCGGCGACGTGTTCCAGGCGGCCAACCGCGCCAAGGAAGCCAAGAACGGCGTGAATATCGCTTACTCGATTCCCAAGGAAGGTTCCAACCTGTGGTTCGACCTGTTGGCCATTCCCGCCGATGCCAGCAACCCGAAAGAAGCCCATGCCTTTATCAACTACCTGCTCGACCCCGAGGTGATCGCCAAGGTCAGCGCCTCGGTGGGTTACGCCAACGCCAACCCGGCTGCGAAGGCCTTCATGGACCCGGAACTGGTGAACAACCCCGAGGTGTACCCGTCCCAGGAAGTGCTCGACAAACTCTACATTTCCACCACGCCCACCCCGGCGACCATGCGCCTGATGACCCGCGCCTGGAGCAAAGTGAAGACCAACAAATGATCGCGTCCAACGACCATGCCCATTCCTATTACCGGGCCACGGCCAACGCCATGCCCCAGCGCCTGTCACTGGGGGCCGACCTGAGCGCCGATGTGTGTGTGATCGGCGGCGGGTTCACCGGCGTGAATACCGCCATCGAACTGGCCCAGCGCGGGCTGTCGGTGATCCTGCTGGAGGCCCGGCGCATTGGCTGGGGTGCCAGCGGGCGCAATGGCGGGCAATTGATCCGTGGCATCGGTCATGACGTGTCGGGGTTCGCCAAGTACGTGGGCGAGGAGGGCGTGCGGTACCTGGAGCGGGCCGGGATCGAGTCGGTGGAATTGGTGGGGCAGCGTATACGTGATCGTCAGATCGACTGCGACCTGCGCTGGGGCTTCTGCGAGCTGGCGAACACGGCGGCGCAATTCGCTGCGTTCAACGCTGAGCAGGAGCACCTTGCCACCCTGGGCTATGCCCACCAAACCCGCCTGGTCGGCCCGCAGGACATGCGGCAAGTGGTCGGTTCGACGGTGTACGCCGGTGGCCTGGTGGACATGGGCTCCGGGCACCTGCACCCGCTGAACCTGGTGCTGGGCGAGGCCCAGGTGGCCGAGTCCCTTGGCGTGCTGATCTATGAAAACACTGAAGTGCTGGAGCTGATCCATGGCGACAGGGTGCAGGTGCGCTGCGCGGGTGGCACGGTACGCGCTGACACGCTGGTACTGGCCTGCAATGCCCACCTTGAGGAACTGGAGCCGCGCCTGAGCGGGAAGGTGCTGCCGGCGGGCAGCTACATCATCGCCACCGAGCCGTTGTCAGCGGAACTGGCCAGCCAGCTGATCCCGCAGAACCTGGCGCTGTGCGACCAGAAGGTCGGGCTGGATTACTACCGGCTCTCCGCCGACCGTCGCCTGTTGTTCGGCGGCGCCTGCCATTACTCCGGGCGTGATCCGGCGGACATCGCGGCCTACATGCAGCCGAAAATGCTCAAGGTGTTCCCGCAGTTGGCCAATGCCGCCATCGAGTTTCAATGGGGTGGCAAGATTGGCATCACCGCCAACCGCTTTCCCCAGGTCGGGCGGTTGAAGCAGTACCCCAACGTGTTCTACGCCCAGGGCTATTCCGGGCATGGGCTGAACGTGACGCACTGGTGTGCAAAATTGCTGGCCGAAGGGATTCACGCCGGCCACAGCACCGGCCTGGATATCTTCAGCCAGGTGCCACACATGACCTTCCCGGGCGGCAAGGCCTTGCGCTCGCCGCTGCTGGCGCTGGGCATGCTCTGGTATCGCCTGCGGGAGTTGGTCTAACTGACGCCACAATCCAAATGTGGGAGCGGGCTTGCTCGCGAATGCGGTCTTTCAGTGACATATGCACTGACTGACCCGCCGCATTCGCGAGCAAGCCCGCTCCCACAGTTTTGAACGGCGTCAGGCCTGGGGTTCGGTGAGCACTTTGCGGAAGGTTTCCACCAATGGCCGCAGGTTGATCCGGTGCCAGGCTGCCCACAGCGGGGTGGTGTAGGTCAGCCATGGCAGGTCGCGCAAGACCACGCCGGGCGGTGCGTTGCGGCTCAGGCCTTTTTGCACCATGGCCACGCCCAGCCCTGAGGCCACCAGGCCCAGGGCGGTGAACGGCTCGCTGGCCTCCATGGGAATCTGCGGGGTGAAACCGGCGCGGATGCAGGCGGCTACAAAGTCATCGGTAGGGCTGGCGCCGGGTTTGCGTTGTACGCCGATCCACTGCTGCTCGGCCAGGTGCTCGGGCAGCAGCGGTTGTTGGTGGGCGAGGGGATGGTTCTCGGGCAAGGCCAGCAACATCGGGTCGTCCAATACTTGCAGCGCGGTCAGGTCCGGGTCATCGGCGGCCGGTGGTTCGCCCACCAGTGCAATATCCAGGCTGCGTTGGCGCAGGCCTTCGAGCTGTTCGAGGGAGGGCAGGTTGTACAGCTTGATGTGCACGGTCGGGCGGTCGTCACGCAGTACCCGCAAGGCATTGGGCAGCACGCCGGCATGCATGGCGTTCTCGATGTAGCCGACGCACAAGCCGCCTTCTTCACCGCGTCCCAGGCGTTTGCCGAGGGATTCCAGGCGGTTGGCGTGGGTGAGCAACGCCTTGGTTTCGGCCAGAAAGGTTTGGCCATCGCGGGTCAGGCGGATGCGCTGCTGGCTGCGTTCGAACAGGGTCAGGCCCAGGCGTTCTTCGAGCTGGGCGATCTGCCGGCTCAACGGCGATTGGGAGATGTGCAAGCGCTCGGCGGCGCGACCGACGTGTTCTTCTTCGGCGACCACTTCGAAGTAGCGCAGTTGGCGTAGGTCGATCATGTTAGACCTCATGGGACTCAAGTCTGTCGAAGTATGTCTTGGACGGTCCAATCTTGGCAATCTAGGATCTGCTCAACGGTCACCGCGACCACGAACCGATTGAGGATTCACCATGAGCTTGAGAGACAAACTGCCCGGCCCATTGGGCTTTGGCACCGCGCCACTGGGCAACATGTTCCGCGCCATTCCCGAGGACGAGGCCCAGGCCACCGTCGAGGCGGCCTGGAACCAAGGCGTGCGTTACTTCGACACCGCGCCGTTCTACGGCTCGGGCCTTTCCGAGATCCGCCTGGGCCAGGCCCTGGCGCAGTACAACCGCGACGACTTCGTGCTCAGTACCAAAGTGGGCCGGGTGATTCTCGATGAAGTCGAAGAAAGCACTCGCGACCTCGGCGAAAAGAGCGGCGTGTTTGAACACGGCCGCCCCAACAAGATGCTCAACGACTACAGCGCCGACGCCACGCTGCGCTCGATTGAAGACAGCCTGAACCGCCTGAAAACCGACCGCCTGGACATCGTGTGGATCCACGACATCGCCCAGGACTTCTACGGCGACCAATGGCTGGAGTACTTCAACCAGGCCCGTACCGGCGCCTTCAAGGTGCTGACCCGCTTGCGTGAAGAGGGCGTGATCAAGGCCTGGGGCCTGGGCGTCAACCGCGTCGAACCGTGCGAATTGACCCTGGACCTGAGCGAGGCACAGCCTGATGGTTTTCTGTTGGCCGGCCGCTACACCTTGCTGGACCACGACCGCGCCCTGCAACGCCTGATGGACGCTGCCTTGGCACAGAACGTCGAGTTTGTGGTCGGCGGCCCTTACAGCTCGGGCATCCTGGCCGGCGGCGCGCACTTCGAATACCAGAAAGCCAGCCCGGCTATCATCAGTAAAGTCGAGCAGATCAAGGCGATTGCCCAGGCCTTCGGCGTCAGCGTGAAAGCCGCTGCACTGCAATTCTCCCTGGCGCATCCGGCCGTGGCTGCTGTAATTCCGGGTGCCAGTCGTCCGGGGCGAATTGCCGAAGACGTCGCGGCGTTGTCAGAAACCATTCCGGCAGCCTTCTGGCTGGCCCTGCGCGACGCCCGACTGATTTCGGACCGCGCACCTCTGCCGCTCTAACTCAAGGAATCTTGCGATGAACATTGATGTAAGTGGAAAGGTTGCCATTGTCAGCGGCAGCACCGCCGGGATCGGCCTGGGTATCAGCCAGGCCCTGGCGCAGTCCGGCGCAACCGTGGTGGTGATCGGGCGTGAAAAGGGCAAGGTCGACGAGGCCCTGGCCAGTATCCGCCAGGCGGTACCGGGCGCCGACCTGCGTGGCCTGGTGGCCGACCTGGGCACGGCCGAGGGCGCGCAAACGCTGTTCGCCGCCGAACCTCGCGCCGACATCCTGGTCAACAACCTGGGCATCTTCAACGATGTGGACTTCTTCGAGGCGCCCGACAGTGAGTGGACGCGCTTCTATGAGGTCAATGTGATCTCCGGCGTGCGCCTGGCGCGGCACTATGTGCCGGGCATGGTCGAACAGGGCTGGGGGCGGGTGATTTTCCTGTCCTCGGAGTCCGGCGTGGCGACCCCGGCCGACATGATCAACTACGGCGTGACCAAGAGCGCCAACCTGGCGGTGTCCCACGGCTTGGCCAAACGCTTGGCCGGTACTGGGGTGACAGTCAATGCGGTGCTGCCGGGGCCGACGTTCACCGATGGCCTGGAGCATATGCTCAAGGACGCCACCGCCAAGTCGGGGCGCAGTGCGCGGGACGAGGCCGACGTGTTTGTGCGCCAGGCGCGCCCTACGTCGATCATCCAGCGTGCGGCCAATGTGGATGAAGTGGCGAACCTGGTGGCGTACATTGCCTCACCGCTGTCTTCGGCAACCACAGGCGCCGCATTGCGGGTCGACGGTGGTGTTGTCGACAGCATGGCGATCTGAATTCTTTTAATGGTGTGGAGTATTTATTGTGGCAACAGCATCTTCTGTAATCGAAGTACCCGTATCGGCCGATCAGGTCTGGCAATTGGTGGGTGGTTTCAACGCGCTGCCGGACTGGCTGCCGTTCATCGTCAAGAGCGAGCCAAGTGACGGCGGCCGCGTACGCCATTTGCAAACCGCTGACGGCGGGGTGGTGGTCGAACGCTTGCAGACGTTTGACAACGTGGCTCGCACCTACAGCTACACCATCGAGCAATCGCCGTTCCCGGTGAGCGCGTACCTGGCGACCTTGCAGGTTGAGGCCTTGACCGATGCGTCGGCCAAGGTGACCTGGTCCGGCGTATTCACCCCGGTAGCGGGCACCACCGATGCGGCGGTCGAAGAGTTGTTTGCCGGCGTCTACAGCGGCGGCCTCGAGGCCCTGCGCGCCAACTTCTAACCCGACTCGCTAGACAACACAAATCCAATGTGGGAGCTGGCTTGCCTGCGAAAGCTGTGTATCAGTCACCGGAATTATTGACTGATCCACCGCTATCGCAGGCAAGCCAGCTCCCACAGAGTTGTGTGGTGCTCGCGTTACTCGGGCATGAGTTGTTGGCGGCACTCGAGTATCAGGCGGGCACCGCCTTGCTCGCTGGTGCCCACCTCCAACTTGAACCCATGCAAGTTGATGATCGCCGCCACAATCGACAAGCCCAACCCGAAACCGCCTTGCTGGTCGCTTTCATCCACGCGATAGAAGCGCTGGAACACCGCATCGCGTTCCGCCACCGGTATGCCGGGGCCGGAGTCGTGCACTTCGATGCGCGTGCTGCCCGCATCATTGACCCCGCGCAGAATCACCTCGCCGCCGGGTGGGGAGAACTTGATCGAGTTGCTCAGCAGGTTGGCCAGGGCTTCGAACAACAGGGCGCGGTCGCCGGTGATCCACGGCAGGGACTCCGGCGCCTCAAGCCGCAGTTGCAATTCACCTTCTTCGGCCAGCGGCAGGTAGAAGTCGTGCAGTTCGCGCAACAGCGGCAACGGGTCCATCACCAGGAAGCCTGAACGGCGCTGGTGGTCTTCCAGTTCCGAGATGCGCAACAGCCCGCGAAAGCGCGCCATCAGGGTGTCGGTTTCGGCAATGGCGTCATCGAGTTTTACCGCGTAGCCCGAGTCTTGTTCAGCTTCCTGCTTGATGCGGTATAACTGCGCCCGCAGGCGTGTCAGCGGCGTGCGCAGGTCGTGGGCGATGTTGTCGCACACGCCTTTGACCTCGTTCATCAGCTTCTCGATGCGGTCGAGCATGGCGTTGACGATGGCCGCCAGCATGTCCAGCTCATCACGTCGGTTCGACAGCGGCAGGCGATGGGTGAGGTCGCCGGCCACGATGGCCTCGGCACTCGCCTGGATCCCACGGATACGCCGCAGCGGGCGGCGGCGCAACAGATGCCAGCCGGCCGCACCGGGGATGATGGTCAGGGACAACGCCCACAACAGCGCATGCCAGATGATCCGGGTCACGCCGAACAGCGAACCGTTGGCCCGCACCAGCACCAGCCAGCGGCCGTCTTCGGTGTGGGTGGCCACGGCGTCGCAGCTGTCCTTGGGCAGTTTCGGGTCGTCGGAGTCGACGCAATTGGCCAGGGCGTGGATCTTGCCGTCCAGCGGCAGGTCCGGCGGCACGGCACGAATCGGCCCGCTCAAGGGGCGGAACTGTTCATCGAACAGGCCGTAGGCATCCACGCCCTTCATGTCGAAGGTCATGCTGGTGGTCAGCGCTTCGACCAGCTCTTCGCCGTCGAAACGCTGGAACAGGTGCTGGCGCTGCATCAGGGAGTGGCGCGACAGGTCGCCCAGGTAACCCGACACTTCGTAGTACAGCACCCCCATGAGGATGCAGCTCCACGCCACGAACAACGAACTGTAGAGCGCCAGCAAGCGGCTGCTGGAAGAGCGCCAGCCCTTAGAGGGGTTCAGCAATGACATAGCCGGAGCCTCGTACCGTGCGGATCAGCGGCGTGAGGCCCGGTGGATCGATTTTCTTGCGCAGGCGACCGATGTGCACGTCGATCAGGTTGGTGCCCGGGTCGAAGTGGTAGCCCCAGACTTCCTCGAAAATCATCATTCGCGACAGGATCTGGCCGGTGTTGCGCATCAGGAATTCGAGCAACTTGTACTCGGTGGGCAAGAGGCTCAGGGGTTGCTCGGCGCGGCTGGCTTCGCGGCTGATCAGGTTCAGTTCCAGGTCGGCCACGCGCAGGGCGGTCTCGAACTCCTTCACCGTGCTTTTGCGGCGCAGCAGCACTTCAACGCGGGCCGCCATTTCGTCGGAGGCGAACGGCTTGGTCAGGTAGTCGTCGCCCCCGGCTCGCAGGCCACGCACCCGCTCGTCGACATCGGAGAGGGCGCTGATCATCAAGATCGGCGTCGACACCCCGATGGTGCGCAGGGTGGTCACGATGGCCAGGCCATCGAGTTCCGGCAGCATACGGTCGAGGGTAATCAGATCGTAATCACCACTGACAGCACGGACCAGGCCTTCGCGGCCGTTGTCCACCCAATCCACATCCAGTCCATGGCTACTCAGCTCGGCGACGATCTCGCGGGCTGTTACGGCGTCATCCTCGATTGTCAAAATACGGGTCATAGGATTACCTGGTGAGCGGTTCACACGACAGAAGTGGGGCCATTTTGCCAAGAAATGCCTGAACGCTTCCTAAATTAAACTTCATCTTGGCAAAACCGACACATTTTCATGTTGCAGGCCGGCAGGAAACCCAGCCACCGATAACAGATCCCACCCCACATTCCCGTAGGAGCCGGCTTGCCGGCGATGAGGCCCCTGAGCCTTGCGCTGTGGCAGAGGCCGCGATCGCCGGCAAGCCGGCTCCCTACAGGGTGGGCGGGAGTGCATAACGCCCGCCGCAATCGATCAGTTCTTGCAAGTTGCACGGTCCTAGGAAGTTCAAGTTATTTAACGCATTGAAAAACAAGACATTTTATTTTTGCGACGACTGGCATGGTGGCTGCACTGTCTCTTTTGAGACTTGTAACACTATTTTTCTGCCTGGAGTACAACAACAATGATCACATCCTCATCCACGCTGCAAGAGTCGAGCACGCGCTCCGGGGTTTCCTGGGGGGCGATCTTTGCCGGGGCCGCTGCGGCGGCGGCACTGTCCCTTATCCTCGTATTGCTGGGCTTTGGCCTGGGTTTCTCGGCGGTGTCGCCGTGGGCCGACAGCGGTATCAGCGCCAAGGGGCTTGGCATTTCCACGATAGTCTGGCTGGCCTTCACCCAGATTGTCGCGTCGGGCCTGGGCGGCTACATCGCCGGCCGGTTACGCGTGAAGTGGGCCAATATGCACGGTGATGAGGTGTACTTTCGCGACACCGCCCACGGTTTCCTGGCCTGGGCCGTGGCCACGCTGGTGACCGCCATGCTGGTGGTCGGCTCCGTCAGCAGTGTGGTCGGTGGCGGCGTGAAAGCCGGTGCGAGTGTGGCTTCGGGCGCAGCCCAAGCCGTCGGCAGTGCCGCCCAAGGGGTGAAAGGCGATGACTTCGGCTACTACGTCGACAGCCTGTTCCGCGACGACCGCCCGGTTGCCGTCAGCGATGACGCCGCCCATGGCGTGGTCGCGCGCATCTTCACCCGTACCCTCGCCAACGACGGCCAACTGGCCCCAGAGGATCGCGCCTACCTGGCCCAGTTGATCAGCCAGCGCACCAACCTCAGCCAGGCCGACGCCGAAGCGCGTATCGACAAAGTCTATGGCGACGCCCGCAAAGCCGTGGAAGACGCCAAGCTCAAAGCCAAGCAGGCTGCTGATACCGCTGCAAAAGTCGCCGCCTATACCTCGCTGTGGACCTTCATTTCCCTGCTGATCGGTGCGTTCTTTGCCAGCTTCGCGGCTACCTATGGCGGCCGCCGCCGTGATGCCGTGGTGTATGTCGAAACCGAACACTTCGTACGTTAATTCAAGGAGAACATCATGCGCTCATTACTGCTGTGGTTCCTCGGTGTGCCTATCCCGGTCATCATCCTGATCGCGATCTTCATGCACTGATCCCGAGCCTGGCTCGGTCCCCTGTGGGAGCGGGCTTGCTCGCGAATGCGGTGTGTCAGCGACTGATGAGTTGGCTGACACGGCGCTTTCGCGAGCAAGCCCGCTCCCACATTTGTTAATGGCGGCTTAACACGTGCTTGGCTAGACTCGCGCCCCATGAGCCGCCTTCTACGTGTCATCCTCGTCATGCTGCTGAGCCTCACGCTTCCCCTCACCGGGATGGCGGGTGTGCCGTCGAGCACCGAGCCTTGCCCGATGAAGATGAGCGACATGCGCCTGATGAGCGACATGTCTCCCGACTGCTGCCAGAGCGGCGTCGACCACGGCAAGGCGTGCAAACCCGGCCAGGAATGCAAGACCGGCGGCCTGGTGCAATTGTCGATGCCGGTGCTCAAGGCACCCTTGACCCTGGCCCATCCCCTGGCCGCAAACCTCGCCTCGGACTTCATCCCCGACCGCACGCCGTCCGGCGTCTGGCGCCCACCCCGTACCTGATTCCTGTAGCACCTCAAGCCTCATTCCGCTTTCGGGATGACCTTGCTGTGGGCCGCATAACGTGGCGCGCAGTGGAACAGATCAGGAATCTTCACCATGAATCCCCTCTACCTGCGCGCCCTGATGATGGGCGTGCTGGCGTGGCCGGCGTTGGCGAGCGCGCTGACCCTGGATGACGCCCTGCGCCTGGCGCAAAACAACGCGCCGTCGTTGACGGCCGAGTCGGCCAAGCTGCACGCCGCGACCCAGGCGGCGATCCCGGCCGGCGAGTTACCCGACCCCAAGCTGGTGGTTGGCCTGCAGAACTTCCCCATCGGCGGGCCCAATCGCGGCACGTTGTATGGCGATGACATGACCCAACAGATGATCGGCATCCAACAGCAGGTGCCCAGCCGCGACAAGCGCAAGGCACGGGTCGAGCTGGCCGATGCCACCGTCGAACGCACGGCGGCCGAAGGGCGGATCGAACGCCTGAACGTGCGCCAGGCCACCGCCCAGGCGTGGATTCGCGCCTATGCGGTGGAGAAAAAACAAGCGTTGTTCCCGGCGTTCTACCAGCAGAACCGCCTGCTGCAAGACAGCGTGCGTGCGCAACTGGCGGGTGGGCGTGGCCAGGCGTCGGATGCGGTGATTCCCCGGCAGGAAGCCGCCGACCTGAACGGGCGCGAAGACGAACTGACCGAGCAACGTGCCCAGGCCCGTGCAGCCCTCAAGCGCTGGATCGGCCCGGCCGCCAATGAAGCCCCCAGCGGTGCGTTGCCCAACTGGACGCTCGACAGCCACGGCCTTAGCCACAACCTGCACCAACACCCTGAGCTGCAAGCCTACGCGCCGCGTACCCGCGAGGCCCAGGCGCGGTTGCAGGAAGCCAAGGCGCAAAAGACGTCGGATTGGAGTTGGGAAGTCGACTACGGCCATCGCAGCCGTGAGTTCGGTGACATGGTCAACGTGCAGTTCACTTTTGACCTGCCGATTTTCCCCGGCCGCCGCCAGAACCCTGGCATCGCTGCCAAGCAGGCTGAGCTGGACCAGTTGGACGCCGAGCGTGAAGCCGCCACCCGTGAGCATGTGCAGAGGCTCGATGACGACCTGGCGCAATACCAGCGCCTGGACCGGGCGGTGCAACGCAGCCAGGACAGCCTGGTGCCGCTGGCCGAGGAAAAGGTGCGCCTGAGCCTGGCCGGTTACCGGGCGGGCAAGGCTGACCTGATGAGCGTGGTCGGCGCCCGCCGCGAGTTGGTCGAAGCCCGTTTCAAACAGATTGATGCCCTTGAACAACGCGCCCTGGTCGGCGCCCAGCTGTATTTCGCCTATGGGGAACCTGCCAATGAATAATCGAATCGTGGCTGCGCTAGTGCTGCTGGGGCTGGGCGCAGGTTATGGGGTGGCACAGCTGCATCCCACCGCTTCGGCACCGGCTAAAGACGACAAAAAGGCGCTGTATTGGTACGACCCGATGTACCCGCAACAGCAATTCGACAAGCCCGGCAAGTCGCCCTTCATGGACATGCAACTGGTGCCGCGCTACGCCGACGGTGGCGCAGCGGCGGCAACGCCGGCGGTGCAGATCGACCCGCGTCTGGCCCAGAACATCGGCGTGCGCCTGGCGCCGGTGACCCGGGGCGTACTCACCACCACGCTGGACGTGTCGGGCACCCTGGCGTTCAACGACCGTGACGTGGCGGTGGTGCAGGCGCGGGCGGCGGGGTTTGTCGAGCGTGTTTACGCCCGGGCGCCGGGGGACGTGCTCAAGGCCGGGGCGCCGTTGGCGGACATTCTGGTTCCCGAATGGGCAGCCGCCCAGGAGGAGTTCCTGGCACTGCGCCGCAGCGGTGAGGGCAGCCTGATCGGCGCGGTTCGCCAACGCCTGCAGCTGAGTGGCATGCCGGCGACGTTGATCGCGCAGATGGAACGCAGCGGCCAAGTGCAGTCGGTGTTGACTGTCACCAGCCCGTTGAATGGCGCGTTGCAGACCCTGGAGGTGCGCGAGGGCATGACGGTCGCGGCGGGGCAGACCCTGGCGCGTTTCAATGGCTTGGATCACGTGTGGTTGCAGGTCGCTGTGCCCGAAGCCCAGGGCGCTGCCTTGCACGTGGGGCAAAGCGTGCAGAGCCGCTTTGTCGGTTTGCCGGGCAAAACGCTTACCGGCACGGTCAGTGCGATCCTGCCGGCCGCAGCTCTGGACAGCCGCACCCTGCAGGTTCGCGTCGAGCTGCCCAACCCCGACGGTACCTTGCGCCCCGGCATGACGGCCCAGGTCAGCCTGGCGCAAGGTAGCGCGCAACCGGTGCTGCAGGTGCCCAGCGAAGCGTTGATCCGCACCGGCAAGCGGGTGCTGGTGATGCTGGCCGAGGAGGGTGGTCATTACCGGCCCGTCGAGGTGCACGTGGGGGCTGAAAGCCAGGACCAGACCGCAGTCGTCAGCGGCTTGCAGGAAGGCCAGCAGGTGGTCGCCTCCGGGCAGTTCCTGCTCGATTCGGAGGCCAGTCTCAAGGGCATCACCGTGACCCCCGCCGAAGCCGCGATGAACATGCAGCCGGGAGCCCAGCCATGATTGCCTTGTTGATTCGCTGGTCGGTGGCCAACCGCTTCCTGGTGTTGCTCGCCACGCTGTTCATCACCGCGTGGGGCATCTGGTCGGTGCAGAACACCCCGGTGGACGCCTTGCCGGACCTCTCGGATGTGCAGGTGATTATCCGCACGCCGTACCCGGGCCAGGCGCCGCAGATTGTCGAGAACCAGGTCACGTACCCGATGACCACCACCATGCTCTCAGTGCCGGGGGCCAAGACCGTGCGCGGTTTTTCGTTCTTTGGCGACAGCTACGTGTACGTGTTGTTTGATGAAGGCACCGACCTGTACTGGGCGCGCTCGCGGGTGCTGGAATACCTCAGCCAGTTGCAGGCGCGCCTGCCGGCGTCGGCCAAACCCTCGCTGGGGCCTGACGCCACGGGGGTGGGATGGATCTACCAGTACGCCTTGGTAGATCGCACCGGCCAGCATGACCTGGCGCAATTGCGCGCCTTGCAGGACTGGTTCCTCAAGTTCGAGCTCAAGACCCTGCCGAACGTGGCGGAAGTCGCGACCATCGGCGGCCAGGTCAAGCAGTACCAAGTGCAGCTCGACCCGCTGGCGCTGGCCAGTCGCGGGATCACCCAGGCGCAGGTCAAGGAAGCCATCGACAAGGCCAACCAGGAAACCGGTGGTTCGGTGCTCAACCTGGGCGAGTCTGAATACGTGGTGCGGGCCTCCGGCTACCTGAAAAGCCTGGCTGACTTCCGCGCCATTCCGTTACGCCTGGACGCGAACAACGTGCCAGTCACCCTCGGCGATGTGGCGAACATCCAGTTGGGCCCGGACCTGCGTCGGGGTATCAGTGAGTTGGACGGCGAGGGTGAGTCGGTGGGCGGCGTGGTGATCCTGCGCAGCGGCAAGAACGCGCGGGAAGCCATCGCGGCGGTCAAGGTCAAGCTCGACCAGCTCAAAGCCAGCCTGCCGCCCGGCGTGGAGATCGTCACCACGTATGATCGCAGCAAGCTCATCGACCGCGCCGTGGACAACCTCAGCCACAAACTGCTGGAAGAATTTCTGGTGGTGGCGCTGGTGTGCGGGATTTTCCTGTGGCACTTGCGCTCATCCCTGGTGGCGATCATCTCGTTGCCGGTGGGGGTGCTGATCGCCTTTATCGTCATGCGCTTCCAAGGCATCAACGCCAACCTGATGTCCCTGGGCGGCATCGCGATTGCCATCGGGGCGATGGTGGACGCGGCGGTGGTGATGATCGAGAACGCCCACAAGAAGATCGAAGCCTGGCACCACGCCAATCCCGGACGGGACCTGAAAGGTGAAGCGCATTGGAAGGTGATGACGGAGGCAGCGGTGGAGGTTGGCCCGGCGCTGTTTTTCTGCCTGTTGATCATCACCTTGTCGTTCATTCCGGTGTTTACCTTGCAGGCCCAGGAAGGCCGCCTGTTCGGCCCGCTGGCCTACACCAAGACCTACGCCATGGCGGCGGCAGCCGGTTTGTCGGTGACCTTGATCCCGGTGCTGATGGGTTACTGGATTCGCGGGCGCATTCCCGATGAGCAGCGCAACCCGCTCAATCGGGGCCTGATCAAGCTCTATCAGCCGGCCCTGGACGCGGTGCTGCGTTGGCCACGCATGACCTTGCTGGTGGCGTTGCTGATGGTCGCCAGTGCGCTGTGGCCGATGTCGAAGCTGGGCGGGGAATTCCTGCCCCCGCTGGACGAGGGCGACTTGTTGTACATGCCGTCTGCGTTGCCAGGCTTGTCCACGCAAACGGCGGGCGAGTTGCTGCAACGCACCGACCGGCTGATCAAGACCGTGCCCGAAGTCGCCCATGTGTTCGGCAAGGCCGGGCGCGCCGAAACCGCCACCGACCCGGCGCCGTTGGAGATGTTCGAGACCACCATCGAGTTTAAGCCCAAGGACCAATGGCGCCCCGGCATGACCCCGGATGCGCTGGTCAAGGAGCTGGACCGTGTGGTGCAGGTGCCGGGCCTGACCAACATCTGGATCCCGCCGATCCGCAACCGTATCGACATGCTCGCCACCGGGGTCAAAAGCCCGATTGGCGTGAAAGTCGCGGGCAGCAACCTGATGCAAATCGACGCCGTGACCCAGGCCGTGGAAAAGGTCGCCAAAGGCGTGCCGGGGGTGAGTTCGGCACTGGCTGAGCGCTTGACCGGCGGGCGTTACATCGACGTGGACATCGACCGTGCCGCTGCCGCGCAATATGGGCTGAACATCGCCGATGTGCAGTCGATTGTGTCGGGGGCGGTGGGCGGCGAGACCATCGGCGAGACCGTGGAAGGCCTGGCGCGTTTCCCGATCAGCCTGCGTTACCCCAAGGAATGGCGCGACTCGGTGCAGGCGCTGCGGGACCTGCCGGTGTACACACCGAAGGGCAGCCAGATCACCCTGGGCACGGTGGCAAAAATCCAGGTCAACGATGGCCCGCCGATGCTCAAGAGTGAAAATGCGCGGCCTTCGGGCTGGGTGTACATCGACGTGCGTGATCGTGACTTGGCGTCGGTGGTCAAAGACCTGCGCGCAGCCATCAATGCGCAGGTGCACCTGCAACCGGGCATGAGCTTGAGTTACTCGGGGCAGTTCGAGTTCCTGGAGCGCGCCAATCAGCGTTTGAAGCTGGTGGTGCCGGCCACGTTGCTGATCATTTTTGTACTGCTGTACCTGACCTTTCGCCGGGTGGAGGAAGCGCTGTTGATTCTGGCGACGCTGCCGTTTGCCCTGACGGGCGGTGTGTGGTTGCTCTACTGGCTGGGTTTCAACCTGTCGGTGGCCACGGGCGTGGGGTTTATCGCGTTGGCGGGGGTGTCGGCGGAGTTTGGCGTGATCATGCTGCTGTACCTGAAAAACGCCTGGGCCGAACGCAAGGACGGCAACCTGCTGGCCGCCCTCAGCGAAGGCGCGGTGCTGCGGGTGCGGCCCAAGGCGATGACGGTGGCGGTGATTATCGCCGGGCTGTTGCCGATTTTGCTGGGCGGCGGTACGGGCAGTGAGGTGATGAGCCGCATTGCGGCGCCGATGATTGGCGGGATGCTCACGGCGCCGTTGCTGTCGCTGTTCGTCATCCCGGCGGCGTACTACCTGATGCGTAAAGCCAAACACTGACCCAAAAATGTGGGAGCTGGCTTGCCAGCTCCTACAGGGGGCGTGGTGCGACAGGCGTCAGTCGTCGAACCCGACCTGTTCGTGGATTTCGTCCACCTTCAGTTCCAGGCGGTAGGCCACGGCGATGAACAGCGCCTGGCACAGGCACAAGGTGGCGCTCAACGAGCGGAAGGCAAACGAGGAACCTTCGTTCACCAGCAACACCGCGTTCGCCCGCTTGGCCAGGGGTGACAGGTTGCTGTCGGTGATGATCAGGGTCTTGGCCTGGTGATGCTGGGCGATGCGCAGGCAGTGCTGCGTCTCTTTGCCGTAGGGCGTGAAGCTGATGGCGATCACCAGGTCGTTGGCGCGCACGCTGCGCATCTGCTCGCGGTAGCTGCCGCCCAGGCCCGAGATCAGGTGGATGCGCTTGTTGGTGTGCTGCAGGTTGTAGACCAGGTAATCGGCCACCGCGAAGGACCGGCGCACGCCGACCACGTAGATGTTGTCGGCATTGACCACCAGGTCCACGGCTTTTTCGAAGGCCGCGTCGTCCAGTTCCAGGCCCAGGCGCTCGATGCCGGACAGGGTGGCGTTCACACATTCCCGCGCCAGGTCGCCGCCGCTGGCTTTCTGCGACTTGTTGGCGATCATGCTGCGGATGCGCTGCTGGTAGTTCTGCACCGGCGTGGTCTTGTGGGTGTAGGCCTCGCGAAACAGCGCCTGCATTTCGCTGAAACCACTGAAGCCGAACCGCTGGGAGAACCGCACGATGGCAGATGGGTGCACCTCGCATTCGCGGGCGATGTCGCTGATGCGGTCGACCATGATCCGGTCGCTCTGCTGGCTCATGTAGCTGGCGATGCGCTTGAGCTGGCGCGGCAGGCTTTCGTATTCGTCGGTGATCAGCTGCAACAGGCGCTCGGCATTGATCGGAGGGCTGGCGATGGTTCCTTCCAGGGTGGTCTCGTGATCGGTGCTGGACATGGGCAATCCTTCTGGCTTGTTCGTCTGATGCGCTGATGGGTGGCGCAAGTCTACAGGGTAGGCGCAAAAAAATACCCCGGCATCACGGCGTGCCTGGCCTGCTGAATCGATGCAGTGTCGGGGCAGAGCCTTCAAGGTGGTGTATTGGAAAAAATATTCCACTAAAAATAATTATGGAATAAATATTGATTGCCGTCGCCGGACGTTCTAGTCTGCTCCCACCAAGAGCGTTTGCCGTCGCCACGGCGGCACAACGCAGGCTGATAAAAATAACAGGAGCCAGCATGGGCCAGACTCGTTTTGCCAGTGGGCGTCAATTGGATCTGATTTGCCTCGGGCGCCTGGGCGTCGACCTCTACGCACAGCAAGTGGGTGCGCGGCTTGAGGACGTGTCCAGCTTCGCCAAGTACCTCGGCGGGTCCTCCGCCAACATTGCCTTCGGCACTGCGCGGCTGGGGCTCAAGTCGGCCATGCTGAGCCGGGTGGGCGACGACCACATGGGGCGCTTCCTGGTGGAATCCCTGGCCCGCGAAGGCTGCGATGTCAGCGGCATCAAGGTCGACCCGGAGCGCCTTACCGCCCTGGTGCTGCTGGGCCTCAAGGACCGCGAAACCTTCCCTCTGGTGTTCTACCGCGAAAACTGCGCCGACATGGCCCTGCGCGCCGAAGACATCAGCGAAGCCTTCATCGCTTCCAGCAAAGCCCTGTTGATCACCGGCACGCATTTCTCCACCGAGGGCGTGTACAAGGCCAGCATCCAGGCGCTGGATTACGCCGCCAAGCACAACGTCAAGCGCGTGCTCGATATCGACTACCGCCCGGTGCTGTGGGGTCTGGCGGGCAAGGCCGACGGCGAGACGCGCTTTGTTGCGGACCAGAATGTCAGCCAGCACGTGCAAACCATCCTGCCGCGCTTTGACCTGATCGTCGGCACCGAAGAAGAATTTTTGATTGCCGGTGGCAGCGAAGACCTGCTCACCGCCTTGCGTACCGTGCGCTCGCTGACCCCGGCCACCCTGGTGGTCAAGCTCGGCCCGCAGGGTTGCACGGTGATTCACGGCGCAATCCCGGCACGCCTGGAAGACGGCGCGATCTACCCCGGCGTGCGCGTCGAGGTGCTCAATGTGCTCGGCGCGGGCGATGCCTTTATGTCGGGCTTCCTCAGTGGTTGGATCAAAGATGCCAGTGATGAGCGCTGCAGCCAGTTGGCCAACGCCTGTGGCGGCCTGGTGGTGTCGCGTCATGCCTGTGCACCGGCCATGCCGACGCCCGCCGAACTGGACTATCTGTTTAACAGCCCGGTGCCGATCACCCGGCCCGACCAGGACGTGACCCTGCAACGCCTGCACCGGGTGACGGTGCCGCGCAAAGCCTGGAAGCAGTTGTTCGTGTTTGCCTTCGATCATCGCTGGCAACTGGTGGACCTGGCACAGAAGGGCGGCCAGGACCCGGCGCGCATCAGCGATGCCAAGCAACTGTTTATCCAGGCCATCGAACGCGTCGAGAAAAAACTCGCCGAGCAAGGGGTTGAAGCTGACGTGGGCCTGCTGGCCGACCAGCGCTTCGGCCAGGACGCGCTCAACGCCGCCAGCGGTCGTGGCTGGTGGATCGCGCGCCCGGTGGAAGTGCAGAACTCGCGGCCCCTGGCGTTCGAACACGGCCGCTCGGTGGGCAGCAACCTGATCGCCTGGCCGCAAGAACAGATCATCAAGTGCCTGGTGCAATTCCACCCCGACGACGAACCCATGCTGCGCCTGGAGCAGGAAGCCCAACTCAAGGCGGTGTACGAGGCGTCGATAGTCAGTGGCCATGAGCTGCTGCTGGAAGTCATCCCGCCCAAGGATCACCCGTCTACTTATCCCGACGTGCTCTACCGCAGCCTCAAGCGCCTGTACAACCTGGGCATCTACCCGGCGTGGTGGAAGATCGAAGCGCAGTCGGCTGAAGACTGGAAAAAACTCGACGAGTTGATCCAGGAACGCGACCCGTACTGCCGAGGCGTGGTGCTGCTGGGCCTGAATGCGTCGGCCGAATGCCTCGCTGATGGCTTCCAACAGGCCGCCCAGAGCACCACCTGCCGAGGGTTTGCCGTAGGCCGCACGATCTTCCAGGAACCGAGCCGTGCGTGGCTGGCGGGGGAGATCGATGACGAGACGTTGATCCAGCAGGTGCAGGCCACCTTCGAACAGCTTATTAACGCCTGGCGCCAAGCGCGGGACTGAAAATGCTCTCAATCTGAAATGCAATCCAATGTGGGAGCTGGCTTGTCGGGTCGCCGCACCGCTGCGATGCAGACGACTCGGTCCATCAGACATACCGAGTTGATGCCATCGCAGGCAAGCCAGCTCCCACAGAAGCCAGATCTCAGTGATATCTGAAAACAATAAAAGGTGCAGCCATGCCCGCAATCCGAATTGGCATCAACCCGATCTCCTGGAGCAACGACGACCTGCCGGCCCTGGGCGGCGAGACGCCCCTGAGCACTGCCTTGAGCGAAGGCAAGGACATCGGCTACGAAGGTTTTGAACTCAATGGCAAGTTCCCCAAGGACGCCAAGGGCGTGGGCGATGTGTTGCGCCCCTATGACCTGGCCCTTGTCTCCGGCTGGTACTCCAGCCGCCTGGCGCGTCGCTCGGTGGCCGAAGAAATCGAAGCCATCGCCGGGCATGTCGAGCTGCTCAAACAGAACGGCGCCACCGTGCTGGTGTACGGCGAGGTCGCCGACTCGATCCAGGGCTCGAAAATCCGCCTGATCGAACGCCCGCGTTTTCACAGTGAACAGGCCTGGCAGGACTATGCCGAAAAGCTCACTGAACTGGCGCGCTTCACCCTGTCCCAGGGCTTGCGCCTGGCGTACCACCACCACATGGGCGCCTACGTCGAATCTCCGGAAGACATCGACCAACTGATGAGTCGCACCGGCCCCGAAGTCGGCCTGCTGTTCGATTCCGGCCACTGCTACATGGGTGGCGGCGAGCCCATCGACGTGCTGCGCAAACACATCGACCGCGTCTGCCACGTGCATTTCAAGGACGTGCGCAAACCGGTGGTGCAACTGGCGCGCAACCAGATGTGGAGCTTTCCCGATTGCATCGTCAACGGCACCTTCACCGTGCCTGGCGACGGCGATATCGATTTTGCCGAACTGCTCGATGTGCTGCTGGCCGCCAGATATGAAGGCTGGCTGGTGGTGGAAGCCGAACAGGACCCGGCTGTGGCGCCCAGCTACATCTATGCGAAAAAGGGTTATGACACGTTGCGTGCGCTTCTCACTGAGAGGGTTGGACAATGAGCCTGTTGGTCAAAAGCAGCAAACGCGGGCAAACCATGGTCGCCCTGGAAGACGGGCGCCTGGAGTACGTAGGTTTTGCCGCGTATCGCCTGAGCTTGGGCGAAACCTTGCCGGTGACCGCCGGCGATCAAGAACTGTGCCTGGTGCTGCTCAGCGGTCGCGTGAACATCGAGGGCGAGGGCTTCAACTGGCAGAACCTCGGTGATCGCCAGTCGGTGTTCGAAGACAAATCACCCTTCGCCGCCTACCTGCCGCCTGGCACCGATGCCCAGGTTACCGCCTTGAGCGACGTGCAGATTGCCGTCTGCGCCGCGCCGGGTGCCAGCGGCTACGAACCCCGGCTGATCCGCCCCGAGCAGTGCAAGCGCAGTGTGCGCGGCAAAGGCGCCAACACCCGCTATGTGTGCGACATCCTGCCCGACAGCGAGCCGGCGCATTCGCTGCTGGTGGTGGAAGTGCGCACGCCGTCCGGCCACTCGTCCAGCTACCCGCCGCACAAGCACGACACCGACGACTTGCCACACCAGAGCTTTCTGGAAGAAACCTATTACCACCAGATCAACCCGCCCCAGGGTTTTGTGTTCCAGCGCGTCTACACCGACGATCGCAGCATCGACCAGGCCATGGCCGTGGAAAACAGTGACCTGGTGGTAGTGCCCAAGGGGTATCACCCGGTCAGCGTGCCGTACGGCTACGAGTCGTACTACCTGAACGTGATGGCCGGCCCCAAGCGCGCCTGGCATTTCCATAACGACCCGCAGCACAGTTGGCTGTTGGACCTTTAACCGGTTTGGACGGAGAACAACAACAATGAAGTCGCCGTTACGTTTTGCCCTTAACCGCATGGTCGCCCCCAACCTGTCCCTGCCGGACTTCATCCAATTGGCGGCGGCGTTGAAGTGCGATGCCATCGAAATCCGCAATGACCTCGGGGACAAAAAAATTGAATTCGGCACCCCGGCCAGCCGCGTGCGTGAACTGTGCGCGGTGCAGGGCATCACGGTGTTGTCGATCAACGCGCTGTACCCGTTCGATGTGTGGAATGACGAGCGCCGTGCCCAGGCCATCCAGCTCGCCACCTACGCCCGTGAATGCGGGGCCAAGGGCCTGGTGATGTGCCCGCTCAATGAGCGCGGCGACACCCGCACCGAAGCCCAGCGTGCAGCCGGCTTGCGCACGGCCTTGAGCGAGCTGGCGTTGATCCTGCGTGACCATGGGATTCTCGGGTTTATCGAGCCCTTGGGCTTTGAAGAATGCTCACTGCGGCGCAAACGCGTGGCGGTGGACGCGATCCAGTCCATCGGTGGCCTGGATGTGTTCCGCCTGGTGCACGACACCTTCCACCATCACCTGGCCAGCGAGCACGAGTTCTTCCCGGAACTGACCGGGCTGGTGCATATCTCCGGCGTAGAAGATGCCGAGGCGCCGCTCAACGCGATCCGCGACGGCCACCGCGTGCTGGTGGGCGAGGGCGACATTCTGGGCAATGCTGCGCAGATCGACACGTTGCTCAGCACCGGTTACAGCGGTTACCTGTCGTTTGAACCGTTCGCCGAGAGCGTGCACGAGTTGGCGGATATCCAGCAGGCGTTGGGCGCGAGTATTGCCCACCTACAGAAATCCCGAACCTGACAACGATCAACCTGTAGGAGCCGGCAAGCCGGCTCCTACAGTGGATCGGGGTTGAACGATCGAATTGCATTCACAAGGTGTGAACATGAGTACAACACGATTGACCATGGCCCAGGCCCTGGTGAAGTTCCTGGATAACCAATACATCGAAGTCGATGGCGTGCAGAGCAAATTCGTCGCCGGGGTGTTTACGATTTTCGGGCATGGCAACGTGCTGGGCCTGGGCCAGGCCCTCGAGCAGGACGCCGGCGACTTGGTGGTGCACCAGGGCCGCAATGAGCAGGGCATGGCCCACGCGGCCATCGGTTTTGCCAAGCAGCACCTGCGCCGCAAGATCTATGCGTGTACTGCTTCGGTCGGTCCCGGCGCCGCCAACATGCTGACCGCGGCGGCCACCGCCACCGCCAACCGGATTCCGTTGCTGTTGCTGCCTGGTGACGTCTACGCCAGTCGCCAGCCGGACCCGGTGTTGCAACAGATCGAGCAATTCCACGACTTGAGCATCAGCACCAACGATGCCTTCCGTTCCGTGAGCAAATACTGGGACCGCATCAACCGCCCCGAACAACTGATGACGGCGGCAATCCACGCCATGCGCGTGCTCACTGACCCGGCTGAAACCGGCGCCGTGACCCTGGCATTGCCCCAGGACGTGCAGGCCGAGGCCTGGGACTATCCGGATTATTTCCTGCAAAAACGTGTGCACCGTATCGAGCGTCGCCCGGCCACGACGGCGATGATCGGCGACGCGCTGGCCGCGTTCCGGGGCAAGCGCAAGCCGCTGATCATTTGTGGCGGCGGGGTGAAGTACTCCGGCGCGAATGCCGCGCTGCAAGCCTTTGCCGAGCGCTTTGATATTCCCTTCGCAGAAACCCAGGCGGGCAAGAGTGCGGTAGTGTCCAGCCACCCGCTGAACGTCGGCGGCATTGGTGAGACCGGCTGCCTGGCGGCCAACCTGCTGGCGCCCGAGGCGGATCTGATCATTGGTGTCGGTACGCGCTACACCGACTTCACCACCTCGTCCAAGTCGCTGTTCAAGCACCCGGGCGTGACATTCCTCAACCTCAATATCAGCCCCAGCGACGCCCTGAAGCTGGACGGCGTGCAGGTGCTGGCCGACGCACAGGTCGCCCTCGAAGCCCTCGCCGATGCCCTGGGCGACTACCGTGCCGGTTGGGGCGGGCAGGTCGCCGAGGCCAAGGCGCAGCTGGACGCCGAAGTGGACCGTGTGCATCAGGTGGAATATGCCGGCGACGACTTTGTGCCCGAGGTCGATGACCACCTGGACCGCGCGGTGCTGCGCGAATTCATCGAGCTGACCGGCTCCTGCCTGACCCAGAGTCGCGTGCTGGGCGTGCTCAACGAAACCCTGGCCGACGACGCCATCATCGTCGCCGCAGCCGGCAGCCTGCCTGGCGATTTGCAGCGCGCCTGGCGCAGCAAGGGCGTGAACACCTACCACGTCGAATACGGCTATTCGTGCATGGGCTACGAGATAAACGCGGCGCTGGGAGTGAAGCTCGCGGAGCCGGCAAAAGAGGTCTACGCCCTGGTCGGCGATGGCTCCTACATGATGCTGCATTCGGAACTGGCCACCTCTATTCAGGAGCGGCGCAAGATCAACGTGGTGCTGCTGGACAACATGGCCTTCGGTTGCATCAACAACCTGCAGATCGGCAATGGCATGGACAGCTTTGGCACCGAATTCCGCTTCCGCAACCCCGAGAGCGGCAAGCTCGACGGCGGCCTGGTGCCGGTGGATTTCGCGATGAGCGCGGCGGCCTACGGCTGCAAGACCTACAAGGTCAGCACCGTGGAGCAGTTGGAAGCGGCCCTGGCGGATGCGCGCACGCAAACCGTTTCTACCCTGATCGACATCAAAGTGCTGCCCAAGACCATGGTCCACGGCTACCTGTCGTGGTGGCGGGTGGGCGTGGCGCAGGTGTCCACCAGCGAACGCACGAATGCGGCGGCGAAAAAACTCAATGAACACCTGGCGAAGGCCCGGCAGTACTAATAACAAGAGGAGTTTTGTATGTCTTTGAAGCTTGGAGTCATCGGTACGGGCGCCATCGGCCGGGACCATATTCGTCGTTGCAGCCAGACCCTGCTCAACAGCCAGGTGGTGGCGGTGACCGACATCAACCTGGAGCAGGCTGCCAAGGTGGTGGCCGACCTGAATATCAGCGCCGAGGTGTACGCCGACGGCCATGCGCTGATCCGTTCGCCTGAAGTGGAGGCGGTGCTCGTCACCTCCTGGGGCCCGAGCCACGAAGAATTCGTGCTGGCCGCCATTGCTGCCGGCAAGCCGGTGTTCTGCGAAAAACCCCTGGCGGTCACCGCCGAAGGCTGTCGCAAGATCGTCGACGCGGAAGTGGCGTTTGGCAAACGCCTGGTGCAAGTCGGCTTTATGCGCCCTTATGACGAAGGCTATCGCGCCCTGAAAGCCGTGATCGACAGCGGCCAGATCGGCGAGCCCTTGATGCTGCACTGCGCGCACCGCAACCCGACGGTGGGCGAGAACTACAAGACCGACATGGCGATCACCGACACCCTGATCCACGAGCTGGATGTGCTGCGCTGGTTGCTCAACGACGACTACGTGTCGGTGCAGGTGGTGTTCCCGCGCAAATCCAGCAAGGCCCTGGCCCACCTGCGCGACCCGCAGATCGTGCTGCTGGAAACCGCCAAGGGCACGCGCATCGACGTGGAAGTGTTCGTGAACTGCCAGTACGGCTACGACATCCAGTGCGAAGTGGTGGGGGAGACCGGTATCGCCAAACTGCCGGAGCCGTCGCAAGTGCAACTGCGCAGTGGTGCGAAGCTGTCCAACGCGATTCTGATGGACTGGAAGGATCGGTTCATCGGTGCCTATGACGTGGAGTTGCAGGCCTTCATCGACAGCGTACGGGCCGGGCAAGTCGGCGGGCCGTCGGCGTGGGATGGGTTTGCGGCAGCGGTGGCGGCGGATGCGTGTATTGAAGCGCAAGGCAGTGAACAGATCGTGAAGGTGAGCTTGCCGGAGCGTCCGCACTTCTACGGCTGAACCACTGAAGAAACTCGTTCAAAAATGTGGGAGCTGGCTTGCCTGCGATAGCGGTCTTTGAGTTAAAAATGCAGTGCCTGATACACCGTCATCGCAGGCAAGCCAGCTCCCACAGTTGACCGGGTTTCCAATTCAAGAAGGAATCGACTCATGAGAATTGGATTGGTTGGCTACGGCCACGGCGGGCGCTTCTTTCATGCGCCGCTGATTGCCACGCTGCCAGGCGCCACGTTTGTCGGCGTGGTCACGCGCTCAGCCGAGCGCCGCCAGCAATTGAACACTGACCATCCGGGCGTGAAGGCCTTTGACTCCATCGGCCAGATCGTCGAAGCCGGCGTCGACACCCTGGTGATTTCCACCACCCTCAAAGGCCGCCCGGCCCTGGTGCTGGAAGCCATCGAGCACGGTGTTGCCGTGGTCAGTGACAAACCCTTTGCCGCCAACGCCGAACAGGCCCAGGCCCTGATCACGGCGGCCGAGCGTCAGGGCTCGCTGCTCAGCGTCTACCAGAACCGACGCTGGGACTCGGATTACCTGACCCTGCGCAAACTGATCGATGCCGGCGCCCTGGGCACCATCACCCGTTTCGAATCCCGTGTGGAACGCTACACCCCCGAGGCCGTGGGCAACGCCAGCGGTGGCGGCTGGTTGCGCGATTTGGGCAGCCATCTGGTGGACCAGGCGTTGCAACTGTTCGGCCCGGTCGACCGGGTATTCGCACAACTGCAGTTCAGCCCTGAATACCCTACGCTCGACCATGGCTTCTTTGTGTCGCTGAGCCACGCCAACGGGGTGATTTCGCACCTGTGGGGCAGCGCGTTGCAAAACAGCCAGGGGCCGCGCTTTCGGGTCAGCGGCACCGCCGGGTGCTACACCGTCGACGGGCTGGATGGCCAGGAGGCGTTGCTGATGGCCGGCAAGTCGCCGAAAACCGAAGGCGAGCACTGGGGCGCGGAAGAACACCGGCGCTGGGGCTGGTTCGAGCAGGGCGAGGAGCGTGAGCGGGTGCCGTCGGAAAAAGGCTGCTGGACGCAGTTCTATCGACAGTTGCACAGTGCTGTGCAAGGGCAGGGGCCGCTGCCGGTGGAGGCCGCTGATGCACTGGAAACCACGCGTATTTTGGACGCCGCACGGCTCAGTCATGAGC
>NZ_JACARO010000081.1 GCF_013386585.1 Pseudomonas sp. P7548 | reverse complement strand
CTCCTACAAGGGGGGGTTACAGTTCGCGCGCTACGCGAAACCCAATCCAGTCCCCGCGCGTCTGCGGGTAGATGTTGTTGCGATTACCCGAGCGCGAAAACACCGGCGCCTCACCCCAATCATTGCCCCGAATCTGGTAACTCTCGCAGTTCGGCTCCATCCACGCGCTGCCATCGGTAGGCGCGCCGATGTAGTTGGGGTGTTCGCAGTCAGCCACCCGCTCGTACACGTTGCCGTGCATGTCATACATGCCAAACGCGTTCGGCGGGTAGCTGCCGACCGGCGAGGAATAGCTGTAGCCGTCCGCCGGGCCGTAGGTGTTGGCATGTTCGGCGATGCTGTAGCCCTTGCCCGCATCAAACGGGAACGGGAACGGCCCGGTGGTGCCTGCGCGTGCGGCGTATTCACGCTGGGCTTCGCTGACCATCTGGTACTTCTGCCCGGTCTTTTTCGACAGCCAGGCCACGTAGTTCTTTATGTCGTCCATGTCCATGCATACCGCCGGCTGGCGCGGCCCCTGGGGGTAGCGCGGCTTGCTGGCGATGCACTCGCGGCCCGGGCGGGTGTCGCCATCGGCGATCTTGACCCCGGTCTGGCGCACATAGCTGTCCCATTCGCCTGCGGTGATGTGGAAGCGGCTCATGGCAAACGGCTTGGCGAAGGTCACTTCATGCATCGGGCCTTCGTCGGGCTCGCGGCCGACTTCATCTTCCGGGGTGCCCATGGTGAAGGTGCCAGCGGGCAGCACCACCATTTCCGGGCAGTCCTTGCAGTCCTTGAAGACTTTGCCCGGTTGCGGCGTCGCCGCCTGGGCCAGGCCTGGCAGCCAGGCGCCGCACAGCGCGGTCAGCGTCAATGCGGCCAAGGGTTTGAGTCGGGAGGGGATCATGTGGGCGCCTCGTTCAAAGGAAGAAAAGGGGTTCATAGCCGCTGGCTCAGCAGGGTCATGAAGCGATGGATCTCATCCGAGCTGTTCAGCAGGCCGGGGGAGGTGCGGATCACGGGACCAACGTCGCGGTCCACCGCATCGATCACCACGCGGTTTTTCATCATGTGCGCGACGACGGCCTCGCTGTCCTGGCCCTTGACCCGAAAGAACGTAAACCCGGCCGACAGCTCGGGGCTGCGCGGGGTGACCAGTTCGATGTTGGGCCGCGCCAGCAGCTCACTCTTGAGTTCAGTGTTGAGTGCATGGATGCGCGCCTGCACCTGCGCCTTGCCCAACTGCAAGTGCAGCTTGAAGGCTTCGTCCGCCGCCCAGCGATGCTCGAACGCGTGGTAGCCGCCCGGAGTCATGGTGGTGGCGAAGTTGGTGTCTTCGGAAAAGGTCGGCACCATCGGCGTGACGTATTTGTTCTCGCTGTCGCGGGCGCAGACCAGGCCGGTGCCGCGCGGGCCGAACATCCATTTGTGGGTGCCGGCAATAAAGAAGTCGCAGTGCATGTCCGGAAAGTCCAGGTTTTCCACGCCGAGGCCATGCACGCCATCGACCACATAGAGGATGCGGTCCTTGTTGTCGCGATTGCGGTTGAGTGCCTGCACCAGCTTGCCGATCTCGCCGATCGGCAGCTTTACGCCACTGCCGGACTGCACCCAAGTCATGCCCAGCACTCGGGTATTGGGGCGGATGCTGCGCTCGATAGTGCCCAGCACTTCATCGGCGGAAACGTGTTGGGTGTCTTCGAACAGCGTGATCCGGCGCACCTGTGTGCCTTCCTTGGCCACACGAAAATCCAGCACGTTCTGGGTGGCGTAATGCTCGTGAACCGTGGTGAGGATTTCCTGGTCGGCACGCACCTTGATCCCGCCATAAATCATCGCCAGGCCTTCAGACGTGCTGCCAGTGAGGGCGATCTGCGCTGGCGTGGCGTTCAGGTAGCGACCCGCCCATTCACGCACCTGGCCTTCGCGCTTCCAGGTTTCCTCCAGGCCCCAGTCCATCGCCAGACCCGGGTTACGGTCGATTTGCAGGCGATAACGCTCGATGGCCTCGCGCACCGGCTTGGGGTGCGAGGCCACCAGGAAGTTGGAGAAGTGCAGGTAGTCCGGGTCCTGGTTGAACAGCTGCTTGAGCCCTGTCCATGGCGAGCTTGCTGCAAGGTCTGGCGCGGCGGCCAATGCCTGAGGGAGCAACGGCAGGCTGGCGGCGAATACGCCGGCCTGCTTGAGAAACGTACGGCGGTCGGTCATGGACACACTTCGTGGGTGATTAGCGATTGGCCAAGGGTTTGGCGGCTTTTTGTACCTGGTCCCACACTCGCAGGAAGTTGCCTCCCCACAGCTTGGCGATGTCGGCTTCGGAGTAGCCGCGCTGGATCAGTTCGGCCGTCACGTTGCGTACCTCGCCGACGTTCTCCCAGCCCTGCAGGCCGCCGCCGTCGTTGAAGTCCGACGCGATGCCGACGTGATCGATGCCGACCTTGCGCACGGTGTAATCAATCGCATCGCCCCAATCCTTGAGGCTGGCCTTGGGTTCCTCTTCGAGGATGGCGTACAGCCCCTGGGCGTACTGGCCGAACTTCTGCTCGGGCCAGGCGCTGATGATCGCGTCACCTGGCATCAAGGCCATGGCCAGGTTGGGCAGGGGAGGCAGGTCGAAACGTGCGCGCAGGGCGTTGAGCTTGTCCTGGGTCGGCTGGCTCAGCGGGCGCAGATAAGCCGGGAAGCCCACCACTTGCACCACGCCGCCGCTGTTCTTGATCAGCTGCAGTTCCTTGTCGCTGAGGTTGCGCGGGATATCCACCGACGCACGCGGCGCCGAGTGGGACGCGATCATCGGCGTGCGGCTCAACTGCGCCACCTGCTCCAGCGCCTTGGTCGACATCTGCGACACATCGATGATCACCCCCAGGTCATTCAGGCGATGCACCGCTTGCTTGCCGATGTCCGACAAACCGTCGAGGGCGTCCGGCGAGTCGTTGAAGAACGGCAGCGGGCGCGACGAATCGGACCAGGCGTTGTTGCCGATGTAGCTGAAGCCGAACATGCGCATGCCGCGCGCGGTCCACAGGTCCAGCTGGTTCAGGTCGTCTCCCAGGGGGTAGGCGTTGAGCATGCTGATAAAGATCGCGAACTTGCCTTCGCCATGCAGGCGACGGAAATCATCCGGTGTATAGGCAATGCCCACCTGGTTGGGGAAGTCGCGCACCATGCCCGAGAGGATCTTGTAGCGCACCTCCTGCTGGTGCCGGGCCTCTTCGACAAAACCGTCGGTGGGCTTGTGCGGGGCGTTGGGGCCGTTCCACATTTCCGGCCAGCCGAAAATCGTCAGGGCCGCCCCCGACAAGCGCCCGCGTGCTGCCTTGGCCAGGTCGAACTGGCCGCTGCCGTCCTTGTCGGCTTCGTTCCCGGCCGTGCCGAAATCCAGGGGCACGGTGATGTGGCTGTCGAACGACAGCAGGCGATCCTGCATTTCGTTGGCCTGCTTGATCACTTCCAGCGGGTAGCCGGCATTGCCACGGAACCAATGGTCCCAGGCCAGGAAACCCGCACCGGCACCGATGGCCAATGCCAATGGCAGGCCGATGAACAGCGCCTTTTTCGAACGTGGTTTTGTCATTGCCATCTCAGTCAGTTGAGGCCTTTGCTATCAGGGAAGAACGAGCGATGGCAGGGGAAATTTAGGTGGCGGCGCCACGCCGGTAAATTTCACCGGGCTGCAAACGTTCTAGCTCTGATTAAGCCGTTTCCTAAGGTAGACAATGACGATCTCTCGACGTGGGTTCATCGCAGGCCTGGCGCTGACGGGCGCAGCCGTGCCAGCGGCCCTTTATGCCCATCGCGAGCTGACGCGTGAAGAAGAATTCCCGATCACCCCCGGCGAGGCCACGGTCGACCTGGCCGACACCCGTGGCCAGCACCTGGCGAATACGCTGCGGGGTGTCTGGAGCCTGCGCCTGGAAGGCCGCGATGCGGGGCTCAAGGGTTTGCCGCTCGAAGGCCTTGAACTGTTGCTCGACATCGCCCCCCGGGGCCGTGGCCTGCGCGGCTATCTGGACACTGGGGCCAACCTGCGCGCCGAAGGTGAGCCGCGCTACCGTGTACTGGGTGACCTGCTGACGGGCGATGGCGCGGTGCTCTACTGGCGGTTGATCGACCGTGATGCGGCGGCGGGTGAGCCTGCCTATGAATTCAAGATGACCCTCGACGAAGTCTGGAGCGAGTTTGGCAACGCTGGCAGCGGCACCCTCAGCGGGCAGATCCTCGACCTCGACCGCCCGCTGGCGTTGACCGAGCGTGACAACCGCTTTGTTGCGCACAAACAGCTGTTTCCCGAAGCCCGCCAGCGCATCGGCCTCAACCCGACCTTGCTGGCCTGGCTGATTTCCCCCGAGCACCGCCTGTTCCATCAGCTGTGGCACGCCTCCCGCGATCAATGGCACAAACTCACCGAAGAAAAACGCGAGGCCCTGCGCGGCATTGGCTGGCAACCCGGCCCGCGTGGCCAGGAGCGTGACGCCCGGGGCAAGCGCAAGGACCGCAACGGCTCGGGCATCGACTTCTTCTTCATGCACCGCCACATGCTCGGCACGGCGCGCTCCATGCAAGACCTGCCGTCCTGGCCGCAGTTTCCCGAACCGCAGCCGGCGCTGGAGCGTGACCGCCTGGGCTTCGTGCGCTACTTCGACAACAGCGACGGCTTTGCCCTGCCACCCACCTGGTCAGCCCCCGACGATGCGGACTACACCCAGTGGGTCAGCGACATCAAGGCCGCCGAGACCTACCACAGCAATTTCCAGGTGTGGGAATCCCAATACCGCGACCCGCGCTACCTGGCCAAGCTGACCCTGGGCCAGTTGGGCTCCGAGATGGAACTGGGCCTGCACGACTGGCTGCACATGCGCTGGGCCTCCGTGCCCCGCGACCCGTCCAACGGCGGCCCGGTGCCCTTTGCCCGCGACCCCGCCGACTTCGCCGCCCGCTGGTACGCGGCTGAGAACGACTTCCTTGGCGACCCGTTTTCTTCCCACGTAAACCCGGTGTTCTGGCACTTCCACGGCTGGATCGACGACCGCATCGAAGACTGGTTCCGCGCCCACGAGCGCTTCAACCCGGGCGAGGTCAGCCGGCTGGAGGTCAACGGCGTGGCCTGGTTCGCCCCGGGCCGTTGGGTGGAAGTGGCAGACCCCTGGCTGGGCCCGGACACCCACGGTTGCAGCACCACCCCCGGGTTGCAGGTGGGCAAGTCGATGGAGATGGACCCGGAGGTTATGAAGCTGGCCCTGCGCATTACCTTTGGCGCCGATGAAGACGTGCTCAAGGGCTTGTTCAAGCGTGTGCCGAAACGGCCGTGGTATGCACGCAACTTGAAGCTCAAGTGAGTCATTCGATCGCTCCCACGCTTTATCGTGGGAGCGCTCAAAAAAACCTGAATTTAAATTGAACCCGCTCTGATCCGCGCTTGTCCCCGCTTCCCATGTCACCCCCCGCGCTGCAAATCCCTTAATTTCCCAACCCTGTCGGAAGCCCCTCCAGGCCCCCGGCTGCGCCCGCATTTTTTACCGGGCCACCAGCACACCCCGATCCAAGCGGCAGCTGAAAACGGACTTTCTCCTCAACCGTGACTTATCAGGCAGGTTACCCCCATGCAGTTCAGCGAATTATTGGCAGCGATTTCCACCCATGCGATCCGTCTGCAAACTGAAGAAGGCGACCTGATCATCCTCGGCGATGACGAAGCACTGGATGACGCCCTGTGGGATCAACTGATCGCCCACAAAACCCAGCTGCTGGCACTGGTTGCCGAACATGGTGGTGACTGGCTGAGCCCGGCCTACCGCATCACGCCGGACATGCTGGCGCTGGTCAACCTCGACCAGCCGGCCATCGACCGGGTCGTCGCCGCCATCCCTGGTGGCGCGGCGAATGTGCAGGATGTGTACCCCTTGGCACCGCTGCAGGAGGGGATGCTCTATCACCACCTGTCCGCCCAGCAGGGCGACCCCTATGTGCTGCACGCGCAGTTCGTGTTCGACAGCCGCGCGCGCCTGCAGCACTTTGCCCAGGCGCTGCAATGGGTGATCGACCGTCACGACATCCTGCGTACTTCGATGGTGTGGGAGCGCCTGGACGAGCCGCTGCAAGTGGTATGGCGCAAGGCACCGCTGGTCTGCGAAGAAGTGCCGTTGAGCGGTGGCGACATCCTCGCCCAATTGCTCGCCCGCTATGACGCCCGCACGTTCCGCATGGACCTCGGCCAGGCGCCGCTGCTGCGCCTGGTGTTCGCCGACGACCCGGCCAATCAGCGGGTGGTGGCGATGCTGCTGTTCCATCACACCATTCTCGACCACACCGCCCTGGACGTGGTGCGCCATGAAATCCAGCTGTACCTGGCCGGCGAGCAGGCCCAGGCCGGTGAACCCGTGCCGTTTCGCCGCTACATCGCCCAGGTGCGCCACGGCGTCAGCGAAGAGGCTCACGAGACGTTTTTCCGCGACATGCTGAGTGACATCAATGAGCCGACACTGCCCTTCGGCCTGCAGGATGTGCAGGGCGATGGCCAGGGCATCGATGAGGCGCGCCTGCCCGTCGACAGCGCGTTGAGCCGCCGCCTGCGCCAGCTGGCGCGGCCACTGGGGGTGAGCGTGGCGAGCATGATGCACCTGGGCCTGGCGCGAGTGTTGGGCGTGGTGTCCGGTCGCGAGGCCGTGGTGTTTGGCACGGTGATGCTCGGGCGCATGGGGGCGGGCGAGGGCGGCGAACGCGCCCTGGGCATGTTCATCAACACCTTGCCGTTGCGCGCCGATGTGGGCGGGCAGGGCGTGCGTGCCGGGGTCAAGGCCATCCATGAGCGGCTCACCACCTTGCTGCATCACGAGCATGCGTCCCTGGCCCTGGCCCAGCGTTGCAGCGGAGTGGCCGCGCCGACGCCGTTGTTCAGCGCCATCCTCAACTACCGGCACAGCGCCGCAACCGACATGGACGAGGTCATCGAGGTGGCCGACGGTATCCAGGTGCTGGGTGCCGAAGAGCGCACCAATTACCCGTTGACGGTCAATGTCGATGACCTGGGCGAAGACTTCGCGTTGACCGTGATGGTCGACGTCGCCATCGGCGCGCAGCGCGTTGCGAGCTACCTGTACACGGCTCTGGAAAGCTTGGCCGATGCCCTGGAGCAGCGACCGGATTCGCCGCTCAGCGGCCTGAACATCCTGCCCGACACCGAACGCCATCACCTGCTGCACACTCTCAATCACAACCCTGCGCACTACGCCGATACGGCCCTGATCCACCACCTCGTTGAAACCCACGCCGCGGCTCAGCCCGAGGCGGTCGCACTGCGTTTCGACAACCAACGGCTCACCTACCGCCAGCTCAATGAACGCGCCAACCAGGTCGCCCATCGCCTGCTGGCCCAGGGCATTCGCCCGGACGACCGCGTGGCGATCTGCGTCGAGCGCGGCCCGGAGATGATCATCGGCCTGCTGGGCATCCTCAAGGCCGGTGCCGGTTACGTGCCGATTGACCCGGCGTATCCGCTGGAACGCATTGCCTACACCCTGGCCGACAGCGCGCCTTTGGCCGTGCTGGTGCAAGCCAACACCCGCCATCTGGTCGGTGACCTGGCGCAGATCGACCTCAACGGCCTGCGCGGCGAGTCCCTGGTCAACCCGCGTGTCAACCTCAGCCCGGCCAACCTGGCCTACGTGATCTACACCTCGGGCTCCACCGGCCAGCCCAAGGGCGTGATGATCGAACACCGCCAGGTGGCGCGTCTGTTCACCGCCACCGCGCACTGGTTCGGCTTCAACAGCAACGACGTGTGGGCGCTGTTCCACTCCTTTGCCTTCGACTTCTCCGTGTGGGAGATCTGGGGCGCGCTGATGCACGGCGGCCAGTTGCTGATCGTGCCGCAACTGGTCAGCCGCTCGCCGGACGAGTGCTACACGCTGCTGTGCGAAGCGGGCGTAAGCATCCTCAACCAGACGCCGAGCGCCTTCCGCCAATTGATCGCGGCCCAGGCCGACAGCCCCCAGGCCCACTCCTTGCGCCAGGTGATTTTCGGCGGCGAAGCCCTGGAACCGGGCATGCTCAAGCCGTGGTATGCCCGTGCGATCAACGCCGGTACGCAACTGGTGAACATGTACGGCATCACTGAAACCACCGTGCACGTGACCTATCGCGCGCTGGAAGCAGCAGATGCGCAATTGGTCGGCGTCAGCCCGATTGGCGTGCGCATCCCCGACCTGCAGCTGTACGTGCTGGATGAGCAGCGCGAGCCGTTGCCGGTGGGCGTGGTGGGTGAGTTGTACGTGGGCGGCGCCGGGGTGGCGCGGGGTTACCTCAACCGTGACGCGCTGAACGCCGAACGCTTCCTGGCCGACCCCGCCACCGGTTTGCGCATGTACAAGACCGGCGACCTGGGCCGCCTCAAGGCCGACGGCAGTGTCGAGTACCTGGGGCGCAATGATGACCAAGTGAAGATCCGTGGTTTCCGCATCGAGCTGGGGGAAATCGAAGCGCGCCTGGCCACTGCGCCCGGCGTGCGCGACGCCGTGGTGGTGGCCCGCGAAGACGTGCCGGGGGACAAGCGCCTGGTGGCCTATGTGATTGCCGAAGGTGAGCTGAGTGTCGCCGCCTTGCGCGACCATCTGCTGCTGAGCCTGGCCGACTACATGGTGCCTGGCGCGTTCGTGCTGCTGGACCAATTCCCCCTCACCACCAACGGCAAGCTCGACCGCAAGGCCTTGCCCGCACCCGATGCCGAGGCGTTGGTGCGGCGCGGTTATGCAGCGCCCCAGGGCGCGGTGGAAACCGCCATCGCGGGGCTCTGGCAAGAGTTGCTTACCCTTGACCGTGTTGGCCGCGACGACAATTTCTTCGAACTGGGCGGGCACTCCCTGCTGGCGGTCAAGCTGATCGAACGCATGCGCCAGCTCGACCTGAGCGCCGATGTGCGCGTGCTCTTCGGCCAACCCACCCTGGCGGCATTGGCGGCGGCGGTGGGCGGGCAGCAGGAGGTGGCGGTGCCGGCCAATCGGATTACCGCAACCAGCCAACGCATCACCCCCGACATGTTGCCCCTGGTGGCGCTGGAACAGCCAGCCATCGACCATATCCTCGCCAGCGTGCCCGGTGGCCTGGGCAACGTACAGGACATCTACGGCCTGGCCCCCTTGCAGGCGGGCATTCTCTATCACCACCTGGCAACCACCGAGGGCGACCCCTACGTGTTGCAGGTGCAACTCAGCTTCGCCGACAAAGGCGCGGTGGACGCGTTCGCGCGCGCCTTGAACAGCGTGATCGAGCGCAATGACATCCTGCGCACCGGCATCCTCTGGGAAGGCCTGGATGAGCCGGTGCAAGTGGTGCTGCGCCACGCGCCGTTGGTGGTCGAGCGTATCGAGGCGGCGGGCGCTGATGCCCTGGCCACCCTGCAACAACGCTTCGACCCGCGTCACTACCGACTGGACCTGACGCGCCCCTCGTTGATGCGCCTGGCCTATGGCGAGCAGCAGGGCCGTTTCGTCGGCATCCTGTTGCTGCACCACATCCTGCTCGACCACACCGCGTTGCAGGTGCTGGTGGAGGAAATGAGCGCCAGCCTGACAGGCAGCAGCGCGCACTTGCCCGACGCGGTGCAGTACCGCAACTACGTGGCGCAGGCCAGGCTGGGGGTGAGCCAGGCGCAACACGAAGGGTTTTTCCGCGAGATGCTCGGCGACATCGACGAGCCGACCCTGGCCTTCGGCCTGCAGGACATCAATGGCGACGGCAGTGGCATCGTCGAGGCGCACTTGCCGCTGGAGCCGGCGTTGAGCCTGGGCCTGCGTGAGCAGGCACGGCAATTGGGCGTGAGCACCGCCAGCCTGGTGCACCTGGCCTGGGCGCAGGTGCTGGCCCAGGTGTCGGGCCAGCAGGACGTGGTGTTCGGCACCGTGCTGCTGGGCCGCCTGCAGGGCGGTGAGGGCGCCGACCGCGCCCTCGGCATGTTCATCAATACCTTGCCGCTGCGAGTCAGCCTCGGCACGCTCGGCGTTCAAGCCGGGGTGCGCGCCACCCACGCGCGCCTGGCGCAGCTGCTCGGGCATGAGCATGCCTCGTTGTCCCTGGCCCAGCGTTGCAGCGGCGTGCCGGCGTCGCTGCCGTTGTTCAGCACACTGCTCAACTACCGTCACAGCGCCCCGGGCGAAGCACCGGGGGCCAGCCCATTCGCGGCGTCTGGTATCGAAATCCTCAGCTCCGAAGAGCGCAGCAACTACCCGCTGGTGCTCAACGTCGATGACCTGGGCAGCGGCTTCGCCCTCACCGTGCAAGGGCTGGCCACGTTGGATGTGCAACGGGTGGGCGACTACATGCTCACCGCGCTGCGCCACCTGGTGACCGCGCTGCAACAGGCGCCTACCACGCCGTTGCAGGCTATCTCGATTCTGCCACCCGCCGAGCGTCACCAACTGCTGGTGGACTTCAACGCCACCGCCCGCGACTACCCGGCGCAGCTCACCGTGCACCAGTTGTTCGAAGCCCAGGCGTTGGCCCGACCCGAAGCGGTGGCCGCCGTGCATGGCCAGCTGTCCCTGAGTTACCGCGACCTCAACCGTCGTGCCAATCGCCTGGCTCATCACCTGATCGGCCAAGGCGTGCAGCCCGGCGAAAGCGTAGCGATCGGTTTGCCGCGCTCCCTCGACCTGCTGGTCTGCCAATTGGCGATCCTCAAGTGCGGCGCCGTTTACGTGCCGCTGGACGTCAACGCCCCCGTCGAGCGCCAGGCCTTTATCGTGCAGGACAGCGGCGCGCGCCGGGTGCTCAACACCTTGGCCGACTTGAACCTGGACGCGCAGTCCCCACGCAATCCCGAACTGCCCCAGTCGGCAGAAAACGTCGCGTACATCCTCTACACCTCCGGCTCGACTGGCGCGCCCAAAGGTGTGCAGGTGCCGCACCGGGCCATCTCTCGGCTGGTGCTCAACAACGGCTATGCCGAGTTCAACGAACGCGACCGCGTGGCCTTCGCCTCCAACCCGGCCTTCGACGCCAGCACCCTGGAAGTGTGGGCGCCGCTGCTTAACGGCGGCTGCGTGGTGGTGGTCGAACATGCGGTGTTGCTGTCCCAGGCTGCGTTCGCCCAGCTGTTGCGGGAGCAGTCCGTCAGCGTGTTGTGGATGACGGCGGGCCTGTTCCACCAATACGCCGATGCGCTGATGCCGCACTTGCGCCAACTGCGCTACCTGATCGTCGGCGGTGATGTGCTCGACCCGCTGGTGATCAGTCGCGTGCTCCAGCACGGCAAGCCCCAGCACCTGCTCAACGGCTACGGGCCGACCGAAGCCACCACCTTTTCCACCACCCATGAAATCACCGCCGTGGGCGAGGGCGGCATTCCCATCGGCCGGCCCATCGCCAACGCCCAGGCTTATGTACTCGATGCGCGCCAGCAGCCGCTGCCGCTGGGGGTGGTCGGCGAGCTGTACATTGGCGGTGCGGGCGTGGCCAAGGGCTATTTGAACCAGCCGCAATTGACCGCCGAAAAATTCATCGCCAACCCGTTCGGCGACGGTCTGCTGTATCGCACCGGCGACCTGGCCTGCTGGCAGGTGGACGGCACCTTGCTGTACCAGGGGCGTAACGACCTGCAGGTGAAGATTCGTGGTTTCCGCATCGAACCCGGGGAAATCGAAGCGGCCCTGGCCGCTTTCCCTGGGGTGAACGACAGCGTGGTGTTGGTGCGTGAAGACGAACCGGGCGACAAGCGCCTGGTGGCGTACTACACCGCGCAGGCGACGCTGGACATCGAAGCGCTGCGCAGCCACCTGCAAGGCCGCTTGCCCGACTACATGGTGCCGTCTGCCTATGTGTGGCTGGAGCTGTTGCCACTCACCGCCAACGGCAAGCTCGACCGCAAGGGCCTGCCGGTGCCGGACCAGAACGCGCTGCTCGGCCGTGGCTATGAAGCACCGGAAGGCGAGGTGGAAACCCTGCTGGCGCAGATCTGGCAGGACGTGCTCAAGCTTGAGCGGGTAGGGCGTCACGATCACTTCTTCGAGCTGGGTGGGCATTCGTTGCTGGCGGTCAGCCTGATTGAACGCATGCGCCAGGTCGGCCTGAGCGCCGATGTGCGCGTGCTGTTCAGCCAGCCGAGCCTGGCCACGCTGGCAGCGGCGGTGGGCAGTGGGCGCGAAGTGGTGGTGCCGGCCAATGGCATTCCTGCGGGCTGCACCCGGATCACACCGGACATGCTGACCCTGGTGCCGCTCGACCAGGCGGCCATCGACCGAGTCGTCGCCAGCGTGCCAGGCGGCGCGTCGAATGTGCAGGACATCTACCCCTTGGCGCCCTTGCAGGAAGGCATCCTGTATCACCACATCAGCGCCGAACACGGCGACCCGTACCTGCTGCAATCGCGCATGGCCTTTGACAGCCTGGAGCGCCTGCACGGGTTCATGGGCGCCTTGCAACAGGTGGTTGCGCGCCACGACATCCTGCGTACCGGCGTGGTCTGGGAGGGGCTGGACAGCCCGGTGCAAGTGGTGTGGCGCAACGCCCAACTGGTGGTGCAAGAAGTGGCGCTGGACCCGGCAGACGGCGGCATCATCGAGCAACTGCACGCGCGTTTCGATGCGCGTCATTACCGCCTTGATATCACCCAGGCGCCGTTGCTACGCATGGTCTATGCCAATGACCCGGCCAACGGGCGGGTGGCGGCGATCCTGCTGTTCCATCACCTGGCGCTGGACCACACCGCCATGGAAGTGGTCGGCCAGGAAATGCGCGCCTTCCTGTTCAACCAGGCGCAAGACTTGCCGGCGGCCGCGCCGTTCCGCAATTACGTGGCCCAGGCGCGCCTCGGCGTGAGCGTGACCGAGCACGAGCAATTCTTCCGCGACATGCTGGCCGACATCGATGAGCCGACCTTGCCCTTTGGTGTGCAGGATGTGCAGGGCGACGGGCGTGATATCGAAGAAGCCGAGCTGGCGCTGGACGCCACGCTGGCCCAGCGGGTGCGCGAGCAGGCGCGACTGGCAGGCGTCAGCGCGGCCAGCCTGATGCACCTGGCCTGGGCGCAGGTGCTGGGGCTGGTGGCCGGGAGCGATGAGGTGGTGTTCGGCACCGTCTTGATGGGCCGCATGCAGGCCGGCGAGGGCGCGGACCGGGCCCTGGGCATGTTCATCAACACCCTGCCATTGCGGGTCGACGTGGCGGCTGGCGCGGCCGTGGCAGTCAAGGCCACCCATGCACGCTTGACCGCTTTGCTCGGGCATGAGCACGCCTCCCTGGCACTCGCCCAGCGTTGCAGTGGCGTGGCGGCCGCGTTGCCGTTGTTCAGCGCCTTGCTCAATTACCGTCACAGCAACCCGGGCGAAATGGCCCGCGATGGCCAGGGCATCTGGGAAGGCGTGCAGTTGCTGGGCGGTGAAGAACGCAGCAACTACCCGCTGACGTTGAGTGTGGACGACCTGGGCAGCGGGTTTGGCCTGACGGTGCTGGCCTTGCCGCAGATCGGTGCCAGGCGCCTGTGCGACTACATGCACAACGCGGTGGCGCAACTGGTGACAGCACTGGAAACCGCACCGGGCACTGCGCTCAATCAACTGGCCGTGCTGCCGGTGGCCGAGCGCGATACTCTGCTGCTTGACTTCAACACCACCGCCGCAGACTACCCGACGGGCCAGACCCTCCACGGCGCGTTTGAGGTGCAGGCCGAGCGCCAACCCCACGCGGTTGCCGTGGTGCAAGACGGCGAAGCGCTGAGCTACGCGCAACTCAACCAACGCGCCAACCAGCTGGCCCATCACCTGCTGGCGCTCGGCGTGCAACCGGACGACCGCGTGGCGATCTGCTGCCGGCGTGGCCCGCAGATGCTGGTGGGCTTGCTGGCCATTCTCAAGGCCGGCGCCGGCTACGTACCCATCGACCCGGCGTACCCCGCCGAGCGTATCCGCTACCTGCTGCAAGACAGCGCCCCGGTAACGGTGCTGGCCGAAGCCAGCACCCGCGCATTGTTGGGATCGGTGGTCAGCGTGGACTTGCAGGATTCGAGCTGGCAGCAGCAACCCACCCACAACCCGCAAGTGCCTGCGCTGACCCCGGCGCACCTGGCCTACGTGATCTACACCTCCGGCTCCACCGGCCAGCCCAAAGGCGTGATGGTGGAACACCGGACCGTGGAAAACCTGGTGCACTGGCACTGCGAAGCCTTCGGCCTGGACCATGCAAGCCACACCAGCAGCGTGGCCGGTTTCGGCTTTGATGCGATGGCCTGGGAGGTCTGGCCGGCGCTGTGCGTGGGTGCCACCCTGCACCTGCCGCCCGCCAGCGTCGGCAACGAGAACATCGACGAACTGCTCGCCTGGTGGCTGGCGCAGCCGTTGGATGTGAGCTTCCTGCCGACGCCGGTCGCCGAATACGCTTTCAGCCAGCACCTGCAGCACCCGAGCTTGCGCATCCTGCTGATCGGTGGCGATCGCCTGCGCCAGTTCAATCAGGAGCGGCGTTTTGCCGTGATCAACAACTACGGTCCCACCGAAGCCACGGTGGTCGCCACTTCTGGGCGTGTGCGGGCCGGCCAGGGTTTGCACATCGGCCGGCCGGTCGCCAATGCCTACGCCTACGTGCTGGACGCGCAACAGCGCCCGGTGCCGGTGGGCGTGGCCGGTGAGTTGTACGTGGGCGGCAGCGGCGTGGCGCGGGGTTACCTGAACCGCGCAGACCTGACGGCCGAACGCTTCCTGCAAGACCCGTTCAACCCGGGGCGCATGTACCGCACCGGCGACCTGGTGCGCTGGCTGCCCGACGGCAACCTTGAGTACCTGGGGCGCAACGATGACCAGGTCAAGTTGCGCGGTGTGCGGGTTGAACTGGGCGAAATCGAAAGCCGCCTGGCCGCTCTGGACGGTGTTGTTGAGGCGGTGGTGTTGGTGCGCGATGGCCGCTTGGTGGCGTGGTTCACCGAGCAACGGCCGCTGGCGATCGAGGCCCTTCGCGAACAACTGCAAGCCGTATTGCCCGACGCCCTGGTGCCGGTGGCGTATGTGAAACTCGACGCGCTCCCGCTGACCGCCAACGGCAAGCTGGACCGCAAGGCCCTGCCCGAACCCGATCAGGCCGCCTTACTCAGCCGCGACTACGAGGCGCCCCAGGGCGAGGTTGAAACCACCCTGGCGCGAATCTGGGCCGAGGTGTTGCAGGTGGAGCAGGTCGGTCGGCACGACCACTTCTTCGAACTCGGCGGCCATTCGTTGCTGGCCGTCAGCCTGATCGAGCGCATGCGTCAGGTGGGCCTCAGCGCCGATGTGCGCGTGCTGTTCAGCCAGCCGACCCTGGCCGCTTTGGCCGCCGCCGTGGGCAGTGGTCGCGAGGTGCAGGTGCCGGCCAACCTTATCCCGGCAGGCTGCCAGCGCATCACGCCGGACCTGTTGCCGCTGGTGACGCTGGACCAGGCGACCCTCGACGACGTGGTCGCCCGCGTCCCGGGTGGCGCAGCGAATGTGCAAGACATCTACCCACTGGCACCGTTGCAGGAAGGCATTCTCTACCACTACATCACCGCCGAAAGCGGCGACCCGTACCTGCTGCAATCGCACCTGGCCTTTGACAGCGTCGAGCGCCTGAACGCCTTCGCCCAGGCGCTGCAACAGGTGATCGACCGCCACGACATCCTGCGTACCGGCGTGGTCTGGGAAGGCCTGGCGCAACCGCTGCAAGTGGTGTGGCGCAGCGCACAGCTGAGCGTGGAGGAGCTGCACCTGCAAGGCGATGTGCTGGCGGGCCTGCATGAGCGGTTCGATGCGCGACGCTACCGGCTGGACATCAGCCAGGCGCCGCTGATCCGCCTGATGTATGCCAAAGACCCGGCCAATGCGCGGGTGGTGATGGTGCTGCTGTATCACCATATCGCGCTGGACCACACCGCGTTCGACGTGGTGCTGCGCGAAATGCAGGGCCACTTGCTCGGCCAGCCGGCCCCTACGGCAGCACCGATGCCGTACCGCAACTACGTGGCCCAGGCGCGCCTGGGGATCAGCGAGCAGGAGCACGAGGCGTTCTTCCGCGGCATGCTCGGCGATATCGATGAACCGACCCTACCGTTCGGTTTGCAGGATGTGCGCGGCGACGGCAGCGCGATCACCGAACACACCCTGCACCTGGACAGCGACCTCAATCGCCGTTTGCGTGCCCAGGCCCGTCTGTTGGGCGTGAGCACCGCCAGCCTGTTCCACCTGGCCTGGGGCCAAGTGCTGGCGGCCACCTCCGGCCGTCACAGCGTGGTGTTCGGCACCGTGCTGGTGGGCCGCCTGCAAGGGGGCGAGGGCGCCGACCGTGCCCTTGGGGTGTTCATCAACACCTTGCCGCTGCGCCTGGATATCGACGCGCAAGGCGCTCGCGCTGCCGTGCGAGACACCCATGCACGGCTGAGTGCGCTGTTGGGGCATGAGCATGCGTCCCTGGCCCTGGCACAGCGCTGCAGCGGAGTGGCCGCACCCGCGCCGCTGTTCAGTTCGATGCTCAACTACCGCCATCGCGGCGCGGCGACCCGCTCGGTGGGCGCGCAACAGGCGTGGCAAGGCATGCAGACGCTGGTCAATGACGGGCGCACCAACTACCCGTTGACCCTGAACGTGGATGACCTGGGCGACGGCTTTGACGTGACGGCCTTGGCGCAACTCGACCCACAACGGGTCTGCGGTTACCTGCACGTGGCCCTGTGCGGCCTGGTCGAGGCCCTGGAGCAGGCGCCGCAGCACGCGCTCAATCGCCTGCCGGTGCTGGGCGAAGAAGAACGGCACAGGCTGCTGGTGACCTTCAACGCCACCGAGGTGAGTTACGACCTCGACCAGACCCTGCATGGCCTGTTCGAAGCCCAGGTACGACGCACGCCGGATGCCATCGCCGTCAAGGCCGAAGACCAGCACCTCACCTATCAACAACTGAACGAGTGCGCCAACCGCTTGGCCCATCACCTGCGCGAGCAGGGTGTGCAGCCGGATTCGCGGGTGGGCATCTGCCTTGAGCGCGGCCTGGACATGGTCATCGGCCTGTTCGCCATCCTCAAGGCCGGCGGCGGCTACGTGCCGCTGGATCCGGCGTACCCCCTCGACCGCATCGCCTACATGCTGCAAGACAGTGCGCCGGTGGTGGTGCTGGCCCAGGGCGCAACCCGAGGCTTGTTGGGCGATGTGCCGGTGATCGACCTCGACCAACCGACCTGGCAGCACCAGCCCTGCAGCAACCCTGAGGTGCCAGGCCTGACGGCGCAGCACCAGGCTTACGTGATCTACACCTCCGGTTCCACCGGCCAGCCCAAGGGCGTGATCAACGAGCACGCCGGGGTGGTCAACCGCTTGCTGTGGATGCAGGACGCCTATGGCCTCAAGGCCCATGACGCGGTGCTGCAGAAAACTCCGTTCAGTTTCGACGTGTCGGTGTGGGAGTTCTTCTGGCCGCTGATGACCGGTGCACGCCTGGTGATGGCACGTCCGGGCGGGCACAAGGAGCCGGCCTACCTGTGCGAAGTGATCGCGGCGCAGCACATCACCACCTTGCACTTCGTGCCGTCGATGCTCGATGTGTTCCTCGCCCACGGCGACGTCAGCCAGGCGGCCGGGCTGGTGCGCGTGATGTGCAGCGGCGAAGCCCTGCCGGGCAGCCTGGTGCGGCGCTTCAAGCAGCAATTGCCGGAGATCGGCCTGTACAACCTGTACGGCCCCACTGAAGCCGCGGTGGATGTGACCGCGTGGAATTGCGCGCGGCCGCAAGTGCCGGACAACACGCCGATCGGCAAACCCATCGCCAACACCCGCATGTACCTGCTCGATGCGCAGTTGCAGCCGGTGCCCCTGGGCGTGGTCGGCGAGCTGTTCATCGGCGGTGTGCAAGTGGCGCGCGGTTACCTCAACCGCCCGGACCTCACCGCCGAGCGCTTCCTAAAGGACCCGTTCACCCGCGGCCGGATGTACCGCACCGGTGACGTCGGCCGCTACTTGCCCGACGGCAATATCGAATACCTGGGGCGCAATGATGACCAGGTGAAGATCCGTGGCCTGCGCATTGAACTGGGGGAGATCCAGGCGCGTCTGCTCGACCATCCCCAGGTCAGCGAAGCCGCCGTGGTGGCCCGCGAAGACCGGCTGGTGGCTTATTACACCGGCGTGCACTCCGACATCGACAGCCTGCGCGCCCACCTGCTGCAGCACCTGCCGGACTTCATGGTGCCCGCGCTGTTCGTGCACCTGGAGGCGCTGCCCCTGAGCCCCAACGGCAAGCTCGACCGCAAGGCCCTGCCGGCCCCGGGCATGGCGGCGCTGAGCGTGCGTGAGTACGCCGCACCGCAAGGCGAAACCGAAACCCTGTTGGCGCGGCTGTGGGCCGAACTGCTGGGCGTGGAGCGGGTAGGGCGGCATGACAATTTCTTCGAACTGGGCGGGCATTCGCTGCTCGCCGTGAGCTTGATCGGGCGCTTGCGCCAGGAAGGCATGGAAGCCGATGTGCGGGCGTTGTTCGAACAGCCGACCCTGGCTGGCTACGCCGCCATAACCGAACGAATGGAGATCGTCCTGTGAGCATTCTCGAACTGCTGGCGACGCTGAAGAGCAAAGACATCCAACTGGCGCTCAAGGGCGAACAGTTGGCGGTGCAAGGCAACAAACAGGCGCTGAGTGACCCGGCCATCATGGCCGCGTTGCGCGAGCACAAGCCGGGGCTGATCGAGCTGATCAAGGCCGGCGACTACACGGCGACCAAGGCCGGTGACGTCGAGGTGCCGGCCAATGGCATCGTGCCCGGCACCGAGCACATCACCCCGGCCATGCTGACGTTGTCGACGCTGAGCCAGGAGGAGATCGAGCGCATCGTCGCGACGGTCGACGGCGGCGTGGCGAACATCCAGGACATCTACCCGCTGGCGCCGTTGCAGGAAGGCATTCTGTTTCACCACGTAAGTGCCGAAAGGGGCGACCCGTATGTGATGCAGTCGCAGTTCTCGTTCGACAACCTGGCGCGTTTCGACGCGTTCGCCCAGGCCTTGCAGGCGGTGATGGACCGCCACGATATCCTGCGCACCGGGGTGGTGTGGGAAGGGCTGCAAGAACCGTCACAAGTGGTGTGGCGCCAGGCGCAGTTGCCGATCCAGGCCCTGGCACTGGACCCGGCCGACGGCGACATTGCCGCGCAACTGCATGCATTGTTTGATGCCCGCCACTACCGGCTGGACGTGACCCAGGCGCCGTTGCTGCGCCTGGTGCGCGCCGACGACCCGGCCAATCAGCGCATCGTCGCGACCTTGCTGTTCCACCACATGGCCCTGGATCACAGCGCGCTGGAAGTGGTGTGCCATGAGCTGCAGGCCTGCCTGTTGGGGCAGGGCGCAGCGCTGGGCCAGGCGGTGCCGTTTCGCAACTATGTGGCGCAGGCGCGGCTGGGGATCAGCGAGCAGGAGCACGAAAGTTTCTTCCGCCAGATGCTCGGCGACATCAGCGAGCCGATCTTGCCGTTCGGCCTGCAGGATGTGCAGGGCGATGCCCGTGGCATTACCGAGGTCAGCCTGCCGCTGCCTGCGCCGTTGGCCCAGCGTTTGCGCGCCCAGGCCCGGCAATTGGGGGTGAGCGCGGCGAGCCTGTTCCATATGGGCTGGGCGCAGGTGCTGGGGGCGTTGGCCGGCAAGCAGCAGGTGGTGTTCGGCACCGTGTTGATGGGGCGCATGCAGGGCAGTCATGACACCGAGCGGGCCCTGGGCATTTTCATCAACACCTTGCCGTTTCGCGTGGACGTGGACGCCACCGACGTGCGCGCCGGGGTCAAGGCCACCCACGCGCGGCTGACCACCTTGCTGCGCCATGAGCATGCGGCCCTGGCCCTGGCCCAGCGTTGCAGTGGGGTGGTGGCGCCGACGCCGCTGTTCAGTGCCTTGCTCAACTACCGCCACAGTGCGCCGGCCGCCAGTGCCGACGCCGCATCGGCCTGGCAGGGCATCGCGGCCCTGAGTGCCGAAGAACGTACCAACTACCCGCTGACCTTGAGTGTGGATGACCTGGGCGAAGGGTTTGGCTTGAGCCTGCTCGCCAGCACGGCCGTAGACCCGCAGCGCGTGTGTGCCTACCTGCGCACCGCCCTGGAAAACCTGGTGACGGCACTGGAACAGGCGCCCCACACCGCCCTGAACCAGGTGGCCGTGATGCCCGCCGCCGAACAGCAGTTGCTGCTCGAACAGTTCAATGCCACCCACACCGACTTCCCCCAGGGCACCACTTTGCACGGGCGCATCGAAGCCCAGGCGGCCCAGACCCCCGAGGCCATCGCTGCGGTGTATCAAGGCCGCCAACTGGCCTACGCCGAGCTGAATCAGCAGGCCAACCTGCTGGCCCATCACCTGCTGGCGTTGGGCGTGAAGCCCGATGACCGCGTGGCCATCGTCGCCCGCCGTGGCCTGGACACCTTGGCCGGGTTGCTGGCGATCCTCAAGGCCGGTGGCTGCTATGTGCCGGTGGACCCGTCGCACCCGGCTGAGCGCTTGAACTACCTGCTGAGCGACAGCGCCCCAGTGGCGGTGTTGACCCAACATGCCCTGCTTGATCGCCTGCCCGCCTTGGAAGTGCCGGTGATCAACCTCGACCGCTACACCTGGCAGCACCATTCGGCGAGCAACCCCAAGGTGGCCGTCACCCCCTCGCACCTGGCGTATGTGATCTACACCTCCGGTTCCACCGGCCTGCCCAAAGGGGTGATGGTGGAGCACCACACCGTGGCCAACCTGGTGGACTGGCACTGCGCGGCCTTTGACCTGTGCGCCGGGCGCCACACCGCCAGCGTCGCCGGTTTCGGCTTTGATGCGATGGCCTGGGAAGTGTGGCCGGCGCTGTGCGTGGGGGCGACCTTGCACCTGCCACCGGCCAATGACGGCGCCGAAGACATCGACGCCCTGCTGGCCTGGTGGTGCGCGCAGCCGCTGGACGTGTGCTTCCTGCCGACGCCGGTGGCCGAGTACGCCTTCAGCCAGCAGATCGAACACCCTACGTTGCGCACCCTGTTGATCGGCGGCGATCGCTTGCGCCAGTTCGGCCGGGCGCAGCATTTCGAGCTGATCAACAACTACGGCCCCACCGAGGCCACGGTGGTCGCCACGTCCGGCAAGGTGGAGGCGGGCGGGGTGCTGCATATCGGCAAACCCATCGCCAATGCCACGGTGTACCTGCTCGATGAACAACGGCGCCCGGTGCCGTTGGGCGTGGCAGGGGAGCTGTACGTGGGCGGCAAGGGCGTGGCGCGGGGTTACCTGAACCGCCCGGAACTCACCGCCGAACGCTTCCTCGATGACCCGTTCAACGGCGGGCGCATGTACCGCACCGGCGACCTGGCGCGCTGGTTGCCGGAGGGCAATCTTGAATACCTGGGGCGCAACGATGACCAGGTGAAGATCCGTGGTGTGCGCATCGAACTGGGGGAGATCGAAACCCAGCTCAACCAATTGGCCGGCATCCTTGAAGCGGTGGTGCTGGTGCGTGAAGAACGCCTGGTGGCTTACTTCACCGAGAACCCACAGCTCGATCCGCTGGCGGTGGGCGATATCCGCGCCCACCTGGTGGCGCACCTGCCGGACTACATGGTGCCGGTGGCCTACATGAAGCTGGATGCGTTGCCCCTCACTGCCAACGGCAAGCTCGACCGCAAGGCCTTGCCGGCGCCGGATCAGGCCGCCGTGTTCACCCGCGAATACGCCGCGCCCGAGGGCGAGATCGAAGGCGTGCTGGCGAGTATCTGGAGCGGCGTGCTGCAAGTCGAACGCGTTGGGCGCCACGATCATTTCTTCGAACTGGGCGGGCATTCGCTGTTGGCCATGCGCATGGTCTCCCAGGTGCGTCAGCGCCTGGGGGTAGAGCTGCAACTGGGCGACCTGTTTGCCAACGCCGAGCTGTGCGCGGTCGCCGAAGTGCTGGCCCAGGCCGGGCGTAGCACCTTGCCGGATATCCTGCCGGCCAACCGCGATGAAGACGTACCGCTGTCCTTCGCCCAGCAGCGCCTGTGGTTCCTGGCGTTGATGGAAGGCGCCAACACCGCCTACAACATCCCCATCGGACTGCGCCTGCGTGGGCAACTGCATGTGCAGGCCCTGCAACGGGCGCTGGCGCGCATTGTGGCGCGCCACGAAACCCTGCGCAGTCGCTTCGCCCAGCACGGCGACACCGCCCAGGTGCTGATCGTGCCGGCCGAAGACGTGCTGCCCCTGCAAGTGCAGGACCTGCGCCGCCACCCGCAGCCGCAACAGGCGCTGGACGCGTTGATCCATGGCGAAGCCTCGGCGCCCTTCGATCTGGAGCGTGGCCCGTTGCTGCGCGGGCGCCTGGTGGTGATGGCCGACGATCACCATGTGCTGTTGCTGACCCTGCACCACATCGTCTCCGATGGCTGGTCCATGGGCGTGCTGACCCGCGAGTTGATGGCGCTGTACCAGGCGTTCAGCCACGGCCTGCCGGACCCGCTGCCGGCCTTGCCGATCCAGTACGGTGACTTTGCCGTGTGGCAACGCCTGTGGCTCAGCGGCGAGGTGCTGCACCGCCAAAGCACCTATTGGCAGCAGGCCCTGGCCGGTGCGCCGGCTTTACTCACACTGCCCACCGACCGCCCGCGCCCGGCGCAGCAGGACTACGCCGGCAGCAGCGTCGACGTGCGCCTGGACGAACGCCTCACGGCCGGGCTCAAGGCCTTGAGCCAACGCCATGGCACCACCTTGTACATGACCTTGATGAGCGCCTGGGCGGCCTTGCTCGCGCGGTTGTCCGGCCAGCCGGACCTGGTGATCGGCTCGCCGGTGGCCAACCGCACCCGCAGCGAGGTGGAAGGGCTGATCGGCCTGTTCGTCAACACCCTGGCAGTGCGTATCGACACCTCGGGCGAGCTGAGCGTCGAGGGGTTGCTCGCCCGGGTCAAGGCCCAGACCCTGCAAGCCCAGGCCCATCAGGACCTGCCGTTCGAGCAAGTGGTGGAAATCACCCGGCCGGTGCGCAGCCTGGCCCACAGCCCGTTGTTCCAGACCCTGCTGACTTGGCAGGACAGCAGCGCACCGACACTGGCCCTGGGCGACCTGGCGCTGGAAGGCATTGTGGAGAACAGTCACTTTGCCAAGTTCGACCTGTCGCTGAACCTGGGCGAAGTGCAGGGCAGCATTCTCGGCGCGCTGGAATATGCGGTGGCGCTGTTCGATGAAGCCACGATGCAGCGTTATGTGGGGTACTTCGTTCGCGTGTTGCAGGCCATGGTCGAGAACGATCAGGCGGTGCTGGACCACATCCCCCTGGTGAGCGAGCGGGAGCGTCAGCAGGTGCTGTTCGACTTCAACGCCACCGATGTCCCTTACAACCTCGACCAGACGCTGCACGGCCTGTTCGAAGCGCAAGTGGCGCGCACGCCCCAGGCGATTGCGCTCAAGGCCGGCGAGCAAACGTTGACCTATGCCGAACTGAACGCCCAGGCCAACCGTCTGGCTCACCACCTGCTGGCGCAGGGTGTGCACGCCGATTCGCGGGTGGCGATCTGCGTGGAGCGCGGCCTGGAGATGGTCATCGGCCTGTACGCGATCCTCAAGGCCGGCGCCGCCTATGTGCCGCTGGACCCAGCCTATCCGCCGGAGCGTATCGCCTACATGCTGCATGACAGCGCGCCCCAGGTGGTGCTGGCCCAAGGCAGCACGCGGGGCTTGCTGGGCGATGCGCCGGTGATCGACCTGGAGCAGCCGACCTGGCAGCACCTGTCCCTTGATAATCCGCACACCGAGGCCGTGAGTGCCTATGTGATCTACACCTCCGGCTCCACCGGGCAGCCTAAAGGGGTGATCAACGATCACGCCGGGGTGGTCAACCGCCTGCTGTGGATGCAGGACGAATACGGGCTGACGGCCGACGACACGGTCTTGCAGAAAACCCCGTTCAGCTTCGACGTGTCGGTGTGGGAGTTCTTCTGGCCGCTGATGACCGGCGCACGCCTGGTGATGGCTGCGCCGGGTGGGCACAAGGACCCGCAGTACCTGTGCCGGGTAATCGCGGCGGAGCAGGTCACCACCTTGCATTTTGTGCCGTCGATGCTCGACGTGTTCCTCGCCCATGGCGAGTTGAGCCAGGCCGCCGGGCTGGTGCGGGTGATCTGCAGCGGCGAAGCCTTGCCGGGCAGCCTGGTGCGGCGCTTCAAGCGGCAACTGCCGGGCAGCCAACTGCACAACCTGTATGGCCCGACGGAAGCGGCGGTGGATGTCACCGCGTGGAACTGCGCGGGGCCGGTGACGCCGGACAACACGCCCATCGGCAAGCCAATTGCCAATACGCGCATGTACCTGCTGGACGCCCAGTTGCAGCCGGTACCCCTGGGCGTGGTGGGCGAGCTGTTCATTGGTGGTGTGCAAGTGGCGCGGGGCTACCTGAACCGCCCGGAACTCACCGCCGAACGCTTCCTCAAGGACCCGTTCACCGAGGGCCGCCTGTACCGCACCGGTGACGTGGGCCGCTACCTGCCTGACGGCACCATCGAATACCTGGGGCGCAATGACGATCAGGTGAAGATCCGTGGCTTGCGCATCGAACTGGGGGAAATCCAGGCGCGGCTCACCGAGTTCCCGGCGATCAACGAAGCGGCGGTCACCGCCCGCGAGCAGCGCCTGGTGGCGTACTACACCGGTGAACACAGTGACATCGAGGCCTTGCGTGCCCACCTGTTGCAGCACCTGCCGGAATTCATGGTGCCTACGACCTTTGTCCACCTCGATGCGCTGCCCCTGAGCCCCAACGGCAAGCTCGACCGCAAGGCACTGCCGGCGCCGGGCCTGGAATCGCTGGCCGTGCGCGAGTACGAGGCACCCCAGGGCGACACGGAAGTGACCCTGGCGAGTGTGTGGGCCGAGTTGCTCAACGTGGAGCGCGTGGGTCGTCACGACAATTTCTTCGAGCTGGGCGGGCATTCGCTGCTGGCAGTCAGCCTGATGGGGCGCTTGCGCAGCCTGGGCTTGTCGGCGGATGTGAAAGTGCTGTTTGCCCAGCCGACGCTGGCCGGTTTGGCGGCGGCATTGGGCGGCAGCCGTGAAGTGGCAGTGCCCGCTAATCGAATTGGCGCTGGTTGCACGCATATCACCCCGGACCTGTTGCCGCTGATCACCCTGGAGCAAGTAGCCATCGACCGCATCGTCGCGTGCATCCCCGGTGGTGCGGCGAATGTGCAAGACATCTACCCGCTGGCGCCGTTGCAGGCGGGCATGCTCTATCACCATCGCGCGGTGCCCGAAGGCGATGCCTACCTGTTGCAGGCGCAATTTGCCTTCGATCATCACGAACGCCTGGAAGCGTTCGCCATGGCCTTGCAGGCCGTGATCGAACGGCACGACATCCTGCGTTCGTCGTTCCACTGGGACGGCCTGGAAGAACCGGTGCAAGTGGTGTGGCGCGATGCGGCGCTGCGTGTTGAAACCGGGCCGTTACCCCTGCGCCTGGACGTGGGCCAGGCCCCGTTGATGCGCCTGGTGTATGCCCAGGAACCCAGGCGGGTGGTTGCCACCTTGCTGTTCCATCACCTGGTGATGGACCACATCGCCCTGGAGATCCTGCAACACGACATGCAGGCGTTCCTGCTGGGTGAGCAAGACCGGTTGGGCGCGGCGGTGCCGTATCGCAACTATGTGGCCCAGACCCGCCTGGGTGGCGGTGATCACGAAGGGTTCTTTCGCGAGATGCTGGGCGACATCGACGAGCCGACCGAGGTCGAAGCGCTGGACGATGACGAACCCGCGCAACTGGCCCTCGACCCACAGTTGAGCCTGCGCTTGCGTACCCAGGCCCGTGAGGCCGGCGTGAGCAGCGCCAGCCTGATGCACTTGGCGTGGGCACAGGTGCTGGGCAAAGTCTCCGGGCGTAAGCGGGTGGTGTTTGGCACGGTGATGCTCGGTCGCCTGCAAGGCGGCGAGGGTGCCGAGCGGGCCATGGGGGTGTTCATCAACACCCTGCCGCTGCGCGTCGACCTGGGCGAGCGCCCGGTGCGTGAGGCGCTGCGGGCCACCCATGCGCGGCTGACGCAACTGCTCAGCCATGAACACGCGCCGCTGGCGCTGGCCCAGCGTTGCAGTGGCGTGCCGGTGGGCACCCCGCTGTTCAGCGTGCTGTTCAATTACCGGCACAGCGCGCCGCAGGCCGGTGGTGTGGCCGAGGCGTGGCAGGGCATTCAAGTGCTCAAGGCCGAGGAACACACCAACTATGGCCTGTCGTTGAGCGTGGATGACCTCGGCGCCGGGTTCAGCCTCAAGGCCACGGGGCAGGGCGCACGGCGTTTGTGCGAGTACTTGCAGGTGGCGCTGGAGCAGGTGGTGCAGGCCCTGGAGCAACGCAGCGAGATTGCTATCGGCCGCTTGCCCGTGCTGCCGGCGACCGAAGTTCTGCAACTGCAAGGTTTCAACGCCACGGCGCGCACGTTCCCTCGTGAACACACCGTGCAGCGCCTGTTCGAAGCCCAGGCCCAAGCCCGCCCAGGCGCCTTGGCCGTGCGTCATGGCGAGCAGACGCTGAGCTACGGTGAGTTGAACACTCGCGCCAATCATCTGGCCCATCACCTGCTGGGCCTGGGCGTGCTGCCGGGCGACAACGTGGCGATCCTGCTGCCGCGCTCTGTCGACCTGCTGGTCAGCCAACTGGCCGTGCTCAAGTGCGCGGCGGCCTATGTGCCGCTGGACATCCATGCGCCGGCCGAACGCCAGGGCTTCATGCTGCAGGACAGCGGTGCGGCGTGGCTGTTGACCCGCAGCGATATGCCAGTCGGCTACCCGGCGCGACGTCTGGACCTGGACACCCTGGCCCTCGACCCGCAGCCCAGCCACAACCCGGATCTGTCGCAGTCCTCGGACAGCGTGGCCTACATTATGTACACCTCCGGCTCCACCGGGACGCCCAAGGGTGTGCTGGTGCCGCACCGTGGCATCACACGCCTGGTGATCAACAACGGCTATGCCGACTTCAACGCCGCCGACCGCGTGGCGTTCGCCTCCAACCCGGCGTTCGACGCCAGTACCATGGACGTCTGGGGCCCGCTGCTCAACGGCGGCCAGGTGCAGGTGATCGACCACGCCACCTTGCTCGCCCCGGCTGCGTTCGGCGCGGCCCTGGAAGGCGCGACGGTGCTGTTCGTGACCACGGCGCTGTTCAACCAGTATGTGCAGATGATCCCCGATGCCCTGGCCGGGTTGCGCATCCTGCTGTGCGGCGGCGAGCGCGCTGACCCGGCCGCATTCCGCAGCCTGCTGGCGCGAGCCCCGGCGTTGCGCCTGGTGCATTGCTACGGGCCGACGGAAACCACCACTTACGCCACCACCTATGAAGTGCGCGCCATTGCCTTTGATGCGGAAAGCGTGCCGGTGGGCCGGCCGATTTCCAATACCCACATCCATGTGCTGGACGCGCACTTGCAGCCGGTACCGCTGGGCGTGACGGGTGAAATCTGTATCGGTGGTGACGGCGTCGCCAGGGGCTACTTGAACCGTCCCGAGCTGACGGCCGAGAAGTTTGTGAGCGACCCGTTCAACCCGGGTGCCCTGATGTACCGCACCGGTGACCTGGGACGCTGGACGCCGGACGGCTTGCTCGAATGCATCGGGCGCAACGACGACCAAGTGAAGATTCGCGGTTTCCGCATCGAGCTGGGTGAGATCGAAGCGCGTCTCGCCACCTTCGCCGGCATCCGGGAGGTGGTGGTGTTGGCCCGTGAAGACAATCCCGGAGACAAACGCCTGGTGGCCTATTTCACCTGGGCGGCAGAGGCGCTGGACATTGATCGCGTGCGCGCCCATCTGCACGGCCAGTTACCGGACTACATGCTGCCTTCGGCCTATGTGCCGCTGGCGCAACTGCCGCTGACTGCCAACGGTAAAGTCGACCGTAAAGCCCTGCCTGTTCCGGTCATGGATGCCCTGTGCAGCCGCGATTTCGAAGCACCGGCCGACGCACTGGAAGAGACCCTGGCGCAACGTTGGGCCGAGGTGTTGAAGGTGGAACACGTGGGCCGGCACGACAGCTTCTTCGAGCTGGGCGGTCATTCGTTGCTGGCAATCCGTCTGGTCAACCTGCTGGAAGAGGCCGGGTTACCGGTGTCCCTGGCCGAGCTGTTCCAGCACGCGAGCGTGGCCGGCGTGGCGAACCTGCTGCGCCAGCGCACGGGTGAGCCGGAGCGTGATCCCGCGGTGATCACCGTGCGCAGCAGCGGCGCGCAACCGCCGTTGTTCCTGGTGCATGAATTCAGCGGCATGGACGTGTATTTCCCTGCCTTGGGCCAGCACCTGCCGGGGGATTACCCCATCTATGGCCTGCCGGGCGTGCCGCTGGGTGAAGCGCACTTGTACACCCTGGAAGGCCTGGCGGCGCGGATGGTCGGGCTGATCCGCAGCCTGCAACCCCACGGGCCGTATCGCGTGGCGGGCTGGTCGTTTGGTGGTGTGTTGGCCTATGAGGTCGCCATGCAATTGCTCGGGCTGGATGAGCCGGTGGCGTTCCTCGGTTTGATCGACAGCTACGTGCCGCGCATGACCGACCAGGGCAAGGCGCGCTGGAGCGGGCCCGAGGCCCTCAAGCGGCATTTGCTGTTGCAGTGCACGGCGTATTGGAAAGCACAGGGAGGTGCAAATGAACTGGAAAGCCTTGGGCAACTGGAGGCGAGCCTTGGACAGCTGGACTTTGCGGGCTTGCTGCAACGCTGTCGCGATCAAGGTTTGCTATACGCGCAAATGGCGGCGGCGTCGGACGCCGACCTCTTGAGCTTCATCGAGCGCGAAGTGGGGCATGGGCATGCGCTGGCGCACTACAGCCTGTTCCCGCTGCCAATCCCGGTGCACCTGTTCAGCGCCGAGCAGCGGCCGACCGAACTGTCCCGTCGCAGCCAGTCCCTGGGCTGGAGCGAGGCGTTGGCACCGGGGCAGTTGCGCCAGGTGGACGTGCCGGGCGATCACCAGAGCATGATGCAGGCGCCGCATATCCAGGCCCTGGGCCGTGCGATGACCGACGCCTTGGCGGGTGCTGTGCCGATGGCGCATGCGGTGCATCAACCGTTGTTGCGTATCCAGGGTGGCCGGGCGGGGAACGCCCCGGTGTTCTGCGTGCCAGGGGCGGGGGACAGCGTCACCGGGTTCGTCGGGTTCGGCGAGGCCCTGGGGCGTGACTGGCCGTTGTACGGCCTGCAGCCGCGCGGCCTGGACGGCGAGGCGGTGCCCCACAGCCAGGTGGAAGCGGCGGCGCAGTGTTACCTGGCGGCGCTGGCGCACGAGTGCCCGCACGGGCCGGTGCACCTGGTGGGGCATTCGTTTGGTGGCTGGGTGGCGCTGGAGATGGCGCTGCGGTTGCAGGCGATGGGGCGTGAGGTGGCGTCGTTGACGGTGATCGACAGTGAGTCGCCCGGTGGCAATGGCGTGGTGGGGCGGCCGTATACGACGACGGCGGCGTTGTTGCGTTTGATCGAGGCGATGCAGGTGTCGGCCGGGAAGTCGTTGGGGATCGATCCTTTGGACTTTGCCGGGTGTGATGAAGGTGTGCAGCGGCAGCTGTTGCATGGGGGGATGGTGAACGTTGGGTTGTTGCCGGGGCGTGCTTCGGTGGACGCGATGGAGGGGCCGGCGCGGACCTATGCGGCGGCGTTGCGTACGGTGTATCGGCCGGGGCAGCGGTATCGCGGGTTGGTGCGGTTGGTGTTGGCCCAGGACCCGGCCCTGGATGCGGCGGGGAATCAGCGGGAGCAGGGGTTGATGGTTGAGGGCTGGGGGAGGCAGGGGAGTGGGTTGCAGGTGTGGTATGGCGCAGGGAATCACTTTACGTTGCTCAAGGCGCCGAATGTGCAGGGGTTGGCGCGGTGGTGGTTGGATGGGGTGGTGGTTGGGGAGGTGGTTTCGTGAGGGGGGGACGTTGTAGGAGCGGGCTTGCCTGCGATAGCGATCTGTCTGTGTACATATCCGTTGCTGCGGTAACGGCGGCTTATGGTTCCGCTCTTACAGCGGGTCACTTTTGGAAGGACCCAAAAGTAACCAAAAGGTCCTCGCCCCATCACTCGGCACCTCGCTTAGGCTCGGTGTGCCCGAACGAAGGCTTTGGAGCGTGGGCCGCCGCGATGGGCCATCCTTGGCCCAGCGCGGCTAACC
>NZ_JACARO010000080.1 GCF_013386585.1 Pseudomonas sp. P7548 | reverse complement strand
GGCAAGCAACTGGTGGCCTACGTGGTACCGGCAGACGCCAACCTGGCCAACGAAGGCGAGTTCCGCGATGCACTGCGCCGCGCCCTGAAAGCCAGCCTGCCGGACTACATGGTGCCCGCGCACTTCATGTTCCTGGCCCAGATGCCATTGACGCCCAACGGCAAGCTGGACCGCAAAGGCCTTCCCGAGCCGGACGCGAGCCTGATGCAGCAACAGTACGTGGCCCCGGAAACCGAGCTGGAGCAACAGATCGCTGCGATCTGGGCGGATGTGCTGCGCCTGCCGCAAGTGGGCCTGAACGACAACTTCTTCGAAGTCGGCGGCCATTCCCTGTTGGCGATCCAGATCACGTCGCGGGTCCAGGCCGAACTGGGCCTGGAGGTGCCGCTGATGGAACTGTTCCAGACCGAATCGCTGCGCGCCTATGTACAGGCCGCAGCCACCTTCCGCGCCGGCAGCGCGGAAGATTTTGATGATCTTCGTGACTTTTTGAGCGAACTAGAGGCGATTTGAACCATGCTTTCCAACCCTAATATCGACCTGGTGTCGCGCTTTCTTCGCTTGCCTCTGGAGCAGCGCCAGCAGTTCTACCAGCGCCTGCAAGGCCGTGGCATGAGTTTCGCTCAATTACCGATTGCCCCTACACGCCACGATACCGAGGCACTGCCGCTGTCCTACGCCCAGGAGCGCCAATGGTTCCTCTGGCAACTGGACCCGGGCAGCGCCACCTACCACATCCCCGGCGCCTTGCGCCTGCAAGGGCGGCTGGACTTGGCTGCGTTACAGCGCAGTTTCGACAGCCTGTTGGCCCGCCACGAGAGCCTGCGTACCCAATTGGTCGAGGACGGTGAACGCCTGCTGCAGGTGGTGCTGCCTGAGGCGCGAGTCGACATTCATCAAGCGCGCATTGAAGCGTCGCAGTTGATGGCGCGGGTGGAAGCGGAAGTCGCGCGGCCGTTCGATTTGCACCAGGCACCGCTGTTGCGTGTGACCTTGCTGCAAGTGGCTGAAGACGAGCACGTGCTGGTGATGGTGCAGCACCACATTGTCTCCGATGGTTGGTCGATGCAGGTGATGGTCGAGGAGCTGGTGCAGCTCTATGCCGCCTTCAGCGCGGGGCGCGAGCTGCAATTGCCCGAGTTGCCGATTCAATACGCCGACTACGCCTTGTGGCAACGCGGCTGGATGGAAGCGGGGGAGAAGGCGCGCCAGCTGGATTACTGGCAGGCCTTGCTTGGCGGTGAGCAGCCGGTGCTGGAATTGCCGCTGGACCGCCCACGCCCGGCGCAGCAAAGTCATCGCGGCGCCAGCTTGCAGGTGCACCTGCAACCGGCATTGGTGGCCGGGCTCAAGCGCCTGGCGCAGCAAGAGGGCGTGACCCCGTTCATGCTGTTGCTGGCCTCGTTCCAGACTTTGTTGTACCGCTACAGCGGGCAGTCGGATATCCGCATCGGCGTGCCGATTGCCAACCGTAACCGGGTCGAGACCGAGCGGTTGATCGGCTTCTTCGTCAACACCCAGGTGCTCAAGGCCGACCTCGACGGGCAGATGAGCTTTGCCCAGTTGCTGCAACAGACCAAGCGCCGCTCGCTGGAAGCCCAGGCCCACCAGGACCTGCCCTTTGAACAGTTGGTGGTGGCGTTGCAACCCGAGCGCAGCCTCAGTCACAACCCGCTGTTCCAGGTGATGTTCAACCACCAGACCGACGCCAAGGGCAGTCGCGATGGTCAGCAATTGCCGGGCCTGCGCGTGGTGGAGCTGGACTGGGACAACCAGACCACCCACTTCGACCTGAGCCTGGACACCCATGAATCCGCCGAAGGCTTGTGGGCGGCGTTGACCTACGCCACCGACCTGTTCGACAGCAGTACCATGGAACGACTGGCGCAGCACTGGCAGCACCTGTTGCAGGGCATCGTCAGCGCGCCTCACAGCCGCCTGGCAGACCTCGCCATGTTGAGCGCACCGCAGGCCCACGCGCTGTTGCAGGCGTGGAACAGCCCGGCCACGGTCGGCACCCTTCACGCGGTGCATCAGTTGTTCGAGGCCCAGGCGCTGCGCCAACCCGAGCATCCGGCGTTGGTGCTGGACGACCAGGTGATGAGCTACGGCGAGCTGAACAGCCAGGCCAATCGCCTTGCGCATTACTTGATGGCCCAGGGTGTCGGCCTGGAAGCACGGGTGGGGATTGCCGTCGAGCGCTCCTTTGCCATGGTGGTGAGCTTGCTCGCGGTGCTCAAGGCCGGCGGTGCCTACGTGCCGCTGGACCCGCAGTACCCCCGCGAACGCCTGGCGCACATGCTCGAAGACAGCGGCGTGCAATGGGTGCTGACCCAATCGCACCTGCGCGATCGGCTGCCATTGCCATCGGGGCTTGCGACCCTGGAGATCGATCAGGTTGACGCGCCGTGGGCGCAGTGCAGCGAAGACAACCCGCAACGGGCGTTCGAGCCCCAGAGCCTGGCGTATGTCATCTACACCTCCGGTTCCACCGGCAAGCCCAAGGGCGTTGCCATCAGCCATGCAGCCTTGAGCGAGTTCGCCGGGATTGCGGCGCAGTATTCGGGCCTGGTCCCGCAGGACCGCGTGCTGCAGTTTGCCACCCTAAACTTCGACGGGTTCGTCGAGCAGTTGTACCCGGCCCTGACCCTGGGCGCCAGCGTGGTTTTGCGTGGGCCGCAGTTGTGGGACGGCGCCGAGCTGTACCAACAGATCGTCGCCCAAGGCATTACCCTGGCCGACTTGCCCACCGCTTACTGGAAGCTGTTCCTGCAGGATTGCCTGGCCGCCGGCCCGCGCCCTTATGGTGCCTTGCGACAGATCCATATCGGCGGTGAAGCCATGCCGCTGGATGGCCCGCTGTTGTGGCAACGCGCCGGGCTTGGGCATGTGCGCTTGCTCAACACCTATGGGCCGACCGAGGCCACCGTGGTGTCGAGTGTGCTCGATTGTACGGACGTCAGTGCCGTCGCCGGTGTCGGCGCCAGCCCTATCGGCCGTGCACTGCCCGGGCGTGGCTTGTATGTGCTGGACCGCGATTTGAACCTGCTGCCCGCAGGGGCCGTGGGTGAGCTGTACATCGCCAGCGCCAGTGGCTTGGCCCGTGCCTATTTGCAGCGCCCTGGCCTGACCGCCGAGCGCTTTGTCGCCGACCCGTTCAGCACCGCCGGGGAGCGTCTGTATCGCAGTGGCGACCTGGCACGTTACCGCGCTGACGGCGTGGTGGAGTACGTGGGACGCGTCGACCATCAGGTCAAGATCCGTGGCTTCCGTATCGAGCTGGGTGAAATCGAAGCCTTGCTGCTCGCCCAGGACAGCGTGCGCGAAGCGCTGTTGCTGGCTGCCGACAACCAACTGCTGGCGTACCTGGTGCCGGCGCAGCCGCTCGACGACAGCCAGCACGCTGCGGCCAGTGCACAGTTGATGGCGGCGTTGCGCGAGCATTTGCCGGATTACATGGTGCCGGCGCAGTTGATTTTCCTTGCGCGCATGCCGCTGAACCCCAACGGCAAGCTGGACCGCCAGGCGCTGCCCAAACCGGGTGTCAGCGCGGTGCAGCAGGATTGGTTGGCACCGGTCACGCCGCTGCAACAACAAGTTGCGGCGATCTGGGCGGACATTCTCGGGGTGGAGCAGGTCGGCCTGAACCAGCATTTCTTTGAGCTGGGCGGGCATTCGTTGTTGGCGATGCAAGTGGTGTCGCGGATTCGCCAGACGCTGAGCCTGGAGGTGCCGCTCAAGGCGCTGTTCGAATGCCCGCGCCTGGAGGGTTTTGTCGCGCTGTTGCAAGCCCCGCAGACTTTGACGCCCCAGGCGCCGGCCCTGTTGCCCGTAGGGCGCGAGCAATTGCTGCCGCTGTCCTATGCCCAGGAACGCCAATGGTTTCTCTGGCAGTTGGAGCCACACAGCGCCGCCTACCACATCCCCAGCGCCCTGCGTTTGAAAGGCACATTGGACCTGCCGGCGTTGCAACGCAGTTTCGACACCTTGCTGGCGCGCCATGAAAGCCTGCGCACCCGTATCCGCCAGGAACATGCCGGCGCGGTGCAGGTGATTGAGCCGCAGATGTCGCTGCCGATGACGGTGGTCGATGCCGGTGAGCAGCCTTTGCAGGCGCAGGTGGAAGCGCTGATTGCCCAGCCGTTCGATCTGCTGCAGGGCCCGCTGTTGCGCGTTACCTTGATGCGCGTGGCTGAAGAGGAGCATGTGCTGGTTCTGGTGCAGCACCACATCGTTTCCGATGGTTGGTCGATGCAATTGATGGTCGAGGAACTGGTGCAGCTGTATGCCGGTTACAGCCAGGGCCAGGACGTGCAACTGCCTGCGCTGCCGATCCAGTACGCCGATTACGCGGTATGGCAACGCCACTGGATGGACGCCGGCGAGAAACAACGCCAGCTGGCCTATTGGCGCGACGTGCTGGGCGGTGAGCAAAGCGTGCTGGAATTGCCGTTCGATCATCAGCGCCCGGCGGTGCAAAGCCATCGCGGTGCGCGCCTGGCCATGGAGCTGGCGCCCACCTTGACCCTTGAACTCAAGGCCCTGGCGCAGCAGCAAGGCGTCACCGTGTTCATGCTGCTGCTGGCGTCGTTCCAGACCCTGTTGCACCGCTACAGCGGCCAGGAAGAAATCCGTGTCGGCGTGCCGATTGCCAACCGCAACCGCAGCGAGACCGAGCGCCTGATCGGTTTCTTCGTCAATACCCAGGTGCTCAAGGCCGACCTGCACAGCCAGATGAGCGTCGAGCAGTTGCTGCAACACACCCGTCAACGCGCCCTGGATGCCCAGGCCCACCAGGACCTGCCGTTCGAGCAACTGGTGGAAGCCCTGCAACCGGAGCGCAGCCTGAGCCACAACCCGCTGTTCCAGGTGATGTTCAACCACCAGACCGACGTCGGCCAGGCGCAGGTCCAGCACCAACTGCCGCACTTGCGGGTCGAAGGCCTGGAGTGGGAGAGCAAGACCGCGCACTTCGACCTGGACCTGGATATCCAGGAATCCACCGAAGGCATCTGGGCCACCTTGGGGTATGCCCAGGACTTGTTCGAAGCCGCCACCGTGCAGCGCATGGCCCGTCATTGGCAGAACCTGTTGCAGGGCATGGTCGCCAACCCGCAACAACCGCTCAGCCAGTTGCCGTTGCTGGACGCTGCCGAGCAACAGCAGATTCTTCAATTGTGGGACTGCACCGATTCCGGCTTCTCGGCCCAGCGCCTGGTACACCAGCGGGTGGCCGACCGCGCCCGGGAAACCCCGGAGGCGGTGGCGGTCAAGTTCGGCGATGAGCAACTGACCTATGGCCAGTTGGACAGCCGCGCCAACCGCCTGGCCTATGCGCTGATCGCCCGGGGTGTCGGCCCGGAAGTGCGGGT
>NZ_JACARO010000008.1 GCF_013386585.1 Pseudomonas sp. P7548 | reverse complement strand
AATTTGCTGAAGCGAGGCCAGCCGGTCACGATTCAGTACCCGAATTTCTTGACGACCATAGAGCATTGGAACCACCTGATCCCATCCCGAACTCAGTAGTGAAACGATGCATCGCCGATGGTAGTGTGGGGTTTCCCCATGTGAGAGTAGGTCATCGTCAAGATTAAATTCCAAAACCCCATTTGCGAGAGCAGATGGGGTTTTGTTTTGGGCGGTCGAAAACCGGATCACTCCACATCCCCCGACAAATTTGCACAGTTATTTCTGAACCAGACCACTAGAATAGCCACCTAACCTTTTTTAGAGTCTGAGCCCTACTTATGCCCGATCCGGTTGATGCCCTCGAGGTGTCGGATTTACCACTGGACGACCTGGTGGCATGCCATGAGTGCGATCTGCTGATGCGCAAACCAGCGCTCGCCCTCGGCGAAAAGGCCCAATGCCCGCGATGCGGTTACGAGCTCTACGCCCACCGTCACAACGTCGTTGAACGCAGCCTCGCGCTGGTGATCGCCGCGTTGCTGTTGTTCATTCCTGCGAACTTTTTACCCATCATGCAGCTCAACTTACTTGGGCAGACGTCCGAGGACACGGTATGGAGCGGCGTCGTCGGTCTGTTCGACACAGGCATGCAAGGTGTCTCCGTCGTGGTATTCCTGTGCAGCATGGGGATCCCCTTGCTCAAGCTGTTGTGCCAATTAGCCGTGTTGCTCAGCATTCGCTGGAACATCGGCCGCAGCTATGGGCTGCTGCTGTACCGCATCTACCACCACATGAAGGATTGGGGGATGTTGGAGGTCTACTTGATGGGCGTGCTGGTGGCGATCGTAAAACTCGCCGACATGGCCGCCATCACGATTGGCCTTGGGCTGGCCTGCTTTGTCAGCCTATTGATGGTTCAGGTGTTGCTTGAGGTGGTGATGTCGCCCCACCAGATCTGGGAAGCCCTATCAGGAGAGGACGAACATGCGGGCGATTGATGCAGGCATTCTGATTTGTACCGAATGCCACGAGTTGAACAAACAGGACCCCGACAGCGATGAGCAGATCTGCACCCGCTGCGGTGCGTTGATCCATGCCCGCCGTCCCAACAGTCTCACTCGTACCTGGGCGCTGCTGATTACCGCGGCCATCTTGTACATTCCTGCCAACCTGTTACCGATCATGACCATCAACTCGCTCGGTCAGGGTGACCCCAGTACGATCATGGCCGGGGTGATCCAGTTGATGCAGCATGGCATGTTCCCCATCGCTGCCGTGGTGTTTATCGCCAGCATCCTGGTGCCGACGTTCAAGCTGGTGGGCATCGGTCTGCTACTGTTCTCGGTGCAGCGCCATCAACCGCTGTCTGCGCAACAACGTATTGTGATGTACCGTTTTATCGAGTTCATAGGCCGCTGGTCCATGCTGGATATCTTCGTGATCGCCATCCTGGTGGCGGTTGTAAACTTTGGGCGACTTGCCAGTGTCGAGGCCAACCTCGGCGCTGCCGCGTTCGCCAGTGTGGTGATCTTGACGATGCTTGCCGCAGTAACTTTTGATCCCCGACTGATTTGGGATAACACGGAGTCGGACGACGACCATGAGTGATTTGCCAAAAGCTAAAACCCGCCCGGCCTCCAACTGGTCGGCCATTTGGGTCCTGCCCCTGATTGCGTTGATTATCGGCGGCTGGCTGGGATGGCGTGCCTATACCCAGCAGGGCATCGAAATCCAGGTTCGCTTTGAAAGCGGCGAAGGCATCCAGGTCAACAAGACCGAAGTGGTCTACAAAGGCATGCCGGTGGGCAAGGTCAAGGCCTTGGCCCTGGACGACGAGGGCAACAATCGCGGGGTGATTGCCACCATCGAGATGAACAAGGACGTCGAACAATACCTCAAGACCAACACTCGCTTCTGGCTGGTCAAACCGAGCGTCAGCCTCGCCGGTATCACCGGCCTGGAAACCCTGGTCTCAGGTAACTACATCGCCGCCAGCCCTGGCGATGGTGAGCCCACACGCAAATTCAAGGCGCTCTCCGAAGAGCCGCCGTTGTCCGATGCCAAGCCCGGCCTGCACCTGACGATCAAGGCCGACCGCCTCGGCTCCCTGAACCGCGGCAGCCCGGTGTTCTACAAGCAGATCCAGGTTGGCCAGGTCAAAAGCTACCTGCTGTCCGAAGACCAGAGCACCGTCGAGATCAAGGTCTACATCGAGCCGACCTACGCCAGCCTGGTGCGCAAACACACCCGTTTCTGGAACGCCAGCGGCATCAGCATCGACGCCAACCTCTCCGGCGTAAAAGTGCGCAGCGAATCCCTGTCCAGCATTGTCGCCGGCGGCATCGCCTTCGCCACACCGGAAAACCGCAAGGACAGCCCGCCCACCGACCCAAGCCTGCCGTTCCGCCTGTATGAAGACTTCGACGCCGCCGCAGCGGGCATCAAGGTCAAGGTCAAGCTCACCGACTTCGAAGGCCTGCAAGCCGGGCGCACACCGGTCATGTACAAAGGCATCCAGGTTGGTAGCCTGAAAACCCTGAAGATCGACCCGGACCTGTCCAGCGCCAACGCCGAGCTGACGCTCGACCCATTGGCAGAAGACTACCTGGTACAAGACACCCAGTTCTGGGTGGTCAAACCGTCGATCTCCCTGGCCGGCATCACCGGCCTGGAAGCCTTGGTCAAAGGTAACTACATCGCTATCCGCCCCGGCGACAAAGGCAGCGCGCCCCAGCGCGAATTCGTCGCCCGCGCCAAAGCGCCACCGTTGGACCTGCGCTCGCCAGGCCTGCACATGGTGCTGTTCACCGACAACCTCGGTTCCCTGGATGTGGGCAGCCCGATCCTCTACAAACAGGTCAAGGTCGGTTCGGTGCAGAGCTACCAGTTCTCGCGCAAGAACAAGCAACTGGTGATCGGCGTCCACATCGAGAAGGAATACGAAAACCTGGTCAACGGCTCGACGCGTTTCTGGAACGCCAGCGGCGTCACCCTGACCGGTGGCCTCACCGGCGGCATTCAGGTGAAAAGTGAATCCCTGGCCAGCCTGATGGCTGGTGGTATCGCCTTTGAAACCCCAGAGCCGAACGTGCCGTTGAAAAAGCGCATTCCGCGTTTCCGTCTGTTTGCCGACCGCGAAGCGGCCAATCAACACGGCACTCTAGTGACCATCAAGGTTGATCGCGCCGACGGCCTGCGCCCAGGCACACCGATCCGCTTCAAAGGGCTGGATGTGGGCAAGATCGAGAATGTCGACCTGAGTGCCGACATGCAATCGGTCCTGCTCAGCGCGCGCATTACCCAAGTGGCTGATCGCATTGCACGCACGGGCAGCCAGTTCTGGGTGGTCAAGCCTGAATTGGGCCTGATGAAAACCTCGAACCTGGAAACGTTGGTCACCGGCCAATACATCGAAGTGCAGCCCGCCGTCAAAAACGCCGGGCCGCAAAAAAGCTTCGTGGCGCTGGCCCAACCACCGGAAGCCGTGCACCAGGAAGAAGGCCTGAGCCTGACGCTCAGCGCGGCACGTCGTGGTTCGTTGAAGGAAGGCGTTCCCGTCACCTACCGTGAAGTGACCGTCGGCAAAGTCACCGGTTACGAGTTGGGCCAGACGGCCGACCGCGTGCTGATCCACATCCTTATCGAACCCAAATACGCACCGCTGGTACGCAGTGGCAGCCGTTTCTGGAACACCAGCGGTTTCGGCCTCGACTTCGGCCTGTTCAAAGGCGCAACGGTGCGCACCGAGTCCCTCGAAACCCTGGTGGCCGGTGGCATTGCCTTTGCGACACCAGACGGCGAGCGCATGGGCAACGCTGCACGGCCGCAGCAAACTTTCCCGCTGTTCGATAAGTTCGAGGATGAGTGGCTGACCTGGGCGCCCAAGATCCCACTCGGCAAATAAACCGCGTCGCCTTCATCGCGGGCAAGCCCGGCTCCCACAGTTGGAATGCGTACCTCTGTGGGAGCGGGCTTGCCCGTGAAGAGGCCAGAACAGGCAATAAAAAAGGCCCCTGGATTCTCATCCAGGGGCCTTTCGCATTTCAGCTGAAAAAATCAGACCTCATCCAACTCCGGCTCATCCGCCTGCACATTCACCGTCGCCTTCACCACATCATGACGACGGATGTACTTCCAATCCGCCTCATCGATATAGATCCCGTTCGGCCCGCTACCGCCCTCCAAGTCGATCGCCACCTGCGCCGACACCTGCGGCTTCACACTCGCCAGGATCGGCACAAAGCCCAACTGCAGGCTGGTTTCCAGCAACGCCGCCTGGTTCTTCTCGTCGATGTCCGCCGCTTCATCGAGGTAGTACGGCAGGCGCACGCGCCCCGCCTGGTCGCGGTCCATCAAGTGCAGCAACAAGTACATGTTGGTCAGCGCCTTGATGGTCATGGTGGTGCCGTTGGACGCCGCACCGTCGATGTCGGTATGAATCACCGGCTGGCCGTGCACCTTGGTGATCTCGAACGCCAGTTCGAACAAGTCCTTGAGGCCCAACTGGTTATGGTTGGCGGCCACCAGGCGAGCCAGGTATTCCTTGGCCTCTTCGTTCTTGTTGTCCTGCTCGGCGCTCTGGCTGAGGTCGAACACCGACAGCGTTTCGCCTTCCTCATACTGGCCGGCACTGTGGATGATCTGGTCGATGTGCTTGAGGGCTTCCTTGTTCGGCGCCAGCACGATGCGGAAGCTCTGCAGGTTGGACACCTGACGCTTGTTGATCTCGCGGTTGAACAACGCCAGTTGGTGCTCAAGGCTGTCGTAGTCGCTGCGGATATTGCGCAGGGTCCGCGCGATATCGGTGACCGCCGCCCGGCGTGCCTTGCCCAGGGTCAGGGCTTCGTCGGTACGGTGCGCATAGGCGTTGATCAGCAGTTGCAGGCGACGCTCAACGTCGTCCTCACTGTCGAACTTGGCCACGCCCTTGAGGCGCACTTGCGCATACAGCGCTTCGATCTGGCCATCAGCGCGCAGCAAGCCTTGCCAGCTGTCCTGATAGTCATTGAGCAGCGGCAGCAGGTTGTCCATGGAGTCGTCGACTGGGTCCATGAACGGTGTACCAAACGGCAAGTCAGCCGGTAGCAGCTGACGACGACGCAAGGCGTCATCCAGGGTGCGCTGCTTGGCTTCCATATCGCCAATCTGGCGGCCCACCAGTTGCAGCTTGGCCGACAGTTGCTGGACGCGCTCGGTAAACGCATCACTGGAGCGTTTCAACTCATCCTGGGCCGCTTCCATCTGCGCCAGGTTTTCGAGTTTCTCGCCTTCCTCTGCGCTCAGGGTTTGTGCGCGGCGGAAGTCTTCCAACGCTTTCTGCGCATCCAGCACCTGCTGGTACAACGCTTCGGTCTGGGTCTTGCTCGCTGCGCGGTCAGCGGCTACCGCCTGCTGGGTCTTGAGCTGCTTGAGTTCTTTTTCCAGGCGCTCCTTCTGGTCACGCAACGCTGCGCGGTCCGCCAGGGCCTGCAATGCCGGTGGCTCGATGTGCGAGATGTCGATGGACAGCCCCGGCACTTCAAAACGTTCACCCTTGAAGCCATCGAGGATCTGCTCCAGGGATTTGACCCAAAGGCCGTCCTCGTCCAGCGTGATGCCATGCTCGCCCAACGGCAGGCTGAACAACGAACTGTTGAACAGGCGCATCAGACGCTCGACGTCCTGCTGTGAGAATTCTTCGCGCAGCTTGGCGTAGCTGTTGTTGTCCGCGTGATCGAGCTGCTGCTTGACCGACTTCAGGCGCTTCTCCAGATCGCGCAAGCGTTCGTCCAAGTCCTCGGCGCTGAACTGCCGCGACTGCGCCAACGCGCCCGCCAGTTCATCGTGAGCATCCTTGGCCGCCAGCAACTGCTGCTCCAGCACCTTCACGTCATCGACCAGTGCAAAGCGATGCTTGAGCACCGACAGCTCGCCCAGCCAACGCTGGATGCCACTGATCTCCCGCTCCAGGCGCATCAGCTCCTGGGTGCCGCCGCGCTGGTCATTCTGCAGCGCGTCCTGCTCGTTACGGTAGTGCTCGGCCTGGATGGTCAGCTCTTCCTTGCGCGCACTGGCGTAGTCCGACCAAGTGCCCAGCAACGAATCCAGCAACGGCGACAGGCGATGCAGTTTGCCGCGCAGAACATCGCGCTGTTTCACCCCATTGGACAGCGCTTCCACCAGCGGCCCGGCGGCCACCAGCGAGTTGTAGTCCTGCTCCATGCGTCGCACATCACGGAAGGCTTCTTCGCACGCGGCGATGTAGTCCACGCTGCCGGAACGCAGGCTGTGTTCGAACGCATCGAGGAACAACTGCTTGAGCTTGGCCGCGGTGATTTCGCGCATGTGCAGCAGGTTGATAAACAGTGCGCGGAAGGTCTTCAGGCTCTGCTCGCTGGTGGAGCGCAGCGGAATCAACGTCAGGTCCAGTGGGATCGACGTGTGGCCACCCACCAGCAACCGGCGCAGTTCATCGGGCTTGAGTTCGTAGGCTTTCAGACCTTCGCGCTCAAGGTTGGTGAACAGCTCCTTCTGGCGCAGGCAGGTGTCGTTCTTCTGGTAGTGCGCCAGATCCAACTTGCCGGCATAGGCAAAGAACTGGTGACCGAAACCGCCGCCCGGGCCGCGACCGACCACACCGATCACGTGCGGGCCGTGGGGCAGGGACACTTCCACAAGGATGTAGCTGGTGTCGCTGGCAAAGTAGAACCGGCGCGATTGTTCCAGGGTGTACTTGCCGAAACTCATGTCCGACATGCGTGCCAAAATCGGGAACTGCAAGGCGTTGATCGACGCGGATTTACCCAGGTTGTTCGCGCCATACACCGACAACGGTTCTTCCAGCGGGAACAGGCCCAGGCTGTAACCGGCGGTGTTCAATAGGGCGAAGCGGCGGATGCCGTAGCGTTCCTTACTCATGCGTCGGTCTCCTGTTCTTCAGCAATGGCACGGGCCAGGGCGTCTTCTTCGCTCTCGTCTGCAAAGTCGCTCAGGTCCAGCGGGTCATCGGTTTTCAGCAGTTTTTCATCGCTGTCTTCATCGATGATCACCGGTGCCGGCAACGGCAACACGCTGTGGACGCTGGCCGCGAGGTCGCGGTCCTGCTGCACCGACAGACACACGTCGAGGAAGCGGTGCATCGGCGGCAGGAAGCGGTACACGCCGTTGTCTTCGCTGGCAAAGCCCAATTGGGTCATGCGGCGCATGATCTTTTCTTCGAGTTCTTCCTGGGTCTGCACTTCGGCCTGGATAAACAGGTCGCGGTACTTCTCCAGCAACGACGGCAACTCATCGCGGCCCAGACTGCCACCGTCGAGCACGGCAATCGGGTCGCGGCCCTGGTCGGCCAGGTGCTCGACGATGATGAAGGTGAACAGCGCCAGGCGTTGCGCGGTCTTGTTCACCTGTGCGGCGGCCACGGCAGTGTCCGGCACGAAATAGTAGAAGCCGCGCGTGTCGCACACCAGCTCAAAGCCCAGGGCCTTGAACAGCGTGCGGTACTGGTCTTGGAAGTTCGACAGTTGCGCGTACAGCTCCGGGTCGCGGCGGCTGACGTGGTAACCCTTGAACAGCTCGCGAAAGATCGGCGCCAGCTGGGACAGTTCGGAAAGATCAAGATGCATGAGGTGTGCTCGCGGAATTCTCGGTCGCTTCAACAGCGGCCGGGAGCAGGGCGAAGGAGCGCAGGCTGACCTGGTGCTCGTGTGTGTGGTAATCGCGGCGTTCCAGGCGTTCGCGCTTGAAGCGTTTTTCGCGGGACAGGCGCGAGAACCAGTACAGCAATTCGTCAGTGGCGCCGTTCGGTTCCTGCTCCAGCAGCCAGGTCATCAGGTCCGGCATCGGCAGTGCCTCTTCGCAGCGCTCGAGCATTTCCTTGACCGTGCGCGGTGCGCGCTGGGCGTCGCCTTTGTAGGACTTGTGCGCTTTTGGAAACTTTGCCGGTTTCGGTTCGAAGTTCGCCAGCGCGTACACATAAGCCTCCACCTGGCTCGCGCTGCCCAGAAAGGTGCTTTGCGGGCGGGTGAACATCGGCATGGCCGCCTGAGGCACCGCGTCCAGGCCTTTGCGGCGGATGGCCGACAGGGCCAGCGCCGCGCCACGGGTCACGGCGTTGTGGCGGCGTGCCTCTTCACGCAGGGGCAGCAGCAGTTCCCGCGCATGGCGCAAGGTCAGCTGGGCGCTGGTCTGCATTTCGAGAATGCGCGCGTGGGTGCGCAGCAGCATGTCGTCGTCCACCAGATGGCCTAGGCGCTGTTGCTCAGTCAGCAGGCGCAGCAACACGTTCTCCACCTTGCGCACGCCCTGCTCGAAGGCACCGTCGGCGTTCACCAGCTGGATCATTGGTTCGACGTATTCGTCCCAGGTCGCCAGGACCTCGGCGTAACGCTGGCGCAACGGGATCTGCCGGTCGCTGGTCTTGGCCCGGTCGGCCACGGCGGCGAGGGCCTGTTCGTCGTTGGCGAGTTTTTTCAGCACGTCCCGCACGCGCATGTCGAGCAAGCGCAGCTGGCGGGCCAGGTCGTGGCCATCACGGATGTCGAAGGCGTCCTGGATATAACCGGCCAGGCGCTCAAGGTGGCGCAGGTAGGCTTCGATTTCCAGGCACAGGCCAAGCCGGTGCTCCTTGCGAAGATAGGCCAGGAAGTCGTGGATCTGCGCATTGAGCTCGAAACGGTTCGGGCTCTTGGCGACAGGCACCAGGATATCCAGGCGAATCCACACGTCCAGCAGGCTGGTTATGTCCTGTGGCGTGCTGTCCAGTTGTTGGGCGGCCAATTGTGCGCGCAGTTCGCCCAGGCTCAAGGTGCCTTGGTCGAAGTGTTCGCACAGTGGCTCAAGTAAGGCCCAGTGTTCGGCGAGGGCGCGCAGGACGCGCTTGGGTTCGATCATGGGAAAGGCCGCTGGTTGGCGATGAAAAGTCGCGATTGTACTGCATCGGGCGGGGGATTTATCCACAGCCGGTCAGTGCGCAGTGGGCGATTGTTGCCGAACAGCGGTAGAATCCCCGCTCTTTAGTTATCCACAAGTGGCCGAGCTGTGCTTATCGAGTCCCGACGTCGCGCTTACTTGACCGCCATGCAGGTGGTCAACTGGCTGCCCCGCACCGAATTGCCGTTTGCCGCGCCGTCGCGGCCCGAGCTGCTGGAAGCGCTTGAGCCCTATGAGGCGCTCGAGGCGTCGGGCGAGGAGGCGGCGGCGCCGGTCGCGGTGGCCAAGCCGCCTGCGCCCGTACGTCCGGTGGCGGAACGCGCCAAGATCGAAGTGCCACGCCCTTCGACGGCGGCCAAGGCGACCGTGGTGGCCGAGGAGGCGGCCCCGGTGGTCAAGGCTCCTGTCGTGCCGCCGCCGCGTTTTGCCCTGCAATTGCTGCGCGCCGGGCGCTGCCTGCTGCTGGTGGAACTGCCCACCGGTGAACGCTTCCAGACCCGCGACCCGGCCTACATGCTGCTCAAGGACATGCTGCGCGCCGCCGGCCTGCCCGACAGCCCGCAAATCGTCGGTGACCCGGTGCGCTGGCCGCTTCTGGTACGCGGCAACATGGACCAGGGCCCCGAGGCAGCACGGGATTTTGTGCAAGGTTTTGTGTCGGCACGCCTGGAGGACGAACCCTGCGTGTGCCTGTGGCTGATCGGCCTGCCTGCCGTGCGCTTTGCCGGCGAGGCCAACGCCGAGTCCTGGTATCGCGAGCTGCAGGTCGAAGGCCTGGGCTCGGTATGGGCCCTGCCGGGCCTGGAACTATTAATGGAAGAGCCACAGCGTAAGGCTGATGTCTGGCAAGCCATGCGCCGGCTGATGGCGCGCTGGAAAACAACCGATGAGTGAGGCTTTATCCTTTCGCCCGATGACCGAGGCTGACCTCGACGCGGTGCTGAAAATCGAATACGCGGCCTTCAGTCACCCCTGGACCCGTGGGATCTTTCTCGATGGGCTGGGCAAATACCAGATCTGGCTGATGTTCGAAGGCGAGCAGCAGGTGGGCCACGGCGTGGTGCAGATCATCCTCGACGAAGCACATTTGCTGAACATCACCGTCAAACCCGAAAACCAGGGCCGTGGCCTTGGCCTGGCGTTGCTGGAACACCTGATGTCGCGTGCCTATGCCGCCAGTGCCCGGGAGTGCTTCCTGGAAGTGCGCGACAGCAATACTGGCGCTTTCCGCCTGTACGAGCGCTACGGTTTCAACGAAATCGGCCGCCGCCGGGATTACTACCCCGCCGTGGGCGGCCGTGAAGACGCGGTTGTCATGGCCTGCACCCTGGTCGATTAACCACACATTTCCAATGTGGACACCGGCCTCTGTGGGAGCCGGGCTTGCCCGCGATGACGGTGTTTCATTCACCGCCGCCTTCGCAGCGATGCGGCGATCCGACAAGCCAGCTCCCACAGGGTTCGCTCGACGATAAATCTATGTATCAAGGTTTACCGTCTATCGGGTCGACATCTGCCAATTCCGCCTCATCCAACCCATTCCCGCCGCCAATCTCATCTTCACCGACGATGCTCAAATCCCAGTCTGCCTGGTCACCCTCGCCAGGCTCGCGGGCATCCCGTGCACCGTCTTCATGGATCAGCGTTTCCGGGCTCAAATCATCGTCCGTCGGCTCGTGATCATCGGTGGATGCGCCGGTAAGCCCGGCCTCACGCACCCGTTCGTCGGGCAGCCGGTGTTCACGTTCACGCCGAGGGATCTCATCGCCGATTTCTGCTGTGGGTTCTTCTTCATCAAAATCCAGCTCGCGCATCGAACCCATGCGGTCTTCATTGTCATCGATGGGTTCCGGCTGTGTGGCACCGTAGGGACGTCGTGATTCAGTCATGGCCAATCCTCATACTGTGGGGCTTATAGTGTGTGGACAGGCTGCACGGCCCAAAGATTCAAGCGGATTCACGCTTGTTATTCACCGGCAGGGCGTGACCTGGACGTGGGGTTGTCAGTCACAAAACTGCGCATCATTCCTGAGGCTTTCCCTGATGAACGAACTACAAGACCTGCTTGATAACAACGAACGCTGGGCGGACGCGATCAAACAGGAAGATCCCGAATTCTTCGCCAAGCTCGCCCGCCAGCAAACCCCGGAATACCTGTGGATCGGCTGCTCCGACGCCCGCGTACCGGCCAACGAGATCGTCGGCATGCTGCCGGGTGATCTGTTCGTGCACCGCAACGTGGCCAACGTGGTGCTGCACACCGACCTTAACTGCCTGTCGGTGATCCAGTACGCGGTGGACGTGCTCAAGGTCAAACACATTCTCGTCACCGGCCACTACGGCTGCGGCGGCGTACGCGCCTCGATGCAGGACCGCCAGTTCGGCCTGATCGACGGTTGGCTGCGCACCATTCGAGACCTCTACTACGAAAACCGCGATGTGTTGGCCCAGTTGCCGACCGAAGAAGAACGCGTCGACCGCATGTGCGAGCTGAATGTGATTCAGCAAGTGGCCAACGTCGGCCACACCAGCATTGTGCAAAACGCCTGGCACCGTGGGCAGAGCCTGTCGATCCATGGCTGCATCTATGGCATCAAGGACGGTCGCTGGAAGAGCCTGAACACCACCATCAGTGGTTTCGAGCAGTTGCCGCCGCAATATCGCCTGCGTCCGCTGGGCGAAGCTTAAGGCCGGTTCCGTTCGCACCATTGCCTGCCTTCGGCGTTCGGGGCTTCCTCGCTTCCGGTGATCCAGCCCCGGCAGTTCTGCTCGCCGCACTGGCAGGCGAATTGCCGGAACAGCACGTCCTCGGTGGTGGCGTAATCCATGGTCAGTTGTTCGCCGGCCTCGATGTTACGCACGGTCCAGGCTTCCAGGTAATGCAAGTCGAGGAACACGTTCGGATTGCAGGAATGCATGACCAGGCCAGTGAACCAACAGTCGTACAGGTGGATGCGAGGGGATAACCGCAACGTGTGCACGCGTCGCTCGCTCAGTGCATAACCTGAGATCTTGGCGATGCACACGCGACTGTCAACGGCGACACGTGTCCGGATGCCGGTTTGCATGCCATTGGCCATTTGCATCACTTCAAAGTGCTCCGTCGAGGGGTAGCCCTCCGCCAGTAGCAACTTGAAGGGATAAAGGTAAGTGCTTGTGGCTTTTTTAGCCTTGTCCTTGGCTTTAGTGTTCATGACTCTCCTTGTATAGGCTGCATCGACCTGCGGAGAGTGTCTGACTGCCAGTCTTGCAGCGAATGGGCGCACTTCAAGACTTGCTCAAGTTACAACCAATTTCTACTGTCAAATCTGGCAGTAGAAATTGGTTTTTTTTCTGTGTGTCTTACAGCGCCGGGGCCGTGACGGAAGGGGCTGGCGCGGCGCTTTTCAACTGTTTGAGCTGTGCCTTGACGGTGGGCGTGGCGCATTGGGCATTGGCTCGCTCCGGCGACAGGTTGCGTACCGAGGTGTAGAACAGTTCGCAGGTCTGCTCTTTGCGGGTGACCTGCCAGGTGTTCATGCAGGCCTTGAGCAACACGTTCGGATCGCTCGCCGGTTTCTGTCCCATCCCGGCTTGCCAGCAAGCAGCGCTCAGGTCCTGGCCCATCACCTTCAAGCCGGCCTCATCGGCCTTTTGCTCGTTACCGTCATAGGTGTCCGGGTCGGCCGCGTACCAGATGTAACTGGGGTGGTTGGCGCCCAGCACCGACACGGTTTTGCCCGCTGCCGGGCTGATCTGCGCCAGGCCCAGCACGCCCACGGTCTGGCCATATTGCTGTTTGATCCAGCTGCGCACCGGCGCGCCGAACGCCACCATCGGCAATGAGCCGCCGGGTTGCAGGCTCAACTCCTTGACCATGCGCGTCTGGTAGTCGGTGAAGTAGCTGTAGACGTTCTCCAGGTCCTTGCCGGCGTTGGACGGCGCGGCAATCGGGGCAATGTCGATGATGGTCTGGTACGCCGGCGTTTCGGTGGCCGGGATGCCGTTGTCGGTGAGCAGGGTGGCCCAACGGTCGGTGGTCGCCGATTCCAGGTAATCCTGGGCCTGGGTCAGCGAATAATCCGGCGGGAAGTGCAGCAGTTCGATGCTTTTGCGGTTTTCCAGGGCCATGCCCAGCGGCAGGAACAGGTACCAGTTATAGGCCCATTTGCCGTCTGTGTTGAGCTTGCTGGCGCCCTGGTAGGCCAGGTCGGCCGTGTTGAGCAGCGTGGTCAGCGGTTGGCCGTAGTTGTCGGGCACGCCGCTGAAGGTGGCCGACACCTGCCCGTCATGGGTCTTCACACTGACTTTGGCCCGGCTGTAGCCGTCCCGCTGGAGGCTCTGGTTCAAATAATGCTCGGCGGTTTGCTCCAGCGTCCACGGGCGGTAGCAGATCACGTTGCAGTTATTGGGAAAAGCGAACAGCTGGGTCACACGTTGCGTGCTGCCCAGCGGCACTTCGATGTCGGCCTGTACGACCGCACTGGCCATCAGTGCGGCCAGGGTGAAGGACAACCTGGTCGGTTTAAACATTGTCGGTTCCTTGTCAGCGAAAGCCCGTCTGCGCGGGGTGAAAGCCCACGTGCACACAGTAGCGGTTGACCAGGAAAATCGCGTGCTAAATCGCCAGGTGTGTCGCTATTGGATAAGAAAACCTACAGGGTGAACTGCAACGCGTTGGTCAGATCGCCCATCGGTTTCTGGCCACGGGCGGTCATGGCGTCGTCACGCTGCTTGAGGCCGTCCAACGTCTCCAGTTGGAACACACGGGTGATCAGGCGCAGGATCGACGCCGTGTCGTAAACCGTGTGGTCCACCGTACCCTTGCGTGCAAATGGCGACACCACCAGTGCCGGAATCCGCGTACCCGGGCCCCATCGGTCGCCTTTTGGCGGTGCCACATGGTCCCACCAGCCGCCGTTTTCATCGACGGTCACTACCACCACCATGTTTTTCCACTGCGGGCTTTCCTGCAGCACCTTCAAGGCACGGGCGATATGGCGGTCGCCCGAGGCTACGTCGGCATAGCCTGCGTGCATGTTCAGGTTGCCTTGGGGCTTGTAGAACGTGACGGCGGGCAGCTTGCCGGCCTGGGCATCGGCGAAGAACGTGTTGGTGCTCGACTCATCGCCCAAACCACCGTCGCGCAGGCGTTTGTCTCGCTCGGCGCGGTTTTCCGGCCCTTGTTTCTTGAAGTAGTTGAACGGCTGGTGGTGGTACTGGAAGTTCGGGATCTTGGGGATACCGCCCGAGTCCTTGAACTGGTCCAGCGTGGCCTGCCAGGCTCCTGCATACCACGCCCAGTCGACGTTCTTTTTCGACAGCTTGTCGCCGATGTGCTCGTGGGTTTGCGGCACCAGCACGTTGGGCAGATCGGGTTTGGAATAATCCGGGTTTTCCGGGTCGCGGATCCAGGTCGGCCAGTAGGGCGGGGCCAGGGTGTTCACGCCGTAGCCGTCCGGGGTCAGCGCGCTGGGGCCGAACTGCGGCGGGCCGGTCATGGCGCTGGCCGGGGATTTGTCCAGAGGCTTGAGACGCGGATCGGTGGGGTCATCACTTTGCAGCGTGGCGATCTGGGCCTTGGCCACCGATTGCGCGGCATTCGGGTAAAACGGTGCCGTGGCGCTGATCAGGTACTGGTGGTTGAGGAACGAGCCACCAAACGCGCCCTGGAAGAAGTTATCGCAGAGCACAAACTCCTTGGCCACATCCCACAGGCGCAGGGAATAACGACTCTGGGCGTAATACCCCATCACCAGGCCACCGGAGTCGGCCCAGGCGACAAAGTTGTCGTTCTTGCCGCCGTTGATCTGCATCTGGTTCTGATAGAACACGTGCCACAGGTCGCGGGTCACCAGGCTCAAAGGCAGGTCTTCGGCGTTCGGGCCCTTGAGGGCGAAGGGCGCGTTGGGCAGGTTTTCCTGGAATTGCACTTCGCTGGGGTAGGTCACCCCGTCCACGGTTTGCGGGCCGACTTGCAGCACACCGCCCCAGGCCGGAGGCAGGGTGGTCAGCAGGCTGCCGTCGCGGTCGCGTTGTTGCACGTCGGCCGCAGAAAGGGCGGACAGAGGCTTCTCGACACCGGGGAAGTCAGCAAACAGGTTGTTGAAACTGCGGTTTTCGGCGTAGATCACCACCACGGTTTTCACCTGGTCGTGCAGGGCCTTGTCCAGCTCTTGCGGGGTGAGCGGTCGCGCCACCGGCTTGCCCGGTGCTTCGCTGGTGTTGCCGCACGCACTCAAGGTGGCGCCGACCCCCAGCACTGCCGCGCCTCCCAGGAAACGCCGGCGGCTGGTGTCAACCGGCGCCGGGTCTGCGGAATCGGGGGAAGGGCGGTCTTCGTGCTCATCACTCATTGCTGGGAGTCCTTGCTGGCGAGATGTTGCAAGATATTTCGCAGGACGGTAACAACGCAATGTGACGGAAAGAAGACAACGATTCGAACACCCGCCCTTTGTAGTGAGCGGGCTCGCCCCGCGCGGCGGTGTATCAGATAAGCACAATGCGCCTGACACGCCGCCGCGCGGGGCAAGCCCGCTCACTACAAGGGAGTTATGGCATGACGGGCGGCAAATACTTCAACGTGGTGCCAAGTGCCCACAACAGGAACAGCACCAACGGCGTGTGCACCAGCAACTGCACAAACGAGAACCCGATCAGGTCTCGCGCCTTCAACCCCAGTACGCCCAGCAGCGGCAACATATAGAACGGGTTGATCAGGTTCGGCAGCGCCTCGGCAGCGTTGTAGATCTGCACCGCCCAGCCCAGGTGGTATTGCAGGTCATTGGCCACCTGCATCACGTAAGGCGCTTCGATGATCCACTTGCCGCCACCCGACGGGATAAAGAAGCCCAGCACTGCCGAGTACACGCCCATCAACAAGGCATAGGTGTCGTGGGAGGCGATGGACGTGAAGAACAGCGAGATATGGTGCGCCAGGGTCTGGCCGTCGCCGCCCTTGACCACGGTCATCAGCGCCGCAATCGAGCCATACAGCGGGAACTGGATCAGCACGCCCGTGGTGGTCGGCACCGCACGCGCCACGGCATCAAGGAAGCTGCGCGGGCGCCAGTGCAGCAGCGCACCGACCATGATGAACAGGAAGTTGTAGGTGTTGAGCCCCGAGATGGCGCTGATCGCCGGCTTGGTCGAAAACTCGTGGAACAACCAACCTGCCGCCAGCAACGCCAGCAGGATGGTCAGCAACGGGCTGTGTTCCAGCCATTCGCCAGGGCGGGTAGGCGCTTGTACCTTAGGCAGATTGAACGCCGGGTCGACGCCGCAAGCCTTGGCATCACGGGCGCTGTTCGGCCCAGGTGCGGTGGCGTAGGCGATGATCAGCGAGACCACGATGAGTGCCAACAGCAGCACGCCCGATTGCCACAGGAAGATGGTGTCGGTGAACGGGATCACCCCGGTAATCGACAAAATCGACGGTGGCAGGCTGGCCGGGTTGGCCTGCAGTTGCGCGGCTGACGACGACAGTCCCAACGCCCAAACCGCACCAAGACCCAAGTAGGCCGCGGCACCCGCTGCACGGTAATCCATGCGCAAATCGGTGCGACGGGCCAGCGCACGCACCAGCAAACCACCAAACACCAGGGACAGGCCCCAGTTCAGCAGGGACGCAACCATGGAGATCAACGCCACCCACGCCACGGCCGAGCGGCCGTTCTTGGGGATGCGCGCCAGGCGGTCGATCAGCTTCTCCGCAGGCGGGGAGCTGGCGACCACGTAACCGCCGATCACCACAAAGGCCATCTGCATGGTGAACGGGATCAGGCTCCAGAACCCGTCGCCAAAGGCCTTGGCGGCTTCGGCCGGCGCAGCGCCCATGCCCAGGGTCGCCACGGCGACAATAATCACGGCGAGGGCGGCGAACACCCAGGAATCTGGAAACCAGCGCTCGGCAAAGTTGGAGCAACGCAGGGCAAATCGGGCATAGCGGCTTTCTTCGATAGCATCGGCCACGAGTCATTCCTCTTGTATTTATTATGGGTGTTGGCAGTTTTACGGCATGTTCCGCTACGGCCATTGATATGGGAATGCAGTTATCTTCATCGATCAATGAGGAAAACAAATATATCTGTCGTGATTGCCATCACCCGGCCCAGCTCATAACCTGCACGCCATTTTGTTTGTCTGCCGAGCCTTGTCATGACTGCCACCTCTTTCCCACGGGCGCAGCGTTTTTCCCGCTCCGACTATAAAACCCTGGGCCTGGCCGCCCTGGGCGGGGCCCTGGAAATCTACGACTTCATCATCTTCGTGTTCTTCGCGCTGACCCTCAGCCAACTGTTCTTCCCGCCGGAAATGCCCGAGTGGCTACGCCTGCTGCAAAGCTTCGGCATCTTCGTCACCGGCTACCTGGCGCGGCCGCTGGGCGGCATCCTGATGGCGCATTTCGCCGATCACCTGGGGCGCAAACGGGTGTTCAGCCTGAGTATCCTGATGATGGCGCTGCCCTGCCTGCTGATTGGCGTCATGCCAACCTACGCGCAAATCGGCTATTTCGCCCCATTGATCCTGCTGGCGTTGCGCGTGCTGCAAGGGGCCGCCGTGGGTGGTGAAGTGCCGAGCGCCTGGACCTTCGTCGCCGAACACGCGCCGAGAAACCATCGCGGCTATGCCCTGGGCTTCCTGCAAGCCGGCCTGACCTTTGGCTACCTGCTCGGCGCACTGACCGCCACGCTGCTGGCGCAAGTTTTCACCCCGGCCGAAATCCTCGACTACGCCTGGCGCTTCCCCTTCCTGCTCGGCGGTGTGTTCGGCGTGATCGGCGTGTGGCTGCGCCGCTGGCTCAGCGAAACCCCGGTGTTCCTCGACATGCAGGCCCGCCGCCAGGCCGCCGCCGAACTGCCGTTGCGCACGGTGCTGCGCGACCACCGCGCCGTACTGCTGCCGGCAATGATCCTCACCTGTGTGCTCACCTCCGCCGTGGTGGTGCTGGTGGTCATCACCCCGACCATGATGCAGAAAACCTTCGGCATGAGCCCCAGCCACACCTTCGCCTTGAGCGCCTTGGGCATCGTGTTCCTGAACATCGGCTGCGTGCTCGCCGGCCTGCTGGTGGACCGCATCGGCGCCTGGCGCGCGGTGCTGGTCTACAGCCTGCTGCTACCGGCGGGGATTGCCGTGTTGTACGCCAGCCTCATCGCCGGTGGCGTCTGGCTGGGCGCGGCGTATGCCGTGGCGGGCTTGAGTTGCGGCGTGGTCGGCGCGGTGCCGTCGGTGATGGTCGGCCTGTTCCCGGCGCAGGTGCGGGTGTCCGGCATTTCCTTCACCTACAACATTGCCTACGCGCTGTGGGCGAGCACCACGCCGCTGCTGCTGATCGCGCTGATGCCAACCAGCCCGTGGATCTGCGTGGGCTATTGCGTGGTGATGGGGGCGGTGGGCGTGGTGAGTGTGGCGCTGTTTGGCAAGCGCCACACCTTGGCCGCCTAGGACTCAGGTCAGGAAATGCCAGAGCAACAACGTACCGATCAAGCCGACGACTGAAACGATGGTCTGCAACACCGACCACACCCAGATCGTTTGCTTTAACTGCAGGCCGAAATACTCGCGCACCATCCAGAACCCGGCGTCGTTGACGTGGCAGAAGAACACCGAGCCGGCGCCAATCGCCAGGGCCACCAGTGAGCTTTGCGTCGCCGCCAGCCCCGCCATCATCGGCGCGAGGATGCCCGCCGTCGTGGTGGTGGCGACGGTGGCCGAGCCGGTGGCCTGGCGCAAGGCCACGGCGATCAGCCAGGCCAGCAGCAGGTACGGCATGTGCGCACCTTCGGCGACTTTACTGATGGTCTGGCTGACGCCCGCGTCCAGCAAGGTTTGCTTGAGGCCGCCACCGGCGCCGATGGTCAGCAGCAGCACGGCGATTGGCGCGAGGGCCTTGCGCAGGGTGTTGCCGACTTCGGCACGCGGCATGCCGGCAGCCCAGCCCAGGCAGATCACGGCGGCGATTACGGCCAGGCCGAGGGCGATCAGCGGTTCACCGAGGAACTTCAAGGTCAGCGCCACCGGGCTTTCCGGTGACATGGCGACCTTGGCCAGGGTGCTGCCGAGCATCAGGATCACCGGCAACAAAATAATCAGCAACGACACGCCGAAGCTTGGCTGGCGCGGTGCTTTAGGCGGTGCGCTGAACAGGGCGCCGATGTCGGCGGGTTCATCCACATGCAGGCGCTTGGACAACCAGTTGCCGTAGATCGGGCCGGCCAGGATCACCGCCGGCACCGCCAGGCAGAAACCCAGCAGCATGGTCAGGCCCAAATCGGCATGCAGCGCACCCACCGCAATCAGCGGGCCTGGGTGCGGCGGCATCAGGGCGTGCAGGGTGGTCATGCCGGCCAGCGCCGGGATGGCGATTTTCAGCAGCGGCAGGTTCGATCGATTAGCCATCACGAAGATGATCGGCACCATCATCACCAGGCCGACTTCGAAGAACAGCGGCAAGCCGATCACCATGGCCACCAGCGCCATGACCCAGGGCAATGACTTGCCCTTGCCCAGGCCGAGCAGGGTGGTGGCGATGCGGTCGGCGGCGCCGGACTCTGCCATCAGGGCGCCGAGCATCGAGCCCAGGGCAATGATGATGCCGGCTTCACCCAGGATCGCGCCGGCACCCTTGCTGAACGCCTTGGCGACTTCTTCCGGTGGCAGCCCGGCGCCGACACCGGCGATGAAGGTGCCAATCAGGATCGACAGGAACGGCGGCAACTTGGTCGCGCTGATCAGTACGATGATGCTGGCGATGGCCAGCAGTACACAAAACATGAGGCGGGTGTCGTGAACCATCCACGCGGCAGTCGATAACTCCAAAACGGGACTCCTTATCGAACAGGTTGGCTAATTTGTTTCTTTTTGTTTCCTGCACGAAAAGCATACCTGATAGAACCGTGGCAGAGCGCCCGTGTGCGATTTTGGTGCGGCAAAAATAACGCCGGACTGGCGGCCGGATGACAAATCCGCAAGGCATGCCACTTTTGGGCGTCAGGACTCTATCTTTGTAGGAGCCGGCTTGCCGGCGATGCCGCCCGCAAGGTCGACGCAATCCCCAAAACCGTTATCGCCGGCAAGCCGGCGCCTACATAACGAATCAGGAGTACCGTTTCATGAGCGCAGGACACAACCACGCCCAGGTACGCGCCGGCCACGAGCGCAAGTTATGGATGGCCCTGTGCCTGACGGGCAGCTTCATGATCGCTGAAGTGATCGGTGCCTTCGTCACCGGCAGCCTGGCGCTGTTGTCCGACGCGGCGCACATGATGACCGACGCCCTGGCCCTGGCGATTTCCCTGGTGGCCATTCAGGTCGCCAAGCGCCCGGCCGACCGCAAGCGCACCTTCGGCTATGCGCGCTTCGAGATCCTGGCGGCGGCGTTCAATGCGTTGCTGCTGTTCGCCGTGGCGTTCTACATCCTGTATGAGGCCTACCAGCGGCTGCAGGCGCCGGCTGAGATCCAGTCCACCGGCATGCTGGTGATTGCGGTGCTGGGGCTGATCGTCAACCTGATCTCCATGCGCCTGCTCAGCGCTGCCAGTGGCGAGAGCCTCAACGTCAAGGGCGCCTACCTGGAGGTGTGGAGCGACATGCTCGGCTCCATCGGCGTGATCATCGCGGCGGTGGTGATCATGCTCACCGGTTGGGGCTGGGTCGATTCTCTGGTGGCGGCGGCCATTGGTTTCTGGGTGCTGCCACGCACCTGGACGTTGCTCAAGGAAAGCATGAACGTGCTGCTGCAGGGTGTGCCCGATGGCGTGGATATCGATCAGGTCGAGCAGCGCATTCGCAGTGTGCCGGGGGTCAAGGACGTGCACGACTTGCACATCTGGGCCCTGACCAGCGGCAAGAATGTGCTGAGCACGCACCTGGTCGCCGATGCGTCCCAAGGCTCCGAGCAACAGATCCTCAGTCGAGTGACGGAGTTGCTGCACGAACAATTCGATATTTCCCACGCCACCATTCAGGTCGAGGGCGAAGGGTTCCAGCACGATGAGCATGACGAGGTGCATGCCTGACGGATTTGTAATCTTTCCTCCACCGCCGCGATAAGTGCCGAACGCTACAGTGCCCCCGCTGGGAAACCTCAGCAATTTCATGGGCGTGGAACTCTCGTTATGGCACTTTTGCTTAGAACACTGTTGGGGGCGGCGGCCTTATGGGCAGCCGCCAGTGCCGTCCAAGCACAAACCCTCACCCTCGACTCGGCCCTGCAAACCGCCTTCGCCAACAACCCGGACCTGGCGGCTGCGCAATGGGAAATCGACATCGCCAGGGGCGGTCGCCAGCAAGCGGGGTTGATCCCCAACCCGGTGGTTTCGCTGGATGCCGAAGACACCCGCCGCGACACCCGCACCACCACCCTCAAGCTCAGCCAGACCCTGGAACTGGGCGGCAAGCGTGGCGCGCGTATCGACGTGGCGACGCGGGCCCAGGACGCGGCGGCGCTGACCCTGGAGCAGCGGCGCAACGGCCTGCGCGCCGAGGTGATCGACAGCTATTACAGCGCCCTGCGCGCCCAGAAGCGCCTTGATCTGGCGCAGCGCTCGCTGGCCCTGGCCGAGCGCGGCCTGGTGGTCGCCAATGGGCGTGTGACAGCAGGCAAATCGTCGCCGGTGGAAGCCACCCGCGCTCAGGTGCAACTGTCGGAAATACGCCTGGAGCTGAACCGCGCCGAGGTCGGTCTCTCCGACGCCTATCGTCGCCTGGCCGCCAGCACCGGCAGCGCCGCCATCGACTTCCAGGCTGTTGCGGCGCCCACCCAAGTGGCACCGCAGTTGCCCGCCTCGGCCCAGTTGCTGGCACGCCTGGAACACACCACCGAACTGCGCCTGGCCGAACTGCAGATCGTGCAAAGCGAAGCCAGCGTCGGCCTGGAAAAAGCCCAGCGCATTCCTGACCTCGACCTGTCCATCGGTAGCCAATACGACGCCAGTGTGCGCGAGCGGGTGAACCTGATCGGCGTGTCGATGCCCATTCCGTTGTTCAACCGCAACCAGGGCAGCGTACTCGCGGCGAGCCGTCGTGCCGACCAGGCCCGCGACCTGCGCAACGCCATCGAGCTTCGCCTGCGCACCGAAACCCGCCAGGCCCTGGACCTGTGGCAAACCGCGAACACTGAAGTGCGTGCGTTCAACCAGCAGATCCTGCCCGCCGCGCAACGTGCGGTGGACAGTGCCACCCGTGGCTTCGAGATGGGCAAGTTCAACTTCCTCGACGTGCTCGACGCCCAGCGCACCTTGATCGCAGCCCGCACCCAATACCTCGCGGCCACCGCCCAGGCCACCGACGCCTGGGTGCGCATCGAACGAATCTACGGCGACCTCGCCCGGTTTTGATTTTCTGGAGTCCTCTATGAACCCTAAACATGGCGTGGCGCTTGCCGTCGCCCTCGGCCTGATGCTGTCCGGTTTTGCCAAGGCCGACGAAGAAGAAGGCGCACTTGAACTCACCGAACAGCAGATCCAGGCGGCCGGCATTCAGCTTGCTCAGGCGCAGCCCCGTGCGATCAGCACGATGCTCACGCTGCCCGGCGAAGTGCGTTTCGACGAAGACCGTACCTCGCACATCGTGCCCCGTGCGGCGGGCGTGGTGGAGTCGGTGAAGGTCAATCTTGGCCAGTCGGTAAAGAAGGGCGAGGTGCTGGCAGTGATCGCCAGCCAGCAGATTTCCGACCAACGCAGCGAGTTGGCGGCCAGCGAACGTCGGGTCGAACTGGCCCGCACCACCTTGCAGCGTGAGCGTCAGTTGTGGCAGGACAAAATCTCCGCCGAGCAGGATTACCTGCTGGCGCGCCAGGCCCAGCAGGAAGCCGAAATCGCCCTGAACAATGCGCGCCAGAAGATGAACGCCCTCAGCGGCAGCGCGGTGTTGGTGGGCGGCAATCGCTATGAATTGCGTGCGCCGTTCGCCGGCACCGTGGTGGAAAAACACCTGGGCGTGGGCGAGGTGGTCAGCGAAACCAGCAACGCCTTTACCCTCTCGGACCTGTCTCAGGTGTGGGTCACCTTCGGTGTGTTTCCCAAGGACTTGAACAAGGTGCGTGTCGGCAAACCGGTGACCGTCAGCTCCACGGAAATGGGCACCGAGGTGCAAGGCACCGTGGCCTATGTCGGCAACCTGCTCGGTGAGCAAACCCGCACCGCCACCGTGCGCGTGACCGTGCCCAACCCCGATGACGCCTGGCGCCCCGGCCTGTTTGTGTCGGTACAAGTGGCCACCGACACCTACCAGGCCAAAGTCACCGTGCCGCAGGCCGCGATCCAGACCGTCGAGGACAAACCCTCGGTGTTCGTGCGCACCCCGGACGGTTTTATCACCCGCCATCTGGAACTAGGCGTCAGCGAAAACGGTTACGTCGAAGTGCGCCAGGGCCTCGACGCCGGGACACAGGTGGCCACGGTCGGCAGCTTCATCCTCAAGTCCGAACTGGGCAAAGGCTCGGCCGAACACGCCCATTGATCCTGCGAGTGATTCCCCATGTTTGAACGCCTTATCCAATTTGCCATCGAGCAGCGCATCATCGTGCTGCTGGCGGTGCTATTGATGGCCGGTGTCGGCATCGCCAGCTATCAGAAGTTGCCTATCGACGCGGTGCCCGACATCACCAACGTGCAGGTGCAGATCAACTCCGCAGCGGCCGGTTACTCGCCGCTGGAAACCGAACAGCGCATCACCTTTCCCATCGAAACCGCCATGGCCGGGCTGCCGGGCTTGCAGCAGACCCGTTCGCTGTCGCGCTCCGGGCTGTCCCAGGTTACGGTGATTTTCAAAGACGGCACCGACCTGTTCTTCGCCCGCCAGTTGGTCAACGAGCGCCTGCAAGTGGCCCGCGAGCAGTTGCCCAACGGTATCGAAACCGCCATGGGGCCGGTTTCTACAGGCCTCGGTGAAATTTTCCTGTGGACGGTGGAGGCCAAGGAGGGCGCGCTCAAGGACGACGGCACGCCCTACACCCCGACTGACCTGCGGGTGATCCAGGACTGGATCATCAAGCCGCAACTGCGCAACGTGCCGGGCGTGGCCGAGATCAATACCATCGGCGGTTTCGCCAAGGAGTATCAGATCGCCCCCGACCCCAAGCGCCTGGCGGCCTACAACCTGACCTTGGGCGATCTGGTCACGGCGCTGGAGCGTAACAACGCCAACGTCGGCGCCGGGTATATCGAGCGCAGCGGCGAGCAGTTGTTGATTCGGGCACCGGGCCAGGTGGCGTCCGTCGACGACATTGCCAATATCGTGATCACCACCTCGGACGGCACGCCGATTCGTGTGCGTAATGTGGCACAGGTCGACATCGGCCGTGAGTTGCGCACAGGGGCGGCCACCGAAAACGGCCGGGAAGTGGTGCTGGGCACGGTGTTCATGCTGATCGGCGAAAACAGCCGCACGGTGTCCCAGGCGGTGGCGAAAAAACTTGAGGAGGTCAACCGTTCGCTGCCTGAAGGCGTGGTGGCGGTCACCGTGTACGACCGCACCCACCTGGTGGAGAAAGCCATCGCCACCGTGAAGAAAAACCTCTTCGAAGGCGCGCTGCTGGTGGTGGCTGTGCTGTTCCTGTTCCTGGGCAACATTCGTGCGGCACTGATCACCGCGATGGTGATTCCGCTGGCGATGCTGTTCACCTTTACCGGGATGTTCACCAACAAAGTCAGCGCCAACTTGATGAGCCTGGGCGCGCTGGACTTCGGCATCATCGTCGACGGCGCGGTGGTGATTGTCGAAAACGCCATTCGCCGCCTGGCCCATGCGCAAGAACGTCACGGGCGCTTGCTGACGCGCAGCGAACGCCTGCACGAAGTGTTCGCGGCCGCCAAGGAAGCGCGGCGTGCGCTGATCTTCGGGCAACTGATCATCATGGTGGTGTACCTGCCGATCTTCGCCCTCACCGGCGTGGCCGGGAAGATGTTTCACCCGATGGCGTTCACCGTGGTGATCGCCTTGTTCGGCGCGATGATCTTGTCGGTGACCTTCGTGCCGGCGGCCATTGCGCTGTTCGTCACCGGCAAGGTCAAGGAAGAAGACAACGGGGTGATGCGCACCGCACGTCGCACCTATGCGCCGGTGCTCGACTGGGTGATGGCGCGCCGTCCGCTGGTGTTCGGGTTGGCGGTGTTGACCATCGTGGGTTCGGGCTGGGTCGCCAGTCGCATGGGCAGCGAGTTTATCCCCAGCCTCAGCGAAGGCGACTTCGCCCAGCAAGCCCTGCGCGTACCCGGCACCAGCCTCACGCAATCGGTGCAGATGCAGCAGCAACTGGAAAAAACCTTGATGGCCCAGGTGCCGGAAATCGAGCGGGTGTTTGCGCGCACCGGCACGGCGGAAATCGCCTCGGACCCCATGCCGCCGAACATTTCCGACAGCTACGTGATGCTCAAGCCGAAGGACCAATGGCCGGACCCGAAAAAGTCCCGCGAAGCCCTGATCGCCGATATCCAACGGGCCAGTGCGATTGTGCCAGGCAGTGCGTATGAACTGTCGCAGCCGATCCAGTTGCGCTTCAACGAGCTGATTTCCGGGGTGCGCAGCGATGTGGCGGTGAAGGTATTTGGTGATGACATGGCGGTGCTGAACAAGACGGCTGCCGAGATCGCCGAGACCTTGCAAACCCTCAATGGCGCCTCGGAAGTGAAGGTGGAGCAGACGTCCGGCTTGCCGGTGCTGACCATCAATATCGACCGCGACAAGGCCGCGCGTTTTGGCCTGAATGTGGGCGATGTGCAGGACACCATTGCCGTCGCCGTCGGTGGGCGCCAGGCCGGCACGCTGTACGAAGGCGACCGCCGATTCGACATGGTCGTGCGTTTGTCCGACGCGTTGCGCACCGACATCGATGGTTTGTCGCGGTTGTTGATCCCGGTACCGGCGTTGGCCGGCAATGCCTCGGGGCAATTGGGGTTTATTGCGTTGTCCCAGGTGGCCAGCCTGGACCTGGTGCTTGGCCCCAACCAGATCAGCCGCGAGAACGGCAAGCGCCTGGTGATCGTCAGCGCCAACGTGCGTGGGCGTGACATCGGCTCGTTTGTCGAGGAGGCCGAGGCGGCCATTACCGCGCAAGTTAACGTGCCGGCCGGTTACTGGACCACCTGGGGCGGCCAGTTCGAACAGTTGAAAGAAGCGTCCGAGCGTTTGCGCATTGTGGTGCCGGTGGCCTTGCTGCTGGTGTTCGGGTTGCTGTTCATGATGTTCAACAACCTCAAGGATGGGTTGCTGGTGTTCACCGGCATTCCGTTCGCGTTAACCGGTGGTGTCATGGCGCTGTGGCTGCGGGACATTCCGCTGTCGATCTCGGCGGGGGTGGGGTTTATCGCGTTGTCCGGCGTGGCGGTGCTCAACGGGCTGGTGATGATTGCGTTTATCCGCAACCTGCGCGAGGAAGGGCGTTCATTGTCGGCGGCGATCCATGAAGGGGCGTTGACACGCTTGCGCCCGGTGCTGATGACGGCACTGGTGGCGTCCCTCGGGTTCATCCCCATGGCGCTGGCCACTGGCACCGGCGCCGAAGTGCAGCGCCCGCTGGCGACGGTGGTGATCGGCGGCATCATCTCTTCCACCTTGCTGACCTTGCTGGTGCTGCCGGCCCTCTACCAATGGGCCCATCGCAAAGAGGAGTCATGAAAACACTGTGGACAAAATGAGGGAGCTGGCTTGCCTGCGATGCAGGCACCTCGGTGTCTCCGTTGCAGTGCGGTGATGCTATCGCAGGCAAGCCAGCTCCCACCCGAAGCACAACAGAAGATGCTGATTTATAGGGGGAAGATCAGCCGGAACAACGTGAAGCCTCCAGGCAGGCTGCGCACATCAGCCTGGCCCTGATGCAGGCTCATGATCGAACGCACGATGGCCAGTCCCAGACCGGTGCCGCCTTCGGTGCGTGCACGGCTGCTGTCGACACGGTAGAAGCGCTCGAACAGGTGAGGCAAATGTTGCGCTTCAATCCCCGGGCCCGGGTTGCTCACTGACACTGAAGCGTGGTTGCCATAGGCCTCCACCAACAGCGAAATGTTTGAGCCTTGCGGCGTGTGGCGAATGGCATTGGACAGCAAGTTGGAAAGCGCGCGCTGGATCATCAGGCGGTCGCCCTGCACCTGGGCATCGCCGCTCAAGGTCAGGGTCAACTGCTTGTCCTCGGCGCTCAGGGCGAACAATGCCATCACCCGGTGGGCTTCGTCGGCCAGTGACACGGCGGTGAACGAAGCCCGTGCGGCGGGGTGGCTGACCTGGGCCAGGAACAGCATGTCGGAGACGATGCGCGCCAGGCGCTCCAGCTCTTCGGTGTTGGATTCAAGCACCGCCTTGTATTCCTCAGGCGGTCGCTGGCGCGACAGCGTCACCTGGGCCTTGCCCATCAGGTTGGTCAGGGGCGCACGCAGTTCGTGGGCGAGGTCATCGGAGAATTGCGAGAGCTGCTGCACCCCGGCGTCCAGGCGCTTGAGCATCACGTTGAAACCCTGCGCCAGCTCACCCAGCTCCTGCGGCAAGTTGTCGACGGACAGGCGATGGGTCAGGTCCTGGGTGGTGACCTTGGCCGCGACCTGGCTGAATTGCTTCAACGGCGCCAACCCACGTTGTACCAACCACCAGGCGCCCATGCCGATCAGGATCAGCAGCATCGGCAAGGCGATCACCGTGGCGCGCAGGTAGGCACTGAGCAAGGCCTGGTCGTCCATGCGGTCCAGGGACAGCACCACGCGCACCCGTTCGCCACTGGCCAGGCGCATCAGGCTTGAGGCACTCAGGACTTGGTTGCCGTAGCTGTCTTCCCAATTGAGATAACCGAGGGTGTCGCGATGGGCATAGTCAGTCAGCAACGGCTGCTGAGGCTTGGCTCCGACACTCAGCAACACGCGGTCATCCGGCGCGGTAGCGACGATGGTCAGGTAGAAATTGTCATGACCGATTACCAGGTCCATCAGCGAGTGCGGGCGGCCGCGAATGGCGTCGGTGTCCAGGCCTTGGGCGAGGCTGTGCTGAATCTGCTCCATCTTGCTCTCCAGGCCTTTGCGCGCGAGTTTTTCCAGCTCGTGGCTGAGCGCCACGTAGGCCAGGGTCGCCAACAGCAACACCAGGCCTGCGCCCATCAGGCTCACGGTCAGCCCCAGGCGCATCGACAGGCTGCCGGTCCTCATGGGCGCGCCTCCAACACGTAGCCCACGCCACGGATGGTGTGGATCAGCTTGACCTCGCTCTGGTCGTCCACCTTGGCCCGCAGGCGGCTGATGGAGACCTCCACCACGTTGGTGTCGCAGTCGAAATTCATGTCCCACACCAGCGAGATGATCTGTGTGCGGGTCAGCACTTCACCGGCCTGGCGCATCAACACCTGGAGCAGGGCGAATTCCTTGGTGGTCAGGTCGATGCGCCGTGTGCCGCGATAGGCGCGGTGGCGGCGCGGGTCCAGTTCCAGGTCCGACACGCAGAACACTTCGGGCTGCGGGATGTGTTCGCTGCGCCGCAGCAGGGTGCGCACCCGCGCGAGCAATTCGGGAAATTCGAAGGGCTTGACCAGGTAGTCGTCGGCGCCCATGTCCAGGCCTTTGATCTTGTCGTCCAGGCGGCCACGGGCGGTGAGCATCATCACGCGCTGGGTGCCGTTGCGGCGCAATTGTTCCAGCACTTGCCAGCCATCCTTGCCGGGCAGGTTGACGTCTAGGATCACCAGTTCGTAAGCGTGCTGCCCGGCCAGGTGCAGGCCGTCGATGCCATTGGTGGCGCAGTCGACCACATAGCCGCTTTCGCTGAGGCCTTGTTGCAGGTAAGCGGCGGTTTTTTGCTCGTCCTCAACCACAAGGATACGCATGGGGATTGACCTTTTTCGCAATGAGAAGGGGGATCCATTTCCTTATGGAGGGTGTTGCCGGGGAGTCGCAGACTCTGAACCGTGAAGTAACTTCAGGGTCAACTGCGACCATCGGTCGCAACTAAAGTGAACAGCCAAAAAAAACGCCCCAGTGGGGCGTTAAAAATCCATCTCTTTCCAAAGGAGCTACACAAAAGCTTCAGAGATGAATGTGCTCGGTGTTGCCAGTTGAGGCCAGTCTACGAAGTTCAACTTAACAAGAAGGTGAGGCCAATATTACAGTTTTGATAACTGGCAATTTGTGAACAGATGTTAGTCAAGCGCGAACGAATGTAATGAATCAGAGAAGGGTCATGGGGTATTCGGCAATCACGCGGAATTCTTCCAAGTCTGACTCGAATGCACTGGAACGCACCGTGGCCTGGCGCAAACGCAGTGACAAGTCTTTCAAGTTGCCACTTTGCACCACGTACTTGGCTTCGATATCACGTTCCCAACGACGTTGATCGGTCAGCGGGTTGCCCGCCCCGTCGCGGCGCATGTACACCGCGTTGGCGTTGCTGTAGTCGGCGCCGGTGCCCTTGCCGTAACGGGTCATGAACGACAGGCCGGGAATGCCGAACGCCTGCATGTCCAGGTCGTAGCGCACCATCCACGAACGCTCCTTGGGTGAGTTGAAGTCGCTGTACTGGATCGAGTTGTTGAGGAAGATCGAGTCTGACTGGCGCAGGTAATCAAAGTCGTCGTCACCGTTGTTGCGCTGGTGCGACACGGCCACGCTGTGGGCGCCGACCTTCACCCCGACCCTGGCACTCCAGATGCTGTTGTCGAATTCACCCAGCCGCTTCTTGCCCTCATCCACGGCCTTGTAATAGTTGACGTCGCCGAACAGCGAGACGTCTTCGTTCAGCGGGTAGCTGGCGGCGCTCCCCAGGTAATACTGATCCCAGGCGTCCTTGAGGCGGCTGCTGTACAGGCTCAGGCTGAGGTGCTTGTTCACCGTGTAATCGCCGCCGAAATAGCCGATCCAGGGCGAGTCGACCTTGCCTGCATAGAACGTTGCAAAGCCGTTGTTCATGCCACTTTCATTGGGCTGGCTCATGCCGCTCAAACGGCCACCTTGCAGGCTCAGGCCTTCGACGCTGGTGTTTTGCGCGGTCACGCCACGAAAGCTTTCGGGCAATAGGCGCGAGTCGCCGTAGGCCACCACCGGCGTGACTGGGAACACGTCGCCGGCCTTGATCACGGTGTCGAGTACACGCAGTTTTGCGGCGCCGCCGACTTTGCTGTAGCCGGTTTCCGGATGGTCTTCGCTGTCCACCGGCAGCACGCCGAACGAACCCTTGCCGCCGCTGCGACCGGTGCCCGAATCGAGCTTGAGGCCGTACAGGGCAAATGCGTCCAGGCCAAACCCCACCGTGCCTTGGGTAAAGCCCGATTCGAACTTGCCGATCAACCCCTGTGCCCAGGCTTCGGAATAGCCATTGCCGGTAGGGCTGGACTGGCCCTTGCGGTCATCGCGGTTGAAGTAAAAATTGCGCGCCAGCACATTCAGGCTGCTGCCTTCGATAAAGCCTTCGGGCTTGTCTTCCACAGCCACGGCGGCCAGGGGCAATGCGGCAATCAATGAAAAGGGAAGGGTGTAATACACAGTGCTCATGTTGCGCTCCTCGGTAGTGGCAGTGTTCAGCTTCTTATGGAGGTGGGCGTTCTTATTGATCTGGCCCGGGCTGATAGTTGCAAACCGCAGATAACGGCGAAGTGGCACGAACATTACAATTCTGGAAACTAACTTCCATCTAACAAATAAGTAATGTTCTGGTGAACATGTCGTCAGGGTTCGCTGTTTATTCTCGGCGCTGAACTTTAAGTCGAGGAACACGTGATGAACTTTTATAAACTTGGCCTGGGTGTACTGGCTGTGGTGTTGTCATTCGGTGCAGAAGCCGAGGGCGGTGGTGATCGCACCTTTGCCTTGATGATGGAGCGCAATGAAAAAGCGATGGCCGACTATGCCAACCGGGTCGGCAAGCCGGTGCCCGAAGTGCAGGCGTACCGCTACGGCATGAAGCTGGACATTGCCAAGGTGGTCAACGTCACGCCGCCGATCCGTTCGTGCAATCCGGTGCCGTCGCGCATGACCTATGAAGACTCCAGCGGCAAGCTCAATACCCTTGAATATCAGGTGATGGGCGTATGCCGAAATAACGGTGGTTAATGGATCCAAAAAATCAGTGGGGTACTGCAAAAAAAGCGCTTCAGAAAACGCCGGCAGCGCCGATGCAGGTCAGATCCTTCTCCCTATTTGACCCATCGGTGCCCCATGTTCAACACCCGTTTGAAGCAGGAGCTGTCGGCTCTTCGCGAAGAATTGTCCAGCTTGCAACAGGTCAAGGAGAGCCTGGAAAGCGAAATGCTGTGCCTGACGCTGGATGCTGACGGCCGTGTTGAGTGGGCCAATGCCAATTTCCTGCAGGAACTGGCTTACCAATCCGGCAGCATCGTGGGGCGCCCCATCGAAGACCTCGTGCCGGCGCATGTGCGTCAGGACGAATTTCAAAAGCGCTTCAAGAATGCCCTGGTGCGCGGTGAACACTTCGCCGGCACCGTGCGCCTGATGCGTGGCAATGGCCAGGAAGCCTGGCTGCGTTCGATCGTGCAGCCGGTGCGCAGCTCGGATGGGCGCATCAAGCATTTCTCGATCTACTCCAGCGACCTCACCCGCACCATCGAGGCATCGCGCGAGCATGAAAACCTGATCACTGCGCTGGTGCGCTCCACCGCTGTCATCGAGTTCGACCTCGGCGGCCACGTGCTCACCGCCAACGACCGTTTCCTGGGCGGCATGGGTTACAGCCTGGCGCAGATCCAGGGCAAACATCACCGCATGTTCTGCGAACCGGAGGAGTACAACAGCGCCGAGTACCAGCACTTCTGGAAGCGCCTGAATGCCGGAGAGTTCGTGGCGGCGCGCTTCAAGCGTGTGGACAGCCGTGGCAACACCGTGTGGTTGGAAGCCACCTACAACCCGGTCATGGATGCCACCGACCGGTTGTACAAAGTGGTCAAGTTCGCCACCGTGATCACCGACCAGGTCAACCGGGAACAAGCGGTTGCCGAGGCCGCCAATATCGCCTACAGCACGTCGCTGCAAACCGACAACAGCGCCCAGCGCGGCACCACCGTGGTGACCCAGGCGGTGGATGTGATGCGTGACCTGGCCAAGCACATGCAACAGGCGGGCGAAGGGATCGAGGCGCTCAACGACCAATCCCAGGTGATCGGCACCATCGTCAAGACCATCAGCGGCATTGCCGAACAAACCAACCTGCTGGCGCTCAACGCGGCCATCGAAGCGGCCCGCGCCGGCGAGCAGGGGCGCGGTTTTGCGGTGGTGGCCGATGAGGTTCGCCAGTTGGCCTCGCGTACCAGCAAGGCCACCGAGGAGATTGTCGGCGTGGTGCGCCAGAACCAGGACATGGCCCGCGATGCCGTGGCCCTGATGACCGACGGCCGCCTGCAGGCCGAGCAAGGCCTGGCCCTGGCGGCCGAGGCGGGCACCGTGATCGTGGAGATTCAGGACGGTGCGCAGAAGGTGGTCAGCGCCGTGGGGCAATTCGCCAATCAGCTGTCGAGCTGAACGTAGGGCTCAGGTATCGTAGGCTTCTTTCCTGCTTGATGAGCCGACCGTCCATGAGCCCTACCCACCGTCGCCCCGTTCCGCTGTCCAAGGCCTACCGCTTGCTCAACCACGGGCCGACCGTGCTGGTGAGCGCTGCGCACGAGGGCCGGCGCAATATCATGGCCGCTGCCTGGGCCATGCCGCTGGATTTCGAGCCGCCCAAAGTCGCGGTGGTGCTGGATAAGTCCACCTGGACCCGCCAATTGCTCGAAGGCGCCGGCACCTTTGTGCTGCAAGTCCCGTGCGTGGCCCAGGCCGACCTGGTGCAGACGGTCGGCAACACCAGCGGGGCTGATATCGATAAGTTCACCGCCTACGGCCTGCAGACCTTCCAGGGTGAACACACCGAAGCCCCGTTGTTGGAAGGCTGCGTGGCCTGGCTGGAGTGCCGCCTGCTGCCCGAGCCCCACATCCAGCAGACCTATGACCTGTTTCTGGGCGAAGTGGTCGCGGCGTATGCCGACGAGCGCGTGTTCAGCGAAGGGCATTGGCATTTCGAAGGGCAGGACCCGTTGCGTACCTTGCACCACATTGCGGGCGGAAATTTCCTGAGCATCGGTGAGCCGATTACCGGCCGCCAGTTGTAGGCCTTACCCCTCGGTGTAAAGCCGGGCCCAAACCAAATGTGGGAGCGGGCTTGCTGTGGCGAGCAAGCTTGCTTGCGCTGGGGTGCGAAGCGCCCCCAAAAAGCCGGCTCCAGCTGCGCTGTCGAGCGGGATCAAGCTCCCTCGCCACAGCAAGCCCCACATGTTTTGACCGCGTTTTCAACAGCGGTCCTCAGCGTCCGAGCATTTTTACCCAGCGCGACGGCGGCATGCCGTAGGTGCTGCGAAATTGCCGGGTCATGTGGCTCTGGTCGGTAAAGCCGGCCGTCATCGCCGCATCCACCAACGATTGGCCTTGGGCCAGCAGGCTGCGCACCAGGTCCAGGCGGCGCATGGTCAGGTAGCGGTAGGGACTGGTGCCGAACAGCAGGCGGAAATCCCGCGACAACGCCCAGCGGTCGCGGCCGGCGTGGTCGGCCATTTCTTCCAGGGTGATGCTGCGGCCCAGGGCGCTGTGGATAAATTCCCGGGCGCGTTCGGCGGCCACGTAATCGAAGCTCTTGCGACTGACGATCCCCCCCGAGACATTGCTCAGTGCGTGAGCCAGGTCGAACAGGGCGTCCTGTTCCTGCAGCGGGTCGATGGGGTTGTCCAGGTTCTGCAGCAGCACTTCGCTGGCGCGAAACAGCCTGGGGTCGGTGGACAGGCCATTGGGGATGAACGGCAACGGCTTGCCGCCGAGAATCTGCTGGATCAGCGACGGCTCGACGTAAATCATCCGGTACTTGAAGCCTTCCTCGCTGCCGGCGTGACCGTCGTGGGTTTCATCCGGGTGGAGCACCATGGTCGTGCCGGGCACGCTGTGGACCATGTCCCCGCGATAGTGAAAGCTCTGCACGCCGGACAAGGTCCGCCCGATGGCGTAGGTGTCGTGGCGGTGCGGGTCGAAGGCGAAGCCGGCAAAGTATGCCTCGATGCGGTCCAGGCCACTGGCGTGTGGCGCGCGGTGCAGCCAGTCGAGGGAGCGTGTGGAGTGGCCCATGGTGGCTTGTCACAAAAAAGAGGTGGAAACACGTTAACCCAGTCTGCATTCCTTGTCTGCCGGGGTCTTGTACGATTGTGCAGGGGTGGGGCGGGGCCTATGATCGCGGCACATGTGTTGCGTTGATGGAGCTGCCCCATGGATTTTTTCAAGCTTGCTTACCTGGCCCCACTGGTTTCATTGGGCTTGCTCTGGATCGTTGCCGTCGTCACCCCAGGGCCGAACTTCTTCAATATTGCCCAACTGGCCGCCAACGGTTCGCGTCGCCATGGTGTGGCGGCTTCGGCAGGTGTGGCTTCTGGAACGATCTTGTGGGGGCTGGCAGGGGGCTTGGGGATCAAGTCGCTGTTCACCGCCGCGCCCATGCTGTACCTGGCCTTCAAGATTGTCGGCGGCTGCTACCTGATCTACTTGGGGCTCAAGCTGTTCAAGCGTTCGGCGCCGGCCGCCGGCTCGGACCTGTTGCCGAATGAGCCTCGGCGCTCGATGTTTTCAGCCTGGCGCCTGGGGCTGCTTGGCAACGTCTCCAACCCCAAGTCGGCGTTGTTTGTCGCGACGATCTTTGCGTCGACCATGCCGCCCTCACCGTCGCCGATGTTGTTGACCCTGGCGGTGACCGTCATGGCCACCTTGTCGTTCAGTTGGTACTGCGCCGTGGCGTTGGTGTTTTCCAGCGAGCGCATGGCCAACCTCTACAGCCGTTCGCGCAAGTGGCTCGACCGCTTTGCCGGTGGCTGCTACGTGTTGTTCGGCGCACACCTGGTAGCGAGCCGCTGACCTGCCATGGTAAGAAGCCTTACTTTCAACAGTGAGGCTGGGTCATGAGCAAGGTGCGGGTAGGTATTATTTTTGGTGGCCGTTCGGCTGAGCACGAAGTCTCGCTGCAGTCGGCGCGCAACATTGTCGACGCCCTCGACCGCACACGTTTCGAGCCGGTGCTGATCGGTATCGACAAGGCCGGCCACTGGCACCTCAACGACACCTCGAACTTCCTGATCAATCAGGAAAACCCGGCCTTGATCGCCCTCAACCAGTCCAACCGTGAATTGGCGGTGGTGCCCGGCAAGGCCAGCCAGCAGGTGGTGGAAACCACCGGTAACGGCTTGCTCGAACATATCGACGTGATCTTCCCGATCGTCCACGGCACCCTGGGCGAAGACGGTTGCCTGCAAGGCCTGCTGCGCATGGCCGACCTGCCTTTTGTCGGCTCTGATGTGCTGGGCTCGGCGGTGTGCATGGACAAGGACATCAGCAAGCGCCTGCTGCGTGATGCGGGCATTGCCGTCACGCCGTTCATCACCCTGACCCGTGGCAACGCGGCGCGCACGTCCTTTGACAGGGCGGTGGATAAGCTCGGTTTGCCAATGTTCGTCAAACCCGCCAACCAGGGTTCATCGGTAGGCGTGAGCAAAGTCGGCAACGAAACCGAATACCTGGTTGCCGTTGAACTGGCGTTGGGCTTTGATGAAAAAGTGCTGGTGGAGTCGGCCGTGCAGGGCCGTGAAATCGAATGCGCCGTGCTGGGCAACGACAACCCCATCGCCAGTGGCTGCGGCGAGATTGTGGTGAACAGTGGTTTCTATTCCTACGACAGTAAATACATCGACGCCCAGGCCGCCCAGGTGGTGGTGCCGGCGGACATCAGCCAGGAAGCCAGCGAGCGAATCCGCCGCCTGGCCATCGAGGCCTTTGAAGTGCTGGGTTGCTCCGGCCTGGCGCGGGTCGACGTGTTCCTCACCGAAGACGGTGAAGTGCTGATCAACGAAATCAACTCGCTGCCCGGCTTCACCCGCATCAGCATGTACCCCAAGCTGTGGCAGGCAGCGGGGATGAGCTACAGCGAACTGGTCAGCCGGTTGATCGAGCTGGCGCTGGAGCGACATGCGGGGCGCAAGGGCCTGAAGATCAGCCGCTGACCTGATAAAAAACAATCTGCGCAGGTAAAACCCAGGCCGCCTTCATCGCTACACGGTTTGATCGACGGTTCCCTGTTGATTAACCCGTCAGTCGCCGACCGCTTCGCCTTCGCGCCGAGGGTCGGCTCCGCCGCTCAGCATTGCCTTGCCCTGGGTATCGCGGGTGCGAACGATGGCCTGTATGCCACTGGTCATGTCGATTTCGCTCAACGCGTGTCCCTTGTCCTTGAGCGCTTGTTTCAACGCTGGGCTGAACAGGCCTTGTTCCAGCTCGGTCGCCCCATTGCGGCTGCCGAAATTGGGCAGGCTGATGGCGGCTTGCGGGTCGAGCTTCCAGTCCAGCATTGCCACCAATGATTTGCTGACGTACTCGATGATCTGCGAACCACCGGGCGAACCTACCGTGGCCAGCAACTCGCCACTCTTGCGGTCGAACACCAGCGTCGGCGCCATGGCCGAACGCGGGCGCTTGCCGGGTTCGACACGGTTGGCCACCGGTTGCCCGTTTTCTTGCGGGATGAAGGAAAAGTCGGTCATCTGGTTGTTGAGCAAAAAGCCCTGGACCATCACATGGGCGCCGAACGCCGCTTCCACCGTGGTGGTCATCGACACGGCGCCGCCCTGGTCATCCACGGCCACCACTTGCGAGGTGGAGATGCGCAGCGGCGAGCGGTCCGGTGCATAGGCCACCTGGACGCCAGCAGGTGTGCCCGGCTTGGCGATGCCCATGCTGCGTTCGCCGATCAGGCTGGCGCGCTGGGCCAGGTAGCCCGGTGCGACGAGACCGGCGACCGGTACGGGCACGAAGTCAGCATCGGCCACGTACAAACCACGGTCGGCGAACGCCAGTCGACCGGCCTCTGCCAGCAGATGAACAGCCTCAGGCGTCGGTTCAAGGCCGGCAGCTGATGGGCTCTTGACTGGCGTCATCGGCGCGATGGCCAAGCGCGGGTCGCGGGCTTCCAGTGCCTGCAAGGTGCCCAGGATTTGCGCGACTGCGATCCCGCCGGAGGACGGCGGCGGCATGCCGCACACCTTCCACTGTTTGTAGTCCGTACATAGTGGTGCGCGTTCCTTGGCGGTGTAGCCCTTGAGGTCCGCCTGTGACAGGCTGCCCGCGTTGCGATGGCCCTGGACCTTGCGCGCGATCTCATCGGCAATCGGCCCGTGGTACAGCGCGTCCGGCCCCTCTTTGGCAATGCGCTTGAACACGGCGGCCAGCGCCGGGTTTTTCAGCAGCGTACCGGTGGCCTTGGGGGTGCCATCGGCGTTCAGGAAATACGCCGCCATGTCGGGCGACTGGGGAATGTAGCGGTCAGCGGCGATCAGCGCGTGCAGGCGCGGGGAAATCGCAAAGCCCTGTTCCGACAAGCGAATCGCCGGCTCAAACAGTTTGGACCATTGCAGGTGCCCGGTTTTCCTGTGCGCCATTTCCAGCGCGCGCAGTACGCCAGGAGTGCCCACCGAGCGCCCGCCGATCTGTGCCTCGGGGAACGCCATGGGCGTGCCGTCGGCCTTCAGGAACAAGCGCTCTGTCGCACCGGCTGGCGCGGTTTCGCGACCGTCGTAGGCGTGCACGTTTTTCCCGTCCCACAGCATGATGAACGCGCCACCGCCGATACCGGACGACTGCGGTTCCACCAGGGTCAACACCGCCTGCATCGCGATGGCGGCGTCAATCGCCGAGCCGCCCTGGCGCAACATCTCGCGCCCGGCTTCAGCCGCCAGCGGGTTGGCGGCGGCGGCCATGTAGCGCTCGGCATGGCGGGGGGTGAGGTCGGTGCGATAGCCCGAACCCAGTTCCGGTGCCGGTGGCTGTTCGTTGACTGGGGTATGGCAGGCCACCAGGGTGAGGGCTGCTGCAATGACCGACAACTGCCGGCGGGAAATCGATAACACGCGCTGAACTCCGTTCATTTTGAGAATGATCTGTTGTCCTTGGGGTACTGCCTTTTACAGGTAAATCGTGCCTTGCAGGTAGAGCACGGCATGGCCCGAGATGATCACTCGGTCACCCTGGAGCGCGCAACGCAGTTGACCACGGCGCAGTCCACCTTGTTCTGCCGTGAGTTGCTGCTTGCCCAGGCGTTCGGCCCAGAAAGGGGCGAGGGAGGTGTGGGCGGAGCCCGTCACCGGGTCTTCGTTGACGCCTACGTTCGGACCGAACCAGCGGGAAATGAAATCGAACCGCGCGCTTTTGGCGGTCACGGCGACCCCGCGTTTGGGCAAACCCTTGAGGCGGGCAAAATCCGGCGTCAACGCGGCGACCTGCGCTTCATCGTCAAGCAGCACGATGTAGTCATCGGTGGCGAAGACGTCGGCGTTCTCAATCCCCAGTGCGCTCAACAAGCCGGTCGGTGGTTCACACGGTTGGGGCTGCTTGGCCGGGAAATCCATTGCCAGTTCGTCGCCATTGCGCGTGACCCGAAGCTCGCCGCTGCGGGTGGCAAAGCGCAACACCTCGGGTGCATCCGCCAGTTTGTGGATCAGTACCCAGGCGGCGGCAAGCGTGGCGTGGCCGCACAGGTCCACTTCGACTTCGGGGGTGAACCAGCGCAATTCGTAGACCTCGCCACGGGGCACAAAGAAGGCGGTTTCCGAAAGATTGTTTTCGGCGGCGATGTTCTGCAGCTGTTCGCTAGGCAGCCACTCGGTGAGCGGGCAGACGGCTGCCGGGTTGCCACCAAAGGCGTGGCGGCTGAAGGCATCGACTTGGTAGATGTCCAGTTGCATCGGGGGCACTCCGTGTGGGGGAGGTGGGACACTAACAGCGGTGGCCTGGAGCGTCGCCGTACAGATGGCGTGTTTTTTTGTGCGCATGAGGTTGCTTCAGGGCCGCTTGTCGAGGCGCGCCCAGCGTGGGCTCAGCCCAGCCGCAATACCATCGCCCCGGCGGCGATGATGCAGGCTGCAATCACGCGCACCCGGGTCAGGTGCTCCTTGAGCACCAGGGCCGAGATCACCACGCCGAACAGAATCGACGTTTCCCGCAAGGCCGAAACGGTGGCGATGGGGGCGGCCGTCATCGCCCAGAGTGCCAGACCGTAGGACGCCACGGTGCCCAGGCCACCGATCACGCCCTGGCGCCAGTAGCGCACACAGTATTGGCCGAACACCGTGCGCTTTGCAGCCAGTGCCCAGGCCGCGAGGGGGATGCCGGTGAGCAGGAAAATCCACAGCGTGTACGCCGCAGGCGCCCCCGACTTGCGTACGCCCAGGCCGTCGACAAGGGTGTAGCCAGCGATCACGCCGGCGTTGACCAGCGCTAACACCAGCCCTTTGCGCTGGCCGCCCGAGGGCGCGACGGCCATGCTCAAGATGCCGCTGGAGATGATGGCAATGCCAGCCCATGCCGCCACCGACAAGGGCTCCGCCAGCAGCAATACACTCACCGCGGCCACCAGCAACGGCGCGGTGCCCCGCATGATCGGGTAGGTCTGGCTCATGTCGGCAATGCGATAGGTCGATGCGACCAGGACGAAGTAGAGCACCTGCAAGATCACCGACGCCCCAATGAACGGCCAACTTTCTCGCGCCGGCAAGGGGAGAAAGGGAATCACCGCCAAGGCCATCAGCGACGCGACGGACGTGATCATGCAAGTGGTCAGCAGCTTGTCCCCGCCACCCTTGACCACGGCATTCCAGGTGGCATGCAGCACAGCGCCCAGCATGATGACGGCGAACACATCAAGGCTCATGAATCGGGTTTCCTGTCGGGCTCAAGCCAGCAGCGTGGGGATGGACCGCTGCGAGTATGCCCCAGTACTTTTCTCGAGGCATAAAAAAACGGCCTACCTTTCGGTAAGCCGTTTTTAGTACTTGGTGGCTACACAGGGACTTGAACCCCGGACCCCAGCATTATGAATGCTATGCTCTAACCAACTGAGCTATGTAGCCAAGTGGCGCGCATTATTCGCGTAGAACGACAATGCGTCAAGCGTTTATTTTGAATTTTTATCTACGCTTTCAACTGTTTAACCGAAATCATCATTTGAAGCGACGAGCGGCGGGGGCTGACGGTCTCAACCGTCGAGATGTTCGTGCGTGCCTGGACGCCAGGTGATGTGGGAGCGATCGAGGGGGAGGGCTTCCATTGAGCGGGCATCCTTGCCGCCCAATAGTGGCTGATCAGCCAGGTTTACGGAGACAGCGGGTTGTGGGTGACGCGCTTGAGCTGTTCACGCGCTCGTGACAGACGTGAGCGAACGGTACCAATAGGAATGTCCAACACATCAGCGGTGTCCTGGTAGCTGCCGTCGGTTTCCAGCGAGGCATACAGCGTTTTGCGCATCTCCAGGGGCAGGTGATCAATCGCAATCAGGGTTTTCTCCAGTCGACGATTGATTTCAAACTCCCAGTCCAGGTTTCTATTTTCCTCCTGCCCATGCCAAAGCGCTTCGTCGAACTCACAATGCACGGGTTTGGCATACAGGCGCCGGAAGTGGTTGCGGATCAAATTTTGCGCAATTCCGCACATCCAGGTGCTGAGGGTGGCGTTACCGCTGAAACGCTCGCGGTTACGCCAGGCTTCCAGGTAAGTCAGCTGCAGAAGGTCGTCTGCATCCTCAGGATTGAGCACGCGTTTCTGGATGAAGCGCCGAAGCTTTTTTTGCTGGTCGTCTGTCAGTTGAAGCATGAATTGAGGCGAGCTACCGACGAGGTGCGCTAAAGCTTCAATCGGAATATTCATGATTTTTTCCTCAGGGTAGACACAGTCGAAAGGATGTCGACCGAACCCCTTTTGCATCGCCTGTGCCAAGCGGAAGAAATCACTAACTACTTGATTTTTATATGTAAATATCTTGAATTTAGATGGTTTTGCGCAACGGCTTGCACGAAGCGATCGAGGCTCGTGCAGGTTTTTTCAACCGGGGCGTGATGGTGAATGACGATGGAACCGTTTGGGGGGTGGCTGCCACGAAGGGGGACACTCTTTCAGTACTGGCCTGTCCATGAAAGTCGAATCCAGCAACGACGTCCGAACGATCCAGCATTTGGATCTACCTGTTGTCAGCCCTCCTGCCACGGCGCGTACGCCTGTGAAGGGGGTTGACGAGACGACCCAACTATTCAATCCGGAAGTGGAAGCCCATAGCCGAACGCTGAACCAGCGCGCGTTGGGCGTGCGTGTGCCCCCTGCCGAGAAGCTTGCGCAGTTGTACGAACAATTGGGGCACCCAGCCCAGGCGACCCTGGCGGCCACTTCACGGCGAATCAGGCTGCAATTGCTGCAGCAACCCGGTGTCGACAGGTTGCTCGAAATGACGGGGGGCGATCCGGCACGGGCATTCGTTGTACTCAAGCACGTGGCAGCCCGGGCGGACGCTGAGGTACGTAAGTCTGAAGCCGCCTTGGCGCGTGCCGCCATTACCAAGCTGGAGGTCCGCTTCAAGGGCGAGATCCAGGCCGGCTTGAATATTGCGGCGGCCTTGCAGGCTGTCGGCGTCGACCCAAAGGAGCGCCAGGCACTTCGTACGCTCTATTACGCGAGTGTCGTTACGCGTCAATCGTTGGCCACGATGATGCAGGCACTGTTGGGCATGTATGGGGGGGCGCGTTTCGGCGTTGGGCTCAAGTTGATGCGCAAAGCCCTGGCGGACGATATCGCGGCCATGGTTTCGTCCATGCCAACGCCTATGTTGCGTACGTTGCTGCAGGGGCTACAAAGCTGCGGGCAACTGAGCGGGGTGCTGGCGGGTTGCCAGGCGTTGACTCAGCGACTTTGCATCGAGCATGACGCGGTAGCCCTGCTGCAAGGCCTGCTGGGTTATGCCGGTAGCGGCATTGAGGCGGGTGAAGTCCTGCGGTTGGGGGATGAGTTGGGGGGTGGGCCGTTGGACCGGCAACTGGTGTCCCTCAATGCTCTTTATCCGTTGTTCCAGCAACTGCCCTTGGCCTTGTGGACCGACAGCCGAACCCGTCAAGAGACCCTGCAGGGCTTTCTGGTGGTGATGGATGAGCTGGATCGCATCCACCGTGGCCCCACGCGCTTTGCCGGTGAGCCGAGGCCACTGGCGTGACCGTGTTATCGGTCATTAACACCCTGTTGCTCAAAGTGGCGCAGCGCGCCGAAGTGTTGGGCGCGGTGGTGGTCTTGGCCATCGTTTTTATCTTTATTGTGCCGCTGCCCACATGGCTGGTGGATATTCTGATCGCCCTCAATATCTGCATTTCATGCCTGTTGATTGTATTGGCGCTTTACTTGCCCGGCCCCCTGGCGTTCTCGTCGTTCCCCTCGATCCTGTTGCTGACCACGATGTTTCGACTGGCGCTGTCGATCGCGACCACGCGCCTTATCCTGCTGGAACAGGACGCCGGCGATATCGTTGAAGCCTTTGGCAATTTTGTGGTGGGGGGCAACCTGGCGGTAGGGATGGTGATCTTCCTGATCCTGACGCTGGTCAACTTTCTGGTGATCACCAAAGGCTCGGAGCGGGTCGCTGAAGTGGCGGCGCGTTTCAGCCTGGACGCGATGCCTGGCAAGCAGATGTCCATCGACAGTGACTTGCGCGCAGGCCTGATCGACGGCGCCCAAGCACGAGACAAGCGCGAGCAGCTGTCCCGCGAGAGCCAGTTGTTCGGCGCCATGGACGGCGCCATGAAGTTCGTCAAGGGTGACGCTATTGCTGGTTTGATCATTGTCGTAGTCAACCTGTTGGGCGGTTTTTCTACGGGCATGTTCCAGCACGGCTTGAGCGCTGCAGACTCGATGGCGCTGTATTCGGTACTGACCATCGGTGACGGTTTGATCGCGCAGATTCCGGCGCTGCTGATCTCCTTGACTGCCGGCATGATCATCACCCGTGTGGCGCCGGATGGGCGTAAGGGCGTCAGTAACATGGGCGCTGAAATTGCTCGGCAAATGACCAGCGAACCCAAGAGTTGGGTGATCGCTTCTGTGGGAATGCTCGTCTTCGCTGCAGTGCCCGGCATGCCAACGGGGGTCTTCATGTTCATCTCGGCGATCACCGGTAGCCTCGGTTATTACCTGGTGCGCCAGCGTCAACGGGAAGCCCAGCCTGCCGCTGAAGCGGGCGAAGCGGTGCGTCCTGAGCAGAATGGCAGCGAGGATCTACGCGGGTTCGACCCGTCGCGGCCTTACCTGTTGCAGTTCTCCCCGGCCCTGCGTGGCACGCCTGAAGTGACGGACCTTATCCACGGGATTCGCCAGGCCCGAAATGCGCTGGTGGCCAATATCGGCCTGACACTGCCGCCATTCGAGGTGGAACTCGATGACTCGCTGGCCACCGATGAAATGCGTTTTTGTGTGCATGAAGTCCCGATGGTCAAGGCCTCGGTGGTCAACTATCTGGCTGTTGAGCGCAAGGCACTGAAGGATGAGCCCGCCCACGGCATACCGGGGTTGGCTGAGCGTGACGAACAGGACTGGATCTGGCTGGCGCCTGATGACCCGCTGCTCGAAGACCCGCAAGTGGAGCGCTTCAGCGCGGCGAGCCTGATCATTGAACGCATGAAGCAGGCGATGATGCTCAGTGGGCCACATTTCCTGGGCATCCAGGAGAGCAAAGCGATCCTCAGTTGGCTGGAGCACAACCAGCCGGAGTTGGTGCAGGAGCTACAGCGGATCATGCCACTGTCACGTTTTTCGGCGGTGTTGCAGCGCTTGGCCAGTGAAGGCGTGCCCTTGCGCGCGGTACGGCTGATTGTCGAATCGCTGATCGAGTACGGCCAGCATGAGCGCGAACCTGAGGCACTGGCTGATTATGCTCGTATCGCCCTCAAAGCGCAGATCATGCATCAGTACAGTGAAGCTGATGGCCTGCATGCCTGGTTGCTCTCGCCTCAAACCGAAAGCACGTTGCGGGACGCGCTGCGCCAGACCCAGACCGGTGTCTTCTTTGCGCTCGACGATGAGCACAGCGCAGCCATGATCAACCTGCTCAACCAGGCTTTTACCGTTCGGCCCAAATTCAAGAGTGTGATGCTGGTCGCCCAGGACTTGCGCAGCCCGCTGCGGACATTGCTGCTCGAAGAATTCAACTACGTGCCGGTGCTGTCGTTCGCGGAGCTGGGAAGCAGCTCCAAGGTAAAAGTGCTGGGGCGTTTTGACCTTGCTCAGGTTGATTTGGTGCGCGGGGTACAGGCATGAGCCCGTGGGTATTTACTAATCGATCGAGGCACTGGTGATGTTTGAGCTGCGTGTTTTGGACGGTCTGCATCAAGGGGCTGCACTGCCGCTGTTCGGTGAGCAGTGGAGCATCGGTGCCCATGCCGATGCCGACCTGATGCTCAATGATCCTGGTGTTGCACAGCAGCATGCTCGGCTGCTGCTGGTCGGCTCGAACTGGTCGGTACAGGCTGAAGCGGGGCTGTTGCAAGGCGCCGATGGGCAGGTTTTGGCGCAGATTGCGAGCCTGGCACCGAACGCTGTGTTTTGCGTGGGGTGTGTACGGCTCTGTGTCACCCTGGCTGATGAGCCTTGGCCGCAGGCGCCGACCCAGGCTCCGCTGGTGTCAGCTCCTGCCACGGAGCCGACGCCAACCCTCAATTTATCGTCCATTTCCCATCCACAACAAAAGCGCCTGATTACTGTGGTGCTGGTGATAACGGTCATCTTCATTCTGGTGGGCATGGCCTCTACAGGAGAGCCCGAGGCCCAGGCCTCCCTGATGCCGCAGGCCGTCCAGAAACGTGAACTGGCCTCGCCGTTTGAAGTGCGCGAGCAGTTGTTGAAGATGCTGGGCGAGCGTGAGCTGGGCGAGCGCGTTTCCCTCCAAGTCATCAATGGCCAGGTCACGCTCAGTGGGGATGTCTCCCAAGACGATGTGGACCTGGTGGCACGGATGCTCAGCCGTTTTGGAGAGCAGTTCGACAGCGCTGTACCGGTACTCAGTCGTGTACGTGTGCGCGACAGCGCGCTGCCCTTCAAGATCGTTCAGATCGTCGGCGGGCCGAATGGTCATGTGGTTCTGGAAGAGGGTACCCGGTTGTTTGTGGGGGATGAGGTGGAAGGACTGCGCCTGGTGTCGATCGATAACAGCAAAGTGGTATTTGACGGTGCGCAGCGGTATGAGGTGCGCTGGTGAGCCTGGAACTGCAAGCGCGTCTGGAGGCCTGGCAGCAACGCCAATCTCAGTCACTGGCGGCTTTTGCGCCGGTGACGATGCGCGGTCGTATCCAGCGCGTCAACGGCATGCTGCTGCAGTGCCGGCTGCCCCTGGCGCGTATCGGAGACTTGTGCCAGGTCGAGAAAGCCCCGGGTGATTGCATGCTCGCCGAGATCATTGGCTTCGATCAGCAGGATGCGGTGCTCAGCGCCCTGGGCAACCTGGAGGGCGTGCGGGTGGGGGCCAGCGTTGAACGCCTGGGTGTGGCGCATCGGGTACAGGTCAGCGATGCGTTGCTGGGCCAGGTGTTGGACGGTTTCGGCAGGCCTATCACGGGGGAGGGTGCCAGTGCTTTTGTGGAGGCGGACTTGCCTGATACGAGTGCAGTGCTGTGTGAAGCGCCGTTGCCCACTGAGCGTCCGAGGATCCACCGCGCACTGGCTACCGGAGTCCGTTCGATCGATGGTTTGTTGACGTTGGGTGAAGGCCAGCGTGTTGGGCTGTTTGCCGGGGCGGGTTGCGGGAAGACCACCTTACTGGCTGAAATCGCCCGTAATGTTGAGTGCGATGTGATCGTGTTCGGCTTGATCGGCGAGCGGGGCCGCGAGTTGCGTGAGTTTCTAGACCATGAGTTGGATGAGCAACTGCGTGCCAAAGCGGTATTGGTGTGCGCGACCTCCGATCGCTCAAGCATGGAGCGCGCGCGTGCTGCATTTACCGCTACGGCCCTGGCCGAAGGTTTCCGGCGCAAGGGGCAGCGGGTGTTGCTGCTGATCGACTCACTGACCCGTTTTGCCAGGGCCCAGCGTGAAATCGGCCTGGCGGCGGGTGAGCCGTTGGGTCGCGGTGGTCTTCCGCCGTCGGTCTACAGCCTGTTACCCCGTTTGGTGGAGCGTGCCGGGTTGACCCGTGAGGGGGTTATCACGGCGATCTACACGGTACTGATCGAACAGGACTCCATGAACGATCCGGTCGCCGATGAGGTTCGCTCACTGCTGGATGGTCATATCGTGTTGTCTCGCAAGTTGGCCGAGCGTGGGCACTACCCGGCAGTGGACGTGCTGGCGAGCCTGTCGCGAATCTTGAGCAACGTTGTCTCTCCGGCAGATATTCGCGCCGGCACCGCATTGCGCCGCTTGTTGTCGGCTTACCAGCAGATCGAGTTGATGCTCAAGCTGGGGGAGTACCAGCCTGGCACGGATGCCCTGACTGACCTGGCGGTGGACAGCCGCCAGGCGGTCGATGCTTTTCTGCGCCAGGACTTGCGTGAGCCCACGCCCATGGCGAGGACGCTGGAGCACATTCAGGAGCTGACCGCACATGTCCCATTCTGACGTGCTGCTTGGTGATGTGGAGACACTGCGACGCCTGCGCAGGCACCGGGCAGACAGGGCCGAACGCAGCCTGCGTGAGGCGAAGCGAGCCCAGCAAACGCTGCTTGCCCATATAGAACAGGCCAGCGACACGCTTGAAGAAAGCCGGCAGGACGAGGCGCGGGAAAGTGCTCAATTGCTCAGCCACTACCAGGGCCAGGTGATGACGTTGCAGGCCCTGAAGACCTGGGGTGCGCAGGAGCGTGTTTTATCGGCCAATACCCGTCGAGACAAAGCCCGGCTGGAAGCATTGCAAAGCCAGCAGGAAGAAAAGGCCATCCGCGTTGGCAGCGCCCAGAAGCAAGTCACCGAGTGCCTGCGACAGGTTGAAAAACTCCAGGAGCTGTCCCTTTTACTGGCGCAGGAGCCGACGTGAAACAGGTTTCCAATAAACCCACTGAGTACCCACGCCTACGTGGAATACGCGAAGACCGTGAGCCTATCGGCGCCGCTGTCGTGCCCTGGGAGCAAGGGCGATTATTCGCCCGACTGTTCGCGGATATGGACGAGGGTGCAGGGAGGGAGCCGTCGCTATCGAAGGCGAAGTCGAATGCCTCTGCCGCCTTGATTGGCGCCCTCGCAGACCAATTACTCCCTCGTATGCAGATGGGGTCGCAGTGGCCGCTTCAGGCGGTGCTGTACCTGCCCAGGCTTGGGCGGATCAACGCCAGCGTGCGTCGTGAACAAGGCGCTTGGGCCATTGAGCTGGAGCCTGAGCAAGACGCAACGGCACGCTGGCTCAGTGGTGTGCGGCAACAATGTGAAAGCCGCTTGGCGGCGGCGTTGGGGCTGCCGGTCAGCCTGCATTTACCTTGCATCAGGTCGACATGATAGTGCCGTCACTGGTGTTGCCTTTGATTAGGAGCGACATCGTTGCTGCTCGCCGTCGATTGGGACGTGGCTTGTGCCTGCCCTTTCAAGTGGCGGGGCAGGACGGTGAGTTGCGTCTGGAACCCGGGCGTCCGCCCACCGGAGGCGACATCGTTTGCCTTGAAACCCGGTGTGGTGTGCTCGCGCTTGCGGAGGCCGGGCCGCTGCTCAGCTTGCTGGGCGAATGCCCGGTCACGTTGGCCCAGGCGGGTAACGATTCAAACGACTGGTTTTGGGCGTTATTCCAGCACCACCTCAGCCCGCAGGTACGAACGCTGCTGGGCACCGTGCGACTGCTGGAGGTTGATCGTCCGGTCGGGTTCGGCTGCCAACTGAGTGTGACCCTGGGAGCATCTCGCGTCGTGGGCTACCTGTGGCTTGCCGCCGAAAGCTTCCTGACGTTATACGCGTCCGGCCCGTGGCGCCCGACTGCAGAGCCGATGACGGCGTCGTTTCAGTTGGCGATTGCCGTAACGCTCGGGCGTTTGCACTTGCCGGTAGGGCAGGCACAAGCGCTGCGCATCGGGGACGTGTTGTTGCTTGAGCAGCATTTTTTTCAGGCCTGCGGGACGGGCTATGTACGCACCGGCAGACGGTGCTTGCGAGGGTGTATTGACGATGCCAAAGGCGCTTTGTGCGTGACCCTTACTGCTATCGAGGAGACGTCCGTGGACGACAATTTTACTGCGCCCCACTACTCGGAGCATGAGAAGGATGAGCCGGTGGTAGATGTATTCGGCCATGAGCCTTTCGATGAGTTGAGCATCGCGCTGACGGTACGCTGCGGAGCGCTCAACCTCACCTTGGGTGAGCTGCGTAACCTTGCGCCCGGCGCGGTGCTGGGTATTGCCGGCTACGCCCCGGGTATGGCAGGCCTCTATTATGGCGACCGCCCGATTGCTCAGGGGCAGTTGGTGGAAGTTGATGGGCGCCTGGGGTTGCAGCTGTCCCGCGTGATGTTCGGTCGATGAATATCCAGGGGCTGGACCCCCTCATTCTTGCAGTGTTTCTGGGGGCGCTTACGTTGATGCCCATGCTGCTGATCATCTGCACATCGTTTTTAAAAATTGTCATTGTGCTGATGATTACCCGCAATGCCCTCGGCGTGCAGCAGGTCCCACCGAGCATGGCGATCAATGGCATCGCGCTTGCGGCCACCCTGTTCATCATGGCTCCGGTGGGGTACGAGATTGCTGAAAGCATCAAGGTCTCGCCGCTGGACCTGAGCAATGTGCAAACGTTTTTGCAGACGGGAAGCGAGGCCATCAAACCGCTGCGCGCCTTTATGTTGCGCAATGTGGACCCGGACACGCTGACGCACTTGCTGGAAAACACCGCGCGCCTTTGGCCTGCGCAAATGGCGCAGGACGTGCGGCGCGAGGACTTGATCCTGCTGGTGCCGGCGTTTGTGCTGTCACAACTGCAGGCGGGATTTGAGATCGGTTTCCTGATCTACATCCCCTTCATCGTCATTGATCTGATTGTCTCCAATCTGTTGCTGGCGCTGGGGATGCAAATGGTCTCGCCGATGACCATCTCACTGCCGCTCAAGTTGCTGTTGTTCGTGTTGGTCTCGGGGTGGTCGCGCTTGCTCGACAGCCTGTTCCTTTCCTACCTCTGAGTACCCTATGGAACCGATCGTGCTGTTCAAGCAGGGCATGCTGTTGGTGGTCGTACTGTCGGCGCCGCCGCTGATTGTGGCGGTGGTGGTGGGTGTGCTGACGTCCCTGGTACAGGCGTTGATGCAAATACAGGATCAGACGCTGCCCTTTGGCATCAAGTTGGTTGCCGTGGGTATCACGCTGATCCTGACCGGCCGCTGGATTGGGGTTGAGCTGATCCAGTTGATCAACCTGGCCTTCGACATGATTGGCCGCTCGGCCCTGAACTGAGGCGCTGCCTGTGCTGCTTTATCTTGAGTACCTGCCCAGCCTGATGATCGGTATGTCGCGCATCTACCCTTGTGCCATCTTGGTGGCTGCGTTCTGCTTTCAACATATCCGCGGCATGCTACGGCACACCATTGTGATGGTCATGGCGTTGATGCCAGCGCCGGGTATCCATGCCGTATTGGCGGTCGAGGAATACTCCGCGTTGATGCTCGGTGCGCTGGTGCTTAAAGAGGTGGCTCTGGGCCTTCTCTTGGGAGTGCTGCTGTCGATGCCGTTCTGGATGTTCGAATCGGTGGGAGCGCTGCTCGATAACCAACGTGGAGCCTTGGCGGGGGGGCAGCTCAATCCTTCACTGGGCCCGGATGCGACGCCGATTGGGCACTTGTTCAAGCAGTTGGCGATTTATCTTCTGATCGTCACGCTCGGACTGGGTACGTTGACTCAGGTGATCTGGGACAGCTACCTGATCTGGCCGCCCACGGTGTGGTTTCCGCTGCCGGCACCGAATGGCATGGGTGTATTCGTCGGGTTGCTGGGCGACACCTTCACCCACATGATGCTCTACGCCGCGCCTTTTATCGCGGTGTTGCTGTTGCTGGAATTCGGTATCGCGCTGCTGGGGGTTTACAGCCAGCAGCTACAGGTGAGCACGCTGGCGCCCCCTGTCAAATGCCTGGCGGGTATCGGCATTTTATTGGTGTACTTTGCGTTGTTGCAGGACCTTATCGTCGGGCGCATGAGCCAACTGGGTGACCTCAGGCATTCGCTGGGGTTGCTCTTCAAGGCGTCACTGCCGTGAGTGATTCAGGGGAAAAGAAGCACCCGGCGTCAGCCAAGAAGCTGCGTGATCAACGCAAGAAAGGCCAAGTCGCCCAAAGCCAGGACGTCGGTAAATTGCTGGTGCTGACGTCGATCAGTGAAATCGCGCTGTTCACGGCCGAGAGCAGCCTCCAACGGTTCCAGCAGTTGATGATCTTGCCGATCTCAGACCTGAATCAGCCCTTTGCACGGGCCCTGGAGGAGGTGCTGGTTGAAAGCCTGATTGTGTTTTTCTCGTTCTCTGTATTGATGGCAGGCGTGGCGATTGCTGTGAAGCTCATCAGCAGTTGGATGCAGTTCGGACTGTTGTTTGCGCCAGAGAGCCTCAAGCCCGACTTCAATCGCCTGAACCCGGTCAGCCAGATCAAGCAGATGTTTTCTGCTCAATCGCTGATGAACCTGTTGATGAGTATCGCCAAGGCGTTCCTGATAGGGCTGATTGTGTATGTGGTGGTCTGGCCCTCTTTGGGGGCGTTGATCAACTTGGCCAACAGTGACCTGCAAAGTTACATCCTGGCGTTGATCGTGCTGTTTCGGCACTTGCTGCATGCCTGCCTCGGCTTGTTGTTGATACTGGCGCTTATCGACCTGATGATGGTGAGGTATTTTTTTGCCAAACGCATGCGCATGACCCAGGTCGAGGTCGTCAAAGAGTACAAGGACATGGAGGGCGACCCGCATGTGAAGGGCCAGCGTCGCGCATTGGCCCAGCAATTGGCCCAGGAAGAGCCGAAGGTGAAGCTGCCCAAGCTGGAGGAGGCGGACATGCTGGTGGTCAACCCGACGCACTATGCGGTCGCCCTGTATTACCGCCCTGGTAAAACACCGCTTCCGTTGCTGGTGAGCAAGGGCACGGACGCTGAGGCCCGCAGGCTGATCGATCGTGCCAAGGCCGCTGAGGTGCCGGTGATCCAGTGCATATGGCTAGCGCGCACGATCTATACAAAAGAGTTGGGTGCGAGCATTCCCCGCGAAACCTTGCAGGCGGTGGCGCTGATCTATCGCACCTTGCGTGAGCTGGACGATGAGGCCAAGCGTGAAACGCTGGAAATCCCCGAGCTTGATCAGCGCTGACCTGGGCGCCATTGACATCCTGATAGGTCACACAGCCATTGAATAAAGGGGCGCTCGAAACGCTGCTCCAATACCCGTTGTAATTGCCCGGTTCGCAAGGCTTCGCGAGAGACGTGCAAGGCCAACCCCGGTCGTTGGCCGGCGTGAGGTGAACACACCGTGATACCGGGCGCGAGTGGCAGGTGAGCGGCCGCGCCGCTCACCCGTTTTTCCAACTTACCTGGCGTTGATGATCGGGCATTGGCGAGCACTCAGCGCTCCAGCGAGATGGTCTGGTAGTCCGCCCGCCCACCACTGGGGCCGGGTTCGACGCGCATCTGTGGCGGCCACCAGATTACCATTTGGTCATGGGTCGATTGTGGACGTGAGCAGGAGTCGCCCTTGCACGTGGGGGTACAGCCGGTGACGAACAACGCTGCGCTGATCAGTGTGATGCACAACAAGCGGCGATTCATGGCTTGGCCTTCTGAGCTGGGGTGATCAAGGAGGGGCGGGGTACGCTGAGGTGTTCGTCCTTCACCACCGGGCGCATCGCGATAAATACTTCTGCTTCCTCACCGGGCTTGAGCCAGGCACGCGGCCAGGCGCTGACTGCCAGGGTCTGCGAGTTGCTGCATTCTTTTTCGTCTATGCGCACATTGCGGTTGAACTGGTTGCGCAGCACCACGACTGCCACGTTGTACTCGGGGCCGGCATACCACTGGCTGCGATTTTCGTTCAGCGCCAGCAATTCGCGTGTGTTGCATAATGTCCGCAGCCCGAGTGGCATTGGCGCCGCTTTGAAGGTCTGGGGGACTTGCCCGCTGACCAGGTGCGCCAGGGTGCTGATGATGTCGTTGCGATTGATCACCGGCTGGTGAGGGCTGTTGCGCCTGGCGAGCGGTGTGAGCGCCGCTTGCAGATCGACTTGGTCGGCCTGGGGCAAATAGCGCGAGGGGTCGGACTGGTCGCCGATGACGCGCGGGGTGATGATAAACAGGCGCTCACGTCGATTGTTCTGTCGTTCGGTCGAGGAAAACAGCGCCTTGCCCAGCAGCGGAATGTCGCCCAGCAGAGGCACCTTGTTCTGCTTGTCGGTGCTTTCGGTGACATGGAATCCACCCACCACCAGCGAGCGTTTTTCAGCCATTACTGCCTGGGTACTGACCTTGCCTCGGCGCACATCCAGTTGGCCTGGCATGGGGTTGGTCTCGTCGAAATTCCCGTCTTCAATATCCACCGCCAAGTGGACCTGGTGACCACCGCGACTGGTGATGACTCGCGGTACGACCTGGAAGCTGGTCCCCACGGTGACCGGCAGAATGGTTGCGTTTTCTCTGCCGGGCGTCAGGTACTGAGTGCGGTTGAAGTCGATGACCGCTGGCTGGTTTTCCAGGGTGAGGACCGAAGGGTTGGAGACCATGGTTGCCAGCCCCTTGGCTTCAAGTGCGCGTATATCCGCGTAGAAGCGATCACGATTTTCAATCGATAACTGCGAGGTGGTGCCAGGCGCCTGGTTGGTGCCGAGGCCACGGAAACGACTGTTCTGGAAGCCCCAGTTCACGCCGAACTCGCGTAATTGTGTGCGCTCGATGTCGAGGATAATGGCATCGATCTCTATCAGCTTGCTTGCGACATCGAGCTGAGCGATCAACTCGCGGTACAGGGCCTGGCGCTCCGGCAAATCGTAGATCAGTACCGCGTTGTTACGCACATCAGCTTCGACGCGAATCCGGCTGGAGGGTGTTGGTGCGCGTGGGGTGAGCGTGCCGCCGGTCTCGAACTGCGCAGGGTTGCTGTTTACGCCAACCATCTGCCCGATCAGTGGGTTGTTCAGCCGGGGAATGTTTGGCGCAAGGGGGGAGGGTTGTGAAGGGGGGCGTTGGCCAAGCCCCGGAAGAGACGAGGTGGCGCGGGGCTCCAACAACCCGCGTAAAATGCTCGCAACGCCGGGAATGGCATGTTTTTCACCGCGATATTCCACTTGGCGATCCGTCGCGTTGGCGAACTTCAGCGGGTAGCTGAGCACGCTTTGTTTTTCTTCCGGTGAGCGGCGTTGGCTGCTGAAATGCTTGATCTGTTCTATATAGCGCCGCGGGCCGGAGACCAAGACGACGCCGTCTTCGGGGAGTTCGCCCCAGCCGAAGCGGCTGTCGAGCAGGCCAATATCCGTGAGTGCTTTTTTGAGGTCCGCGATGGTTTCGGAAGAGACCTCCAAACGTGCAGATTCCTGTTGATCCAGAGAGCTGATATAGAGCGTGTTGTTGTACAAATACCACTGGAAGCGATGTTCGACCCCCAGTCGATCAAGCAATGATTGCGGGGTGTTGGCGCGAATCTTTCCGTTGACGTTGCCCTCCAGTAGCCCCTCCACTTGCAGTTGCGTACCAAAGGTCTGCGCGAAGTCTTCGAGCACTTCTCGCAGCGGTTTTTGTTGGGCCTCGTAGGCGTAAGCGGTATTTTTCCATTCGGCAGGAATGGCTGCGTAGGTACTGACGACGGGCATCAGCAAGCATGGCAGTGCGACCACGCACCGCCATCCCGCTCGTTTTGACGATGAGCGGGGTGAATCAAAGCGCAAGCCGGTGTGCTTGGAGGGGGGGTTAAACATGAGGTGTTCTCTTGTTAGTAAGACGGCGAGCGTAGCGAGGTGGGTTTGAGGTTCAGTGCCGGCCGAACAGGGCGCGCGGCAGCGGAGCGCCAGATATCGCGTTGGTTGAGCAGTGTCTGGAGGCAACCGAAGAGCGTGGCCTCATCGCACGCTCCGCGCGGTCTCTGAGCCACTCACCGACCAGCGCTTTCATAGTTACTGGAAACTCTCAAAGGCACTTTTGAGCAGCAAGTGATTCACCCGGTTGTGCTCCAGGTAGGCCATCTGCGTCGTGGCTTTTTTCATGGCCAGTTCGAAGAACTCGGCGTCTGAACCATTGGCTGAGACTTCAGCGATATTCGCTTTGTAGGCCTTGTGGGCGACGTCGCTGTTTCTTAATAGCTGGCGAGATAGATCATTAAAAAAATCCATGGTTTTTCCTTCATGTCGGTGGGTTTGAATGCGCGATAGACCTGTTTGCAAGACGTTATGAAAACGCTGGCTCGCGTACTTTCAGGTCGTAATCCAAGTACTCTTGACTGCTGTTGAAGAACGCTTCGAGCAGTGAGTTCCAACTGATTCGGAAGTCGCCCTCGTCGGTTTGCAGAACGAGTGTCTGAGGCCGGATTGCTTCGTCGGTGTGAAGCTTCCAATACGTGGCATTGCGAAGGCTGAGGCACTGTTCGATCTCTTCAACGTCATGGGGATGACACAGCAGCGTCGCATTGACCTCCTGGACTTGGCTGGCCAGTAGTTGCTTGAGCAAGGCTGCCAGCCTTTGGGGAGGCGCGATGTCGTCAAGCAGGCGACGCATCGCCTGCTGGGTGATGCGGGTCGCATAGTGTTCGAGGCTGTCACACATCGCCTGACGGTCGAGGTCCCACTGCTTGAGTTGGGTATCTGCGCGCTGCCAGACCTGCAGTGAGGCTTCTTGCTGCAGCACTTCACATTTCCTTTCTGCCTGGCTTATCAGCTCGTCGGCCTGGGCACTGGCGTGGCGTAAAATCTGGTTGGCCTGGTCCCAGTCCTTAAGCTCTTCACGGAGGATCAGATTACGTGGCAAACCAGAGGCACCGCTGGGCAACTCAAGGGAGTGTCGGCATAGCATCGGCGTTCTCCTTACACGTTCGAGTCGGGGGGGATGGTGTCGGTTGCCGTTGTCGTCACCCGCCAGACGACGGCTTGCCAGAGTGTGTTCAGTTGGCTGGTTGCTCCCTCGACGGAGAGTTTTTTTTTTCCACTTCTTGCACGTGTCCACGGGGAAAGCGCAATCGCAGGCGCTGCCAGGTGGAGGGCGCTACCCAGCTACAGAGCAATTGCAACGGGTCGGCATCGCGCAGTGGCCGCGCAGGAGGCAGGGCCTTGGAAAGTCGTGTGCACCACAACTGATGACTGTCGCTCAAGCCTGACGAGGCTTGCGGATTGAAGATGTCGTGAACCAGTGTCAGCGCCAAATTGAGTTGCTCCGTGGAGGCAAGGGCCAGGCGGAGCACGGTGGTATGAGGCTCCGGAGGCAGGCAGGCGACAACACCCGGGAGCGTGCAGGGGGCCCATCCACCGCTACGATGGAGCGCGTCCATCGCACTATGAACGTCATCTCGCCAGTCTTCGTGGGCGTACTTCCAAGGGAACGCCCACCATTGGGCCCAGGCCAATTGCTCGCTCGCCGACTGATCGATGCTAGGCGTCATGGGCAGCGCCGATTGATTCGCCTGCTACAGGCCTCCCTTGCCGCGCGCGCTGGCGTCGTGCAAACAGGAATGATGCGGCGAGGGTGATGGCCACTAGGCTGAGCAGAAAAAGGGTTACGCTGGTTCGCCAGAACGGGAGGTCATCGTTGGGCACCAGGAAAGGGCCGAAGTAAGCCAGGCGTTGCTGTTCCTGATAGGCAGTGGCTGGCACGAAGATCACACTTAGTTTTTGCGGGTTGTCCACCGCAGCGGTCATGCCCGGGATGCTGCTCGCGACCATCCTGCGTACGCGGGCGCGGATGTTATCGGGGTCCAGGCGCGGGTCATGTTTGATGAATACCGACGCGGACGCGGGTTGGACCGGCTCACCCGGTGCTACGCGTTCCGGCAGCACCACGTGCACACGCGCAACGATCACACCGTCAATATTGGACAGGGTGGCCTCAAGCTCTTGGGACAGGGCATAGATGTAGCGCGCGCGCTCTTCCAGCGGCGTGGAAATGACCCCTTCCTTGCGAAACGTGTCACCCAGCGTAGTGCGTGCCGCTCGAGGCAACCCGGCGGCTTCCAGCGTGCGTACGGCGCGCCCGATGTCGACGGCATTGACGGCCACGGTGACGCCATCTTTGGCCGGGACTTTCTGCGCGCGAATGTGTTTGTCGGCCAACTCTGCGATGACCTCATTGGCCTCTTGCTCGGAGAGTTGGCGATGAAGTTCGACACGATCGCTGCAGCCACCCAACATCAGTGCAGCCGCCAGGAGTAACGCGACAGGCAGGAAATTGTTCATGGCCATTATTGCAAGTTGCAGATTTTGTCGAGGCACTGAGTGGCCTTGCCCAGGCTTTTTACCAGCAGTTGGGAGGTCAGTACGACGTTGGATAGCTCACGTGGGTATTGCTTGAAATCGTCCGGGTCGGAGCCTTTGTTGGTTGATTTGAGTGCATGCGCAAGACGGCTTTCCAAGGCCTTGACGTGCTGTCCGGCCTCTGCCAGCAGCGAAGGTCCCGCAGGATTGTCTACCCGGGTGGTAGTCGCTCCTGGGCGGTTCAGCGATGAGGTGAAAAAGTCTACGTCTGTATGAGAGGCAGGATGACTTCGTGTGTTAAAGGCTTCTTCGAGGGCGTTGCGTTGCACTGAAAAGTCAAGTTCTTCTATCTTCATGTAAAGCCTGCTATGTCGATACTTGAGGCAGCCTACCTGGAACGGCTGATATCAAAAGTTGCTATTTCAGCGAACAAGAAAGCCTCCCCGATGGACAACACGGGGAGGCGGTTGTGTTATCGAACTTCTTTAGCTGCCGCATATTTGTTGGTGATTTGCTTGGCTTTCAGGCTCAACTCGAAACCCTCTCGAGCAATGGCCTCTGCCTTGTCTAACAGATCATCACTGCTGTTGCCTGTGCCGGGTTTTGTTCCTGGGGCGGACAGGAAATTATTGTTGGTGCTGGGGGGCGTAATACTTGGAATAGACATAATAAACTCCAACTGCAATGTTTGAAGGGGATACACGTTCGCCGTTAGCCAAGCCCTATTTATGCCTTAGCATGTCAATAACGCCTTGAGCGTGGCCCTAGTTGTGTGGTGTTTAGCAACAAGGCGTTCCAAATGTTTCAGAGGTAGATGTTTCTAAATATTTGTAAGCGCGTTAAGCCAGGGATATATTCAACTGCTTCATTCTGTAGTAAAGCGTGCGCTTGGCCACGCTTAGCTCCACTGCGGCGCTATCCACACAGTAATCGTGGCGTAGCAGCGACTCTTCGATCAGTGCCTTTTCCAGCTGCTGCAGGCGTGCTTTCAGACCCATCACGGATTCCTGCCTGATGTTCAAGGACGTGGAGAGAAGCGGTAAGCCCAGGACGAAGCGTTTGGCCGTCGAACGCAGTTCACGAACGTTGCCCTGCCAGGGATGGCTTAGCAATTGCTGCAGCAGCCCGCTAGGCGGCGGCGGGGCCGAACAGCCGAAGTGGGCAGCTTCTTGCTGGATCATTTCCAGGAACAACGGAATGATGCGCTCACGCCGGTCGCGCAAGGCCGGGAGTTGGATGTTGACGACATTCAGGCGAAAGTACAGGTCGCGCCTGAAGGTGCCTTGTTCGACCATTGTGTGCAACGAGTGTTGGGCCGACGCAATGACACGCATATCGACGGGGATGAAACGGGTCGAGCCTAGGCGCTCCACGCCGCGGGATTCCAGCACCCGCAATAGCTTGGCTTGCAGAGTCAGCGGCATGCTGTCGATTTCATCAAGGTACAGAGTCCCCAGATGAGCAGCCTCCACAAAACCGGCCCGTGATTGCATCGCACCGGTAAAGGCCCCGCTGTTGACGCCGAACAGCTGGCTTTCCGCAAGGCTTTCGGGGATGGCTGCACAGTTCACAGCAATGAAGCTACCGCGCCGCCCCGACAAATGATGAACCCGTTGCGCCAAGGTGTCCTTGCCGGTACCCGTTTCGCCCATCAAGAGGATGTCAATATTGAGGGTGGCAGTAGTATTGATGGTTTCTTCAATATCAGATCCTTCAATAAAGAGTGGATCTACTGGCGTATCTATTTGAAACGAGGCCGACATCGTGCGGGTGCTCCACTATCGCTGTCACTTCATTGTTGGCCTGATGCTCTATCAATATCAGCCGATAACGGTAACTTACCAAGTTTCTCGTTGAGGCTGTAAGAGAGGAATGAGAAAGATCCTGTAAGAAAAGTAAGAGTTGTTCCGGGAGAGGCGAGTTGTGTATGTAAGGGGGTGCATAAAGGCACGGAAGAAAACAGGATTAATCTGAAGTGTGAGTCGTAATGGCTGCGATGAAGGTTATTGTCAGGGCGAGCGCCCACAAAAAAGCCGATGCAATGCATCGGCTTTTGTTTGCGGAAAAAACCGCAGAGAGCACTTATACGTTGAAGCGGAAGTGCATGACATCGCCATCTTTAACGACGTATTCCTTGCCTTCCAAACGCCACTTACCGGCTTCCTTGGCGCCGGCTTCACCCTTGTACTGAATGAAGTCGTTGTATGCGATCACTTCGGCACGGATAAAGCCTTTTTCGAAGTCGGTGTGAATCACGCCGGCAGCTTGTGGGGCGGTGGCGCCAACCTTGACGGTCCATGCACGGACTTCTTCCACACCGGCGGTGAAGTAGGTCTGCAGGTTGAGCATTTCGTAACCGGCGCGGATCACACGGTTCAGGCCAGGCTCTTCCAAGCCCAGGGCTTCGAGGAACATATCCTTTTCTTCACCGTCTTCGAGCTCGGCGATTTCCGCTTCGATCTTGTTGCACACCGGCACGACGATCGCGCCTTCTTCGTCGGCGATGGCCTTGACCACATCGAGCAACGGGTTGTTCTCGAAGCCGTCTTCGGCGACGTTGGCGATGTACATCACAGGCTTGGTGGTCAGCAGGTGGAAGCCCTTGATCACGGCCTTCTCATCGGCGCCCATGTTCTTCATCAGGCTGCGTGCAGGCTTGCCTTCAGTGAAGTGCGCGATCAACTGCTCCAGCAGGCCCTTCTGGACCACTGCGTCCTTGTCGCCACCCTTGGCGTTACGCGCGACTTTCTGCAGCTGTTTTTCGCAGCTGTCGAGGTCGGCGAAGATCAGTTCCAGGTCGATGATTTCGATGTCGCGTTTCGGGTCGACGCTGTTGGAAACGTGAATCACGTTCTCGTCTTCAAAGCAGCGGACCACGTGAGCGATGGCATCGGTTTCACGGATGTTGGCCAGGAACTTGTTGCCCAGGCCTTCACCTTTCGAGGCGCCGGCGACCAGGCCTGCGATGTCGACGAACTCCATGGTGGTCGGCAGGATGCGCTTTGGATTGACGATGGCCGCCAGGGCGTCCAGGCGTGGATCCGGCATCGGCACGATACCGCTGTTGGGCTCGATGGTGCAGAAGGGGAAGTTCTCCGCCGCAATACCGGACTTGGTCAGGGCGTTGAACAGGGTGGATTTGCCGACGTTGGGCAGGCCGACGATGCCGCAATTGAATCCCATGGTGTTTCCCCTCGGTAAGAGTCAGGCCTTCTGGCTGTGCAGGTTTTTCATCGCGCGGTTCCATTCACCGGCGAAGATATCCGGCAGCACGCCGAGGGCAAAGTCGATGCTGGCATCGAGTTTTTCCTGTTCGGCGCGTGGCGCACGACCCAGGACGAAATTTGAAACCATACTGGCAACGCCTGGGTGGCCAATGCCGAGCCGCAGACGGTAGAAATTATTCTGATTGCCCAACTGCGCGATGATGTCGCGCAGGCCGTTGTGCCCACCGTGCCCGCCGCCGAGCTTGAGCTTGGCAACACCGGGTGGCAGGTCCAGTTCGTCATGGGCCACCAGGATTTCTTCAGGCTTTATCCGGAAGAAGCCCGCAAGCGCCGCTACGGCTTGGCCGCTGCGGTTCATGTAGGTGGTGGGAATCAACAGGCGAACATCCTGACCCTGATGCGAGAAGCGTCCGGTCAGGCCAAAATATTTGCGATCAGCTACAAGGTTCACACCTTGCGCGTGGGCAATACGCTCAACAAAAAGGGCCCCCGCGTTATGCCGGGTCTGTTCGTATTCGGCGCCTGGATTTCCCAGGCCAACGATCAGTTTAATGGCAGTCACGACAGGGGCCCTTCCTTTGGAGTTGTGGATAACATCGCCTGACCTTGGTGCGGCGAAAGTGGACAACAGTAGCTCATTTACTCAAGAGTAAACGTCGCGTTATCGCCCGCTTTCTCGCTACGTTCCGGTCCGCGATGTTTCCTCAAGCTCCGGCAATACAGAGTGAATTACTCTGCAGCGCCTTCTTCAGCTTCTGGTGCAACGCGTGGAGCGTGTACGTTTGCAACAGCTTTGTCATCACCGTGAGCCAGTGCAACGAACTCAACGCCTTTAGGTGCTTTGAGGTCGGACAGGTGGATGATGGCGCCAACTTCAGCGGCCGACAGGTCGACTTCGATGAACTCAGGCAGGTCTTTCGGCAGGCAGGTCACTTCGATTTCGTTCACAACGTGAGAAATCTCGCCGCCTTTCTTGACCGGTGCTTCTTCACCGATGAAGTGCACAGGCACGATAGCGGTCAGTTTTTGGCCGGCTACAACGCGAACGAAGTCAGCGTGCATGATGAACTGCTTGGACGGGTGACGCTGCATCGCTTTAACGATGACGTTTTGCTTGGTGCCGTCGACGTTCAGCTCGATAACGTGGCTGTAGGCAGCTTCGTTTTCGAACAGCTTGGCGATTTCCTTGGCCAGGATGGTCACGGACTCAGCAGGCTTGTTGCCACCGTAAACAACGGCTGGGATGTTGGCGGCGTGACGCAGGCGGCGGCTCGCACCTTTCCCCAGGTCAGTACGCGCTTGGGCGTTCAGAATAAAGTCAGTCATTTTGTATCTCCAAAATAGCCATCATCGAGGGGCGTTTGCGACCAGCGCCGTACTCGACATGGGCAAAAAAGCCCCGCCCCAACAGAATGTCGGGGCGGGGCGCTTTTCGTCAGTGGGATGTGCCGAAGGTTTGACCCTTAGCGGAACATCGCGCTGATCGATTCTTCATTGCTGATGCGGCGAACCGCTTCGGCAACAACCGGTGCGATATCCAGTTGACGGATACGCGCACAGGCTTGAGCGGCGGCGGACAACGGGATGGTGTTGGTCACCACCAGTTCGTCCAGCACGGAATTCTCGATGTTCTCGATCGCTCGGCCCGACAGCACAGGGTGTGTGCAGTAGGCGAAGACTTTAGCCGCACCGTGCTCTTTCAAGGCTTTCGCCGCATGGCACAGGGTGCCGGCGGTGTCGACCATGTCATCAACCAGAATACAGGTACGCCCTTCGACATCACCGATGATATGCATCACTTCAGAGTGATTGGCTTTTTCACGGCGTTTGTCGATGATCCCGAGGTCCACGCCCAAGGATTTGGCAACAGCCCGTGCACGCACGACGCCGCCAATGTCCGGGGACACGATCATCAGGTTTTCAAAGCGCTGGTCTTCAATGTCATCCACCAATACCGGGGAGCCGTAGATGTTATCTACCGGAATATCGAAGAACCCCTGGATTTGGTCAGCGTGCAGGTCAACCGTGAGCACACGGTCGATGCCTACCACGGTCAGCATGTCAGCAACGACTTTCGCGCTGATAGCCACACGTGCGGAACGCGGACGGCGATCCTGACGGGCATAACCAAAGTAAGGGATTACAGCTGTGATTCGAGTCGCTGAGGAGCGGCGGAAGGCATCAGCCATCACGACGAGTTCCATCAGGTTATCGTTGGTCGGAGCGCAGGTCGGCTGAATAATGAAGACATCTTTACCGCGGACGTTTTCATTGATCTCGGCTGTAATTTCGCCGTCGGAGAATTTACCGACAGAGATGTCACCGAGAGGGATATGCAGCTGACGTACGACACGCCGAGCCAGATCGGGGTTAGCATTCCCCGTAAAGACCATCATCTTGGACACGCGCAGTACCTAGAGGCTGAGGGTAACCTGGATGAGTATTAGAAAATGGCAGGGGCGGCTGGATTCGAACCAACGCATGGCAGGATCAAAACCTGCTGCCTTACCGCTTGGCGACGCCCCTGTATCTGTTGCAACGAGTGCCTAACACTCGGTTCCTTTTAGAGCAGACTTTGCAGCTTGCGATGCAACATCGAAACGTTGCTTCCCTTTGCTACAAACCCTGTAAGGGTCTCTGTAAGAAGGGCCGAGACTTTATCAGCTTCAGCTTTGCTTGGGAAGCCCCCAAACACACAACTTCCAGTTCCGGTTAATTTTGCTTCGGTAAATTTACCTAACAAATTCAAAGCGTTACGTACCTCTGGATAACGCCTTGCTACAACCGGTAAGCAGTCATTTCGACTGTTTCCCTTGGGAACGGGGCGCACTTTAATGGGAGGAGAGTTACGTGTCAACAGTGGATCTGAAAAAATTTCTGCTGTACTTACAGATACTTGCGGAACAAGCACGACATACCACGGCTCTTCGGGGTATTCAGGGGTGAGTTTCTCCCCGACGCCCTCGGCGAAAGCCGCGTGCCCGCGCACGAAAACCGGGACGTCCGCCCCCAGCGAAAGGCCCAGCGCCGCAAGGCGATCAGGGTCCCAGCCCAGCTTCCACAAATGATTCAGGCCCAGCAAGGTGGTCGCGGCATTTGAGCTGCCGCCACCGATACCGCCGCCCATGGGCAGGATTTTATCGATCCAGATGTCGATACCGAGGGGGCAACCGGATTGCTCCTGAAGTTTTTTTGCCGCCCTCACAATCAGATTGCTGTCGTGAGGCACACCTTCGAATTCGGTGTGCAACTGGATCACGCCGTCGTCGCGTACGGCGAAGGTCAATTCATCGCCATAGTCGAGAAACTGAAACAGCGTCTGCAGCTCGTGGTAGCCATCTTCACGGCGACCCAGAATGTGCAGCATCAAATTGAGTTTTGCGGGGGAGGGCAGGGTCAGGCGTTCTACTGTCACGTTATTGCCCCAGCTTGCGTGGTTGCCAATCCTTGATCACCAGCGTGACGTCAAGGTCGGTGCCGTGCAGCTTGATGCGCTCGGGCAGCCAGTAACCGCTTTGTTCGACGTAGCTCAGATACTCGACCTGCCAGCCATCCTGCTCCAGGGTGGCCAGGCGGCTGTCGCCGTTGAGGCTCAGGCGGCTCTTGCTATCCGGTGCCGGCAAGCCGCGCACCCACCAGACCAGGTGAGACACCGGCAGCTTCCAGCCAATCTGTTCTTCCAGCAGCGCTTCCGGCGAGGCCGCTTCGTAGCGCCCCTGGTTGGCCACTTCAAGGCTCACTTGCCCCGGGCGCCCGGTCAGGCGTGCGGCGCCCCGGCCCAGCGGGCCGGACAGGCGAATGTCGTAGTAGTCCTGGCGTTGCAGCCAGAACAAGGTGCCGCTGCCGGAATCCTTCGGCGCGCGAACCCCGACTTTCCCTTCGATCTGCCAGCCGTCGATGCTGCTGAGCTGGTCCTTGTGCTGTTTCCATTGCGCCGGGTTGCCCTGGCCTTCAACGGATTCACGGCTGCCTATGCCCGCGCAACCGGCGAGCAGGGCGATAAAACTGAAGACTACAACGTGGCGCAAGAACATAAGCTTAAAGGGTCTCGGATCCGGTCAGGCGTTTGATGGTGCCGCGCAGGATGGGGCTTTCGGGTTGTTCCTTGAGGAATTTTTCCCAGATTTGGCGTGCTTCGCGCTGCTTGCCGTTGGCCCACAGCACTTCGCCGAGGTGGGCGGCGACTTCCTGGTCGGGGAAGCGCTCCAGCGCCTGGCGCAGCAAACGTTCGGCTTCATCCAGGTTGCCCAGGCGGTAATTCACCCAGCCCAGGCTGTCGAGCACGGCCGGGTCTTCCGGGTTCAGCTTGTGGGCTTGTTCGATCAGCACCTTGGCTTCGGCGTAGCGCGTCGTGCGATCCGACAGCGTGTACCCCAGGGCGTTGAGCGCCATGGCGTTGTCCGGGTCGCGCTTGATGATCAGGCGCAGGTCTTTTTCCATCTGTGCCAGGTCATTGCGTTTTTCCGCCTGCATGGCGCGGGTGTAGAGCAGGTTCAAATCGTCGGGATATTGCAGCAGGGCTTGCTGCAGCAACTTCCAGGCGCGCTCGCCCTGATTGTTGGCCGATAACGTTTCGGCCTGGATCAGGTACAGCTGGATCGCGTAGTCCGGTTCGGCATCGCGCGCCGCCGCCAGGCGTTTTTCTGCCTCGTCGGTGCGGCCGTTGCTCATCAGGATGTCCGCCTGGCGCAACTGAGCTGGCAGGTAGTCGTTACCCGGGCCGACCTGGGCGTATTCGAGCAAGGCCGCCTGCGGGTCGTTGCGCTCTTCAGCGATACGACCGAGGTTCAGGTGCGCTGAGTCCACATGGCTTTCGCGCTGGATCAACTCTTCCAGATACCCCTTGGCCTCGTCCCACGCCTTGGCTTCCAGGCAGACCAGCGCCAGGGAGTAGCGCAGTTCGTCGTCGTCCGGGTATTGCTGGACCAGGTTGGCGAACTGCACTTTGGCGTCCTCCATACGATCCTGCTCGACCAGCGTGCGGGCGTACGTCAGGCGCAGACGCTTGTCATCCGGGTACTTCTTGATGCTTTTTTCCAGCAGCGGAACCGCTTCCTTGCCGCGATTGAGATTCTGCAACAGGCGTGCACGCAGCAGGATCGGCGCGATCTCGCCGTCTTCCGGCGGGTTCTGCTCCAGCAATTTCAGGGCCGCGTCAGCCTCGTCATCCTGTTGCAGCAGCAGCGCCTTGCCGAAAATCAGCTGGCTGTTCTTCGGATGCTTTTGCAGCAGGCGGTCGAAACTCTTCATCAGGCCATTGCGCGTGTCCTGGTCGGTGTCGGCGGCCGACAGCGCGAGGAAATCGAAATGGGTGTCGCCCTTGCCCTGCAGGACTTTCTCCATATAGACCATGGAGTCGTCATAGCGCCCTGCGCGTGCCAGTTGAACGGCAGCGGCGCGTTGGGCTTCCAGATCGTCCGGCGCGTTTTTCGCCCAGATCAGCGAAGTATCCAGCGCAGCCTGGTCGGCGCCCAGATATTCGGCGATGCGAAACGCGCGCTCCGAAATGCCCGGGTCCTGGGTATTGATGGCCTGGGTCACGTAGTTATCCAGGGCAATATCGAAACGATTGCGCTGGCCGGCGAGTTCCGCGGTCAGCAGGCTGTAGATCGTTTCTTCCTTGAACGAGGAATAAACCTTGGGCTTTTCAGGGGCGGGGGTGCTGTCTTCGACCGGCGGCGTACCGTCCGGCGACACGGGGGCCAAGGCCTGGCAGCCGCTGAGGAAGACAAAAGCAAGGAGCAACGCGGAAGATCTATTCATATAGGAAGAGGACGACTAACCTGCGGTCGGATCATCATGACACAAGCCTTCGGTCAAACATAACCGAGACTCAGCGGATGCCTTTTATAGACACAAGGCATTAGGACAATAGCCTACGGTGGTTGTTCTGAATCATTCGAAGTAGGACAATTGTCGGCTTCCCGACATCATCAGCGATATTGAATGGCCTTCCTCGCACTCGGTATTAACCACAAGACTGCTACCGTAGACGTGCGCGAGCGCGTTGCGTTCACGCCAGAGCAGTTGGTTGAGGCCTTGCAGCAGCTCTGCCGGCTCACCGACAGCCGCGAAGCTGCGATCCTTTCGACCTGCAATCGCAGCGAGCTTTATATAGAGCAGGAACATCTTTCGGCGGATGGGGTGCTGCGCTGGCTGGCCGATTATCACCATTTGAGCCTCGACGACCTGCGCGCCAGCGCTTATGTGCACGAAGAAGATGCGGCAGTTCGTCACATGATGCGCGTCGCCGCAGGGCTCGATTCGCTGGTGCTGGGCGAACCGCAGATCCTGGGCCAGATGAAATCCGCCTACGCCGTGGCCCGCGAGGCCGGCACCGTGGGGCCGTTGCTGGGCCGCCTGTTCCAGGCCACATTCAATTCCGCCAAGCAGGTGCGCACCGACACCGCCATCGGTGAGAACCCGGTGTCCGTGGCGTTTGCCGCCGTCAGCCTGGCCAAACAGATTTTCAGCGACCTGCAGCGCAGCCAAGCCCTGCTGATCGGCGCCGGTGAAACCATCACCCTGGTCGCCCGTCACCTGCATGATCTGGGCGTAAAGCGCATTGTGGTCGCCAACCGTACACTGGAGCGTGCGAGCATCCTCGCCGAGCAGTTCGGTGCCCATGCGGTGTTGTTGTCGGACATCCCGGCCGAACTGGTGCGCAGCGATATCGTGATCAGCTCCACCGCCAGCCAGTTGCCGATCCTGGGCAAAGGCGCGGTGGAAAGTGCACTGAAGCTGCGCAAGCACAAACCGATCTTCATGGTGGATATCGCCGTTCCCCGGGATATCGAGCCCGAAGTCGGCGAATTGGACGACGTTTACCTCTACAGTGTCGACGACCTGCACGAAGTGGTCGCCGAAAACCTCAAGAGCCGCCAGGGCGCTGCCCAGGCCGCCGAGGAAATGGTCAGCACCGGCGCCGAAGACTTCATGGTGCGCCTGCGTGAACTGGCGGCGGTGGACGTGCTCAAGGCGTATCGTCAGCAGGGCGAACGCCTGCGCGACGAGGAGTTGAGCAAGGCCCAGCGCTTGCTGGCCAACGGCAGCAGCGCCGAAGAGGTGTTGATGCAACTGGCCCGTGGCTTGACCAACAAGTTGCTCCACGCCCCCAGCGTACAGTTGAAAAAGCTTACCGCCGAAGGCCGCCTCGATGCGCTGGCCATGGCCCAGGAACTCTTTGCCCTCGGTGAGGGCGCGTCAGATAGCTCTTCGGATAAAAAACCGCAATGAAAGCGTCACTGCTCAATAAACTGGACGTGCTCCAGGACCGTTTCGAAGAACTGACCGCCTTGCTCGGCGATGGCGAAGTCATTGCCGATCAGACTAAGTTCCGTGCTTATTCCAAGGAATACGCCGAAGTCGAACCGGTTGTCGCTACCTACAAAAACCTGCTCAAAGTGCAGGCCGACCTTGAAGGCGCCCAGGCGCTGCTCAAGGACAGCGACCCGGACATGCGCGAAATGGCCGTGGAAGAAGTCCGCGAGGCCAAGGAAAAACTCGCCGAGCTGGAAGGCGACCTGCAACGCATGCTGTTGCCCAAGGACCCCAACGACGGGCGCAACGTGTTCCTCGAAATTCGCGCCGGCACCGGTGGCGACGAGGCGGCGATTTTCTCCGGCGACCTGTTCCGCATGTATTCGCGTTACGCCGAGCGTCGTGGCTGGCGCGTGGAAATCCTCTCGGAGAACGAGGGTGAGCACGGCGGCTATAAAGAAGTCATCGCGCGGGTCGAGGGCGACAACGTCTACGGCAAGCTGAAGTTCGAATCCGGTGCACACCGCGTACAGCGTGTCCCGGCGACTGAATCCCAGGGCCGTATCCACACCTCCGCGTGCACCGTGGCCGTGTTGCCCGAGCCGGATGAACAGGAAGCCATCGAGATCAACCCGGCCGACCTGCGCATCGACACTTACCGCTCGTCGGGCGCCGGTGGCCAGCACGTGAACAAGACCGACTCCGCCATCCGTATCACCCACTTGCCGTCGGGCATCGTGGTGGAATGCCAGGAAGAACGTTCCCAGCACAAGAACCGTGCGCGGGCGATGTCGTGGCTGTCTGCCAAACTCAACGACCAGCAGACCAGCGCTGCCGCTAATGCGATTGCCAGCGAGCGCAAGTTGCTGGTCGGTTCGGGTGACCGCTCCGAACGCATCCGCACCTACAACTTTGCCCAAGGCCGGGTCACCGACCACCGGGTCAACCTCACCCTTTATTCCCTGGACGAGATCCTCGCCGGTGGCGTCGAAGCGGTGATCGAACCATTGCTCGCCGAATACCAGGCCGACCAACTCGCAGCGATCGGTGAATAAATGACCATCATCGCCAGCCTGTTGCGCGCCGCCGACCTGCCAGACTCGCCTAGCGCGCGCCTGGACGCCGAGTTGTTGCTGGCCGCCGCCCTGGGCAAACCTCGCAGCTACCTGCATACCTGGCCGGAAAAAATCGTCAGCAGCGAAGATGCGTTGACCTTCGCCGGTTACCTGCAGCGCCGCCGTGGCGGTGAGCCGGTGGCCTACATTCTCGGCCAGCAAGGTTTCTGGAAGCTCGACCTGGAAGTCGCGCCACACACCCTGATCCCGCGCCCGGACACTGAATTGCTGGTGGAAGCGGCACTGGAATTGTTGCCGGCCACGCCCACCCACGTTCTTGACCTGGGCACCGGCAGTGGCGCCATCGCCCTGGCCTTGGCCAGCGAGCGTCCGGCCTGGCAGGTGACGGCGGTCGACCGCGTGCTCGAAGCCGTGGCCCTCGCCGAACGCAACCGCCAGCGCCTGCACCTGAATAACGCGACGGTGCTGAACAGCCATTGGTTCAGTGCCCTGCAAGGCCGCACGTACGACTTGATCATCAGCAACCCGCCGTACATTGCCGCCAACGACCCGCACCTGGTGGCGGGCGATGTGCGCTTTGAGCCGGCCAGCGCACTGGTCGCGGGCCATGACGGCCTGGACGACCTGCGGTTGATCATCGCGCAGTCTCCAGCGCACCTGAATGCCGGTGGCTGGTTGTTGCTCGAACACGGTTATGACCAGGCTGCGGCCGTGCGTGACTTGTTGTCGGGCGAAGGCTTTGAAGAGGTCCACAGCCGTATCGACCTCGGCAACCACGAACGCATTACCTTGGGGCGCCGCCCGTGCTGACCGATCAGGAGCTGTTGCGCTATAGCCGGCAGATCTTGTTGCAGCAGGTCGACATCGATGGCCAGTTGCGCTTGAAAAACGGCCGTGCGCTGATCATCGGCCTCGGCGGCCTGGGCGCACCGGTGGCGTTGTACCTGGCGGCAGCCGGCGTGGGTGAGTTGCACCTGGCGGACTTCGACACCGTCGACCTGACCAACCTGCAGCGCCAGATCATCCATGACACCCACAGCGTGGGGCAGACCAAGGTCGATTCGGCGCTACAGCGCCTGGCGGGCATCAACCCCGAGATCACGCTGGTCGCCCATCGCGCAGCGCTCGACGCTGATTCCCTGGCGGCCGCCGTAACGGCGGTAGACGTGGTGCTTGATTGCAGTGACAACTTCTCCACCCGCGAAGCCGTAAATGCCGCATCTGTGGCGGCCGGTAAACCGTTGGTCAGCGGTGCCGCGATTCGCCTTGAGGGCCAGTTGTCGGTATTTGACCCGCGCCGCGCCGAGAGCCCGTGCTACCACTGTTTATATGGTCACGGCAGCGACACCGAACTGACCTGCAGCGAGGCTGGCGTGGTCGGCCCGCTGGTGGGCGTGGTCGGCAGCCTGCAGGCCCTGGAAGCGTTGAAACTGTTGGCCGGGTTTGGCGAGCCGCTGGTAGGCCGCCTGCTGTTGATTGATGCATTAACCACGCGTTTTCGCGAACTGCGGGTCAAGCGCGATCCCGGCTGCAGCGTGTGTGGAGTGCAGCATGGTTAAGGACGCGCCGATCGGTGTGTTCGATTCCGGCATCGGCGGGCTGACGGTGCTCGACGAAATCCAGCAGCTGTTGCCCCATGAATCGCTGTTGTATGTGGCCGACTGCGGGCACATTCCTTATGGCGAGAAAACCCCAGGCTATATTCTTGAGCGCTCGCGATTGGTGGCGGAGTTTTTCCGTGGCCAAGGTGCCAAGGCGTTTGTTATCGCCTGCAACACCGCGACCGTCGCCGCCGTTGCGGATTTGCGCCTGGACTATCCCGACTGGCCGTTGGTGGGCATGGAGCCGGCGGTCAAGCCGGCCGCTGCCGCTACCCGCAGTGGTGTGGTCGGTGTACTGGCTACCACCGGCACCCTGCAAAGCGCCAAGTTCGCCGCGTTGCTCGACCGCTTCGCCACCGACGTGCGGGTGATCACCCAGCCCTGCCCGGGCCTGGTGGAGCTGATTGAAACCGGCGATTTGTGCAGCCCCGCGTTGCGCCAGATGTTGCAGGGTTATGTCGAACCGCTGCTCAGCGCCGGTTGCGACACCATTATCCTTGGCTGCACCCATTACCCCTTCCTCAAGCCGCTGCTGGCCCAGATGCTGCCCCCCAGCGTCATCCTGATCGACACCGGCGCCGCCGTGGCGCGTCAGCTTAAGCGCCTGCTGAGTGAGCGCGACCTGTTGGCCAGCGCAAACCCGCAGCCTGCGCAGTTCTGGACCAGCGGCGACGCCGACCACCTCAGAAATATCCTACCAGCACTATGGAAATCTCCCGGCGTTGTGCGTAGTTTTGGCTCGTGAAAAATTCGTGAAATATCGGGGTTAGAAGCTGAACTTCTGTCTACACGCCAGCTTCTATAGCGAGTTAGCCTGCACAAAACCAAATAACGTCGTTCTCAAAGGATTGTTTCTTATGAAGCGCTTGTTCTGTTTGGCCGCGATTGCGGCCGTAGTGGTGGGACACTCGGTTTCGGCACAGGCCGCCGGCCTTGAATTCGGGGTGGGGAGTACCAGCGATTCAACCATGACCTATCGGTTGGGCTTGACGTCGGATTGGGATAAAAGTTGGTGGCAAAGCGATACAGGACGGCTGACCGGTTACTGGAGCGGCGCCTACACCTACTGGGATGGCGACAAGCGCGCCAGTGTCAGCAGCCTGTCATTCTCGCCGGTGTTTGTGTATGAGTTTGCCGGGGAGAAGGTCAAGCCGTACATCGAGGCGGGGATTGGTGTGGCGGTGTTCTCCCGCACGCGGGTCGAGGACAACAACATCGGCCAGGCCTTCCAGTTCGAAGACCGCTTGGGCTTCGGCCTGCGCTTTGCCGGTGGGCATGAAGTGGGCATTCGTGCCACGCACTATTCCAACGCGGGCATCAGCAGCAACAACGACGGGGTAGAAAGCTACTCGCTGCACTACACCTTGCCGCTGTAAATCCCCGAGCACCACAAACCTATGTGGGAGCTGGCTTGCCGGTGATGCAGGCACCTCGGTGTATCAGTCATACCGAGGTGATGCCATCGCAGGCAAGCCAGCTCCCACATTTGAATATCGCCATATTCGCGATCAGCGGTAAGCGGTGGCAATGCCCTGTCGCTCTTCCAGGCACTCCGGTGCGCCCATTTCGAACTCCCGGCAAATCAGTGGCCGTCGCTCATAGATCGTGCACATCATCGTGTCCCGGTCCAGCGCCGCGCACCAGCCGTCGTCCAGGCGCAGCATCACCTCGCCGCCCCAATCGTCGGTATCGATATAGCGCTCCGGCACGCCGGTGTCGGTGATCAGCATCACTTCCAACTGGCAGCAGCAGGCCGCGCACGTCGAGCAAGTGACGGCGGGTTCGGGGATCTGGAAGTGGGGGATGTCGGTCATAGGCGCGCAGTGTAAGGCAAGCGCGTCATGCGCGTATGAATGCTCTGACGGACGTCAGTGCCCCAACTGCCGCGCAACCCAGTGCAGCACCGGGAACACCACGGCCCACAGCAGCGCGAGGCCGATCAAGGTAGGCGCTGTGCCGTAGCCGAAACTCACACCGGCCAACTGGCTGCCCGCGTAATACGACAAGGGCCCGGCCGCCGCGCCCAACACGCTGGCACGCCACCAGGGGCGTGCGGTCCACGCCAGGCAATGGCGCAAAGTGGTCGCGAGCAATGCCCACAGCAGCACCAGCCAGAATGGAATCAGCGGCCCGGGCAGGCTGAAATGAAACACACCAAAGGTGCGCAACGAGGTGTCGATCACCGTACCGAGCAAGGTCACGGCGAGGATCACTTGGCCTTCCTCGGCCCAGGAACTTGTCCACAGCAAATGAATGGCCAGCGCGGCGAGCCCTACCAGCAGCCAGCGGCTGTCGCCACCGAGTACACAGGCAAACCAGCCGCCTTGGAACAGCGCGGCGTTGACCAGCGGTTTAAGCACTGAAGCGCCCGAGCAAGGGCGGGTTGATCGCCGCAGGCTTGGCCAGCAGCAACTGCGCGGTCCCAATCGTTCGTTCCATGAATCCCCCTTCGCAGTAGCACAGGTAGAACTCCCACAAGCGCAGGAAGTACTCATCGTAGCCCAACTCGGCGAGGCGACCATGGGCGCGGCGAAAGTTCTCGTGCCACAGGCGCAGGGTTCGCGCGTAGTGCAGGCCGAAATCCTCCATGTGCAGCAGGTTCATGTCGGTGTCGCGGCTGACAATGTGCAGCATGTTCTGCACACAGGGCAGCGCGCCACCGGGGAAGATGTAACGCTGAATGAAGTCGACACTGTTCTTGGCCTGCTCGAAGCGCTGTTCCCGAATGGTGATGGCTTGCAGCAACATCAGGCCGTCAGCCTTGAGCAGGTGGGCGCATTGCTTGAAGTAGGTCGGCAGGAAGCGGTGGCCCACGGCCTCGATCATCTCGATGGAGACCAGCTTGTCGTATTGGCCGGTGAGGTCGCGATAGTCCTGCAGCAACAGGGTCACCTGGTCGTTCAGGCCCAGGGTGTCGATGCGTTTTTCGGTGTAGGCAAACTGCTCCTTGGACAAGGTCGTGGTGGTGACCTTGCAGCCATAGTGCTGGGCCGCATACAGCGCCATGCTGCCCCAGCCGGTGCCGATTTCCAGCAAGTGGTCAGTCGGCTTGAGCGCGAGCTTCTGGCAGATGCGTTCCAGTTTGTTCAACTGGGCCTGTTCCAAGGTGTCGTCGGGAGTAAGAAATTGCGCCGCCGAATACATCATCGTCGGGTCGAGGAATTCTTCGAACAGGTCATTGCCCAGGTCGTAGTGGGCGGCAATATTTTTCTGCGAGCCTTTGCGCGTGTTGCGGTTGAGCCAGTGCAGGCCCTGGGTGAACGGGCGAGCCAGTCGTGCCAGGCCGCCCTCCATCGCATCCAGAACATCCAGGTTGCTGACCATCACGCGCACCACGGCGGTGAGGTCCGGGCTGCTCCAGTAGCCGTGGATAAACGCCTCGCCCGCACCGATGGAGCCGTTGGCCGCCACCAGGCCCCATACGGCCGAATCGAGGATCTGGATTTCCCCCAGCAGGTGCGCTTCCCGGGCGCCGAACACTTGGCGTTCGCCGTCTTCGATCACCACCAACTGGCCATGGCGCAACTGGCTGAGTTGGCGCAGCACCGCCTTACGCAGCAGCGCGGTGGTCATGCCGTTGACGTTCAGGCGGTTGGCCTTGACCGATAAGCTAGGGGTTTTCATGGCGGCGATCCTTGGTATACCCGACTGCGGTGCGAGAGGCGCCATCGGCGGCCCGGTGGGAAAAAATCGGTGTGCGTTTGAGCAACAGGCGCAGGGCCTGCCAGTAAATCGCCAGGCACGTCTTGGCGGTCATCCACGGAAAGCGCCACAGGTAGCGGTGCAGGCTGGCGCGGCTCAGGGCTTCTTTTTGCAGGTTCAGGGTGGCGTCGAAGACTTTAAAGTCGCCTTGCCAGTCGGCCATGTGCACACCGAGCTTGGCGGCGGGCGGGCTGAAACTCATGCGGTATTCCAGCTCGCGCGGCAAAAACGGCGACACATGAAAGGCCTTGGCCACGGAAAAATGCTGGTGCTCATCGGCACCCAGCGCCTGGGCGGGCAGCACGTAGTGATAGCGCTCGCGCCAGGGGGTGTTGGTCACTTCACACAAGATCGCAGCCAGTTGTCCGTCGGCCTCGAAACAGTAGAAGAAACTCACAGGGTTAAAAGCCAGGCCCCAACTGCGGGCCTGGGTCAGTAGGCAGATTACGCCCTGGGGTGTACGCCCCAGTGCCTTGCCGACTTCGTGGCGCACGGCATCGGTCAAGCTCATGCCGTGGCGCGTCAATTCACGCAGGTAATCCTGCTGGCGAAAGCCGAAGGGCGCCAGACGGCTCGCGCCGGCCAGGGGCGAGAGCCCGAGCACTTCGTCTTGTTCGCTCAAATCCAGGTACAGCAGGCCGATGCGGTAACGAAACGCGTGGGCCTTGGGCGCGAACCGCCGATGGGCGATCCAGCCGCTGTACAGGGCGCTGTTCACAGGCGCTCTCCAAAGGCTTCGGCCACACGCAAGGCGCTGGTCACGCCGTCTTCGTGGAAACCGTTGGCCCAGTAGGCGCCGCAATAAAAGGTATGGCGCGTGCCGTGCAACTCTTGCCAGCGCGCTTGGGCAGCCACGGCCGCCAGGCTGTATTGCGGGTGTGCGTAGGTGTAGCGGGCCAGGATCTTGAGCGGGTTGATCATTGGCGTCTGGTTGAGGCTGACGCAAAAGGTGGTGGCGCTGTCGATGCCTTGCAGGATGTTCATGTCGTAGGTCACGGCCGCCTGGGTCTGCACGCTGCCGGTCAGCCGGTAATTCCAACTGGCCCAGGCCAGTTTGCGGTCCGGCAGCAGGCGGGTGTCGGTGTGCAGCACCACATCGTTGTCGGCATAAGGCAGGGCACCGAGAATCTCTTGTTCGGCCTGGCTCGGGTCGGCGAGCAGGGCCAGCGCCTGATCGCTGTGGCAGGCAAACACCACCCGATCAAAGGTTTCGCGGCCGGCCGGGCTGTGGATAACCACGCCATCGTCTGTGCGCTCGACGTTATGCACAGGGCAATTGAGGCGCACCTGCTGGCGAAAACTGCGGGTGAGCGGTTCGATGTAGCTGCTGGAACCGCCCTCGATCACGCACCACTGTGGCCGGTTGTTCACCGAAAGCAAACCGTGGTTCTTGAAGAAGCGCACGAAGAACTGCAAGGGAAACCCCAGCATATCGGCCAGGGACATCGACCAGATCGCCGCGCCCATCGGCACGATGTAGTGCCGGATAAATCGCGGGCCGTAGCCACCGGCCTGGAGGTAGTCGCCCAGGGTCATCTCGGCACTGATGCGTTGCTCTTGCAGGTCCAGTGGCGCCTGGCGATTGAAACGCAAGATGTCGCGCAACATGCCCCAGAACCCCGGAGACAAAATATTGCTGCGCTGGGCGAACAGGCTGTTGAGGTTATTGCCGTTGTACTCGAAGCCTTCGTTCTGGTCACACACCGAAAAGCTCATCTCGGTGGGTTTGAAGGTCACCCCGATCTGTCCCAACAAGCGAATGAAGTTGGGGTAGGTCCAGTCGTTGAACACGATGAAGCCGGTGTCCACCGCGTAGCTTTTATCCTCCACGGTCACGTTGACCGTGTGGGTATGCCCGCCGATGCGCTCGCCGGCTTCGAACAGCGTGATGTCGTGGTTACGGTTGAGCAGGTAAGCACTGGTCAACCCGGCAATGCCGCTGCCTACAATCGCGATCTTCACAGGTCATCCTTCTGCGGCGGCGGGCTGCGCAGCATGCGTTTGCCGATGATCAGCTGCGCGCGGTTGGGCAGTTTCGACAAGGGCCACAAGGTGGCAATGAACAGCGCCGGGAAGGCGATTTCCAACGGGCGTTTTCCAAGCTTGGCAAAGATGTGCCGGGCGGCCTTGCCGGCAGGCCAGCTCAGGGGCATGGGGAAATCATTGCGCTCGGTCAGTGGCGTGTCGACGAAGCCCGGGCTGATCACCGTGACGTCGATGTTCTCCGGCGACAGGCTGATACGCAGCGATTCAAGCAGGTAACGCAGCCCGGCCTTGGACGCGCCATAGGCTTCGGCGCGCGGCATCGGCAGGTAGGTCACGGCGCTGGCAACGCCCACCAGGTGCGGCGTTTGCCCGGCGCGCAACAGGGGCAGCGCGGCTTCGATGCAGTAACTGCTGGCCAGCAGGTTGGTGCGCACCACGTGCTCGATGATCGATGAGTCGAACTGCCGGGCGTCCACGTATTCACAGGTGCCGGCGTTGAGGATCACGGTGTCGAGCGAGCCCCAGGCCGCGCCGATGTGCTCGCCGATTTCGCGTACGGCCTGGCTGTTGGTCAGGTCGCCGGCCACCACCAGCACCTGCCCCGGGTAGCGCTGGGCGAGGGCTTCCAGCGGGCCTATGGTGCGTGAGCTGAGGGCGACATGGGCGCCGCTGTTGAGCAGCTCCACGGCCAGCGCGGCACCGATGCCACTGCTGGCGCCGGTCAGCCAATAACGACGGGGCGGTACACGGCTCATCCCATCCTCCTTTTCAGCCAGCTGACCACACTGCCCAGCACGGGCAAGTGTTCGTAGAGCATCGCGCCGGCGTCGAAATAATCGCGATGGCGGTAGACCTTGTCGCGCCACATCAGGTGCGAGCAACCTTCCACTCGGATCACCTTGCCATTGGCCAGGCGCGGGTGACAAAAACTCATTTTCCAGCGCAGGTAGCCTTCGCCTTCGGCCACCTGGTCGAAGCCGTGGAAGTCGAAGCGCAACTGGCTGACGTTGCTGTACAGGTCGGCAAAGTAGCGGTGCATCGCGGGCAGGCCGTGAACTTCATGCAGCGGGTCGGCGAAGGCGATGTCCTTGCTGTACAGGCTGTCGAGCAGGTGCAGGTTGTGCTTGTCCAGCGTGGCAAACGCCTGGGCGAACCGGCGCAGGAAGTCACTCATGTGCGCCTCCGACGGCTTCACGTGAAGGCAGGCTGCGGAAGGCCGCCAATGCTCGCTCCCGGGATTTCTTCAGGTCGACGATCGCACGCGGGTAGTCCGCCACGCCGAACAGGCCGCCGACCGCCTCGGGGTTGTGCACTTCCTTTTTATTCAGCGCGGCCAGTTCGGGCAGCCAGCGCTTGATGAATACGCCTTCGCTGTCGAATTTCTCCGACTGGCTCAGCGGGCTGAAGATGCGGAAATAAGGTGCCGAGTCAGTGCCGGTGGACGAACTCCATTGCCAGCCGCCGTTATTCGCCGCCAGGTCGCCGTCGATCAGGTGGCGCATGAAGAAACGCTCGCCTTCGCGCCAGTCGATCAGCAGGTTCTTGGTCAGGAACATCGCCACCACCATGCGCAGGCGGTTATGCATCCAGCCGGTTTCGAGCAACTGGCGCATGGCGGCGTCGATGATTGGCAAGCCGGTACGCGCCTCCTGCCAGGCGGCGAGGTCCTTGGGCGCATTGCGCCAGTCCACGGCTTCGGTCTCGGGGCGGAACGCACGGTGGCGCGACACTCGTGGGTAACCGACAAGGATGTGTTTGTAGAACTCACGCCACAGCAGCTCGTTGATCCAGGTGATGGCGCCCATGTCGCCGCTTTCGAACTCCCCCTGATTGGTTTGCAAGGCGGCATGCAGGCACTGGCGTGGCGACACCACGCCAGCAGCCAGGTACGCCGAAAGCTGGCTGGTGCCGGGCTTGGCCGGGAAGTCGCGTTCGTCCTTGTAGTAGCTGATCTGCTGGTCGGCGAAGGCGTCGAGGCGGCGGCGCGCTTCGTCTTCACCGGCCGGCCAGAGGGCGCGCAAGCTGTCGCTGGGCGGCTCGAAGCCGTCGACGGTTTCAGGCACGGGGTCGCTGTGGATGGCGGTTTTTGCCTGGGCCTTTGGCGTGGCCACCAAGCGTGGCAAGGCGCTGTGCAGGCGGGTGTAGCAGACCTTGCGGAACTGGCTGAACACCTGGAAATAGGTGCCGGTTTTGGTCAAGACGCTGCCGGGTTGGAAAAACAGTTGGTCCAGATAGCTGTGGAACGTCACACCGTCGGCTTCCAGGGTCTTGGCCACGGCGGCATCGCGGCGGCTTTCGTGAATGCCGTATTCCTCGTTGACGTGCACCGATTCCGCCGACAACTCGCGGCACAGTGTGCTCAGCACGCCGGGCGCCTGGTCCCAGGTGGCGCAGGTGCGGATCAACAGCGGAATATTCAGTGCGCCGAGTGCCTGGCTCAGGTGCGTCAGGTTGCGCAGCCAGAAGTCCACTTTGCACGGGGCATCATCGTGGGCCAGCCATTGTCCGGGCGTGATCAGGTACACGGCCGCGATCGGGCCCCGCTGGCTCGCGGCGGCCAGGGCGGTGTTGTCGTGTAGGCGCAGGTCGGTGCGCAGCCAGATCAAATGCATTTAGACGATTCCACGCTGGATCAGTATCTGGTGAGCCGACAACGGGTCTTCGGCCACGAACAATTCAGGGATGTCACGGGTTAATACGGCCAGCTCGGCTTTGTGGATGCATACCGTTGGTCCGGTTATCAGTTTTGGGCAACTCACGCCGCCGAACAGTTTGGCCAGGGCCGATAGGTGCAGGGCTTTGCTCGAATACAGCAGAACCGCACGGGGTTGCAGGTGTTCCACCGCCAGGGCCAACTCGCCCGCCGGTAATGGCCAATCGAAGACTTCCACCGGGCAGTCGGCACTGCTCGCCAGCCAGGCGCTGAGCCACAGGTGTGGCTCCAGGGGCAGGTCCGAATGATTGACCAGCAACAGCGGAGCGCCTTGGAGCTGGCGGTTGTTGTGGTAGATGCGTGCGCCGAACTTGCTGCGCAGCCAGGACAAGAAAAACACCCGCTCCATCTGGGCGCCAAACTGGCCCTGCCAGCGTTGTTCCAGTTCCTGGAGCAGCGGCAGCATCAATTGCTCGCACAAGGTGCGCGGCGGGTACAGCGCCATGGCCTGGTTGAAGGCGTCGTCGACCCGGCGTTCAGCCAGTTCGCTGATGGCGGTCACCAGGTTCTGGCGCAAGGCATTCCATTCGTTTTCGACGGCGTCGGGGTTGGCTTGCGCGGAGTCGATCAGGCCTTTCACCTGGCTGACCGGTACGCCGCGATTGAGCCACGTCAGAATGGTGTGAATACGTTGAACATGCTCGGCGCTGAACAGTCGGTGCCCCTTGGGCGTGCGTTGGGGCACGATCAGCCCGTAGCGGCGCTCCCAGGCGCGCAGGGTCACGGCGTTGACGCCGGTCTGGCGCGCCACTTCGCGGATCGGCAACCAGCCGTCTTCGAGGGCTTTGGCAATGTCTTCGCCGGGTTCGTCTTGCAGGGCAGGTTTCATAGGTTAGATCGCGTTTCGCAGGCTGAGATTTTCCGGATGCGGTTGCAGGTAGGCCTGCTGCGCGATGTAGCGGTCCGGGTGTTGGCGAAAATGGTGTTTGAGCAGGGTCAGCGGCACCACCAGCGGCACGATGCCATGGCGGTACTGGCCGATGACGGTTTGCATTTCCTGCTTGTCGTCGGCGCTGATGGCCTGCTTGAGGTAGCCGCTGATGTGTTGCAGCACGTTGGTGTGGGTGCCGCGGGTGGCGCATTTTTTCAGGCCGGTCATCAGGTCGCTGAAATAGCCGTCGGCCAACGCTTCGAGGTGGGTGTCCTTGCTCATGCTGCCCAGCAGGTGGCCGAGGCTTTTGTAGTGCACCGGGCTGTGGGCCATCAGCAAGTATTTGTAGCGCGAATGGAAAGCCAGCAAGTCATGACGGGTCAGGCCGCTGGCGCGTAATTGCTGCCAGCTGGCATATACGAAGACGCGGGTCAGGAAGTTTTCCCGCAGCACCGGGTCATTCAGGCGGCCGTCTTCTTCCACGGGCAGGTTGGGGTGGCGGGCGCAAAAGGCCTGGGCATAAATACCGCGCCCGCCGCCGTCCACCGGGGTGCCGTTGTCGCGATACACCTTGACCCGCTCCAGGCCACAGGACGGCGACTTCTGCATGAAAATGTAGCCGCACAGGTCAGTGTGTTCCGCCGCCATCTGCTGGCCGTAGGCTTCCAGCGGCTGGGTGACGTTGAGGTCACGTTGCACGGTGCCGACGGCCTGGGGTTGGGCAGGATCGCCGACCAGGCGGATCGGCTCGCGGGGGATGCCCAGGCCGATGGCGACTTCGGGGCACAGTGGCACGAAGTCGAAGTAGTCAGCGAGGGTCTGGCTGCACAGCAGGGATTGTTTGTGGCCGCCGTTGAAGCGTACGTTCTCGCCTAGCAGACAGGCGCTGATGGCAATCTTCGGCTTTCCGATGGTGGACATGGTCAAACCCCTGCTGGATTCCTGTACAAGTCAAAAAAATTGTATAACTAAATCTCATCATAGATTTGATGCTGTACAAGTCAAATATTTTGTACAAGTATTTGCGGGGTGTTACTTCCAGCCCATCCGCCAGGCTTCGGCATTTTGCAGGGTTTGCCAGGCCAGGCGTTCAGCGCGTCGGGTCATTACGGCTTGCAGCTCGATTTCCAGCACGGTGCCTTCTTCGTCACGAAACAGCTCGGTGACCAGGAAGTGTTTTTCCTTGTTGCGTGGATGGGCTGCCGTCCACTTCGACAGCAGCAATTTGGCCGGGTTGACGCGGTTCATTGCAGGTGTTCGATCAGGCGCCGCGCGGCTTCCTGGCCGCTGAGCCATGCCCCTTCGACCCGGCCCGAGAGGCACCAGTCGCCGCACACATACAAGCCCAAGTCTGCGTCAGCCAACACGCCAAATTCGTGGCTGCTGGACGGCCGCGCATACAGCCAGCGGTGCGCGAGGCTGAAGGACGGCGCCGGCATGGCGCTGTGCAGCAGTTCGGCGAAGGCGCCGTGCAGGTGTTCAATCACCGCTTCTTTGGGTAAGTCCAGGTGCGCCTTGCTCCAGGCGCTGGTGGCGTGCAGCACCCAAGTGTCCAGGGTGGTGTCACGTCCGGGCTTGCTACGGTTGCGGGCCAGCCAATCGAGAGGGCTGTCCTGGACGAAGCAGCCTTCCATGGGGGTATCCAGTGGTTTGTCGAACGCCAGGGCAATGGCCCAGGTCGGATCCATCTTCACGCCAGCGGCGGCGCTCGCCAGTTTGGGCGCAGCGGCCAGCAAGGCTGTGGCTTGGGGTGCTGGCGTGGCGATGACCACATGGCTGAAGGGGCCGTGGTTGCCGCCGTCGGCATCCAGCAGGTTCCAGTGGTGGGTGCCCTGGAACACTTCGGTGATACGGCAGCCGAACGCCACCGGCAGGTCATCAAGCAGGGCGCGGGTGATGGCGCTCATGCGGGGCGTGCCGACCCATCGGATCTGTTCATCGGGGGAGGGGGTGAGTTGGCCGGACTTGAAGTTGTACAGCTGGGGTTTCCATTGCTCGGCCCAACCGTTGCTTTGCCAGCGTTGCACTTCGTTGACGAAGCGCCGGTCGCGGGCGGTGAAGTACTGTGCGCCCATGTCCAAGGCGCCGGCATCGCTGCGCTTGCTGGACATGCGGCCACCACTGCCGCGGCTTTTATCGAAGAGTTGTACAACATGCCCCGCGTCTCGTAACGCTCGGGCGGCTGAGAGACCGGCGATGCCGGTGCCGATGATCGCGATGGGAACAGTCATGGGAGGCCTCGTTTTACCGTTGGGTACAGACTACGCCGACACCAATAGCTGTACAATATTGTTTTTTGGTATAAGTTTTGGCATGCCTGTTCTAACGGTGTGACCTATGGTTAAAGCTGAGGCTTAGCCAACGTTACGCCCGTTTACAAATGATCCCTTTCTATAAAATAGACCAGTGATCGACGGCGAACGTTACATCAGGAGTGTCCCATGCATATTTTGCTGACCGGCGGTACGGGTCTGATCGGCCGCCAACTGTGCCAACGCTGGCTGGCGCAGGGGCATCAACTCACGGTATGGAGCCGTGAGCCGGAGACGGTCGCCAAATGGTGTGGTGCTCAAGTGCTGGGCGTCGGCCGTCTGCAAGAGGTGATCGGCCCGGTGGATGCGGTCATCAACCTGGCGGGTGCGCCGATCGCGGATCGCCCCTGGACCCGCAAGCGCAAGGCGTTGCTGTGGAGCAGCCGCATTAGCCTCACCGAAACCCTGCTGGCGTGGATCGAGGGTTTGGAGCACAAACCCGCCGTGCTGATATCGGGTTCTGCGGTGGGCTGGTACGGCGACGGCGGTGAACGCGAACTGACCGAGGCAAGCGGCCCGGTGCAGGATGACTTCCCCAGCCAGCTGTGTATCGCCTGGGAGGAAACCGCCCTGCGCGCCGAGGCCTTGGGTGTGCGTGTGGTGCTGGTGCGCACCGGCCTGGTGCTGGCGGCGCAGGGCGGCTTTTTGTCGCGGCTGCTGCTGCCGTTCAAGCTGGCGCTGGGCGGGCCGATCGGCGATGGTCGGCAGTGGATGCCGTGGGTGCATATCAAGGATCAAATCGCCCTGATTGATTTTCTTCTGCACAAGAACGACGCCAGCGGTCCTTATAATGCGTGCGCGCCACACCCGGTGCGCAACCGCGAGTTTGCCAAGACCTTGGGCCAGGTGCTGCACCGCCCTGCGTTCATGCCGATGCCGGCGTTTGCGCTGAAGGTCGGGTTGGGCGAGTTGTCCGGGTTGTTGCTGGGCGGGCAGAAAGCGCTCCCCGAACGCTTGCTGGCGGCCGGTTTCACTTTTCAGTTCACAGAGTTGCACGCGGCCCTGGAAGACCTGTCCAGCCGCCTCTAGCCATAGGATGTTGCATGACGGATCACGCGTTGTTACTGGTCAACCTGGGTTCACCGGCGTCCACCTCGGTGGCCGATGTGCGCCGCTACCTCAATCAATTCCTGATGGACCCCTACGTGATCGACCTGCCGTGGCCGGTGCGGCGTTTGCTGGTGTCGCTGATCCTGATCAAGCGCCCCGAGCAATCGGCCCACGCCTACGCGTCCATCTGGTGGGACGAGGGCTCGCCGCTGGTGGTGCTCAGCCGCCGCCTGCAACAGCAGATGACTTCTCAGTGGAGCCACGGCCCGGTGGAACTGGCGATGCGTTACGGCGAGCCTTCCATTGAAAGCGTGCTGACCCGTCTCGCCACGCAAGGCATTCGAAAGGTCACCCTGGCGCCGCTGTACCCGCAGTTCGCCGACAGCACCGTGACCACGGTGGTGGAGGAAGCCCGCCGCGTGGTGCGTGACAAAAAGCTCGACCTGCAATTTGCCACCCTGCAACCCTTCTACGATCAACCCGAATACCTCGACGCCCTGGTGGCCAGCGCCAGGCCGCATTTGCAGCAGGACTACGACCACCTGCTGTTCAGCTTCCACGGGCTGCCCGAACGGCACCTGCAAAAACTCAACCCGGGGCATTCCTTCGACGGCGCCACCGATTGCTGTGTGGATGCATCGCCCCAAGTGCGTGCCACCTGCTATCGCGGGCAGTGCTTCAGTGTGGCGCGTGACTTTGCGGCGCGCATGGGCTTGCCCGAAGACAAATGGTCGGTGGCTTTCCAGTCGCGCCTGGGTCGGGCCAAGTGGATCGAGCCTTACACCGAGGCCCGCCTGGAAACCCTGGCCCAGCAAGGTGTGAAAAAGCTGCTGGTGATGTGCCCGGCGTTTGTCGCCGATTGCATCGAGACGCTTGAAGAGATCGGCGATCGCGGGCTGGAACAATTCCGCGAGGCGGGAGGCGAGGAGTTGGTGCTGGTGCCGTGCCTCAATGACGACCCGCAGTGGGCGAAAGCGTTGAATGCCTTGTGCGAAAAAGCACCAGTGTCGCTATAGCTGAAGCCAGTGAAGATCAAAATGTGGGAGCGGGCTTGCCCGCGATGGGGGCGTGTCAGTCGATAGATTTGTTGGCTGATGCACCGCTATCGCGGGCAAGCCCGCTCCCACATTAGCCCTCCCACATTTTTTTACCGTGTTTACAGGTTAAGGGTGAGGCTGACGGTCAGGTTGCGCGGTTCGCCCGGGTTGACCCAGTAGCTGCTGTAGGACCGCTCGTAGTACTTCTCATCAAACAGGTTGTTGAGGTTCAGGCCCAGGGTGACGTTCTGCGTCGCCTTATAATGGGCGAGCAAGTCGACGGTGTGGTAAGCCGGTAGCTCAAAGCTTCCGCCTGCTTCGCCGGAGCGATCGCCCACATAGGTAAACGCCGCACCCAAGTCAGAACCGCGCAATGCGCCGTCCTGAAATTCATACACCCCCAACAGGCTGCCGCTGCGCTTGGCCACGCCCAGTATCCGGCTGCCGGCTGGAATCGCCTTGTCGCCTTCTGTCACTTCGGCATCGATATAGGCGAACGCGCCGATCACTCGAACAGCGTCTGTCACCTGCCCGGTCATTTGCAGGTCAAACCCTTGGCTGCGTGCTTTGCCCATGGCGCGGTTGAGGTTGGTGGCTGGGTCCAGGGCCAGCACGTTTTCCTTCTCGATATGGAAGGCGGCGAGGGTGGTGCTGAGGCGGTCGTCGAACAGTTCGCTCTTGATCCCCACTTCATAGCCCACGCCTTCTTCGGGTTTGAAGGGTTTTTTGTCGGCGCCCAGTCCGCTGTTGGGTTTGAACGAGGTGGAGGCGTTGGCGAATACGCCGACGTGCGGCGTGAGTTGATACAGCAGGCCCGCGCGCTGGGTGACGGCGTCGTGGGTCTGGTGGCTTTTGGGCGCGCCGGTGAAGTCTTCGATGTGTTGGTCGAAGTGCTCGAAGCGCGCCCCGAGCATGCCGCGCAGGCGGTCGGTGAAGATGATTTGGTCCTGCAGGTTCAGCGCGTGGCTTTTGGTCTGCTCGAAGAAATCGGTGCCCGAGCGCAGGCCGTTGGGTTTGGCCTGGCCGTAGACCGGGTTGTAGAGGTCGATGGCGTAGGGGCTGCCGGTGATGGCGGTCACGCGTTCTTTCTTGCGGTAGTCCTCGTATTCGGTGCCGATCAGCAGCTCGTGTTGCCAGCTGCCAACGTCAAACAGCCCGCGCAGTTCAAGCTGGGTGATGCTGTCGTGCCAACCGGTGGAGCGCTCGCGGTAGCGGCGGTTGACGGTATGCCCATCGGCGTTGAGTGCGCGGCTTTCCGATGCGTCACCCCACAGGCTGCCTTGTTTGTAGTGGCTGGCCAGGCGCAGTTTCCAGGCGTCGTTGAGGTGGTGTTCGAGGGCCGCCTGGAGGCGGTTGTTGTGGTTGCGGATGTCGCCATCGTTGGGCTCGCCGAGGAAGGTTCTGCGCGATACCCCGGGGGCGTCGACGATGCCGCGGTCGAAGGTGGAGCGATGGCGCACGAATTCGCTTTCGACGAGCAGGCTGGTGTCCGGGTCCAGTTGCCAGCTCAAGGACGGTGCGATGAAGATGCGCTTGGCGCCCACGTGGTCGCGAAAGCTGTGGTTGTCTTCGACCGCCAGGTTCACGCGTGATAGCACTCGGCCCTCGGGGTCCAGGGGCGTGTTCACATCCAGGGCGGTGCGATAGCGGTCCCAGCTGCCGGCGCTGGTTTGCAGGGTGGTGAAGGCGTCGGGCTGGGGTTTTTTGGTGACGATGTTCACGGTGCCGCCTGGGTCGCCACGCCCGTACAGGCTGGCGGCCGGGCCTTTGAGTACTTCAATGCGCTCGATATTGGCGGTGTCCGGTGTGCTCGGGTAGCCGCGGTTGGCGCTGAAACCGTCCACGTAGAACTCCGAGGTGGTGAAGCCGCGCACGCTGTATTCGTAAAGTGTCAGGCCGCCGAAGTTGTTTTGCTTGGACACGCCGCCAGCAAATTCCAGCGCGCGTTCCACGCTGGTGCTGCCCAGGTCCTTGAGTACGCTGGCAGGAATAACGCTGATGGATTGTGGGATGTCGCGCAGGGCCGTGTCGGTTTTGGTCGCACTGGCGGAGCGGGTGGCGCGATAGCCGTTGACCGGGCCAGTGGCGGACTCGTAAGCGTCAGAGGTGACGCTGATGGTGTCCAGTTCAACGGTGTTGTCTTCGGCGTAGGCGGGGTCGAGCAGCAAACCCAAGGCCAGGCCAGCCAAGGGGGCAAACTTTCGAGACGGCATGATAGAGCGTTCCAATAGCGATATTGAAATAATATGACATGCCTAATGAGAATGAATCGCTTCGAAACATTGCCTTACAGGTGCCCGCAAACGAGCACCTGTTCGCGGGCGTTATTCCTCTTCTTTCACCGGCGCAGGTGGTGGGCGCAGGCCGATTTCGGCCATCAGCTTGATCTCTTTGCCGTTGCGCATGACCTGGATCGCCACCTTGTCGGTCGGTTTGATCCGTGCCACCTGGTTCATCGACTTGCGGCCATCACCGGCCGGCTCGCCATCGATGTTCAGGATCACATCACCCAATTGCAGGCCGGCTTTCTGCGCCGGGCCGTCGCGGAAAATCCCCGCGACCACAATGCCCGGGCGCCCGGTCAGGCCAAACGATTCGGCCAGTTCCTTGGTCAGCGGTTGCACTTCAATCCCCAGCCAGCCGCGAATCACCTGGCCGTGTTCGATGATCGACTTCATCACCTCCATGGCCAGCTTCACCGGGATCGCAAACCCGATGCCTTGTGAACCACCGGACTTGGAGAAAATGGCGGTGTTGATACCGGTCAGGTTGCCATTGGCATCCACCAGTGCACCCCCGGAGTTGCCCGGGTTGATCGCCGCGTCGGTCTGGATGAAGTCTTCGTAGCTGTTGAGCCCCAGCTGGTTACGCCCGGTGGCGCTGATGATGCCCATGGTGACGGTCTGGCCCACACCGAACGGGTTGCCGATCGCCAGCGCCACGTCGCCTACGCGCAACGCTTCGGAGCGGCCGATGGTGATCGACGGCAGGCTCTTGAGATCGATCTTGAGCACGGCGAGATCGGTTTCCGGGTCGCTGCCGACCACGCGGGCCAGGGTTTCGCGGCCATCGCGCAGGGCTACCACGATCTGGTCGGCACCGGTGGTCACGTGGTTGTTGGTGAGGATGTAACCCTCGGGGCTCATGATCACCCCGGAACCCAGGCTGGACTCCATGCGGCGCTGCTTGGGCCCGTTGTCACCGAAATAGCGGCGGAATTGTGGGTCTTCAAACAACGGGTGAGCCGGCTTGTTGATGACCTTGGTGGTGTACAGGTTGACCACGGCGGGGGCAGCGATCACGACGGCGTCCGCGTAGGTCACCGGGCCTTGCACCACGGCGCTGGTCTGCGGGGCCTGTTGCAGGTTCACATCAAGGCTGGGCAAGCCTACAAACTCGGGGAAGCGCTGAATGATCAGCATCGCGATCAGCACGCCAGCCAACAATGGCCATCCAAAAAAACGCAGTGCCTTGAGCATCAAGTAAGTCCTGACAGGTTGCAGGGGGCGGGAGAGCGCCCATAATGTCGCGCATTATACGAGGCTGCGAGCGCCTCGGAACGGGATATTTAGGAGTCTTTTATGGCCGTCCCCCTTAGCACCCTCGTCGAGGAAGCGGACCGCTACCTCGGCAGCGCAAAAATTGCCGATTATTGCCCCAATGGCCTGCAGGTCGAAGGCCGCCCGCAGGTGATGCGCATCGTCAGTGGCGTGACCGCCAGCCAAGCCCTGCTGGACGCGGCCGTCGAAGCCCAGGCTGATCTGATCCTGGTGCACCACGGTTATTTCTGGAAAGGCGAGAACCCCTGCATCACCGGCATGAAGCAGCGCCGCCTGAAGACGCTGCTCAAGCACGACATCAGCCTGCTGGCCTATCACCTGCCGCTGGACCTGCACCCCGACGTCGGCAACAACGTGCAACTGGCCCGCCAGTTGGACATCACCGTCGAAGGCCCGCTGGACCCGGGCAACCCCAAGGTCGTCGGCCTGGTTGGTTCCCTCGCCGAGCCACTGTCACCCCGCGACTTCGCGCGGCGTGTGCAGGACGTCATGGGGCGCGAGCCGCTGCTGATCGAAGGCAGTGAAATGATCCGCCGCGTCGGCTGGTGCACGGGCGGTGGCCAGGGCTATATCGACCAGGCGATTGCAGCAGGCGTCGACCTCTTCATCAGTGGTGAGGCCTCAGAGCAAACCTTTCACAGCGCGCGCGAAAACGACGTCAGTTTCATCGCGGCCGGCCACCACGCCACCGAGCGTTATGGCGTGCAGGCGCTGGGCGATTACCTGGCACGGCGCTTTGCCTTGGAGCATCTGTTCATCGATTGCCCCAACCCCATTTGATCATCCTGTAGGCGCCGGCTTACCGGCGATGAGGCCCTTGGAGAGTGCATCGATGTATCGGCCGCCATCGCCGGCAAGCCGGCTCCTACAAGGGCTGTGCCCACCGAACGAGGCGGTATATCCATATATCGTTTCGATCTAGTTGGCTCCCTGAATAGAAGCAGGTGCTGTGCTAGCATGCCCCGCTCGAACACGGCCCGCTGGCCGTCCATAAGATCGTTTTCGTGAGTAGCCATGGTCGACAAACTGACGCATCTGAAACAGCTGGAGGCGGAAAGCATCCACATCATCCGCGAGGTCGCCGCCGAGTTCGACAACCCGGTGATGCTCTACTCGATCGGTAAAGACTCCGCCGTGATGCTGCACCTGGCACGCAAGGCCTTTTTCCCGGGCAAGCTGCCGTTCCCGGTGATGCACGTCGACACCCGCTGGAAATTCCAGGAGATGTACAAGTTCCGCGACAAGATGGTCGAAGAGCTGGGCCTGGACCTGATCACCCACGTCAACCCGGACGGCGTGGCGCAGGGCATCAACCCGTTCACCCACGGCAGCGCCAAGCACACCGACATCATGAAGACCGAAGGCCTCAAGCAGGCCTTGGACAAGCATGGTTTCGACGCCGCGTTCGGCGGTGCCCGTCGTGATGAAGAGAAATCCCGTGCCAAAGAGCGCGTGTACTCGTTCCGCGACAGCAAGCACCGCTGGGACCCGAAGAACCAGCGCCCGGAGCTGTGGAACGTCTACAACGGCAACGTCAACAAGGGCGAGTCGATCCGGGTGTTCCCGCTGTCCAACTGGACCGAGTTGGACATCTGGCAGTACATCTACCTGGAAGGCATCCCGATCGTTCCGCTGTACTTCGCCGCCGAACGTGAAGTGATCGAGAAGAACGGCACGTTGATCATGATCGACGACGACCGCATCCTCGAGCACCTGTCCGACGAAGACAAAGCCCGGATCGTCAAAAAGAAAGTCCGTTTCCGTACCCTTGGCTGCTACCCGTTGACGGGCGCGGTGGAGTCCGAAGCCGAGACGCTGACGGACATCATTCAGGAAATGCTCCTGACGCGAACTTCCGAGCGCCAGGGCCGTGTCATCGACCACGATGGTGCAGGCTCGATGGAAGATAAAAAACGTCAGGGTTATTTCTAAGGGGTTGTCATGTCGCACGTATCTGATTTGATCAGCGAGGACATCCTCGCCTACCTCGGCCAGCACGAGCGCAAAGAGATGTTGCGCTTCCTGACCTGCGGCAACGTCGACGACGGCAAGAGCACCCTGATCGGGCGCCTGCTGCACGACTCCAAGATGATCTACGAAGATCACCTGGAAGCCATCACCCGCGATTCGAAGAAAGTCGGCACCACCGGTGACGACATCGACCTGGCGTTGCTGGTCGACGGCCTGCAAGCCGAGCGCGAGCAGGGCATCACCATCGATGTGGCGTACCGCTACTTCTCTACCGCCAAGCGTAAATTCATCATCGCCGACACCCCCGGCCATGAGCAGTACACCCGCAACATGGCCACCGGTGCGTCCACCTGTGACCTGGCGATCATCCTGATCGACGCCCGCTACGGCGTGCAGACCCAGACCCGTCGCCACAGCTTCATCGCTTCGTTGCTGGGCATCAAGCACATCGTGGTGGCCGTCAACAAGATGGACATCAATGGCTTTGACCAGAACGTGTTCGAGTCGATCAAGGCCGATTACCTGAAGTTCGCCGATGGCATCGCCTTCAAGCCAAGCACCTTGGCCTTCGTGCCGATGTCGGCGCTCAAGGGCGATAACGTGGTGAACAAGAGCGAGCGTTCGCCCTGGTACACCGGCCAGTCGTTGATGGAGATCCTCGAAACCGTCGAGATCGCCAACGACCGCAACTACACCGACCTGCGTTTCCCGGTGCAGTACGTCAACCGTCCGAACCTGAACTTCCGCGGTTTCGCCGGCACCCTGGCCAGCGGCATCGTGCACAAGGGCGACGAAGTGGTGGTGCTGCCGTCGGGCAAGAGCAGCCGCGTCAAATCCATCGTCACCTTTGAAGGTGAGCTGGAACACGCAGGGCCTGGCCAGGCCGTGACCCTGACCATGGAAGACGAGATCGATATCTCCCGTGGCGACCTGCTGGTGCATGCCGACAACGTGCCGCAAGTGACTGACGCTTTCGACGCCATGCTGGTGTGGATGGCCGAAGAGCCGATGCTGCCGGGCAAGAAATACGACATCAAGCGCGCCACCAGCTACGTGCCGGGCTCCATCACCAGCATCGTGCACCGCGTGGACGTGAACACCCTGGCCGAAGGCCCGGCGAGTTCGCTGCAGCTGAACGAGATTGGCCGGGTCAAGGTCAGCCTCGACGCCGCTATCGCCTTGGACGGTTACGACAGCAACCGCACCACCGGTGCGTTTATCGTCATCGACCGCTTGACCAACGGCACCGTGGCAGCGGGCATGATCATCGCGCCACCGGTCAGCCATGGCGGCGCGGCGCAGCACGGCAAGTTGGCCCATGTAGCCACCGAAGAGCGTGCACTGCGCTTCGGCCAGCAACCGGCCACCGTATTGTTCAGCGGCCTGTCAGGCGCTGGCAAGAGCACCCTGGCCTATGCCGTTGAGCGCAAGCTGTTCGACATGGGCCGTGCGGTGTTCGTGCTCGATGGCCAGAACCTGCGTCACGACCTGAACAAGGGCTTGCCGCAGGACCGTGCCGGCCGCACCGAGAACTGGCGCCGTGCCGCTCACGTGGCGCGTCAGTTCAACGAAGCGGGCTTGCTCACCCTGGCTGCGTTCGTCGCACCGGATGCCGAAGGCCGCGAACAGGCCAAGGCACTGATCGGCGGCGACCGTCTGCTCACCGTTTACGTACAAGCGTCGCCGCTGGTGTGCGCCGAGCGTGATCCGCAAGGCCTGTACGCTGCGGGTGGGGATAACATCCCGGGCGAGTCCTTCCCGTATGACGTGCCGTTGAACGCCGATCTGGTGATCGACACCCAGGCCCTGTCGCTGGAAGAGAGCGTCAAGCAGGTGCTGGAGCTGTTGCGCAAGCGCGGCGCGATCTAAGCGTCACGCGCACAAAAAAGCCCGCCACCGATCACTCGGTGGCGGGCTTTTTCATTGTGGCTGAACGCATCGCCGGCAAGCCGGCTCCTACAGGTGACCGCATTCCGATATAGGAGCCGGCTTGCCGGCGATGAGGCCCTCAATCTCGGCCAGGATATTCCTCATGCAGCTTACCCAGCAGCGCATCCTTGTCTTCCCACAGCTTATTGATCCACCCCTGAAACGCCGTCCGATACTCCCCATCCTGCTCATAATTCTTGCCAATGAACGCGGCCGGGATCTGCACCTCTTCAAACTGCACCACCACGCCCTGCACATTCCCGCACAGCAAATCCCAATACCCCGGGCGGCCGGCCGGGTAGTGAATGGTCACGTTGACCAGTGACTTCAACTGCTCACCCATGGCATCCAGCACAAATGCGATACCGCCTGCCTTGGGCTTGAGCAGGTAACGGAACGGCGACTTCTGCTGTGCATGCTTGCCCGTCGTGAACCGCGTACCTTCGGCAAAGTTGAAGATGCCCACCGGGTTGTCGCGAAACTTCGCACAGGTCTTACGGGTGGTTTCCAGGTCCTTGCCTTTCTTCTCCGGGTGCTTTTCCAGGTACGCCTTGGTGTAGCGCTTCATGAATGGAAAGCCCAGTGCCCACCACGCCAGGCCAATCACCGGCACCCAGATCAGTTCCTGCTTGAGGAAGAACTTGAGTGGGCGAACCCGCCGATTGAGCACGTATTGCAACACCATGATGTCCACCCAGCTCTGGTGGTTGCTGGTCACCAGGTACGAGTGCTGGTAATCCAACCCCTCCAGGCCGGTCACGTGCCAGCGCGTGCGCCGCACCAGGTTCATCCAGCCCTTGTTGTTGGTCACCCAGGCTTCGTGGGTGTGGTTCATCAGCCATTCGCTGAAGCGCTTGGCAAACGGCAAGGCCTTGAACAGCGCGACGATGAACAGGAACGAACACAGCAGGATCGTGTTCAGCGCCAACAATAGCGATGCGATTACCCCGCGCACGGCAGCAGGTAGAAAATCCAGCATTTAGATATCCATAGGTCGGTTGGCGGCTTGGATCGCAGTCAGCGCGATGGTGTACACAATGTCGTCTACCTGGGCGCCGCGTGGCAGGTCGTTGACCGGTTTGCGCAGGCCCTGGAGCATTGGCCCCAGGCTCACGCAATCGGCGCTGCGCTGCACGGCCTTGTGCGTGGTGTTGCCGGTGTTGAGGTCGGGGAACACGAACACCGTGGCCTTGCCGGCGACCTGGCTGTTGGGCGCCAGTTGCCGGGCTACGGTTTCGTTGGCGGCGGCGTCGTATTGCAGCGGGCCGTCGATCAGCAGTGAGCTTTGTTGCTCGTGTGCGAGCAGCGTGGCTTCGCGGACTTTCTCAACTTCTTCGCCACTGGCCGAATCGCCGCTGGAATAGCTGATCATCGCCACGCGCGGGGTGATGCCGAACGCCGCCGCCGAGTCGGCGCTTTGCAAGGCAATCTCTGCCAGCTCGGCGGCGCTTGGGTGCGGGTTCATCACGCAGTCGCCGTACACCAGCACCTGCTCGGGGAACAGCATGAAGAACACCGACGACACCAGCGTGCAGCCCGGCGCCGTCTTGATCAACTGCAGGGCAGGGCGGATGGTGTTGGCAGTGGAATGAATGACGCCGGAGACCAGGCCGTCCACTTCATCCAGGGCGAGCATCATGGTGGCGATCACCACGGTGTCTTCCAGTTGCTGCTCGGCCATCGGCGCGTTGAGGCTCTTGCTCTTGCGCAGGGCCACCATCGGTTCGACGTAGCGCTGGCGGATCAGGTCCGGGTCGAGAATCTCCAGGCCTTCGGGCAATTCGATGCCTTGGGCGCGGGCGACCGCTTCCACATCAGCCGGCTTGGCCAGCAACACGCAGCGGGCGATGCCACGCGCCTGGCAGATCGCGGCGGCTTGCACGGTGAGCGGCTCGCTGCCTTCGGGCAGCACGATACGCTTGTTGGCAGCCTGGGCGCGCTGGATCAACTGGTAGCGGAACACGGCGGGCGACAGGCGCATTTCCCGTGGCGTGCCGCAACGTTGGTGCAGCCAGCGTGCATCGAGGTGGCTGGCGACGAAGTCGGTGATGATCTCGGCGCGTTCGCGGTCGTCGATGGGGATTTCTTTGTTCAGGCTATTGAGCTGGTTGGCGGTGTCGTAGGAGCCGGTGCTCACCGACAGCACCGGCAGCCCGGCCTGGAACGCGCCACGGCACAGGTCCATGATGCGCGGGTCGGGCAGGGTGTCGCTGGTCAGCAACAGGCCGGCCAGGGGCACGCCGTTGATCGCTGCCAGGCTGACGGCGAGGATGATGTCGTCGCGATCGCCGGGGGTTACCACCAAGACGCCGGGTTTGAGCAGCTCCACGGTGTTACGCATGGTGCGCGCGCAGATGATGATCTTGGTCATGCGCCGGCTTTCGTAGTCGCCGGCGTTGAGGATCTGCGCGCCCATCAGGTCAGCCACGTCGCGGGTGCGTGGGGCGTTGAGTTCGGGTTGGTAGGGGATGCAGCCGAGCAGGCGGAAATCGCCGCTGCGCAGCAATGGCGAGTGTTCTTTCAGGCGGGCCGAGAACACCTCCATGCTTTCGTCGGTGCGCACCTTGTTGAGGATCACACCCAGCACTTTCGGGTCTTTCGGGCCACCAAACAGCTGGGCCTGTAATTCCACGCGCCCGGAGAGTTCGGTGAGCACTTCGTTTTCCGGTGCGGAGACCAGGATCACTTCCGCATCGAGGCTCTTGGCCAGGTGCAGGTTGACCCGCGCCGCATAGCTGGCGCTGCGGGTGGGCACCATGCCTTCGACGATCAGCACGTCCTTGCCCACGGCGGCTTGCTGGTACAGGGTGATGATTTCTTCGAGCAGTTCGTCGAGCTGGCCGTCGCCGAGCATGCGCTCTACGTGCGCCAGGCCCAGCGGCTGCGGCGGTTTGAGGCCGTGGGTGCGCGCCACTAGCTCGGTGGAGCGTTCGGGGCCGGTGTCGCCCGGATGCGGTTGGGCAATCGGCTTGAAGAAGCCGACTTTCAGCCCGGCTCGTTCAAGGGTACGCACCAGCCCAAGGCTGATGGAGGTCAGACCCACACCAAAATCGGTGGGCGCGATAAAAAAAGTCTGCATGCGAATTCTCTGGAGGTGCATGGCTTCGGTGGCGCCCTATGGCTGAGTGCCTACCGGTGATCAGGCGCCAAGGTTATCGTTATTCGCGTGCTTGCGCACACCAGCCGCACGCAAAGGGCTGACCTATTTTCTCAAGGCGTTGCGCCGGGTCGAGCACCCAGGCGCGGGACTGCCAGGGCGGCTGGTGGCGCAGGTGTTGGGTATGGCCGCAGGACAGCTCGGCCACCCAGTGCTGGTCGTCGTCCAAGTGGAACCCGATGATGAAGGATGCCGTTGATCGGCCCCGTCTGTCCGGGTTCTGTTCGCTTTCGGGCAAATCCTTGTTTAGACTTGTCCGTTCTTCATTCTTATGCAAAAGGTCTCGCCCCATGACGATCGCCGCTAACAAGGCTGTCTCCATCGACTATACCCTGACCAACGACGCTGGTGAGGTCATCGACAGCTCCGCCGGCGGCGCGCCGCTGGTCTACCTGCAAGGCGCAGGTAACATCATCCCAGGCCTGGAAAAGGCACTGGAAGGCAAGAACGTCGGTGATGAGCTGACCGTTGCCGTAGAACCTGAAGATGCCTATGGCGAGTACTCGGCTGAACTGGTCAGCACCCTGAGCCGCAGCATGTTCGAAGGCGTCGACGAACTGGAAGTGGGCATGCAGTTCCACGCTTCCGCGCCGGACGGCCAAATGCAGATCGTCACCATCCGTGATCTGGACGGCGACGACGTGACCGTCGACGGCAACCACCCTCTGGCTGGCCAGCGCCTGAACTTCCAAGTGAAGATCGTTGCCATCCGTGACGCTTCCCAGGAAGAAGTGGCTCACGGCCACGTCCACGGTGAAGGCGGTCACCACCATTGATTGTGGTTTGATCAATAGGTAGCCAAAAGCCCCGACCTGTTCGGGGCTTTTTTTGTGCCTGAGAATGTATGCGGTCAAAAAATGTGGGAGCGGGCTTGCCCGCGATGGCGGTGGGCCAGTAACCCATATCAAGCTGATCCACCGCTATCGCAGGCAAGCCAGCTCCCACACAAGCCTGCTCCCGCGTTTTGATCTGTGTTTCCGAATATGAGGCACAAACAAAAATGCCCCGGACCTTTCGGTACGGGGCATTTCTTAACTGTTACGCAACCTGGGTTGCGTGGCAGTTGTTACCACTTAGGCTGCTGCAGCGACGTTCAGAGCCTTGATGTGGCCATTCAGGCGGCTCTTATGACGAGCGGCCTTGTTCTTGTGGATGATGCCTTTATCGGCCATACGGTCGATAACAGGCACAGCCAGAACGTAAGCAGCTTGAGCTTTTTCAGCGTCTTTGGTGTCGATGGCTTTAACTACATTCTTGATGTAGGTACGAACCATGGAACGCAGGCTGGCGTTGTGGCTGCGACGCTTCTCAGCCTGTTTTGCACGTTTTTTGGCGGAAGGTGTGTTGGCCACCGTCGAGCTCCTCGAAAGACTTTTTAGGAAATAGCAAACAAAATAGGCCGCGAATCATGCCGATGACTTGATGGGTTGTCAAGGGCGGCTGATGCGAACTGCTGAGTGGTCGATCTGAAGAGGCGGGTGATTTATTTCCGGCGCTTGACCTGTAAACTCGCGAGCTTTGGCTCTGTGCTGTTGCAGGCGCGCAGTATCGCATAAGTGGGCGCGTTGTTCGCCTGCTGTTTATCTAATAGGCGCAAACTCTTTCAATGAACCTCCTCAAATCGTTGGCCGCCGTCAGCTCTATCACGATGATCTCCCGGGTATTGGGGTTTGTGCGTGACACTCTGCTGGCGCGTATTTTTGGCGCCAGCATGGCCACGGATGCCTTCTTCATCGCCTTCAAACTGCCCAACCTGTTGCGAAGGATCTTCGCCGAAGGCGCATTTTCCCAGGCCTTCGTGCCGATCCTGGCCGAATACAAGACCCAGCAAGGCGAGGAAGCCACTCGCACCTTTATTGCCTACGTATCGGGCTTGCTGACCCTGGTGTTGATGCTGGTGACTGTCGTCGGCATGCTCGCCGCCCCCTGGGTGATCTGGGCCACGGCCCCCGGATTTGCCAATACCCCGGAAAAATTCGCGCTGACCGCCGACCTGCTGCGGGTAACCTTTCCTTATATATTGCTGATCTCACTGTCATCCCTGGCCGGTGCGATCCTCAACACCTGGAACCGCTTCTCGGTGCCGGCGTTCGTGCCGACCCTGTTGAACGTCAGCATGATCATCTTCGCGCTGTTCCTCACGCCGTACTTCGACCCGCCAGTGATGGCCCTGGGCTGGGCCGTACTGGCGGGTGGTCTGGCGCAACTGCTCTACCAACTGCCGCACCTGAAGAAGATCGGCATGCTCGTGCTGCCACGCCTGAACCTCAAGGACTCCGGCGTGTGGCGCGTGATGCGTAACATGCTGCCGGCGATCCTCGGGGTGTCGGTGAGCCAGATTTCGCTGATCATCAACACGGCGTTCGCCTCGCTGCTGGTCTCGGGCTCGGTGTCGTGGATGTACTACGCCGATCGCCTGATGGAGCTGCCGTCCGGCGTATTGGGTGTGGCCCTGGGTACGATTCTGCTGCCGACCCTGTCACGCACCTATGCCAGCAAGGACCGTCAGGAATACTCGCGCATCCTCGATTGGGGCCTGCGCCTGTGCTTTGTGCTGGTGCTGCCATGCTCTCTGGCCCTGGGGATCCTGGCCGAGCCGTTGACCGTCTCGCTGTTCCAATACGGCCAATTCAGCGCGTTTGACGCGTCCATGACCCAGCGTGCACTGATCGCCTATTCCGTTGGTCTGCTCGGCATCATCGTGATCAAGGTGCTGGCGCCGGGCTTCTATGCCCAGCAAAACATCCGTACGCCGGTGAAAATCGCGGTATTCACGTTGATCGTCACCCAACTGCTCAACCTGGTGTTTATCGGTCCGCTGGCCCATGCCGGTCTGGCGTTGGCCATCAGTGCCGGGGCGTGCATCAATGCCGGCCTGCTGTTCTACCAGCTGCGCAAGCAGCAGATGTTCCTGCCGCAGCCGGGCTGGGGCATGTTTGCCCTCAAGCTGTTGGTGGCGGTGGCGGCGATGTCGGCGGTATTGCTGGGGTTGATGCACTTCATGCCCGCCTGGGACACAGGCCCTATGCTGGAACGCTTCCTGCGCCTTGGCGTGCTGGTGGTCGCTGGCGTAGTGGTGTACTTCGGGATGTTGCTGCTGCAGGGCTTCCGTCTGCGGGATTTCAATCGCAAGTCCTTGGGATAGAGACTTTGCCGCGATAAAACGGGTGTTTTATCGATTCAATCCATTTGGCCTGTTCTGTTGCCTGTCGTCCGGGGCCGGGTGTGGTTATAATCGACCACTTTATGAGCAAGAAGCGCGTTATGCAGCTGGTTCGAGGTCTCCACAACCTGCGCCCCCAGCATCGGGGCTGCGTCGCCACTATTGGCAACTTTGACGGTGTTCACCGTGGTCACCAGGCTATCCTGGCGCGGCTGCGTGAGCGGGCGGTCGAGTTGGGCGTGCCCAGCTGCGTGGTGATTTTTGAGCCACAGCCGCGGGAATATTTCAGCCCTGAGACGGCGCCGGCACGCCTGGCTCGTTTGCGGGACAAGCTGCAACTGCTGGCCGAAGAAGGCGTGGACCGCGTCCTCTGCCTGGCTTTCAACCAGCGCCTGCAAAGCCTCAGCGCCGCCGAGTTCGTCGACCGTATCCTGGTGGATGGCCTGGGCGTACAGCACTTGGAGGTCGGCGACGACTTCCGTTTTGGTTGCGACCGCGTCGGTGATTTCGATTTCCTGCAGCACGCTGGCGTCAGCCAGGGTTTTACCGTCGAAGCCGCGCAAACCGTCGAACTGGACGGCCTGCGCGTGAGCAGCACCCAGGTACGTAACGCCCTGGCCGCTGCCGACTTCGCCTTGGCCGAGCGCTTGCTCGGTCGCCCGTTCCGCATTGCCGGACGGGTACTGCACGGCCAGAAGCTGGCGCGCCAACTGGGCACGCCAACCGCCAACGTGCAACTCAAGCGCCGTCGCGTGCCGCTGACCGGGGTTTACCTGGTGAGCGTCGACATCGACGGTCAATCGTGGCCGGGAGTCGCCAACATAGGCGTCAGGCCCACGGTTGCAGGTGATGGCAAGGCCCACCTGGAGGTTCACCTTTTGGATTTTGCCGGTGATTTGTATGACCGGCGTTTGACGGTGGTTTTCCACCAGAAGCTGCGTGAAGAGCAGCGTTTCGCCTCCCTTGAGGCGTTGAAAACGGCGATCAATGCGGATGTCGCCGCCGCCCGTGCACTAGCCGCACCTAGCGCCCATCGCTAACCGAAGAGCCTTAAATGACCGACTATAAAGCCACGCTAAACCTTCCGGACACCGCCTTCCCAATGAAGGCCGGCCTGCCACAGCGCGAACCGCAGATCCTGCAGCGCTGGGACAGTATTGGCCTGTACGGAAAGTTGCGCGAAATTGGCAAGGATCGTCCGAAATTCGTCCTGCACGACGGCCCTCCTTATGCCAACGGCACGATTCACATCGGTCATGCGCTGAACAAAATCCTCAAGGACATGATCCTGCGCTCGAAAACCCTGTCGGGCTTCGATGCGCCGTACGTGCCGGGCTGGGACTGCCACGGCCTGCCGATCGAGCACAAAGTCGAAGTGACCTACGGCAAGAACCTGGGCGCGGATAAAACCCGCGAACTGTGCCGTGCCTACGCCACCGAGCAGATCGAAGGCCAGAAGTCCGAATTCATCCGCCTGGGCGTGCTGGGCGAGTGGGACAACCCGTACAAGACCATGAACTTCAAGAACGAGGCCGGTGAAATCCGTGCCTTGGCCGAAATCGTCAAGGGCGGTTTCGTGTTCAAGGGCCTTAAACCCGTGAACTGGTGCTTCGACTGCGGTTCGGCCCTGGCCGAAGCGGAAGTCGAGTACGAAGACAAGAAGTCCTCGACCATCGACGTGGCCTTCCCGATCGCCGACGACGCCAAGCTGGCCGAGGCCTTTGGCCTGGCTAGCCTGAGCAAGCCTGCGGCCATCGTGATCTGGACCACCACCCCATGGACCATCCCTGCCAACCAGGCGCTGAACGTGCACCCGGAGTTCACCTACGCCCTGGTGGACGTCGGTGATCGCCTGCTGGTCCTGGCTGAGGAAATGGTTGAAGCCTGCCTGGCCCGTTACGAGCTGCAAGGTTCGGTGATCGCCACCACCACCGGCTCTGCGCTGGAACTGATCAACTTCCGTCACCCGTTCTACGACCGTCTGTCGCCGGTGTACCTGGCTGACTACGTCGAACTGGGTTCGGGTACTGGCATCGTTCACTGCTCGCCCGCCTATGGCGTGGACGACTTCGTGATCTGCAAGAAGTACGGCCTGGTCAACGATGACATCATCAACCCGGTGCAAAGCAACGGCGTGTATGTGCCGTCGCTGGAGTTCTTCGGCGGCCAGTTCATCTTCAAGGCCGACCAGCCGATCATCGAAAAACTGCGTGAAGTCGGTGCGCTGATGCAAACCGCCACCATCCAGCACAGCTATATGCATTGCTGGCGTCACAAGACTCCGCTGATCTACCGCGCGACTGCGCAGTGGTTCATCGGGATGGACAAAGCGCCCACCAGCGGCGACACCCTGCGTGTGCGCTCGCTCAAAGCCATCGAAGACACCAAGTTTGTTCCGGCCTGGGGCCAGGCGCGCCTGCACTCGATGATCGCCAATCGTCCCGACTGGTGCATCTCCCGCCAGCGTAACTGGGGCGTGCCGATCCCGTTCTTCCTGAACAAGGAAAGCGGCGAGCTGCATCCACGTACCGTCGAACTGATGGAAGAAGTGGCCCAGCGCGTTGAGCAGGAAGGCATCGAAGCCTGGTTCAAGCTGGACGCTGCCGAACTGCTGGGCGACGAAGCGCCGCAGTACGACAAGATCAGCGACACCCTCGACGTCTGGTTCGACTCGGGCACCACCCACTGGCACGTCCTGCGCGGCTCGCACCCGATGGGCCACGAGACCGGCCCGCGTGCCGACCTGTACCTGGAAGGCTCGGACCAACACCGTGGCTGGTTCCACTCGTCGTTGCTCACCGGTTGCGCCATCGACAACCACGCACCGTACCGCGAACTGCTGACCCACGGCTTCACCGTCGATGAGACGGGTCGCAAGATGTCCAAGTCGCTGAAGAACGTGATCGAGCCGAAAAAGATCAACGACACCCTGGGCGCCGACATCATGCGTCTGTGGGTAGCGTCGACCGACTACTCGGGCGAGATCGCCGTGTCGGACCAGATCCTGGCCCGCAGCGCCGATGCCTACCGCCGTATCCGCAATACCGCACGCTTCCTGCTGTCGAACCTGACCGGTTTCAACCCGGCCACCGACATCCTGCCGGCCGAGGACATGCTTGCCCTCGACCGTTGGGCCGTCGACCGTACCCTGTTGCTGCAACGCGAACTGCAGGAAAACTACGGCGAATACCGCTTCTGGAACGTGTACTCGAAGATTCACAACTTCTGCGTGCAGGAGCTGGGTGGTTTCTACCTCGACATCATCAAGGACCGCCAGTACACCACCGGCGCCAACAGCAAGGCGCGCCGTTCGGCGCAGACCGCGCTGTTCCACATCTCTGAAGCGCTGGTGCGCTGGATCGCACCGATCCTGGCCTTCACCGCCGACGAACTGTGGGAATACTTGCCGGGCGAGCGCAACGAGTCCGTGATGCTCAACACTTGGTACGAAGGCCTGACCGAACTGCCGGCCGACTTCGAACTGGGCCGCGAGTACTGGGAAGGCGTAATGGCCGTCAAGGTCGCGGTAAACAAGGAGCTGGAAGTGCAGCGTGCGGCCAAGGCCGTCGGTGGCAACCTGCAAGCCGAAGTCACCCTGTTTGCCGAGGAAGGCCTGACCGCCGACCTGGCCAAGCTGAGCAACGAACTGCGCTTCGTACTGATCACTTCGACCGCCAGCCTGGCGCCGTTTGCCCAGGCACCGGCAGACGCCGTGGCCACCGAAGTGCCGGGCCTCAAGCTCAAAGTGGTCAAGTCGGCTTTCGCCAAGTGCGCGCGTTGCTGGCACTGCCGTGAAGACGTCGGCGTGAACCCTGAGCATCCGGAAATCTGCGGCCGTTGCGTCGACAACATCTCGGGTACTGGCGAGGTTCGCCACTATGCCTAAAGCCAGTCGTTTTGGACGTCTGGGTTGGCTCGTACTGAGCGTGCTGGTCCTGGTCATCGACCAGGTCAGCAAGGCTCACTTCGAAGGCGCCTTGCAGATGTACCAGCAGATCGTGGTCATTCCCGACTACTTCAGCTGGACCCTGGCCTACAACACCGGCGCTGCCTTCAGCTTCCTGGCTGACAGCTCCGGCTGGCAGCGCTGGCTGTTCGCCGTGATCGCCGTGGTGGTCAGTGCGGTGCTGGTGGTGTGGCTCAAGCGCCTGGGCCGTGATGACACCTGGCTCGCCATCGCCCTGGCCCTGGTGCTGGGCGGCGCGCTGGGCAACCTGTACGACCGCATTGCCCTGGGCCATGTGATCGACTTCATTCTGGTGCATTGGCAGAACCGCTGGTACTTCCCGGCGTTCAACTTTGCCGACAGCGCCATCACCGTCGGTGCAATCATGCTGGCGTTGGATATGTTCAAAAGCAAGAAAACCGGAGAGACCGTCAATGACTGATCAGGTATTGGCTGAACAACGCATCGGCCAGAACACGGAAGTCACTTTGCATTTCGCACTGCGCCTGGAAAACGGCGACACGGTCGACAGCACGTTCGACAAGACCCCGGCGACCTTCAAGGTCGGCGACGGCAATCTGCTACCGGGTTTCGAAGCGGCCCTCTTCGGTTTCAAGGCCGGCGACAAGCGTACCCTGCAGATCCTGCCGGAAAACGCCTTTGGCCAGCCGAACCCGCAAAACGTGCAGATCATCCCGCGTTCGCAGTTCCAGGACATGGACCTGTCGGAAGGCCTGCTGGTGATCTTCAACGATGCAGCGAACACCGAACTGCCGGGCGTGGTGAAAACCTTCGATGACGCGCAAGTGACCGTCGATTTCAACCACCCGTTGGCCGGTAAAACCTTGACCTTTGACGTTGAAATCATCGACGTTAAAGCGATCTGACTGACGAAACCAGCCCCTGTGGGGGCTGGCCTGTGTAGGAGCCGGCTTGCCGGCGATGCAGACGCCCCGGTGTATAGGTTTCACCGCGGTGATGGTATCGCCGGCAAGCCGGCTCCTACAGGATTCGGCGCTCGCAGGGGCCCGAATTGATCCAACTTCTTGCCCAGCAAGACACGAGGCACAGCATGCAAATCAAACTCGCCAACCCCCGTGGCTTCTGCGCCGGCGTGGACCGGGCGATCGAAATCGTCAACCGCGCCCTGGAAGTCTTCGGGCCGCCGATCTATGTGCGCCATGAAGTCGTCCACAACAAATTCGTGGTCGAAGACCTGCGCGCACGCGGCGCCATCTTTGTCGAAGAGTTGGACCAGGTGCCGGACGACGTGATCGTCATTTTCAGCGCCCACGGCGTTTCCCAGGCGGTGCGTACCGAAGCGGCAGGCCGTGGCCTGAAAGTCTTCGATGCCACCTGCCCATTGGTCACCAAGGTGCACATCGAAGTCGCGCGCTACAGCCGTGATGGCCGCGAGTGCATTCTGATCGGTCACGCCGGCCACCCGGAAGTCGAAGGCACCATGGGCCAGTACGATGCCAGCAATGGCGGCGCTATCTACCTGGTGGAAGACGAAAAAGACGTCGCCAACCTCCAGGTGCATAACCCCGAGCGCCTGGCGTTCGTGACCCAGACCACCTTGTCCATGGACGACACCAGTCGCGTGATCGATGCGCTGCGCAGTCGTTTCCCGGCTATCGGTGGGCCGCGCAAGGACGACATCTGCTACGCCACGCAAAACCGCCAGGACGCGGTCAAGCAACTGGCCAATGAGTGCGACGTGGTCCTGGTGGTGGGTAGCCCCAACAGCTCCAACTCCAACCGCCTACGTGAGCTGGCTGAACGTATGGCAACACCGGCGTATCTGATCGACGGTGCCGAAGACCTGCAACGCAGCTGGTTCGAGGGTGTCGAGCGTATCGGCATCACCGCCGGCGCCTCGGCGCCGGAAGTGCTGGTGCGTGGTGTCATCCAGCAGTTGCACGCATGGGGCGCCACTGGTGCCGATGAACTGGCCGGGCGCGAAGAGAACATCACCTTCTCCATGCCCAAGGAGCTGCGGGTTCGCTCGCTGCTCTGAGTGCCAGGATGTCGGAGCTGCTCCGGCACAGCGCCTGCTCGGCGGCTTCGCTGCGCAGGCTGATGCGCCCACTGGGTGCCAGCACTACCTGATACAGGCTCTGCGCCTGGTCGGCGGCGCATACGTGCACAGTACCGGCTCGAAACCCGCCGCCTGAAAATACCGGTTCGCCCAGCCCGTTGAAGCGGACCTCGTGCTTGACTGGCCCATTTCCCACGATGGGCACTCGACCATCGTCCTGCTGTTCCAGCAGTACCGGGTTGTCATCGTCCAGTTGCCCGCGCCCGCTGACATCCAGAATGACCCGCCAACCCCGGCTCCAGTCCTCTTCCCGTGCGTGAATGATCACCGCGTGATTGCGTGAAATGGCCTCGGTGCGCGCGTAGCGCAGCCCGGCAGTCAAGGAGTGCGCGGCGCTTTGTCGTTGTTGCGACTCAAGCAAACCTTTGAAACCAGGCACGGCAAGGTGCGCCAGAAGGCCGCTCAGGACCAGACTGAGCAGCAGTTCGATCAGGGAAAAACCTCGTTGGGTCATGTGCCGTCCCTCCATGGACGCGGCGAACGTTAACGTTGCAGAGGTAGGTATAGCCCCGGGTATTGGGGGGTAAGTGATGGCCTTTATGTCCAAAGTATTTCCCTTTGTTCCGGGAGCAGCGCCAGGCAAAAACCGGCGCTAGTCTTGGCCCGCACAGCAGGAATGCCCTGCTTTTTTTGGCCTTCGACATGGACGACGACGGTAATGCTTACCTGCCCGAACCTATTGTTTCCAAGCATTTTGCCCCGGCGCCAAGCCGGCATGACGTTGATCGAGGTGCTCGTGGCGGTGCTGATACTCGCTATCGGCCTGCTGGGGGCTGCGGTCATGCAACTCAATGCGCTCAAGTACACCGACAGCTCAAGGATGACCAGCCAAGCCAGTTTCATCGCCTATGACATGCTGGATCGTATTCGTGCAAATGCGGGGGCCGATTACGCCTGGGGCCAGGACGAGCGTGCTCCGGCGAGCATCGCTGGGGCCAACGTACGTGATGTGGACCTGCACGATTTCGAAGCCAATATCCTCGGCTTTGCCGGCAAAAGTGCAAAAGGTTCGGTAACGATCAACGCCAATGAAGTGACCGTCAGTATCACCTGGGAGGACAGTCGCGGTACTCACCGCCCTGGAGCACGGGAGACCTTCACCTTGACCAGTCGCATTGGCAGCGAACCGCGGGTGGCGCCATGAGCGGTTCGGCCAGGGGATTCAGCCTGGTGGAGTTGCTGATCGCCCTGGCCGTCGGGCTGGTGATGGTGCTGGGGATAAGTCAGGTGATGATCAGCACCCGGGCTACCCAGGCCAGCCAGCAGGCGGCCATGGTGCTTCAGGATGATGCGCGGTTTGTCCTGGGCAAGATGGTTCAGGATATTCGACTTGCCGGCATGTTCGGCTGCCTCGCGCCAGCCTTTATCGATAACGTCCCGCCGGCGTTCGATCACCCTGTCAGTTGGAGTACAGCGGGCGATGCAAGGTCATTGACGGTGGTCACCGCCGATGTCGGGGAGGGCGGTGGCAAGCCCGATTGGACGGTGCTCTCCGACTGTACCGGGACTGCCCAGGCCTATGTCGGGGCGGCGCCAACCCCGGCGCCCGGGCAGATCCGGTTTGCCATGCGCCAGCTGACTTACACCTTTGAGGGCGGACAGTTGAAGGTCAGCACACCTGCGGCGCCGGCCAAGGCGGTGCTGGTGGATAACGTGCTGGCCTTCGACATCAGTTTTGGTCTGGCAGCCAGTCAGGATTCTTTGCCCGTGGTGCGCTATGACGCCAGCCCGGCCGACGAATCGCTGATACGCAGTGTTCGGCTGCTCCTCACGCTGCGAGATCCGACGGGGCGTGTAAAGGATCAAACCTACAGCGTCGTGGCGGCGCTGCGTAACCGGTTGGGGTAGGGCGATCATGAGGGTGAGTGGTGGCTTTTATTCGCGGCAGGCGGGCCTGGTGTTGCTGATCAGCCTGGTGTTTTTACTGTTGTTGTCCTTGGTCGGTTTGTCATCGATGCGGGGGGCGATGTCCCAGCAGAAAATGGCGGGCAGTGCCTGGCACCGCAATCAATCGTTTCAAAGTGCGGAAAGCGGCCTGTGGGTGGGTGAGTCGATTGTCCAGCGGGCAGGGGGCACGTTGCCGCTCTGCCACTCGATCATCACCTGCGCGCCGCCGAGCGAGTCCGTCTCGGTGGTGGGGGCGGGGACGAATCCGGTTTCAGCGGTCTCCTGGGTGGCGGTGAGCGGAGGGCTTTACGGCGTTCAATCGATAGGGCTGGGTGTGGGGCTGGCGCGTTTGCCGCCACTGACGCCTGCTGCGCTGTTCCGCGTGACAGCAGTGGGGTTCAGTGGTCAGTCGCGCACGGTGCTGGAGTCGGTGTTTGCTCGTTTCGACGAGGGCGCGAGCCCGCGCTTCAGGCGGGTTTTGTGGCGGCAACTTCAATAAGGAGTGTTTAATATGGGCAAGGATTGCCAAGGGTTTACCCTGTTCGAGTTATTGGTGGCGGTGACGATTATCGCGTTGTTGGCCGCTATCGCTTACCCCGGGTATACCCGCCATGTGAAAAAGGTCTATCGCGCAGAAATCGTTGCGTTGCTCATCGAGCAGGCCCATCACCTTGAGCGGTTTTATACGAGAAACGGCACTTTTATTGATGCAAACGGCATCAGTGCAGGTAATGATCGCTATAGAATCGACGCTGTATTGAACCCTCAGGATTTCAACCTGGTAGCCATACCTGTCGCCGATGCTGTCATGGCGGGTGATCCCTGCGCAGCGTTCCAGCTGACCAGTACGGGGGAGCGAAGCAACCCTGGCGCAGCATCCGGGCAATCGCGCAAGGCGTGCTGGGGGCAATGATGAGCGTACGGCATGCGTGGGCGCCTGGGGCGCTTTTCCCTTTTTTTCGGCTGGATCAAATGATGGCTAAGCAACAACAAGTGGTGATTGTCGGCGGTGGCGTGATCGGGTTGTTGACGGCGTTCAACCTGGCCAGCCAGGGGCAGGCGGTGGTATTGCTGGAGCGCTGTGGCCTTGGGCAGGAATCGTCATGGGCAGGGGGCGGCATTGTTTCTCCGCTGTATCCGTGGCGCTACAGCCCGGCAGTCACCGCGTTGGCCCATTGGTCCCAGGACTTTTATCCACAGTTGGCGCAACGGCTGTTTGCCGCCACGGGCATTGACCCCGAGGTTCACACCACGGGCCTTTACTGGCTCGACCTGGATGATGAGGCGGATGCCCTGGCGTGGGCAGCCCGTGAAGGCCGGCCATTGAGCAAGGTGGATGTGTCGGAGGCCCATGACGCGGTTCCGGTGCTGGGTGGCGGTTACTCGCAGGCGATCTACATGGCTGACGTCGCTAACGTACGCAACCCGCGCCTGGTCAAATCCCTGAAGGCGGCGCTGTTGGCGCTGCCCGGTGTTACGGTGCATGAGCAGTGCGAAGTGGCGGGTTTTGTCCTGGAAGGCGGCAGGGTAGTGGGGGTGGAAACGGCGACGGGGCCGGTTCTTGGCGATCAGGTCGTGCTGGCGGCAGGGGCCTGGAGTGGCGAGTTGCTGGGCAAGCTGGGCCTGTCGCTGCCCGTTGAGCCGGTCAAGGGCCAGATGATCCTGTACAAGTGCGCTTCGGACTTCCTGTCGAGCATGGTCCTGGCCAAGGGGCGCTACGCGATCCCTCGGCGCGACGGGCATATTCTGATCGGCAGTACGCTGGAGCATGAAGGGTTCGACAAGACCCCGACCGACGTGGCGCTTGAAAGCCTCAAGGCTTCAGCGGTTGAGTTGATTCCCGCGCTGGCGAATGCCGAAGTGGTGGGGCATTGGGCCGGATTGCGTCCTGGTTCACCCGAAGGCATCCCTTACATCGGAAAGGTGCCCGGACTTGACGGGCTTTGGCTCAACTGCGGGCATTACCGCAATGGCCTGGTGCTTGCCCCCGCGTCGTGCCAGCTGTTTGCTGATTTGTTGCTGGAGCGTGCGCCAATCATTGATCCGGCGCCTTATGCACCAGAAGGCCGGCTCAGCGCTGGATAGACTTCGGGCCTTGCTCAAGATGCGCCTGGGTGCAGTACCACTCCTGGCGTGAGCTCAGGGCGCGGTCCTGCGGCAGGTGCACGCCGCAGTGGGCGCAGCGCACCATCAGGGCTGCGTCGGGTTCGCTGGCTCTTTGCTGCTTGGCGGCCGGGCTTTTGAATTTGCGCCAGAACCATACCGCGGCAGCAATAACGGCAATCCAGAACAGTAGACGAACCATGATGGGCAGTTTCTCGACAGGGAATGCGCCAGTTTAGCCAAGGACGTGGCAGGCGCACAGCGCAATAATGCTTGCCCATTAAAAAGGGAGCCCCTAAGGGCTCCCTTTTGCGTTGCGCCGACGTATCAGTCGAACACACCGAAGGTCATGTAGCTGAACCACGAACGGTCCTCGTTGTTGCCCAGGGCCTGCGGCGTCTCTTCTTCAATCACGTCGCCATTTTCATCATGCGGCTTGAGGTCCGAAGGGATTGCATCCTTGGCGTCCTGGAACTGCTTCATCACGTCCTGGTTGGCGCGGGTTTCGCCCGGCGGCAGCGGTGGACGGGACTCGATCAGGCCCAGAGTGTATTTGCTCAGCCACGAACGGTTGTCCGCTTCGGCAACCTGAGGCACGAATTGACCGTCTTTCAGGCTTGGGTGATCCGGGTAGTTGAGTTTGAGGGTTTCCAGGCTGGTGGCCGCCAGGGCGTCCAGGTGCAGGCGCTGGTAAGCCTCGGTCATCACGGCCAGGCCATCACCCACGGAAGGGGTTTCCTGGAAGTTTTCCACGACATAACGGCCACGGTTGGCGGCAGCGACATAGGCCTGGCGGGTCAGGTAGTAGTGGGCTACGTGGATTTCGTAGGAAGCCAGCAGGTTGCGCAGGTAGATCATGCGCTGCTTGGCGTCTGGCGCGTAGCGGCTGTTCGGGTAGCGGCTGGTCAGCTGGGCGAACTCGTTGTAGGAGTCGCGGGCGGCACCCGGGTCACGCTTGGTCATGTCCAGTGGCAGGAAGCGCGCCAGCAGGCCAACGTCCTGGTCGAACGAGGTCAGGCCCTTCATGTAGTAGGCGTAGTCCACGTTCGGGTGCTGAGGGTGCAGGCGGATAAAACGCTCGGCGGCGGACTTGGCAGCTTCCGGCTCGGCGTTCTTGTAGTTGGCGTAGATCAGCTCGAGCTGGGCCTGGTCGGCGTAGCGCCCGAACGGATAGCGCGACTCCAGGGCCTTCAGCTTGGCTGTGGCGCTGGTGTAGCTATTATTGTCCAAGTCTTTCTGAGCCAGTTGGTACAACTCGACTTCGCTCAGGTTTTCGTCGACGACTTCCTTTGTTGACGAGCAAGCAGCAGTCATGGCGAGGATGGCGATCAGCAGCAGGTGTTTCACTTGCATGGCGGCTTGCGTCCCTATGACGGCCGCTGTCTTGGGCGGGGCCGTCCTGTTATGATGAGCGCCCCGTTGAAAGCCTCGGGGCAAAAGACGCCGTATTTAACCACAAGCGCGCAGCCGAAACCAAAGGCTGTGCCACGCCTAGTCTGAGCATGTCCGATAAAATTGAACTTCGCGCAGAGGTGCCGTCCGAATTGGGCGGCCAACGCCTCGATCAAGTCGCCGCACAATTATTCGCTGAGCACTCGCGCTCGCGCCTTTCCGCCTGGATCAAAGACGGCCGCCTGACTGTGGATGGAGCGGTTATCCGCCCGCGAGACATAGTCCATGGTGGTGCGATTCTTGAGCTGACTGCCGAGCAGGAAGCCCAGGGAGAATGGGTTGCCCAGGACATCGAGCTGGATATCGTCTATGAAGACGACGACATCCTGGTCATCAACAAACCCGCAGGCCTGGTGGTTCACCCGGCAGCCGGGCACGCTGATGGCACCTTGCTCAATGCCCTGTTGCACCACGTGCCGGACATCATCAACGTACCGCGTTGCGGCATCGTGCACCGCCTGGACAAGGACACCACCGGTTTGATGGTGGTGGCCAAGACCATCCAGGCGCAGACGCAGTTGGTCACACAATTGCAGAGCCGCAGCGTCAGCCGGATCTACGAGTGCATCGTGATCGGCGTGGTGGTGGCGGGTGGCAAGATCAACGCCCCGATCGGTCGCCACGGCCAGCAGCGCCAGCGTATGGCGGTGATGGAAGGCGGCAAGCAGGCCGTCAGCCACTACCGCGTGCTCGAACGCTTCCGCTCCCACACTCACGTGCGGGTCAAGCTGGAAACCGGCCGTACCCACCAGATTCGCGTGCACATGGCCCACATCAACTTCCCGCTGGTGGGGGACCCGGCCTACGGTGGCCGCTTCCGTATTCCGCCAGCGGCCAGTGCGACCATGGTTGAATCGCTGAAAAACTTCCCGCGCCAGGCACTGCATGCACGCTTCCTGGAGCTGGACCATCCGACGAGCGGTAAGCGCATGAGCTGGGAATCGCCTTTGCCAGACGATCTGGTCTGGTTGCTGTCGTTGCTCAAGCAGGATCGCGAGGCGTTTATCGGATGAGTGACTGGCTGATTCCTGACTGGCCCGCGCCGGCTCGGGTGAAAGCCTGCGTCACTACCCGTGCGGGCGGCGTCAGCCTGGCGCCGTTCGACAGCCTTAACCTGGGTGATCATGTCGAGGATGACCTTGAGGCTGTCCTTGAGAACCGCCTTCGTCTCAGTGATGCCTTCGATATCCAGCCGGCCTGGCTGCGCCAGGTTCACGGCGTGAACGTGGTCGAGGCAGACCCGGCTCGCACCGTCGAAGCCGATGCCAGTTGGACCAGCACCCCAGGCGTTGCCTGCGCATCGATGACTGCCGATTGCCTGCCCGCGTTGTTCTGCAACCGCGCGGGCACCCGCGTAGCGGCGGCTCACGCCGGTTGGCGTGGCCTGGCGGCAGGCGTGCTGGAAGCCGCTTTCGACAGCCTGGAGGCTGAACCCGGCGAAGTGCTGGTCTGGCTCGGCCCGGCCATTGGCCCGCAAGCCTTTGAAGTGGGTCCGGAAGTGCGTGAGGCCTTCATGCAGCAACTGCCGATTACCGCTGAGGCCTTCGTGCCCAGCCGCAACCCCGGCAAGTTCATGGCCGACATCTATCAACTGGCTCGCCTGCGCCTTGCCGCACACGGCGTCACGGCGGTGTATGGCGGCGGCTTCTGCACCGTGACCGACCCGCGCTTCTTTTCTTACCGCCGCAGCCCTCGCACCGGTCGGTTTGCCTCCCTTGTCTGGCTGGAACGCTAGACTCATCTGATCTGCGTCAACTGTCTGTCGCTTGAAACTCCCAGAATCCACCCCATCTATAAGGGTATCTGGCAGGTTTCTTCATTCAGGATGTTTTATAGCTCCGGCCTGCTCAAAAGGAAGGTGACTAATGCGTATTGATCGTTTAACCAGCAAATTGCAGTTGGCACTGTCTGACTCTCAATCCTTGGCGGTGGGCCTCGACCACCCGGCCATCGAGCCTGCGCACTTGATGCAGGCGCTCCTGGAGCAGCAAGGTGGTTCTATCAAGCCCTTGTTGATGCAGGTGGGCTTCGACGTCAACAGCCTGCGCAAGGAGTTGAGCAAAGAGCTCGACCAACTGCCGAAAATCCAAAATCCGACCGGCGACGTGAATATGTCGCAGGAATTGGCGCGCCTGCTCAACCAGGCCGACCGCCTGGCGCAGCAGAAAGGTGACCAGTTCATTTCCAGCGAACTGGTGCTGCTCGCCGCCATGGACGAGAACAGCAAGCTCGGCAAATTGTTGCTGGGCCAGGGCGTGAGCAAGAAAGCCCTGGAAAATGCCATCAACAACCTGCGTGGCGGCGACGCGGTAAACGACCCTAACCATGAGGAGTCGCGCCAGGCCCTCGACAAATACACCGTCGACCTGACCAAGCGTGCCGAAGAGGGCAAGCTCGACCCGGTGATCGGCCGTGACGATGAAATTCGTCGCACCATCCAGGTACTGCAACGCCGCACCAAGAACAACCCGGTGCTGATCGGTGAGCCAGGCGTGGGTAAAACCGCAATTGCCGAAGGCCTGGCCCAGCGCATCATCAATGGTGAAGTGCCGGACGGCCTTAAAGGCAAGCGCCTGCTGTCCCTGGACATGGGGGCGTTGATCGCGGGTGCCAAGTTCCGTGGTGAGTTCGAAGAGCGGCTCAAATCCCTGCTTAATGAGCTGTCAAAGCAGGAAGGGCAGATCATTCTGTTTATCGACGAGCTGCACACCATGGTCGGCGCCGGTAAAGGCGAAGGCTCCATGGATGCGGGCAACATGCTCAAGCCGGCGCTGGCGCGGGGCGAGTTGCACTGCGTGGGTGCCACGACGCTCAACGAGTACCGTCAGTACATTGAAAAGGATGCGGCCCTTGAGCGTCGCTTCCAGAAAGTGCTGGTGGAAGAGCCGAGCGAAGAAGACACCATCGCGATCCTGCGTGGCCTGAAAGAGCGGTATGAGGTCCACCACAAGGTGGCGATCACCGACGGTGCGATCATTGCGGCGGCCAAATTGAGCCACCGCTACATCACTGACCGTCAGTTGCCCGACAAGGCCATCGACCTGATCGACGAAGCGGCCAGCCGTATCCGCATGGAGATCGACTCCAAGCCGGAAGTGCTCGACCGTCTGGATCGGCGCCTGATTCAACTGAAAGTTGAGTCCCAGGCCCTGAAGAAAGAAGAGGACGAGGCGGCGAAGAAACGCCTGGAAAAACTCCAGGAAGAAATCGTGCGCCTGGAGCGTGAGTATTCGGACCTGGAAGAAATCTGGACCTCGGAAAAAGCCGAAGTGCAGGGCTCTGCGCAGATCCAGCAGAAAATCGAGCAGTCCCGCCAGGAGCTGGAAGCCGCACGCCGTAAAGGCGACCTGAACCGCATGGCCGAGTTGCAGTACGGGGTGATCCCGGACCTGGAGCGCAGCCTGCAGATGGTCGACCAGCACGGTCACAGCGAGAACCAACTGCTGCGCAGCAAGGTGACCGAGGAAGAAATCGCCGAAGTTGTCTCGAAGTGGACCGGCATTCCTGTGTCGAAAATGCTTGAAGGCGAGCGCGACAAGCTGCTGAAGATGGAAAGCCTGTTGCACCAACGCGTGATCGGCCAGGAAGAGGCGGTGGTGGCGGTGGCCAACGCGGTGCGGCGTTCCCGGGCCGGCTTGTCCGACCCGAACCGGCCAAGCGGCTCGTTCATGTTCCTCGGCCCGACCGGCGTGGGCAAGACCGAGCTGTGCAAGGCCCTCGCCGAGTTCCTCTTTGATACAGAAGAGGCCATGGTACGGATCGACATGTCCGAATTCATGGAGAAACACTCGGTGGCTCGCCTGATCGGCGCACCACCAGGCTATGTGGGCTATGAAGAGGGCGGTTACCTGACCGAAGCCGTGCGGCGCAAGCCTTACTCGGTGATCTTGCTGGATGAGGTCGAGAAGGCGCATCCGGATGTGTTCAACATCCTGCTGCAAGTGCTGGAAGATGGTCGCCTGACGGACAGCCACGGGCGTACTGTGGACTTTCGCAATACGGTGATCGTGATGACCTCCAACCTGGGCTCCGCGCAGATCCAGGAGCTGGTGGGTGATCGTGAAGGCCAGCGTGCGGCCGTGATGGACGCGCTGACCAGTCACTTCCGCCCGGAATTCATCAACCGGGTCGATGAAGTGGTGATCTTCGAGCCGTTGGCGCGGGATCAGATCGCGGGCATCACCGAGATCCAGCTGGGTCGCCTGCGTGGCCGGCTGGCGGAGCGCGAGCTGGACCTGGTGCTCAGCAGCGAGGCGTTGGACAAGCTGATCGCGGTGGGTTACGACCCGGTGTATGGCGCACGGCCTTTGAAACGTGCGATTCAACGTTGGATCGAAAACCCGCTGGCCCAGTTGATCCTGTCGGGCAGCTTCATGCCGGGCACCAGCGTCGAGGCAACCGTGGAAAACGACGAGATCGTCTTCCACTGAGCCCGGTTTGCAGGCAAATAAGAGAAGGCCCCGCATTGCGGGGCCTTTTTTTTCGATAGGGCGTTGAACTGTAAGGCAAAGGCTTGTAAAGTGCGCCCCGCAGCAACGTCAGCCCACGGGTTTCTTCTCCCCAAGAAGAAATCAGAAACAAGCGCAAATCATTGTCTTAAAAGCAATTTAAAGGGTTGACAGGGGTTTTTAAGATTGTAGAATAGCGCGCCTCAGAGACATGAACGTAGCGATACGGGCAAGTCAAAGAGAAGGTAGTAAGCAGTAACGCAGTAATTTGAAATATGTAGTTCCGTGATAGCTCAGTCGGTAGAGCAAATGACTGTTAATCATTGGGTCCCAGGTTCGAGTCCTGGTCACGGAGCCAATTTCAAAATCGGGGTATAGCGCAGTCCGGTAGCGCGCCTGCTTTGGGAGCAGGATGTCGGGAGTTCGAATCCCCCTACCCCGACCATATTTGGGTCGTTAGCTCAGTTGGTAGAGCAGTTGGCTTTTAACCAATTGGTCGTAGGTTCGAATCCCACACGACCCACCATTTTTGAAACCAGTTAACGCTGGAATCGAATCTTAAGATCAGAGGCCAAAAGCGCTGATCGAAGAAGGCGACTGAAAGGTCGCCTTTTTTTTACCGGGGTATAGCGCAGTCCGGTAGCGCGCCTGCTTTGGGAGCAGGATGTCAGGAGTTCGAATCCCCTTACCCCGACCATATTAAAAATCCTCGTATCGAAAGATACGGGGATTTTTTTGCTCACGATTTCTGAACTGACTGCTGGGCAAATGTGGGAGCGGGCTTGCTCGCGAATGCGGCGGATCAGTGACAGATGTACTGTCTGACACACTGCTTTCGCGAGCAATCCCGCTCCCACACTGGTTTGCGCTGTTAGTGGAGTTTCAGGCGTGGCTCGGTCCCGCGCCCAATCTTGCTGCCCAGCATCAGCATGGCCGTGCGGAAGAACCCGTACAGTGCCATCTGGTGCATGCGGTACAACGACACGTAGAACATCCGCGCCAGCCAGCCCTCCAGCATCACGCTGCCGGTGAGGTTGCCCATCAGGTTACCCACCGCCGAGAACCGCGACAGCGAGATCAGCGAGCCGTAGTCGGTGTACTTGTAAGTCGGCAGGTCCTTGCCCTCGATGCGCAGTTTCAGCGACTTGGCCAGCAACGATGCCTGCTGGTGAGCCGCCTGGGCGCGTGGCGGAACATTGCGGTCGGTGCCCGGTTGCGGGCAGGCGGCGCAGTCGCCAAAGGCAAAGATGTTTTCATCGCGAGTGGTCTGCAGGGTCGGCAACACTTGCAGTTGGTTGATGCGGTTGGTTTCCAGGCCGTCGATGTCCTTGAGGAACCCCGGTGCACGAATGCCGGCCGCCCATACCTTGAGGCTGGCGGGAATGACCTGGCCGCTGCTGGTGATCAGGGCGTCAGCCGTCACTTCACTGACCGCTGAGTTGGTCAGCACGGTCACGCCGAGCTTTTCCAGGGTTTTATGCACAGGCCCGCCGATACGCTCCGGCAGGGCAGGCAGCACCCGTGGGCCGGCTTCGATCAGGGTGATGTGCATGTTTTCCGGCTTGATGCGGTCCAGGCCATAGGCGGCCAGTTCGTGCGCGGCGTTGTGCAGCTCGGCGGCCAGTTCAACACCGGTTGCACCGGCGCCGACGATGGCGACACTGATTTTCTCTTCCACGTCGGTTTGCCCGGCATGGGCGCGCAGGTAGTGGTTGAGCAGTTGTTGGTGGAAGCGCTCGGCCTGTTTGCGCGTGTCGAGGAACAGGCAGTGCTGCGCCGCGCCTTCGGTGCCGAAGTCGTTGGTGGTGCTGCCGACCGCGATCACCAGGCTGTCGTAGCTCAGCACGCGTGCAGGTACCAGTTCACGGCCTTCTTCATCGAGGGTGGCGGCCAGCTGGATTTTCTTCTGCTCACGGTCAAGCCCGCTCATGCGCCCCAGCTGGAACTCGAAGTGGTTCCATTTCGCCTGGGCGACATAATTGAGTTCGTCTTCCGATGAGTTCAGGGAGCCGGCAGCCACCTCGTGCAACAGAGGCTTCCAGATGTGGGTGAGGTTGGCGTCCACCAGCGTGATGCTGGCCGTGCCGCGCTTGCCCAGAGTCTTACCCAGGCGGGTAGCCAACTCCAGGCCGCCGGCGCCGCCGCCGACGATAATAATACGATGGGTCATGGGGATATCTCGCAAGGCTAAAAGAAATCGGAGCAGTTACCCCCGCGAGCGCCAGGCAGCTCATAGCGTCAGGTAACTCAGAAGGCGACTCAGCAGGCCCAGCCCGATCACGGCCGCCAGCACCACAACGAGGAGCAGCCACGGCCTGAAAGGCTTGCGCTCGACTCTGTTCTGGGAGAGTTGCAGGTACTCTTCGACATGCTGTTGGTCATCGGGGTTCAGGCGGCTGGTCATAAAGGCCTCGTCAGGTAGACGTTGCAAAAGGGCGCCACGTTACAGTCTGTGAATGGGCGGCATTGCCACAAGCGTAGCCGGTGCCCGCCTCACAGGCTGATGCCCACGTCGAATACTATGCTGCGCCCCAGGTTGTTGCGCAAGAAATCCGGTGCGTCGGGGTGGGCGAACAGTACCCGTGCAAAGGTCGGTCCCACCAGCGACAGTGAGCGCCAACCCTGGCGCAGGTACTCGGTGGGCGGCGGAAAGTGACTGTTGAGGTCCAGCACCTCACGCTTGAGACTGGTGAAGGCGATCAGGTCCAGCTCGCCCAGGTCCATCCCGCGTTCTTTATAGTTATGGGCTTTTTTGCGCAGCGTCGGTGCCAGGCGCAGCAGAAATTCATGGGCGGGGATGCGTCGCGGCTTGGCTTCGCGCCGCACCAGTTGGCTCAGGGAGAAAGCGCTGCGCCGCCTGAGTAGCTCATCGCGCCATTCGTCGTTCAGGCGCCGGCCTTCATCCAAGACGAAAAACACTTCGAAACTGGCGTCGCGAAACAGCACGTCCGGCGGCTCTTGCCCGGCGGCATGAAATTCTTCAGCGCGGTAGGGCACATTCAAGCCTTGCAGCAGGCGCTGGCAGACCCAACGCTCACGCTCCCATTTGCGGGCATTGGACAAGAATGCATTGGCTTGTTCGGCCGCTACGGTGAGCAGGCGCAGGTAATCTGAGTCATCCATGCTTGCAGCTTAGCGCCCAAATGATGACCGCAGGAAGTCCTGCTGCAAAAGCTCGGTGTAGACTGGGCGTGCAGAGGTTTTCCAGGTATGGGGAGTGCGTCGTGAAGTGTTTTGTTGTGCTGTTTTTGAGTCTTCTGCCCCTTTGGGCCCAAGCCGTTGAAGTGGGTGAGCGGCTTGCGCCCTGGACCTTGCTGGACCAATTCGACCAGGCCTACAGCTTGAATGATCAGGCGCAAATTCTGTTGGTCGCCCGCAGCATGGATGCCGCAAAGCGGGTGGACGCGGCGTTGCAAGGCCAACCCAAGGGGTATCTGGAGGCGCGACAGGCCGTGTTTGTCGCTGACATCCAGCGCATGCCCCGGCTGATCGCCAAGTTGTTCGCGGTGCCGGCCATGCAGGCCTACAGCTATCGGGTGATGCTGGATCGCGACGCGCGTGTCGCGCCGCGCTACCCAGGGCCTGTGGATAAAGTGCTGTGGTTGCAACTGGATAAGGGCAAGTTGGTTGCGCAGCGTGAATACGGTTCTGCCGCTGAGCTGCGTCAGGCGCTGGAGCAGGTGGCACCGTGATCAGTGCCGCGGTGCTGGCGCCAGAGACCCTCACGGTCGGGTGGTTGTTGTTCGCACCCGTGGTGATGTGGGCGGTCCTGCGCTCGTCGTGGCTTGAGTTGTTCGCTGACCGGCGGCGTCAGCACCTGTTGTTCGGCACGGTGTTCGCGTTGTTCATGCTATGGCTGGTGCGGCGGGATTTCGACACCGGCGTTTCCTACCACTTTATTGGCATGACCGCCGTCACGTTGCTGCTCGACTGGCCGCTGGCAATCGTTGGCGGTGTTGCGGCCCAGATGGGCCTGGTGCTGTTGGGGCGTCAGGATCTGGCGGCGGTTGGGGTCAACGGTCTGCTGTTGATCGGCTTGCCCGTACTGGTGACCGAGACCTGTGCGCTGCTGGTCGAGCGGGCGCAACCCAGGAACCCCTTCGTGTACATCTTCTGCTCCGGCTTTTTTGCTGCTGCTTTGTCGGCGTTGCTCTGTCTGTTGATAGGGCTGGGCCTGTTGTGGTTCGACGGCCGTTTCGCGATGCCGGAATGGCTGGAAGATTTCGTCGGCTACCTCTGGCTGATCATCTTCCCCGAAGCCTTTATCAACGGCATGGTGATCAGCGCCCTGGTGGTGTTCTGCCCTGAATGGCTGGAGACCTTCAACCGCACGCGCTATCTCTCGGCCCCCTGGAAGGATGACGATTCGCAGCGTTGACCTGGATCAAATCCCGCGCAGCCGAGCAGGCCCATGCTCTGCGAAATTTTCCTGGGCAAGGTGGGAGCACGAATCATGAGTGTGTACGAATGGGCACGGCAAGAGCTGCGTAGAAGCCAGGATGCTGCGCAGGAAATCGGCTTTGACCCGGGCCTGACGCTGCGCGCCATGCTCAGTGCGGTGGTGCAGCAGAGCAAGGGCGTGCGCAGTTTCGAAGACCTGGCCGACGAGCTGCAATACCTTGCAGAAAATCTCGACGACCAGCAGGAATACGCCTTTATGCGCCCTTAATGGCGAGGCGGCAGGTCTTCGGAAAACAGCTCGTCTTCGGCATCCGGCGCTACGGGAATCTTGTGTTCCTCGGCGGCCCAGGCGCCCAGGTCGATGAGTTTGCAACGGTCCGAGCAGAACGGCCGGTTGAGGTTGGTCGCTTTCCATTCCACGGGTGCGCCGCAGGTTGGGCAGTCGACGGTCAGGGGTTGGCTCATGATCGGCCTCCACGCAAAGTAAGGTAAAAGTGATGCAGTCGCTCGACCTCGCTGTGCAGCCAGGCGAGGTCTCGGTCATTGACCAGCACGTCATCGGCATGGTTCAGGCGGTCTTCGCGGCTGGACTGGGCCTTGAGGATCGCCTGCACCTGTTGCTCGCTGATACCGTCGCGCTGCAGGGTACGCTGAATCTGCAACGATTGCGGCACGTCGATCACCAGGATGCGCTGGGTCATGCTGTACTGGCCCGACTCGATCAGCAGCGGCGACACGAGGATCGCGTAGGGTGAGCGGGCGCGGGCCAGGTGGCTGCGAATCTCTTCGCCAATCAGTGGGTGCAGCAGGGCTTCGAGCCAGCGGCGTTCTTCGGGCACTTCAAAGATCAGTGTGCGCAACGCGGCGCGGTCCAGCTGGCCGTCAGGTTGCAGCACACCCGCACCAAAGTGTTCGGCGATGCTGGCCAACGCCGGTCGGCCGGGTTCGACGACCCAGCGGGCAGCGTGGTCGGCGTCGACGAGGTCAATGCCCAGGTCAATGAAGTGCTGGGCGGCGGCGCTTTTGCCACTGCCTATGCCGCCTGTGAGGCCAAGAATCCAGGGTGTTGCGACAGAAGTGGTCATCTGAAACCGACAGACTGCAAATAGAAGTCGGTTATTTGACCACCCCAGAGCAATGCAATCCAGCCGGCAATGGCCAGATACGGACCAAACGGCATCGGTGTCGATGCCTGGGCCTTGCGCAGGCGCAGCAACAGCAGCCCGACAAACACCCCGACCAGCGATGACATCAGCAGTGTCATGGGCAGCACCTGCCAGCCGCCCCAGGCGCCGAGCAGCGCGAGCAGCTTGAAATCGCCGTGACCCATACCGTCCTTGCCCGTGACCAGCTTGAACAACCAGAACACCGACCACAGGCTCATGTAGCCGATCACCGCGCCCCACACGGCATCGGGTAATGCCACCAACAGGCCAAAGCTGTTGACGACCAACCCCAGCCACAACAGGGGCAGCACCAGCACATCCGGCAACAGTTGGTGGTCCACGTCGATCAGGCTCATTGCCAGTAGGCCCCAGCTCAGCAGCAGCACCCCACAGGCTTGCCAGCCAAAGCCGAAATGCCAGGCAACCATGGCCGAGAGCAGCCCGCACGCCAGCTCGGTGAAGGGGTAGCGGGCACTGATGGGCGTTTGGCAATGGGCGCAGCGCCCCTTGAGCATCAGGTAGCTGAGCAGTGGGATGTTTTCCCAGGGGCGAATCGGTTGGTTGCAGTGCGGGCAGCAGGAGTTGGGGCGCATCAGGTTGTAGGTGGGGCCGATAGGGTCAACGGGTAACCCGAGCACTTCCTGGGCCTGGATGCGCCATTCCCGTTCGAGCATTTTCGGCAGGCGCCACACCACCACATTGAGGAAGCTGCCGACGATCAGGCCAAGCACCAGCGCCATCGCGGTAAACGCCCACGGATGTTCACTCAGCAGCAGGTTCAAAATGCCGCACCAAGCTGGAAGACGGGCAGGTACATGGCGACGACCAGCGCGCCGACAATGCCGCCCAGCAGCACCATGATCAACGGCTCCATCAGGCTGGTCAGGTTATCGACCAGGTGTTCCACGTCGGCCTCGTAGTGGCTGGCGAACTTTTCCAGCATGTGGTCCAGGGTGCCGGACTCTTCACCTATTGCGGTCATCTGGATCGCCATGCCGGGGAACAGGTTGCTGGCGGCCATGGATTGATTCAATGGCATGCCGGTGGAGACGTCGTGACGCATATGTTCGATTGCCTGTTTGAATGGGCCGTTGCCCACGGCGCCCGCCACGGAGCCCAGTGCTTGCACCAGGGGTACGCCGGCTGCAAAAGTCGTGGAGAGCGTGCGGGCGTAACGGGCGACGGCGGATTTTTTCAGCAGTGTGCCTGCCAGGGGCGTGTTCAACAAACCGGCATCCACCCTGTAGCGAAACCCCGGGGATACCCGATAGGCCTGGCGCAGCCCGACAACCGCCACGCCCAGGCCGAGCGCCACGCCCCACCAGGCCTGTTGCAGGAACTCGGACAAGCCAATGACCTGCAGGGTAAAACCGGGCAACTGGCTGTCGACACCCGCGAACAGGCTCTGGAATTGCGGCACCACATGGATCAGCAGCACTGTACTGACCACGCTGGCGACCACCAGCACTGCGATGGGGTAGGTCATGGCTTTCTTGATGCGGGCCTTGAGCTGTTGGCTTTTCTCCAGATGGAGGGCTATGCGTTCCAGCAGCGTTTCCAAAGCACCCGCCAGCTCCCCGGCGGCCACCAGGTTGCAATACAGTTCATCGAAATGGCGCGGGTGCTTGCGCAGTGCTGTCGCCAGGCTGTTGCCGGTCGCGATCGCGTGTTTCAGGCCCTTTACCAGTTCGCGCACCTGCCGGTTCTCGAAGCCCTCGCCGATGATGTCGAAGGCTTGCAAAAGAGGAATGCCGGCCTTCAGCAGCGTCGCCAGTTGGCGGGTGAACAGGGCGATGTCTGCGGGCTTGATCGGTGTAACCAGGTTGGGCATGCCGGGAGATCGCTTGCGCACGCGTTCGGGGCAGATGCCCTGGCGGCGCAGTTGTGCCTTGACCAGCGCCACATCGTGGCCAGCGGTTTGCCCGGAAACCCTGCGCCCCTTGCGGTTGATGCCTTCCCAGGCGTAGATCGTCGAAGTGTCGTTCATGTCTTGTTTGCGCACAGAGGGAGTGGAAGATTTATAGCTTAGTCAGATGACGGATTCGGGCCGGCGGGTGTTGCACGATAAAATGTCAGAATGTGCGTCTTGTGCGCGATTGACCCCCTGCGGATGAGTACACTGGCGCGGCTGTACAACACGAGGCGCAGGACGCGCCTTGTCATGAGTTCTATCCTGGAGAGTGAATGTGATGCGTCAGAAAGGCTTTACCTTGATCGAGTTATTGATCGTCGTGGCAATCATCGGCATCTTGGCCACCATCGGCTTGCCCATGTATACCAAGCACCAAGCCAAGGCCAAGTTCACGGCGGGGCTGGCAGAAATCTCCGCATTGAAGGCCGGCTATGAAGACACCCTCAATCAAGGCACCGTACCGACCCTGGCCTTGATTGGCGGCACCAGCCCTACAGCCAACTGCAAGATCGATGTGACCGGGGATGTCGCCACGGGGGCAGGCTCCATCCGTTGCGAGATACTTGACGCCCCAGCGCCTGTGCTGGGCAAGACCATCACCCTGACGCGCAGCGCCACCACGGGCTGGACGTGCGCAACCACGGCGGATGCGCAGTACGTCACCAAGGGTTGCGGTGCCTGATCGCCCAGCCTCTCAACACGGAAGTAAAGGTGGCCCATGTCGTTGTCCATGCAGCAGCGAGGCAATGTATTCCTGGTAGCGGTGGCGTGCCTGTTGGCGGTGGGCATTTGCCTGCCGTTCAGTGGGCATGACCTGCAACGTACCACGCAGATTGTCCTGAGCTTGGGCGCGGTGCTGTATGGGGTGTCGGCCGGTTCGAGCGAGCGGTTGCTGGATCGGCCCAGTGCCTATGGGCTGGTGGCGATTGTCGGGTTGGGGCTGGTTTCTTCGGCGCTGGCCCACCAGCCGTTGTGGGCGTTCACCGAAGTGGCGCTGTTTATCGGTGGTGGGGCGATCGCCGTCGCGTTTGCCTTGCTCCGTCGTCATGGTGGCGAGCGGATGGATCGCGCCTTGGTCCTGATCGCCATGCTGCTATGCCTGGTCAAGTCGTTCCAGTACCTGTACGCAGCGGCATTGGCCTTTACCAGCGGCAACGATGTACTGAACCTTGATCATCTGCTGTCGGGGTTTTCCAACAAACGTTTCTATGGTCAGTTCCAGACCTTCACCTTGCCGCTGTTGGCGCTCCCATTGCTTCTACCGGGTGTTGCCCGCGCCTTGCGAGCAGGGGTGTTTGCGTTGCTGTGTGTCTGGTGGTTGATCGCCATCAGCGGCGGCTCGCGCGGTACCTGGCTTGGCCTGGCAGTGGCGGCTGTGGTGTTGACGGTGCTGGGGGCTTGGGGTCGACGTTGGGTGGCCTGGCAATTGGCGGCACTGTGTGGCGGCCTGGCGCTGTATTGGCTGTTGTTCGTGGGCTTGGCGGGCTATCTGGGGATTGAAGTCGGCAGTGGTGCGGGCGATCGCCTGACCACTTCGCTGTCGGGGCGTGGCCCGATCTGGTCGCAGGCCTGGCAGATGATTGTCGAGCGGCCCTGGCTGGGCTTCGGGCCCATGCATTTTGCCGATATCACCAATGACACCGCGGCCCACCCGCACCAGGCTGTTCTGCAGTGGGCCAGTGAATGGGGCGTGCTGTCAGCCCTGTGCGTGGCAGCGCTGGTGTGGCGGGCGGGCTGGGCTACGTTCAGAGTAGTGCGTGCGCGAGCATTGTCTGTGGCCGGTGAAGACTTGCTGCGTTTGTGCCTGTTTGCGGCGTTGATCGGTGCGTTGGTGCAGTCAATGGTCGATGGCGTCATCGTGATGCCCAACTCACAGGTATGGCTGGCGCTGGTGGTGGGTTGGCTGATGGCGCTGCATGCATGGCGAACCCCGCTGGGTACCGCGCTGCCGTGGGTGGGTGACGCGTGGAAAATAGCCACGCTGCTGGCCGTTGGTCTGCTGCTGTTTATCGCTGCGCGTGATCTGCCTCACACCATTGAAGACCAGGCCGATTACCTGCGTGCCGGCCACGATCACCTGCAGCCGCGCTTCTGGGCCCAGGGTGTGATCGCCTTCCCGCGCCAGTAAGTTGCCGGACGCCCAATGCGGTGCTAGCTTTAGCCCACCGCCCGTGTAGCTCAGCCGGTAGAGCAGCGCACTCGTAACGCGAAGGTCGCAGGTTCGATTCCTGTCTCGGGCAAAAAGGCAACACTGCTTCAAAGGCAACGTTTTCAGATGATCCCAGAATGGTTCTGAAGGCCAGACGAGCCGGCATTCGTGCCTGTTCTTTTGTATCTGCGCAACCTTGATGACCCAGATGCATCCCCATTCCTCGATCTAAGAGAACAACATGACCACGACTGAAATGACCCAGGAAGTTCGGCACGAAGAAGCCCTCAAGAAATACCTTGAGGACACGCCGCAGCTTAAAGAAGAGATCAAAGACCTGAGCGCGGATGATCAGCGCGACCAGATCCAATGGGCATTCGAGGACGAGGCAGAGAGCCAGGGCTACCAGCCTTGGGAGTTGACCCTCAAGTACACCTCCACACCGGAAGAGTTCGAAGCTGCACGGCTGGCCTTGCACAAGGAGGCTGCCGAGGTGCTGGGTGTCGAGTGGGAAGAATATTGCGAGATGAACGACCTGGTCGTCTGAGACTCTGTAGGAGCCGGCTTGCCGGCGATAGGGCCCGTAAGATCACCTTTAACCCTACAGGCCTCATCGCCGGCAAGCCGGCGCCTACAATGCGTCAGATACTGAGGCGCATCGACAGGTCCACTGCCTTCACATCCTTGGTCATCGCCCCGATGGAAATGTAGTCCACCCCGGTTTGCGCGATGGGCAGCAGGGTGGTTTCGTTGATCCCGCCGCTGGCTTCCAGCTTGGCCTTGCCGGCGTTCAGTCGCACGGCCTCACGCATGTCGTCCAGGCTCAGTTCGTCGAGCATGATGATATCGGCGCCCGCCGCCAGTGCTTCGCGCAGTTCCTCAAGGCTTTCCACTTCGATTTCCACCGGCTTGCCCGGGGCGATCTTGTGCGCGGCCGTGATGGCCTGGGCAATGCCACCGCTTGCGGCGATATGGTTTTCCTTGATCAGGAACGCGTCATACAACCCGATGCGATGGTTATGACAGCCGCCGCAGGTCACGGCGTACTTCTGCGCCAGGCGCAGGCCGGGCAGGGTCTTGCGGGTGTCGAGCAGCTTGACCTGGGTGCTGGCGACAAAATCTGCCAGGTACTGCGCACGGGTAGCCACGCCCGACAACAACTGCAGGAAATTCAGCGCGCAACGTTCACCGCTGAGCAGCGAGCGCGCCGGGCCTTCGAGGTGGAACAGCACCTGGTTGGGGCTGACACGCTCACCGTCGGCTACCTGCCAATGCACCGCCACACGCGGGTCCAGTTGGCGGAACACCGCATCCACCCAGGCTGTACCGGCGATCACGGCCGCATCACGGGTGATGATCGTGGCCTTGGCCAGCCGTTCGGCCGGGATCAACTGCGCAGTGATGTCGCCGCTGCCGATGTCTTCCAGCAGTGCACGGCGCACGTTGGCTTCGATTTCGGCGGTGAGGTCGGCAAGACGGAGATTCGGCATAACAGGCTCCACAAACAAAGTGCCTCGATTATAGGGGCAGTGTGCGTTTGAACCCAGCGACCTGCTCATTTACGACCAAATGACAGAGTTCGCTGGCGCAACGGGCCTCGTTTGCAAGATAATCTCGCGCCTTGCAATTGGCGTCATAGCTTTGACGTCTTGGTGATTCCCGGGTATTCGCAGCGCTCATCCCGGCCTGCACCCGAACATTTGCCCATCAATACCGCCGTTTCAGGAGGCCAGGATGCACAATGACGGAAAGGTGGTGCCTATCAATAAGGCACACGCCACGCCATCGCCGCTCGCGCGCCTGCCGGTGGTGTTGCTGCAGGTGCGTGACAAAGCGGCGCAGCAACTGCAGCAGGGCCTGCAGGAGCTGTTCGATAACGCCGACGACACCCTGTTCGAAATGGCCGACAAGGCCCGCAGTAATGCCGACCATCACATTTTTTTCGAAGCCATGCGCGACTTGCGCCTCAAGCGCAAGAATTTCGAGCGCGTGTTCATGGAGCACCTGTTTTCTGCCTTCGCTCATCTAGGGCACTCGGGGCGCGGCGAGTTGCACCTGGTGCCGGTGGTCTCGTATGACGCAGTGCCTGGTACGTCCCGCGATGAACTGGAAAAGGCCGTGGCGCTGGAGGCGATGCTCGGTCGCGTGCGACATCGCGATGGCTTGGCGTTGGGGCAACTGACCGCACGCTTGAGTGCGGTGCTGGGCAAGCACCTGGACGACCGCGAAAACCCCTTGGGCCCGGCGCTGCTCTGCGAGTTCTTCCTGCGGGCGGGGCGCAGCCTGGGGGTGGAGATCCGCGTCAAGCTGATCATGCTCAAACTGTTTGAGAAATACGTGCTCAGCGACGCCGACCAATTGTATGGCGAGGCCAATCAGTTGTTGGTCGCCACCGGTGTGCTGCCGCAGCTCAAGGCGGTGCCGTCTCGTCGCCCAGGCGGGCGTGTCGAGCGTGAGAGGCAGCACGAAGATCGGCAGCCGATGGCCGACCCGCCGCTCGATGAAAATGGCCAGCAAGCCTTCGCGGCCTTGCAAGCCTTGCTGGTGGTGGTGCGTGGCCGTGTGGCGCCTACCCTCGAGGCCAGCGCCGAACCGCAACCCATCGCCTCGCGGGACCTGTTGCGCCTGCTCTCTCACCTGCAGCAATACGTGCCAGAGCCCGAGGTCGAAGACGATTTCGACCTGCGCAACCACCTTGAACAACTGCTGACCCGGGTCAGCGTCAAGAGTGGCAAGTCCCGGGTGGTGGAGGACGCTGATGAAGACGTGATCAACCTGGTCGCGCTGTTGTTTGAGTTCATCCTCAAAGACACTGCCGTGCCGGACGCCTTCAAGGCCTTGATCGCGCGTTTGCAGGTGCCGCTGCTCAAAGTCGCGGTGCAGGACAAGAGCCTGTTCAGCCGTGCCAGCCATCCGGCGCGGCGCCTGCTCAACGAGATTGCCAGCGCCGCCATGGGCTGGAGCCCGAGCGATGACTACCTGCGCGACAGCCTGTACCTGCGCATCGAGCAGGTGGTGCAGCGTTTGTTGAATGAGTTCGTCGAGGACCCGGCGATTTTTTCCCAGTTGCTCGCCGAGTTCAGCGCGTTCACTGCCGAGGAGCGTCGACGCTGTGAGCTGCTGGAACAGCACACCCGTGATGCCGAAGAGGGGCGCATGCGCACGGATGCCGCCCGCCAGCGCGTGGCCGACGTGCTTAATCGGCGCCTGCTGGGCAAGACCCTGCCCCAGGCCGTGGTGCAATTTCTGCAGCAGGCCTGGAGCCAGGTGCTGTTGTTGGCCAGCCTCAAGCACGGCGAACAGTCGGTGCAGTGGCAAGCGGGGCTGCGCACCATGGACGAACTGATCTGGAGCGTGGGCCTGCAGAAAGACACCGAAGCCGGTCGACATCTGCTGGAGCAACTGCCCGGGTTGCTCAAGGCGTTGCGGGACGGGTTGACCAGCGCCGCGTTCGACCCGTTCAGCACCCGTGAATTCTTCGTGCGCCTGCAGGCCATGCATGTGCAGGCGCCTGACGGTGAGGGTCTCGAGGTGTTGATCGAGGTGCGCGAGCCGTTCGTGCTCGACAGCGGCTTGCCCGATGCCGTCGACAGCCTGCCCGGTGATGATCCCGACCTGCTCAAGGCCCGGCAATTGCAGGTTGGCCGCTGGTTCGAGTTCCAGGAAAGCGAGGCGCTGACGGTGCGCTGCAAGCTGATGGCGATTGTTGCGCCGGCCAATACGTATGTTTTTGTCAGCCGCATGGGGCTCAAGGTGCTGGAGAAAAGTGCGGGCCAACTGGCCATGGCGCTCAAGGCTGGCACTTTGCGTAGCCTGGACGAAGGGTTGTTGTTCGAACGTGCGCTGGCGTGTGTGATCGATAACCTGCGTCAACTCAATCGCGGCAAGTGATCGCAACCGCAGGGCTGAACGCGGCATACTGGTAACACCTCGTCTCAATCAAGGAACCCGTATGCAGTTGGACCCCGCCAGCGGTTGGTGCCAGGGCATTCGTCATTGCCCCTCGCCCAACTTCAATGAGCGCCCCGCAGGCGAAATCTCTCTGTTGGTGGTGCATAACATCAGCTTGCCACCGGCGCAGTTCGCCACGGGCAAGGTCCAGGCGTTCTTCCAGAATCGCCTGGATGTCACGGAGCATCCCTACTATGAGGGGATCGCTCACTTACGTGTCTCTGCGCATTTTCTGATTGAACGCGACGGCGCCGTCACGCAGTTTGTGGCGTGCCAGGACCGCGCCTGGCATGCGGGGGTTTCCAGCTTCGAAGGGCGGGACACCTGTAATGACTATTCCCTGGGGATCGAGTTGGAAGGCACCGATGACCTGCCGTTCACCGATGCCCAGTATGCGTCGCTGATCGACCTGACGCGCCAGTTGCTGGCGGCCTATCCAGGCATCACCCGCCAGCGTATATGCGGCCACAGCGACATTGCTCCGGGGCGCAAGACAGACCCCGGCCCCGCTTTTGATTGGACGCGCTTTCGCAGCGCCCTGCAGGATGGAGGACACGCACAATGAGTTTCCTGGTGTTGGTGCTGGCGGTGTGGATCGAGAAATTCTCGGCCTTGCGCCAGCGGTTGCAGCGTGACGGCGGATGGTTGCGTGAGCTGACCAGGCTTGAGGCGAGCCCGCGCCTGGGCAAACAACCCTGGTTGATCCTGGCATTGCTGGTGTTGCTGCCGGTGGCCTTGCTGGCCTTGTTGCTGGTGGTGCTGGAGCCGGTGGCCTATGGCCTGTTGGCATTGCCGGTGCACCTGCTGGTGGTGATCTACAGCCTGGGGCGTGGTGACCTGCTGGCCGGGCTTGGGCCTTTTCGTGATGCCTGGCGCCGGGGGGACTTGCAGGCGGCCGAACACGTGGCCGAGCGTGACCTGCAACTTGCCGCCGACAGCGGCGAGCAACTGCTCGAACGGGTCCAGGGCCATCTGCTGTGGCAGGCGTACCAGAGCTTCTTCGCGGTGATTTTCTGGTACTTCCTGCTCGGGCCGGTGGCGGCCCTGGCTTATCGCCTGCTGGCGCTGGCCAGCGAACACAGCCAGAACCCTTTGGTGGCCGAGCGCGTCGGGCAACTGCGCCACGCGTTCGACTGGTTGCCGGTACGCCTGCTGGCGGCGAGCTTTGCCCTGGTGGGCAACTTCGTCGCGGTCAGCCGGGTGATGCTCCATGAGCTGTTGAGCTGGGACATCAGCGCCGCTCAACTGGTGGAGAAAGTCGGCCTGGTGGCGGCAGAAATTCCGCCACCGGTGGTCGGTGCCGATGGCATCAACAGCCTGGATCGGCTGTGGGAACTGCTGCTGCGCGCCGCCGTGCTGTGGTATGCCGGGTTCGCCATCTGGACCGTATTGCCCTGACACCCTCCGGCAGGGAGGCGCCCTTCTTCCCTGCCGTTAACCTTACGTTACAAAACTCCCTTTCGAATTGAGCTATACAGACAGAGCGCCAAAAATGGTGGCTATCTGCCGCCGCCCTGCGCCTCAATAAAAATAAAAGAAAGGGAGTTCACCTGTGAAGAGCTTGCTCTATCCCGCCGTCGCGCTGATGAACCGCCTGAGCTTCGGCATGAAGTTCACTCTGATCAGCGTATTGTTCTTGCTGCCGATGCTGGCGACCAACTATTTCCTGGTGCGTGATTCCTGGCGGGAATTCCAGGGCACCCGTGTCGAGCTGCAAAGCCTGGATTTGCTCGGCAGCAGCCTGACCCTGCGGCGTGACCTGGAAACCCTCAACAACCAAGTGCAAATCAACGCCACCCTCGGCCAGTCCGGCAAGGCGGGTGATCTTGAGGGCCAGATCAGTACCCTGGAAAGCAGCGTGCTCGCGCGCCTGCAAGGCCTCAGCGCCATGGCCACCGACGCCGAGCAAATCGCGGCCTTTGATAGCAAGCGCGACGAGCTGATCGCCGCGTTCAAGGCCCAGCAACAGGAAACCTCACTGCTCAACAAAACCGCGCTGATCGGCAAACTGCTCAACAAAGCCCAGATGTTCAGCCAGATCATCGCCAGCCAATCCGGCTTGAGCCGTGACTCGCAAAGCGACCTGCGCCAGCTCAGTGACCTGGTGACCGGCGTGACCCCGCAAGTGACCCAGGTCCTTGGCGAAGGGCGAGCAATGGGCGCTTATTCCCTGGGCCAGGGGTTTATCAACTCGTCTTCCAGCACGCGGTTTGACGAACTGCTGCAGCAACTGGAAAAGCTGCAAGGCGAATATGTGTTGAAGCTCCAGGATGCACTGGGCGCCAGCAAAGCCGCCCATGGCGCGCTCGATTCACTGGCGCAGGCCAGCCAGGCCAGCCTCAAGCAAGGCAGCGAACTGTTTGAAGAGCAGGTGGTGATGGCCGAAACCCTCGATGCCCCGTGGCCAGGGTTTTATGACAGCGTCAGCCAACTGATGGCCAAGACCTACCAGCTGGATGACGCCACCCTGGCATTCCTCCGGCAGCAACTGGAACAGCGCCTGGCGCAGAACCGCACGCACATGGTGGTGCTGGTGTGTGCCCTGGCAGCGGTGTTTTCCCTTATTTTCTATCTGTATGCCGGCTTTTACGCGTCCACCCGCACCACCCTGCGACGCCTGGGGTTGATGATGGACAATGTGGCGGCGGGGGATATGACCGTAAGCTTTGTGGCGCACAGTCGCGATGAGTTGGGGGAGTTGGGCAAGGTGTTCAACGGTACGGTCGCCAAGATCCATGACCTGATCGAGCGCGTCGGGCAAACCGTCAGCCAGGTCGAACTGCAAGCCGGTCAGGTGGAGACGGTTTCGGCCCGGAGCAATCAGGCGGTTTCAGGCCAGCGTACCCAGATCGAACACGTGGCCACGGCCATGAACCAGATGTCGTCCACCGCCCAGGAAGTGGCGCGCAGTGCGGCGGCGGCGGTCAGCAGCGCCCATAGCGTGAACGATGAGACCGTCAGCGGTCGTGGCTTGGTGCAGTCCCAACAGGGCAGCATCGCGCGCCTGGCGTCGGAGATTGATGCGTCAGTGCAGGTGATCAACCAGTTGGCCACTGACAGCCAGGCCATCAGCAGTGTGCTGGAAGTGATCAAGAGCATTGCCGAGCAAACCAACCTGCTGGCGCTCAATGCCGCCATCGAGGCAGCACGTGCCGGCGAGCAGGGGCGCGGGTTTGCAGTGGTGGCCGATGAAGTGCGTACCCTCGCGCGGCGCACCCAGCGCTCCACCGAAGAAATCGAACAGATGATCGGCCGCCTGCACAGCGGTGTGGAGGCCGCGGTCAAGGCCATGGGCACCAGCCATACGATGGCCAGCGGTACGGTAGGGCAATCGGAAAAGGTCCAGCAAGCCCTGGAAAACATCCTTGGCGCGGTAGGCATGATCGTCGACCAGAACCAGCAGATTGCCGCCGCCGTGGAGCAGCAGACTGCAGTCGCCCATGACATTGACCAGAACATCGTTGAAATCAATCGCGCGGGTGAGCACGCAGCCCAAGGTGCGCATCAGACCGAAGCGGCCAGCCGTCAGCTATCGATGCAGGTCGTCGAGTTGAAGCAATTGATCGGGGCGTTTCGCGTGTAGGGCTTTTGGGTAGGAATAATCGGTGCGGAGCGTGGTGTATGTCTTGATTTCCCCTGCATCCATTTTTTGATCGAGTGAATGGGTGAGAATTTGTTTCAGCTAGTCACGGATCAGGGGAGGGCACCACGGTGACCATTGCCATCGGCATCAAAGGGCACTGTGCCCATTGCGACATCACATTTGAACTCAAGTCTTGGCAATTGAACGCCATTGCCATCCATGAACCTTTTGATTGCCCGTACTGCCAGCGAACCCTGCAACTGAATTGTCCCAAGCAATTGCGTCAGTTCAGGACACTGGACCACTGGGCCCTGGTGCACCCGAGCATGGTGATACTGACCTGCATGGTGCTGATCGTGGCGCTGGTCGCCGAGTGGGTGGGCCTGCTCAGTGTGGTCGGGCAACTGAATATTTCGCTGGCGGTGGTGCTGGTTCACTTCCTGGCACTGCGTTATGCCCATCAACGGCAACGGATCACGCTGAACCTGCAGGCTGCCAACCCTGTTGGCGGGTTACCAATTGAACAGCTCGCACGCATTGCGTGTGCTCGCCTCAGCCAGCCGTGAAGGGCTGATACCCATACGCTCGGCCAGGGCGGTGCAGATGTCTGGCAGGTGTTGCGGGCTGTTGCGCTGGCCGGGGTACATGGCGGGTGCCATATCCGGCGAGTCGGTTTCCAGCACCACGGCTTCCAAAGGCAATTGCGTGAGCACCTTGTGCATGCGCAGGGCCTGGGGCCAGGTGGCGGCACCGCCCAGGCCCAGCTTGAAACCGAGCTTGATGTACTCACGGGCTTCTTCGTAGCTGCCGGCAAACGCGTGGATGATGCCGCCCCGTGGCACGCGCATACGCTTGAGTGTGGCGATCACGGCGGCGTGGCTGCGGCGTACATGCAACAGCGCCGGCAGTTGCAAGTCCACTGCAAGTTTCAGCTGGGTTTCAAACAGGCTTTGTTGACGCTCGCGGTCCAGGTGTTCGAGAAAGTAATCCAGACCGATCTCGCCCACCGCGCACACTTGCCGATGACCCTGGAGGCGGGTGAGCCAGTCGCCCAGCTCCGTCAGGTCGGCTGGGCGATGTTCATCGAGGTAAACCGGATGCAGGCCGAAGGCAGCGAACAGGTTGTCATCGCCCTGCACCAGGTCCCACACGCGTTGCCAATTCTGCTGATACACCCCCAGGACCACCATGCGCCGCACCCCGAGTTGGCGGCTATGGGCGAGGACTTCCCGGCGATCGTTGTCGAAGTCCGGGAAGTCCAGGTGTGTGTGGGTGTCGATCAGCTCCACGTTCACGCCTCGTGAATACGCTGCTTGAAGGTACGGCTGATGGCATGCACGCCCGGTTGATACTGTTCTTCTTCAATCGCGGCCAGGGCCAGGCGCAGGGCGGTGTCGGCGATCAGTTGATGCTGCTGGGCCATGGCGTTGACCGGCAGTGGCAGGAAATCCAATAACTGCGTATCACCAAAGGTACCCAGGCGCAGCGGGCGCGACTTCAGCGGGAAGTCGTGCAGTGCGTCGAACACACCTTGCAGCAGCACGTAGGAAGTGGTCACCAGAGCATCCGGCAAATGCCCCAGGCGCTGCAGGAGTTGTTCCATCAACTGGCGGCCGCAGTCGCGGCTGAAGGCTTCGCCCTGTTCGATCAGCACCTCGCCCTTGAAGTCGCGCAGTGCCTCGCGAAAACCGGCGGCGCGTTCCTGGCTGATGCTCAGCTCGGGGTGCGCACCGATCAGCACGATCTGCTTGGGCAGCGGTTGCAGCAGGCTGCTGGTCAGTTGCTGGCAGGCTTGGCGGTCGTCGCTGACCACTGAGCAGAACTGGCCCGTGTCCATCACCCGGTCGATGGCGATTACCGGCAGGCCCTTGGCTTGCAGCTCGCGGTAGCTGTCATCGCTGGCGGGCAGGCAACTGGCCACGAACAGTGCGTCGCAGCGCCGTGCGCGGAACAGTTGCAGCAATTGGCGTTCGCTGTCGGCCTCGTCGTCGGAGCTGGCGATCAGCAGTTGATAACCCCGGGCCCGGGCGCCTTGCTCCAGCAGCTTGGCGATCCGTGCGTAACTGGGGTTTTCCAGATCCGGCAGGATAAAGCCCAAAGTGCGGGTGTGCCGGCTGCGCAGCCCGGCCGCCTGAGGGTTGGGCGTAAAGCCATGGGCTTCGACCACCGCTCGCACGCGCTCGACGGTCGCGTTGCTGATGCGTTGCTGTTCGGCCTTGCCATTGATGACATAGCTGGCGGTGGTTACGGACACACCGGCCAGACGTGCGATATCACTGAGTTTCAAACCGGGATTTCCTTGTTTTTTAGAGCTTGCCCCGACATTTTGTCCAATCGTAACCGATTCCTGCACACGACTAACGTCTGGGCTCAAGCGCCGAGTGGTTCTTCAAGGATGCTCAATTAGCGCGTAATCTGCCATAAATTCTAGATTAAACGTTTCAGCTGGCGTATTTTTACGACGTTCGTGACTAAGTGGCTACTGCCAATTGACCACTCAGTCAGTTATTTTTGAACACCTGTAGGCTGATTTATTCAAAACAATACCTAGTGCACCCCTCGCACTAACTAGGAGAACAGCATGCTTGAGCTCACTGTAGAGCAGATTTCCATGGGCCAGCTGGCTGTGGATAAATCTGCTGCCTTGCACCTGCTCGCTGACAAACTGGTGGCCGACGGCCTGGTCGCCGAGGGTTACCTCAGCGGGTTGCAGGCCCGTGAAGCCCAAGGCTCGACCTTTCTCGGCCAAGGCATCGCCATTCCCCACGGTACCCCCGAAACCCGCGACCAGGTGTTCTCCACCGGCGTGCGCCTGCTTCAGTTCCCCGAAGGGGTGGACTGGGGTGACGGCCAGATCGTCTACCTGGCCATCGGCATTGCCGCCAAATCCGACGAACACCTGCGCCTGCTGCAACTGCTTACCCGCGCCCTCGGTGAAACCGACCTGGGCCAGGCGCTGCGTCGCGCCGGTTCCGCCGAAGCCTTGCTGAAACTGCTGCAAGGCGCGCCACAGGAACTGGCGCTGGATGCACAGATGATCAGCCTGGGCGTGTCCGCCGATGATTTCGAAGAACTGGTGTGGCGCGGCGCACGCCTGCTGCGCCAGGCCGATTGTGTGAGCAATGGTTTTGCCGCCGTCTTGCAGCAAGTCGACGCCCTGCCCCTGGGGGACGGCCTCTGGTGGCTGCACAGCGAACAGACGGTGAAGCGCCCTGGCCTTGCCTTCGTCACCCCCGACAAACCCATGCGTTACCTCGGCCAGCCCCTTAATGGGTTGTTCTGCCTGGCCAGCCTCGGCGAGGCACACCAAGCGTTGCTTGAACGCCTGTGCGCCTTGCTGATTGAAGGTCGCGGCCAGGAACTGGGCCGCGCCACCAGCAGCCGTGCCGTGCTCGAAGTACTCGGGGGCGAGCTGCCTGCCGATTGGCCCAGCGCGCGCATTACCCTGGCCAACGCCCACGGCCTGCATGCTCGGCCGGCGAAGGTGCTGGCGCAGTTGGCGAAGCATTTTGACGGTGATTTGCGGGTGCGCGTCATCGATGGCCCGGTGGGCGCCGTGTCGGTGAAAAGCCTGAGCAAGTTGCTCAGCCTCGGCGCACGTCGCGGCCAGGTGCTGGAATTTGTTGCCGAACCCTCGATTGCCGGTGATGCGTTGCCCGCCCTGTTGGCAGCGGTTGAAGCGGGGTTGGGTGAAGAGGTCGAGCCGTTGCCGACGGCCAGCGCGCAGCCTGCAACCGTTGATAGCGAGCCCGTGATCAGCGCCCCAGTGTCCGGCAGCCAGATTCAGGCGATCGCCGCCGCGCCGGGCATTGCCATCGGCCCGGCGCACGTCCAGGTCCAGCAGGTGTTCGATTACCCGTTGCGCGGCGAGTCTTCCTCCATTGAGCGTCAGCGCCTGCAAGACGCGCTGGCCGACGTGCGCCGTGACATTCAGGGGCTGATCGAACGCAGCCCAGCCAAAGCCATCCGCGAAATTTTCATCACGCACCAAGAGATGCTCGACGACCCGGAACTCACCGACGAAGTCGACACTCGTCTCAAGCAGGGTGAAAGCGCCGAAGCCGCCTGGATGAGCGTGATCGAGGCCGCCGCCAAACAGCAGGAGTCGCTGCAGGATGCCTTGCTCGCCGAGCGTGCCGCCGACCTGCGTGACATCGGTCGGCGTGTGTTGGCGCAATTGTGCGGTGTCGAAAGCGTCCGGGAGCCCAGCCAGCCCTACATCCTGGTGATGGATGAAGTCGGCCCGTCCGATGTTGCGCGCCTGGACCCGGCCCGTGTGGCCGGCATCCTCACGGCCCGTGGCGGCGCCACGGCCCACAGCGCCATTGTTGCGCGTGCCCTGGGCATTCCTGCTTTGGTGGGCGCAGGTTCTGCGGTATTGCTGCTGGCTCCCGGTACTCCCTTATTGCTCGATGGCCAACGCGGTCGCCTGCACGTGGACGCCGACGCCGCGACCCTGCAACGCGCCACCGTCGAGCGCGATACCCGCGAACAACGCTTGCAAGCCGCTTCGGCCCAACGCCATGAGCCGGCCATGACCCGCGACGGCCACGCCGTGGAAGTATTCGCCAACATCGGCGAAAGCGCCGGCGTCGCCAGTGCCGTGGAGCAGGGCGCCGAAGGGATCGGCCTGCTGCGCACCGAGCTGATTTTCATGGCCCACCCGCAAGCACCGGATGAAGCCACCCAGGAAGCCGAGTACCGCCGCGTACTCGACGGCCTTGACGGTCGCCCGTTGGTGGTGCGCACCCTCGACGTCGGCGGTGACAAGCCGCTGCCTTACTGGCCCATCGCCCAGGAGGAAAACCCGTTCCTCGGCGTGCGTGGCATTCGCCTGACCTTGCAGCGTCCCCAGATCATGGAAGCGCAATTGCGTGCGCTGCTGCGCTCGGCCGACAACCGCCCACTACGTATCATGTTCCCCATGGTTGGCAGCGTGGACGAGTGGCGCGCAGCCCGTGACATGACCGAGCGCCTGCGCCTGGAAATCCCGGTGGCCGACCTGCAACTGGGCATCATGATCGAAGTGCCGTCCGCCGCCTTGCTTGCTCCGGTGCTGGCCAAGGAAGTCGACTTTTTCAGCGTCGGCACCAACGACCTGACCCAATACACCCTGGCCATCGACCGTGGCCACCCGACCTTGTCCGCCCAGGCCGATGGCCTGCACCCGGCGGTGTTGCAACTGATCGACATCACCGTGCGGGCCGCCCACGCCCATGGCAAATGGGTGGGGGTGTGTGGCGAGCTGGCGGCAGACCCGTTGGCGGTGCCGGTGCTGGTGGGCCTGGGGGTGGATGAGTTGAGTGTGTCGGCCCGCAGCATTCCTGAAGTGAAGGCGCGGGTACGTGAATTCAGTCTGAGCGAGGCCCAGGGCCTGGCACAAAAGGCACTGGCTGCGGGTTCGCCCGCCGACGTGCGTGCCCTTGTGGAGGCCGTGTAAATGGCAAGGATTTTGACCCTGACGCTGAACCCGGCGTTGGACCTTACTGTCCGCTTGGCACACCTGGAACCGGGTGAAGTCAATCGCAGCGAAACCCTGCTGACCCATGCCGCCGGCAAGGGCGTGAACGTGGCGCAGGTGCTGGCCGATCTAGGCCATCAGGTGAGCGTGGGCGGCTTTCTCGGTGAGGAAAACCCCCAGGCTTTCGACGCGTTGATTGCCCGTCGTGGGTTTGGCGATGCGTTTATTCGTGTGCCGGGTGAGACACGCAGCAATATCAAGATTGCCGAGCGGGAGGGGCGCGTTACCGACATCAATGCGCCGGGGCCGCTGGTGAGTGAGCGGGCGCAAAAGGAATTGCTCAAGATGATCGCGATCATCGGCCCGGAATTCGATGCCGTGGTGGTGGCCGGCAGCTTGCCGCGCGGCGTCAGTCCGCAATGGTTTCAAGAAATGCTCGAACAACTGAAAAGCCTGGGGTTGAAAGTTGCCCTGGACACCAGTGGCGAAGCCTTGCGCACCGGCTTGCAGGCGGGCCCGTGGCTGGTCAAGCCCAACACCGAAGAACTGGCCGAGGTTCTTGGCAATGCCACAGGCGCTATCCATCGTCTGCATCAGCAGGGCGTGGAGCATGTGGTGGTCTCCGATGGTGCGGCGGGCGTGACCTGGTACAGCCCGCAGACCGCGCTGCATGCCACGCCACCAAAGGTCACGGTCGCGAGTACCGTGGGCGCGGGCGATTCGTTGTTGGCCGGGATGCTTCACGGCTTGCTCGCTGGCGAAGCGCCCGAGCAGACCTTGCGCCGCGCCACGGCCATTGCCGCAATGGCGGTGACGCAGATCGGTTTCGGCATCAACGATGACGCGCAGTTGGCGCGTCTCGAAAGCGGCGTCCACGTGCGTGCGCTCACAGAACAATAAGAGGGTTTGTGATGAAGTTAGCCATTGTTACCGCCTGCCCGAACGGCATGGTCACCAGTGTGCTGTGCGCCCGCTTGTTGGACGCTGCCGCGCAACGCCAAGGCTGGAGCACCAGCGTCGAAGTGGTGGATGGGCAGCGCCCCGAGCGCCAGTTGTCCCAGGCCACCCTCGACGCCGCCGAGTGGGTGTTGCTGGTCAGCAGCACCCCGGTGGACATGCAGCGGTTTGTCGGCAAGCGCGTGTTCCAGAGCACGCCGGCCCAGGCACTGGCGGACGTCGAGGCGATCTTGCGGCGGGGCGCCGAAGAGGCGCAGGTGTACGTCGCCACTGAAGCAACCGCCAGGATCGCACCGCGCATCGTCGCGATCACTGCCTGCCCGACCGGGGTGGCGCACACCTTCATGGCCGCCGAAGCCTTGCAGCAAGCCGCCAAGCGCCTGGGCTACGACCTGCAGGTCGAGACCCAGGGTTCGGTGGGTGCGCGCACACCGTTGAGCGCGCAAGCGATTACCGACGCCGACGTGGTGCTGTTGGCGGCGGACATCGAGGTGGCCACCGAGCGGTTTGCCGGTAAGAAAATTTACCGTTGCGGCACGGGCATCGCCCTCAAGCAATCCGAAGCGACGCTGAAAAAAGCGTTGGCCGAAGGCGCGGTGGAAAGCACCGGCAGTGCAGCGGTGGCCAAGTCGGAAAAAACCGGTGTGTACAAACACCTGCTCACCGGCGTGTCGTTCATGTTGCCGATGGTGGTGGCGGGCGGTTTGTTGATCGCGTTGTCGTTCGTGTTCGGTATTCACGCCTTCGAACAGGAAGGCACGCTCGCGGCGGCGCTGAAAACCGTGGGTGATCGCGCGTTCATGCTGATGGTGCCGTTGCTGGCAGGCTACATCGCCTACTCGATTGCCGACCGCCCAGGCATTGCCCCCGGCATGATCGGCGGGCTGCTGGCGGGGACGTTGGGGGCCGGGTTTATCGGTGGCATCCTCGCCGGTTTCCTGGCCGGTTACTGCGTCAAGTTGATCACCCGTGCGGTGCAATTGCCCCAGAGCCTGGAGGCGCTCAAGCCGATCCTGATCATTCCGTTGCTGGCGAGCCTGTTCACTGGCCTCGCGATGATCTACCTGGTGGGCCCACCGGTGGCGCGCATGCTCACGGGGCTGACGGATTTCCTCAGCACCATGGGCACCACCAACGCAGTGCTGCTGGGCATCCTGTTGGGCGGCATGATGTGTGTCGACCTGGGCGGCCCGATCAACAAGGCGGCCTATGCGTTTTCCGTCGGCCTGCTGGCGGCACAGAGCGGTGCACCGATGGCCGCGACAATGGCCGCAGGCATGGTGCCACCGATCGGCATGGGCATCGCCACGTTCCTGGCGCGACGCAAGTTTGCCCAGACTGAGCGCGAAGCGGGCAAGGCGGCGATGATTCTCGGGCTGTGTTTTATCTCCGAGGGTGCGATCCCGTTTGCGGCCAAGGACCCGTTGCGGGTGATCCCGGCCAGCATCGCCGGTGGCGCGTTGACCGGCGCCTTGTCGATGTATTTTGGCTGCAAGCTGGCGGCGCCCCACGGTGGGTTATTCGTGCTGGTCATCCCGAATGCGATGAACCATGCGCTGCTGTACCTGCTGGCGATTGTCGCCGGTAGCCTGCTGACCGGTTTGGTGTATGCGCTGATCAAGCGCCCGGACGCAGAACCACTGTTGGTCACGGTCTAAAAATGTGGGAGCTGGCTTGCCTGCGATGACTGACTGACATTCAACATCAGTGTTGTTTGATTAGCCGCCATCGCCGGCAAGCGGGCTCCTACAAGTGTCATCTGGTTTTCATCCCCGCGTGGTTTAGTTTCCTTTTGACGCTCAAGAGGGAACCTGCATGAGCCACTTCGACCTCGGCCGCCGCCGCGTGATGCAAGCCGTCGGCGCTGGCCTGTTGCTGCCGGGCCTGGCGCCGGCGGTGATCGCTTCGGTGAAAGACCGGCCGCAACTCACCGACGGTGTGCAGTCCGGCGACCTGCTGGGCGACCGCGCCATGATCTGGAGCCGCAGCGACCGCCCGGCGCGGATGGTGGTGGAGTGGGACACCCGCAGCGTGTTCAGCAACCCGCGCAGGTTCATCTCGCCCCTGGCCGACACCCGCACCGACTTTACCGCCCGTGTCGAACTCACCGGCTTGCCCGCCGACCAGGCGATTTTCTATCGCGTGCACTTCGAAGACGCCCAGACCGGTGTCGCCAGCGAACCCTGGTTCGGCCACCTGCGCAGCGTGCCGCAGCAGCGTCGCGACATCCGCTTTGTGTGGAGCGGCGACACCGTCGGCCAAGGCTTTGGCATTAACCCGGATATCGGTGGCATGCGCATCTACGAAGCCATGCGCCTGCGTCTGCCGGACTTCTTTATCCACAGCGGCGACACCATCTACGCCGACGGCCCGGTGCCCGCGCAGCTCACCACGGAAGGCGGGCGCATCTGGCGCAATATCACTACCGAAGCCAAGAGCAAGGTCGCTGAGACCCTCGATGAGTATCGCGGCAATTATCGCTACAACCTGATGGACGAAAACGTGCGCCGCTTCAACGCCGAGGTGCCGCAGATCTGGCAGTGGGACGACCATGAGGTGGTCAACAACTGGTCGCCGAGCAAGCAACTGGACGAGCGCTACCAGACCAAGGACATCAACACCCTGGTCGGCCGTGCGCGCCAGGCCTGGCTGGAATATTCCCCCATGCGCCGGCAGGCCGCCGACGGTGGCGGGCGCATTTACCGCAAGCTCAGCTATGGCCCGCTGCTGGATGTGTTCGTGCTGGACATGCGCAGCTATCGCGGGCCCAACGATGACAACCTGGGCGGCGAAAAACCCTTCATGGGGCGTGAGCAATTGGAGTGGCTCAAGCGCGAACTCAAGGGCTCCCAGGCGCAGTGGAAAGTCATCGCCGCCGACATGCCCATCGGCCTCGGCGTGCCCGACGGCGAGGTCAGCCCGGGCGTGCCGCGCTGGGAAGCCATCGCCAATAACGACCCGGGTGCACCCCAAGGGCGTGAGTTGGAAATGGCCGAACTGTTGGGCTTTTTAAGGGCACAAAACGTGCGCAATCACGTGTGGCTGACGGCGGATGTGCATTACTGCGCGGCCCACCATTACCACCCGGATCGTGCGGCCTTCCAGGATTTTGAACCGTTCTGGGAGTTTGTCGCCGGGCCGTTGAACGCCGGGAGTTTCGGGCCGAATGTGCTGGATAAAACCTTCGGGCCCGAGGTGGTGTTCCAGAAAGCGCCTGCGGTGCAGAACAGTTCACCGTTTGCCGGGTTCCAGTTTTTCGGCGAGGTGCAGATTGATGGGCAGACGGCGGAGTTGACCGTGATATTGCGGGATCTGGATGGGGTCTCGGTGTTCGAACAAAAACTGCAACCCACCTGACTTGGAATACGATCAAAACGGTGGGAGCTGGCTTGCCTGCGATGACGATAGTGAATTCACCATCGCTATCGCAGACAAGCCAGCTCCCACATTTGAACGTCTTCGTCCGGGAGTCCTTAGTAGACGTCGCGCCGATAACGGCCTTGCTCGATCAACCGCTCCACCGCCTCGCTCCCCAGGATGTCCACCAGCGCCCGGTCAACGCCGGTTGCCATCCCCTCCAGACTGCCACACACATAAATCGCGGCGCCGTCGGCAATCCATTTGCGCAACACATCAGCCGACTCGCGCAGGCGGTCCTGCACGTAGATTTTTTCTTCCTGGTCGCGAGAAAACGCCAGGTCCAGCAGCGCCAGGTCACCGCTGGCCAGCCAGCCTTGCAGTTCGTCCTGGCACAGGAAGTCGTGCTTGATATTGCGTTCGCCAAACAGCAGCCAGTTGCGTGTATGGCCCTCAGCGATGCGCGCCTTGAGCAAGCTGCGCAGGCCCGCCAGGCCAGTGCCGTTACCCAGTAGAATCAGCGGCACCGGTGCTTCTGGCAGGTGGAAGCCACTGTTGCGGCGCAGGCGCAGGCTGATGCCCGAACCGATCGCGGCGTGTTCCGTCAGCCAGCCCGACCCTACGCCCAGGCTGCCGTCGGGGTGACGTTCCTGGCGCACGATCAGCTCCAGCACGCCGTCGCTGGCAATCGAGGCGATGGAGTATTCGCGCATGCCCAATGGCACCAGCGCGTTTACCAGCGCCTGGGCATGCAGGCCGACCAGATGGGTGCGGTTCTCTGGCAGTTGCCGGGTCGCCAATGCCTGGTTGAGGGACTGCGCCAGCCCGTCGATCACCACACCGTCACCGCCCGCCAGGCCGAGGCCTTCGAGGAAGTGTTCGATGGCCCACGGGCAGTTGCGTGGCAGGACTTCCACCAGGTCACCCGCCAACCAGTTTTGCGGCGACGGCGGTGTGAGGCCCAGCAAGTAGATGACCGAACCCACACTGTCGCGGTTGAGCAGCGTGCGCTGGCTCAGTGACCAGTTTTCGAACGGCGCCGCTTGCCAGGTCACGGCGGGCGCCTGGCCGGTGAGTTGGCCCAGTTGCTGTTGCCAGGTGAGCAGGGCGTCGGCGTCGCCGCTGTCGACTTCCACCGGCGCAAACAACGCGTTGCCGCCTTGGTGGGTCAGCCAGAAATGCAGGCGTCGGGCGAAGCCGCAGAAGTGTTCGTACTGGCGATCACCCAGGGCCAGTACCGAGTAGTTCAGGCCCTTGAGGGACAGGTCCTGGCCGAGCACGCTGCGTTCGAAACCACGGGCGCTGTCGGGGGCTTCGCCGTCGCCGAAGGTGCTGACCACGAACAGCGCATGGTGCGACTGGCTCAGGTCGTCGCGGCTGACGCTGCCCAACGGCTGCACCTTCACCGGTAGCCCGGCGGCCTGCAATTGCCCGGCGGTCTGCCAGGCCAGTTGCTCGGCAAAGCCGCTCTGGCTGGCGAAGCCGATCAACCAGGCTGGCGCATCGCTGCTGTTGGCGACGAGGCCTTGGCGGGCATCGCGGACCTGGCGCTTTTTGCGGCGGCGGTCGAGGTAGAGCAGCCAGCCGGTAATGAAGAACAGCGGCATGCACAGCGCGCTGATGGTGAGGATGATGCGCCCAATCAAACCGAAGTAGCTGCCGGTGTGCAGCGCATAGACGCTGGTCAGCAGTCGGGAGCCCAGGGACTTGCTGGCGTAGCGGTCGTGGGATTTGACCTCGCCGCTGGCCGGGTCGAGGTTGATCTGGTTCAGCGCCCGGTCATGGGGCGAGTCTTTGAGCAGGTAGTAGACGGTGGCCGGCTGGCCGGCGACCGCTGGCATGCGGATGTTGTAGGCGCTCAAGCCAGGGCCGGCATTGCTGTAGATGCTGCTCCAGATGGCGTCGTAGTTGGCCACCGGCGCCGGGCCTGCGGGCGGAGGACCGCGTTTGCGCATGCGTTCATTTTGTGGCGCGTCCGACAAGAGCTTCGTCACGCCTTGGTTGTACCAATCGTAGGACCAATACAGGCCGGTCAGTGCGGCCAACAGATAGGCCAGCAGGCACCAGGTGCCGAATACCGAGTGCAGGTCCCAATTGAAACTGCGGCCTTTTTTGCGCCAGTCCAGGGTCAGCCAGGCGCGCCAGCTTGTCACTTGGCGCGGCCAGCGCAGGTACAGGCCCGACAGGCAGAAGAACACCAGGATCAGTGTGCAGGCACCGGTGATCTGGCGGCCGGTATCCCCCATGACGAGGAAGCGGTGCAACTGCAAGATAAAGCCGAACACGTCCTGGCCGACGGCGTCGCCCATGTAGTCGCCGGTGTAGGGGTCGAAGTAGCGCATCTGGCCGCGACGCTCACCGGCTGGCGGGGTGAAGAACACGCGCGCGGCGTGGCCGCTTTCGCTTTCGACCCACAGCATCGACACGGTCTTGCCTTCGGTGGCTTCGAGCTTGCGCACCAACTCCGCAGGCGGCAGTACGCCGGCTTCGCGCTTTTGCACACTCAACACGGTCGGGTTGAGCGCCAGCAGTATTTCATCCTGAAACGAGACCGCAGCCCCGGTGATCCCCATCAACGCCAGCACCAGCCCGGCAGTGATGCCGAAGAACCAGTGCAACTGGAACAGGGTTTTCTTCAACACGTCGGACCGCCTCGCTCATCTGGATATTGTTGTCACGGCGCGCATTATGCCGTGGGTTATCGAGAAATATTCTGTTTAACACGCAAAAGCCCCACGCATCCGATGCGTGGGGCTTTTGCGCGTTTGTTGCCCGCGTTTAGAAGTGGAAGCTGGTGGACAACAGTGCGGTGCGACCGGCTGCCTGGTTGGCGAAGTGGGCCGCGTAGGCTTTGTCGTAATAGGTCTTGTCGGTCAAGTTCTGTACGTTCAATTGCAGGTCGACGTTCTTGGTCAACTTGTAGCTGGCCATGGCGTCGTAGCGGGTGTAGGACGGCACGTACACTGTGTTGGCCGGGTCGCCATAGACCTGATCGACGTAGAACGCGCCACCACCGATGGTCAGTTTTGGTGTCACGTCATACGTGGTCCACAGGCTGAATGAGTTTTCTGGCGTGTTAGGCATCTGGTTGCCTTTGTTGGAGCCCGCGACGACGGCACCCGTGCGGTTGCCGTTCTTGCCTGGGTCAACCAGTTCGGCTTTCAGGTAGCTGTAGCCGGCGAACACTTGCCATTGATCGGTGATCTTGCCGCTGGCCGACAGTTCCAGGCCGTCCACTCGCGATTCGCCTGCGGTCTCGTAGGTGTTGGAGTCCACCAGGATGCGCGTGTTTTTCTTCTCGGTGCGGAACACCGCAGCCGACAGGGACAGGCGGTTGTGGAACAGGTCCCACTTGGTGCCCAGCTCGTAGTTGACGGTTTCTTCCGGCTTCAGGTCGCTGGTGTTGATGCCGGTCGGGATCGCGTTGCTGTCCACGCCTTCGCCCACCAGGCCACCGGCCGGCGAAGCCGACGTCGCGTAGGAGGTGTAGATGCTGCCGTTATCCAGCGGCTTCCAGACCAGGCCCGCCTGCCAGTTGAAGAACTGGCTGTCGTCCTTGACCTTGCTGCGCGCCTTGACGGTGGAGGTCGGCACGGCGTTGGTGTTGGCTTCGGTGTCGAAGGTGTCGTAGCGCAGGCCGACGTTCAGCAACCATTTCGGGTCCAGTTCGATGGTGTCGAACACGTAGGCGGCACGGCTGGTGGCCTTGGTGTTGGTGCCCATATAGTTGCGTGCGATGGAGCCGGTCCAGGCGTCGTCGGGGGTCGGGTTGCTCAAGGAGGTGCACTGGCCGTTTGCAGAGCCCTTGATGACGGTGCACGACGGGTTGGTGTTGGGGCTGACGGTGTAGCCGCTGACACGGGTTTCTTCACCGGTGAATTCCAGGCCGGTGGAATAGCTGTGCTTGAAGCCGAGGGCCTGGAAGCTGCCAAACAGGTCGGTCTGGTTGGTGGTGGTCGTGGTGGTGGAAACGCGGGTATTGGCACGACGCCACACGGTGCCGAACTGGTTGACGTTGTGCTGGCTGTCGTCCGGCTGGGTGAGCACGTAGTCCTGGCCTGTACTGCCATGGCGCAGGGTGTTTTTCAGCGTCATGTTGTCGTTCAGGTCGTGCTCGATGGAGAACGTGCTGATGTCGGCGCGGGTCTTGCGGAAGTCACGGCTTTTCAAACCGTAGAAGTTGTTGCTGTCGCCACCGTCGGTGGGTTTGTCGTGGACGTGGGCGGCGTTTGAGGCGCTGCTGCTGTAGCCATACGGGATCCCGGAGTCGGGCAGGTCATTGCTTTCCATGTGGTAGTAGCTGAGGTTGACGCGGGTCGGGGTGCCCAGGCCAAAGGTCAGCGACGGGGCCACGCCCCAACGGTCGTAGTCGATTGCGTCGCGGCCGGCGACGTTTTGCTCGTGGCTCATCAGGTTCAGGCGGAACGCGGCGCTGTCGTCGAGGAACTGGCGGTTCACGTCGAGCACGTAGCGGCGGGTCTGGTCGGAACCGTAGGTGAAGCCGCCGTTGGTGAAGTCCCGCGCTTGTGGCGTCTTGCTCACCAGGTTGATGCTGCCGCCGGCCGAGCCACGCCCGCCGAACGAGGAGTTGGGGCCTTTGCTGACTTCGATCGATTCGATGTCGAAGATCTCACGGCTCTGGCCACCGGTGTCTCGCACGCCGTCCAGGTAGGTGTCGCCCTGCGCGTCGAAACCACGGATGAACGGGCGATCGCCTTGAGGGTTGCCGCCTTCACCGGCGCCGAACGTGATGCCCGGCACCGTGCGCAAGGCATCCTGCAATGAGGTGGCGGCGGTGTCTTTGAGCACTTGTTGTGGCACCACGGTGACGGAGCGCGGGGTGTCCACCAGCGGGGCGGTGTACTTCTGCGATGAGGCTTTTTCCACTTGGTAGGAGGTGTTGTCCTGCTCCTGGCCGGTAATGCTGGTGGCGCCGAGGGAGATGCTGTTGCGCTCGCCTTTTTGTTCGGTGTCTTCAGCCGCTTGCGCCAATTGGGCGGCAGAGCTGGCGCTGAGGGCAACGCCGATGGCCGAGGCCAGCATGCGTGGTGAACTGGCAGGTGTTTTTAGAGTAGTGCGCGGCATGACGTGTCCTTTCCCCAAGGATGTGAGGCCGCGGAATATAGGGTGAACAAGTATTTCTATCAATTGCGATACATTGCTAATTGCACTGAATTTACATTCTTTACACTTTTTGCTTACGGTTTTTACGAACTCGTTCGTCAGCTGTGTTTTACAGGGCGGATAAGAATCAATACCATTAGCGCCTCTCTGATTTCAGGTACTGTCCCATGCTGCTGCACATACCCGGCCTGTTCTCTCGTGAGGAAGTGCAGCGCATTCGCCAGGCCCTGGAAACCACCGAATGGGCCGACGGTAAAATCACCGCCGGGCACCAATCCGCCAAAGCCAAACACAACCTGCAACTGCCCGAAGGCCACCCGCTGGCCAAGGAAATCGGCGCGGCGATGCTTGAGCGGCTGTGGAAAAACCCGCTGTTTATGTCAGCGGCGTTACCGCACAAGGTCTTCCCGCCCTTGCTCAACTGTTACACCGCCGGTGGCAGCTTCGACTTCCATATCGACAACGCTGTACGCCAGGCCCGGGGCAGCCACGAGCGGGTGCGCACCGACCTGTCCTCCACGTTGTTCTTCAGCGACCCCGACGAATACGACGGCGGCGAACTGGAGATCCAGGACACCTTCGGCCTGCAGCGCGTCAAGCTGCCAGCCGGCGACATGGTGCTGTACCCGGGCTCCAGCCTGCACAAAGTCAATGCCGTGACCCGTGGTGCGCGCTACGCCTCGTTCTTCTGGACCCAAAGCCTGGTGCGCGAAGACAGCCAGCGCACCTTGCTGTTTGAAATGGACGGCGCGATCCAGCAACTGTCCCGCGATGTGCCCGACCACCCGGCCCTGATCCAGCTCACCGGCACCTACCACAACCTGCTGCGCCGCTGGGTCGAGGTCTGACATGGGCTTTTTATTACGCCGTGAAGAAGTGCTCAACGTCGAGCAACTGCAATCGATGCTCGACGACTCCCCGGTCCGTGCGGCCCAGGCGATCCTGGTGGCGGCAAAGGAGGGCGTGGTGGACGCCCAGGCGCTGCTCGGGCAAATCCTGCTGGAAGGCCGTGGCATTGCGCGGGATGAAGCCTTGGCACTGCGCTGGTTCCAGATCGCGGCACAGGGCGGCCACCTGATGGCGCGCAACATGGCCGGTCGTTGCCTGGAACATGGCTGGGGCTGCGCCGCCGACGAAGCGGCGGCCGCTCGGGCGTATCAGCAAGCGGCCGAGGCGGGCCTGGATTGGGCGCAATACAACCTTGCCAATTTGCTCGCGACCGGGCGCGGTGTCGCCGAGGATCAGCAACAGGCGTTGGCGCTTTATCGCCAGGCCGCGGAGCAGGGGCACGCCAAGTCGATGAACCTGTTGGGGCGTTATCTGGAAGACGGGCAAAGTTGCCCAAGGGATCTGGACGCTGCCGAGGCGTGGTATCGACGTTCAGCCGAAGGCGGCGATTTTCGCGGGCAGTTCAGTTATGCGGCGGTGCTGGCGGACAGAGGCCAGATCGATGCGGCGTTGGAGTGGCTGCGAGAGGCGTTGGCGGGCGGGAATCTGAAGTTTTTGCGTACGGCGCAAAAGGCGTTGGAAGCGGCGAATGATCCGCAGATTAGGGCGATGGCCGAGGCCTACAAAGAACGCGCTGTACACCTAAACCTGTAGGCGCCGGCTGTGGCGAGGGAGCAAGCTCCCGTCGGGATGCGTAGCGGCCCGAAGATTTCTGGGAGTGCTGCGCACTCCAGCGGGAGCAAGCTCCCTCGCCACAGGGAGCCGGCTTTTACACGATCAGACGTAGAAGGATTTCAGCGGCGGGAAGCCGTTGAATTCAACTGCGCTGTAGCTGGTGGTGTACGCACCGGTCGACAACCAGTACAGACGGTCACCAATGGCCAGGTTCAGCGGCAGGCCGTACTTGTAGTTCTCGTACATGATGTCGGCGCTGTCGCAGGTTGGGCCGGCGATGACCACTTCTTCCATCTCGCCTTTCTTCTCGGTCCAGATCGGGAACTTGATGGCTTCGTCCATGGTTTCGATCAGGCCGGAGAACTTGCCCACATCCGTGTACACCCAACGTTCTACTGCTGTGCGGGATTTACGCGCGACCAGCACCACTTCGCTCACCAGGATACCGGCGTTGGCGATCAACGAACGGCCTGGCTCCAGGATGATTTCCGGCAGGTCGTCGCCGAAGTCTTCCTTGAGGAAGCGGATGATTTCTTCAGCGTAGGTTTCCAGGCTGTTGGTGCGGGTGATGTAGTTGGCCGGGAAGCCACCGCCCATGTTGATCAGCTTCAGGTGGATGCCGTCTTCTTCTTTCAGGCGCTCGAAGATCACTTTGACCTTGGCGATCGCCGCGTCCCACACGCTGATGTCGCGCTGCTGCGAACCCACGTGGAAGGAGATGCCGTAAGGCACCAGGCCCAGGTCACGGGCCAGGATCAGCAGGTCCATGGCCATGTCGGTCTGGCAGCCGAATTTGCGCGACAGAGGCCAGTCAGCGGTGGTCGAGCCTTCGGTGAGGATACGCACATACACTTTCGAGCCCGGCGCGGCCTTGGCGATGTTGCGCAGGTCGGCTTCGGAGTCGGTGGAGAACAGGCGCACGCCCTTCTCGAAGAAGTAGCGGATGTCCTTGGATTTCTTGATGGTGTTGCCGTAGCTGATACGGTCCGGGCTGACGCCACGGCCCAGTACTTTGTCCAGCTCGTAGATCGAGGCGATGTCGAAGCTCGAACCTTTGTCTTTCAACAGGTCGATGATCTCGACGGCCGGGTTGGCCTTGACCGCGTAATAGACCTTGGCGAATTCGAAACCGGCGCGCAGGTCATCGTAGGCCTGGCTGATCATCGCGGTGTCGATCACCACGAACGGGGTTTCTTGCGTGTCGGCGAACGCCTTCATTTTGTCAAAAGTGGCGCGCGCGAAATAATCTTCGACGTTAATCGACATGCTGGGAACTCCTAAGGGCAAACTAGATTGATCAATGGGTGCAAATGAACGTCCTCCGTATCCCCACTTTGGTTCGCCTACTTCCCAAGGCATGTCGCCGAAAGCAAAAAGGCCATGGGATCAACCGCTTCCCTTGGCCTTGCTGTCTCGTCGTCAGTACTTGAGCCGGATGGATCGTTTCCAGCATGGACGTTCGGCGCGAACTTTAGGACGTGAGGGGCCATAGATCAACTAAAAATGTCGCGTTTTTGCACGCGTTCGTCGCGGGAACCCGTGCAGCTACTTATGTAACCGACCGGTGTGACGGATTGATGTTCCCCGAATGGGGTAAATCGATGGGATTTCCCTGATACACCACAGACCCAATGTGGGAGCGGGCTTGCTCGCGAAAGCGGTGTATCAGTCAACATATTCAGTGACTGACACTTCGCTTTCGCGAGCAAGCCCGCTCCCACATTTTTGACCGCGTGGTTTCAGGTCAGGCGAGGGCCGTCTCAGCAGGCGACACAATACTGGTCTTGCCCCCACGGGACTTACCAGAACTCAAATACTCGGCAATCGACTCCTGCGTCACCTCACCGAGGAACACCCGCTCAGCATCCATCACCGGCAACCACGAGCGATTGAACTCGTACATGCGCGACAGCAGGATGCGCAAATGCTCGTCATACGCCGCCGTGGCGTTGAACTCACGCAGGTACTGGCCGCAGGTGCCGGTCTGACGGTGCAGGTCGCGACGTCTTACGTACCCCAGCGCCTTGTTCTCTGCGCACGTGACCACCACATAGCGGCGGTCATGCTCATCCATCAGTTCCAGGGCATCGGCCACCGGCGTCTCAGGGCTCACCGACGGTGCGTTATCCGCCGCGTCTTCGGCCTTCACCAGCAGCAGGCGCTTGAGGGTACTGTCCTGGCCCACGAAGTTGCTGACGAACTCGTCGGCCGGGTGCGCCAGCAGCGTGTCCGGGTGGTCGATCTGCAGCAGCTTGCCGGCGCGGAAGATCGCAATCTTGTCGCCCAGCTTGATGGCTTCGTCGATGTCGTGGCTGACCATGATCACGGTCTTGTTCAGCGCGCGCTGCATCTCGAAGAATTCGTTCTGGATCATCTCGCGGTTGATCGGGTCGACTGCGCCGAACGGCTCATCCATCAGCAACAACGGCGCATCGGCCGCCAGCGCGCGGATTACGCCGATACGCTGTTGCTGGCCGCCCGACAGTTCACGCGGGTAGCGGTGCAGGTACTGCTTGGGCTCCAGCTTGATCATGCTCATCAGCTCGCGGGCGCGGTCGTGGCATTTCTGTTTGTCCCAGCCCAGCAGCTTGGGCACCACCACGATGTTTTCCTCGATGGTCATGTTCGGGAACAGGCCGATCTGCTGGATCACGTAGCCGATGTTGCGACGCAGGGTCACCTCGTCCAGGTCGGTAGTGTCTTCGCCGTTGATCAAGATCTTGCCCGAGGTCGGCTTGATCAGGCGGTTGATCATTTTCAGCGTGGTGCTCTTGCCGCAGCCCGAAGGCCCCAGGAACACGCAAATTTCGCCTTCGTTGACGGTCAGGCTGACATCGTTGACGGCGGTGATGGTTTTGCCGTTGCTTTGAAAGGTCTTGGACAGGTTTTGAAGTTCGATCATTTGAGCAATCCTTTTGGAGTCAGCGAGCGTTGCAGCCATTGCAGGAGCAGGTCGGCGAAGATGGCCAGGAGACTGACCAGCACGGCGCCGACGATCAGCATCGACATGTCGCTGCGGCTGATGGAAGCCAGAATCAGTACACCCAGGCCACCGGCGCCGATGGTGGCGGCGATGGTCATCACGCCGATGTTCATCACCACGGCGGTGCGCACACCGGCGAGGATCACCGGCACGGCAATCGGCAGCTCGACCATGCGCAGGCGCTGGCCGAAGGTCATGCCGATGCCGCGTGCGGCTTCGCGAATGCCCGGTTCCACGCCGGTGAGGGCCAGGTAGGTGTTACGCATGATGGGCAACAAGGAGTAGAGGAACACGGCGGTGATCGCCGGCATCGGCCCCAGGCCCTGGCCGAACTTGGAGTAGAACGGCAGCAGCAGGCCGAACAGGGCGATGGACGGCACGGTCAGCAGCACCGTCGCGCTGGCTTGCAGTGGCCCGGCCAAGGTCGGGAAGCGCGTCATCAGGATGCCCAGGGGCACGCCGATGAGGATCGCGAGGATCACGGCAATGCCGACCAGGGTGATGTGCTGCCCGGTCAGGTGCAGGACTTGGGCCCAATCAAGATGGGAAAAGGCGTTCAGGAATTCCATGTCTTCTCCTCGTTAGTTGATCGGATGCTGGCGCAGGAAATCGGCGGCCACGGCGGAGGGGCTTTCGTGGTCGACGTCGACCCGGGCGTTCAACTGACGCATGGTTTCGTCATCGAACAGCGCGGCCAGCGGCTTGAGGTCGGCGGCCAATTCCGGGTGGGCGTCGAGATACACCTGACGCACCACGGGCGCGGCGGTGTAGTCCGGGAAGTAGTGCTTATCGTCTTCCAGCAACTTCAATTTGAACGCGTTCAGGCGACCGTCGGTGGTGTAGACCAAGCCAGCAAACACTTGGCCATTACGCAGCGCGGTGTAGACCAGGCCAGCGTCCATCTGCCGGGTGTTCTTGCGGGTCAGGTTCATGTCGTACAGCTTGACCATGCCCGCCAGGCCGTCGGAACGGTTGGCGAACTCGGTGTCCAGCGCCACCAGGCGGTTTTCTTTGGTGTTTTCCGCCATGGCCTTCGTCAGGTCGCTGATGCTGCTGATTTCAGGATGCTCTTCGGCAACCTTCTCCGGCAGCGCCAGGGCGTAGGTGTTGCTGAAGCGCGACGGAGAGAGCCAGACCAGGCCTTTTTTCGCGTCGAGTTCTTTCACTCGGGCGTAAGACTGTTCACTGTCGAGTTTCTCGTCGACATGGTTGTAGGCCACCAGCGACACGCCGGTGTATTCCCAGATCAAATCCAGCTGCCCGCTTTCCTGGGCACTGCGCGCCAGGTTGCTGCCCAGGCCGCCGGTCACGCGGGTGTCGTAGCCTTTGGTACGCAGGTACTGGGAGGTGATTTCGGCCAGCAGGGTCTGTTCGGTGAACACCCGGGCGCCGATGCGGATCAGCGGTTTTTCAGCGGCTTGCGCAAAGCCTGCACACAGCAGGACGCAGCTCAGTATCAAGGTCAGTTTTTTCATGTCGATTCCTTAAGACGCCCGCAGCCCGCGTTCCAGCCAGAGGCGGCTGGCCAGGGTCACCAGACCGTCGAGCAGCAAGGCCAGCAACGCGGTACACGCGGCGCCGAGCAGCAATTGCGGCTGATTGTTCAGGGCGATGCCGGGGAAGATCAGGCTGCCCAGGCTGTTGGCGCCAATCAGGAACGCCAGGGGGGCGGTACCCACGTTGATCGCCAGGGCCACGCGCACACCGCCGATGATGATCGGCACGGCGTTGGGCAGTTCCACGCGAAACAGCACCTGGCGCGGCGTCATGCCGATGCCGGTGGCGGCTTCTTTGAGGGAGCCCTGGACGTTTTTCAGGCCTTCGTAGGTGTTGCGCACGATGGGCAGGAGGGAGGCGAGGAACAGCGCGAAGATGGCCGGGCCACTGCCGATGCCGAGGACGCCGAGGGCGATGGCCAGTACGGCCAGGGGAGGGACGGTGTTGCCGATGTTGAAGATCTGCATGAAGCGTTCTGCGCGCCCGACCATGTTCGGTCGGCTGAGCAGGATACCGGCGGGGATCCCTACAACGAGGGCAGCCAGCATGGAGACAAGAACGAGGATCAGGTGAGCTTGCAGGTAAAACAACAAATCGTCGCGGTACAGTTCGATCGTGTTGATGCCGATCCAGTGGACCAGCAGGGCCAGGAGCGCGACGACAACCACGCCTCCTATCAGCCCTTTGCCATAGCGAATAGCCACAGGCGGACTCCTTTTTTCTTTTGTCGGCGAACACATTCCCGAGCTAGGTGGCGCGTGTGGCGAGTTTTGCGCGCCCATCTTCGGCGCCAGAAGCTCATATCCTGCGTTGCTGTTCCTCGCCATAGCGGGCTATGACTCGTCACAGCGCCTTGGCTATGAACTTCTGACGCTCGAATCTGGGCACGCAAAACTCGCCACACGCGCCACATGCCATTCCTGGCTGTCGGCGAATAGGTTCGCGAAAAGCAGCTCGCCAATACCGGCAACGCGGTATGCGATCGAGCCATGAGCGCAGCCTCGTCAGGCTAACTTGCTGATTTATCAGCCCCTGTTCCGAGTGCGGTAGCAGGGGAGTGGACGTCTCGACCTTTTAAAAGGTTCCATACTTGGCAGCATTTAGCCACCCCCAATCGGGTGAACGGTGGTCCGGCGCCCGGGGTTTGCGCTATACTCGCCGCCCTTTTTTGACTCACCTGCCAGGCGATTTCCCATGACCCACCAGGCCGCCGAAGTCGCGAAACGCCGCACTTTCGCCATTATTTCCCACCCCGATGCCGGTAAAACCACCATCACCGAGAAGCTCCTGCTGATGGGCAAGGCAATCGCGGTGGCCGGCACGGTGAAATCCCGCAAGTCCGACCGCCATGCCACCTCCGACTGGATGGAAATGGAAAAGCAACGGGGTATTTCCATTACCACGTCGGTCATGCAGTTCCCGTATCGCGACCACATGGTCAACCTGCTCGACACCCCGGGCCACGAAGACTTCTCCGAAGACACCTACCGCACCCTGACTGCGGTTGACTCGGCATTGATGGTCCTCGACGGCGGTAAAGGTGTCGAGCCACGGACCATCGCGCTGATGGACGTGTGCCGTCTGCGTGACACGCCGATCGTCAGCTTCATCAACAAACTCGACCGCGACATCCGCGACCCGATCGAGCTGCTCGATGAAATCGAAGCCGTCCTGAAGATCAAGGCCGCGCCGATCACCTGGCCGATTGGTTGCTACCGCGACTTCAAAGGCGTGTACCACCTGGCCGACGACTACATCATTGTCTACACCGCCGGCCACGGTCACGAGCGCACCGAAACCAAGATCATCGAGAAACTTGACTCCGACGAAGCCCGCGCCCACCTGGGTGACGAGTACGATCGTTTCGTCGACCAGCTGGAACTGGTGCAGGGCGCCTGCCATGAGTTCAACCAGCAGGAATTCCTCGACGGCCAGTTGACTCCAGTGTTCTTCGGCACCGCCCTGGGCAACTTCGGCGTCGACCACGTGCTCGACGCCGTGGTGGACTGGGCGCCGCGTCCATTGGCCCGTGTCGCCAACGAGCGCACCGTGGAACCGGTGGAAGAGAAGTTCTCGGGTTTCGTGTTCAAGATCCAGGCGAACATGGACCCCAAGCACCGCGACCGTATCGCCTTCATGCGTATCTGCTCCGGCAAATACGAAAAAGGCATGAAGATGCGCCACGTGCGCACCGGCAAGGACGTGCGCATCGGCGACGCCCTGACGTTCTTCTCTTCCGAGCGTGAACAGCTCGAAGAGGCCTACGCCGGCGACATCATCGGCCTGCACAACCACGGCACCATCCAGATCGGCGACACCTTCACCGAAGGCGAAGCGCTGGGCTTCACCGGTATCCCGCACTTCGCCCCGGAACTGTTCCGCCGCGTACGCCTGCGTGATCCGCTCAAATCCAAGCAGTTGCGCCAAGGTTTGCAGCAGCTCGCGGAAGAGGGCGCTACCCAGGTGTTCTTCCCTGAGCGCAGCAACGACATCATCCTCGGCGCCGTCGGTGTGCTGCAGTTCGATGTGGTGGCCAGCCGCCTGAAAGAGGAATACAAGGTCGAATGCTCCTACGAGCCGATCACCGTGTACTCCGCGCGCTGGATCGAGTGCAGCGATAAGAAGAAGCTGGAAGAGTTCTCCAACAAGGCCGTGGAAAACCTCGCGCTCGACGGCGGTGGTCACCTGACCTACCTGGCGCCAACCCGGGTCAACCTGGCGCTGATGGAAGAGCGCTGGCCGGATGTGAAATTCCGCGCGACCCGCGAGCACCACTAAGGTCCGGGCGGTACAGAAAAGGGCGAAGCTGTGATGGCTTCGCCCTTTTTCATGCCCACCACAAACCCAAAACTGTGGGAGCGGGCTTGCTCGCGAATGCGGTGTATCAGGCGCAAACTCAGTGACTGACACGGCCTATTCGCGAGCAAGCCCGCTCCCACATGTTGATCTTCATTCAGTCCGCAGCATTGGCGCTAAGCGCGCATCCGGTCTAGCGTTCACATATTTCACCGATTCACCGACGGAATAGGAGTTCCTGATGCGTTTAACTCGACGCGCCATTCAACTGGTGCTGCTGGGCGTCTTGGGGTTGTCCGCCTCCTGGGCGCTGGCGGGTGCAGGCACCCCTCAGTGGAAGGACACCGGCCCGGTCACCAAACGTAAACAAAACGAGGTCAACTCCGGCAGCTGGCAGCCCCAGGCTCAACCGGCGCCGAAGGAGGATGCAGAAAACCCTTACAACGAGGGGGAAGACAGCGAAACCTACGATGATGGCGATACCTGAGGCGTGATTGGCGCAAACCCGGGATCGGAACTAGCTTAATCCACAGCGACGGCGGAATGCCGGCGTACGTGATTCACTGACTGGACGGAAATCGACCATGACTATCTTTCAACGTGTAGTGCTGTTGCTGAAAGTGTTGGTGATGTTATCGCTGGGCGTTTCGTCTGCATGGGCCAATGCGGCCGTGCAGAGCCAGGCGCCGGGTTTTGTGGCGGCGAAGACGGCGCAGGCCGGTGGTTTGCAACTGGCCAAGAGCGAGTCGGAGCCCGGTGACGAAGACCAGGGCGGCTCAAAGGATGATGACGACCAGCAAGCGCCGCCAGATGACGATGACACCGAAGGTGACAGCGATACATAAGGCGCTATAAAAAAGCCCCACCTACCGGACTGATGCGCAATCCGACGGGAGGGGCGGTAGAACTCATACAATGCCCCGGGCTCAACACCCGGGGCATTTTTGTGGCGGTTCAGGCCACGAACTGCTCCGCGTAGTGGCAAGCCACTTGGCGGTTGTCCAACGCGCGCAACTGCGGCTCTTCGCTGCTGCAACGCGCGGTCGCGTACGGGCAACGCTTGTGGAAGGCGCAGCCAGGCGGCGGGTTCAGCGGGTTGGGCAGCTCGCCGACGATCTTGATCTTCGGCTTGTTCGGGTCCGGGTGGATGGTCGGGGTGGCCGACAGCAACGCCTGGGTGTACGGGTGCAGCGGGCGCGCGTAGATGTCTTCCTTTGGACCGACTTCCACCGGGCGGCCGAGGTACATCACCATCACGTCGTCGGCAACGTGTTGCACCACCGCCAGGTTGTGGGAGATGAACACGTAGGCCGTGTTGAATTCCTGCTGCAGGTCCATGAACAGGTTGAGCACCTGGGCCTGGATAGACACGTCCAGTGCCGAGGTGGGTTCATCCGCCACCAGCACTTTGGGTTGCAGCATCATGGCGCGGGCCAGGGCGATGCGCTGGCGCTGACCACCGGAGAACATGTGCGGGTAGCGCTGATAATGCTCGGGGCGCAGGCCCACTTGCTTCATCATTGCCTGCACTTTTTCGCGGCGTTCGGCAGCGGACAGGTTGGTGTTGATCAACAGCGGCTCGCCGAGTTGATCACCGACCTTCTGCCGTGGGTTCAGCGAGGCGTACGGGCTCTGGAACACCATCTGCACGTCTTTGCGCAGTTGCTTGCGCTGGGCCTTGTCGGCGCCGGCGACTTCCTGGCCGGCAATTTTCAAGGAGCCCGACGACGGCTCTTCAATCAGCGTGAGTGCACGGGCCAGGGTGGATTTGCCGCAACCCGACTCGCCTACCACGGCGAGGGTCTTGCCGGCTTCCAGTTCGAACGACACCCCATTGAGAGCACGCACGGTGGCATGGCCCTTGAACAGGCCACGGGACACTTCGTAGTGACGGGTCAGGTCGCGGGCGGTAAGAACGACGGCCATTACGCCACCTCCTGGTTCAAGGGGTAGAAGCAGCGCGCAAGGCTGTTGGTTTTTGGATCAAGGCCCGGGCGCTGGGCGCGGCAGGACTCCTGCACATACGGGCAGCGCGGCGACAACAGACAACCCTGCGGGCGGTCATAACGACCCGGAACGATACCCGGCAGCGTGGCCAGGCGCGTGGCGCCCAGGCTGTGCTCGGGGATCGCCTTGAGCAGGGCTTCGCTGTACGGGTGTGCCGGAATGTCGAACAACTGTGGCACCTGGCCGACTTCCACGGCTTGGCCGGCGTACATCACACACACGCGCTGGGCGGTTTCCGCCACGACGGCGAGGTCGTGGGTGATCAGCACCAAGCCCATGTTCTGTTCTTTCTGCAAGGCCAGCAGCAGTTCCATGATCTGCGCCTGGATCGTGACGTCCAACGCGGTGGTCGGTTCGTCCGCGATCAGCAGTTTTGGCTCGCCGGCAATTGCCATGGCGATGGCCACACGCTGGCTCATACCGCCGGACAGTTGGTGCGGGTAGGCATCCATACGGCTGGCAGCGCCCGGGATCTCCACTTTTTCCAACAGCTCGATGGCCCGCTTGCGGGCTTGCTTGCCAGACATTTTCAGGTGCAGGCGCAGCACTTCTTCAATCTGGAAACCCACGGTGTAGCTCGGGTTCAGCGCGGTCATCGGGTCCTGGAAGACCATCGCCAGGTCTTTGCCGACGATCTGGCGGCGCTGGCGGCTGCTCAGCTTGAGCATGTCCTTGCCGTCGAAGGTCAGCGAGTCGGCGGTGACGATGCCGGGGTGCTCGATCAGGCCCATCAGCGCCATCATGGTCACGGATTTACCCGAGCCCGACTCGCCAACGATTGCCAGTACTTCGCCTTTGTCGACCGACAGGTCCAGGCCATCGACCACCGGCACGGCGGTCTTGTCGCCAAAGCGCACGTTGAGATTCTTGATTTCTAACAGTGACATGGGAATCTCCTCAGGCGGCGTTCTTGAGTTTCGGGTCCAGCGCGTCGCGCAGGCCGTCACCCATCAAGTTGATTGCCAGCACGCTGAGCAAAATGGTCAAGCCAGGCAGGCTCACGACCCACCAGGCGCGTTCGATGTAGTCGCGGGCCGAAGCCAGCATGGTGCCCCACTCAGGGGTTGGCGGTTGTACGCCAAGGCCCAGGAAGCCCAGTGCGGCGGCATCGAGAATCGCCGAAGAGAAGCTCAAGGTGGCCTGCACGATCAGCGGTGCCATGCAGTTGGGCAGCACGGTGATGAACATCAGGCGTGGCAGGCCGGCGCCGGCGAGGCGGGCGGCCGTCACGTAGTCGCGGTTCAGTTCGCCCATCACCGCAGCGCGGGTCAGGCGGACATAGGACGGCAGGGACACGATCGCAATCGCAATCACAGTGTTGATCAGGCCAGGGCCGAGGATCGCGACAATCGCGACAGCCAGCAGCAGCGACGGCAGGGCCAGCATGATGTCCATCAACCGCATGATGGTCGGGCCGAGCAAACGCGGGAAGAACCCGGCGAACAAGCCCAGCAGGATGCCCGGGATCAGCGACATCACCACCGACGACAAGCCGATCAGCAACGACAGGCGCGAGCCCTGGATCAGGCGCGAGAGCAAGTCACGGCCCAGTTCGTCGGTGCCCAGCAAGAATTGCATCTGCCCGCCTTCCAGCCAGGCCGGTGGGGTCAGCAGGAAGTCGCGGTACTGCTCGCTCGGGTTATGCGGGGTGACCCACGGGGCGAAGATCGCGCAGAACACGATCAGCAACATGAACAGCAGGCCGGCGACCGCGCCTTTGTTGCGGGAGAAGGCTTGCCAGAATTCTTTGTATGGGGACGGGTACAGCAGGCTTTGATCGACTGCCGACGCTTGGGTAGGTGTGGTCATGGTCATGATCTCAGCGCTGGTGACGGATGCGTGGGTTGGCGAAGCCGTAGAGGATATCCACCACGAAGTTCACCAGGATCACCAGGCAGGCGATCAGCAAAATGCCGTTTTGCACCACCGGGTAGTCCCGCGCGCCAATGGCTTCGATCAGCCATTTGCCGATGCCGGGCCACGAGAAGATGGTTTCGGTCAGGACCGCACCGGCCAGCAGGGTACCGACTTGCAGGCCGACCACGGTCAGTACCGGGATCAGCGCGTTACGCAGGCCGTGCACGAACACCACGCGCGCCGGCGACAGGCCTTTGGCCTTGGCGGTGCGGATGTAGTCTTCGCGCAGCACTTCGAGCATCGACGAACGGGTCATCCGCGCGATCACGGCCAGCGGGATGGTGCCGAGCACGATGGCCGGCAGGATCAGGTGGTGCAGGGCGTCGAAGAACGCGTCCGGCTCGTCAGCCAGCAGGGTGTCGATCAGCATGAAGCCGGTGCGCGGCTCGATGTCGTAGAGCAGGTCGATCCGCCCGGACACCGGGGTCCAGCCCAGGCTCACCGAGAAGAACATGATCAGGATCAGGCCCCACCAGAAGATCGGCATCGAATACCCCGCCAGGGAGATGCCCATCACCCCATGGTCGAACAGGGATCCTCGCTTGAGTGCCGCGATCACCCCGGCCAACAGGCCCAGGACGCCGGCGAACAACAGGGCGGCCATGGACAGTTCCAGGGTCGCGGGGAACAGTGCGGTGAACTCGGTCCACACGCTGGTACGGGTACGCAGGGACTCGCCAAGGTCGCCCTGGGCCAGCTTGCCGACGTAATCCAGGTATTGCGCATACAGCGGCTTGTTAAGGCCAAGGCGTTCCATTGCCTGTGCGTGCATCTCGGGGTCGACGCGCCGCTCGCCCATCATGACTTCAACGGGGTCGCCAGGGATCATGCGTATCAACGCAAACGTGAGCAACGTGATGCCGAAGAACGTGGGGATCAATAACCCCAATCGGCGGGCAATAAAACTAAACATCTTGTTGTGTACCTCAATCAGCCGGTTAGGCAGGTCCGGCACCGTCAGTGTCGACGGTGCCGAGCGTCTCTTATTTACTTCACCTGGGTGGTGGCGAAGTTATTTGTGGTCAGAGGGCTTTGGGTATAACCCTCGACGTTTTTGCGCATGGCGGTGAACATTTTCGGATACGCCATTGGAATCCAGGGTTGGTCTTTCTCGAAAACCTCCTGGGCTTGTTGATAGAGTTCAGCGCGCTGGCCAGGTTCAGCGATGGCACGCGCCTTGTCGATCAAGTCTTGAAACTCTTTGTTACACCAGCGGGCGTAGTTTTCGCCGTTTTTGGCAGCATCGCAACTCAGGTTCGGGGTAAGGAAGTTATCCGGGTCCCCGTTATCCCCGGCCCAGCCGGCTGAAACCATGTCGTGCTCACCGTTTTTAGCACGCTTGAGCATTTCGCCCCATTCCATGACTTTGATATTCACTTTCAGGCCGATCTGCGCCAGATCCGCCTGCATGCGCTGCGCGCCGAGCATCGGGTTGGGGTTGGTCGGGCCACCACCGTTGCGGGTGAACAGGGTGAACTCAGTGCCTTCCGGTACGCCGGCTTCCTTGAGCAGGGCGCGGGCCTTGTCCAGGTCGCGTGGCGGGTTCTTCAACTGGTCGTTGAAGCCCAGCAGCGTCGGCGGGTAAGGGCCGGTGCCGACCACGGCATTGCCTTTGCCGTACAGGGCTTCGGTGTAGCCGGCCTTGTCGAAGGCGATGTTGATCGCGTGGCGCACCCGCGCGTCGCTCATGTACTTGTGGGTGGTGTTCAGTGCGGTGTAGCTGGTAGTCATCGCCGCCAGTTCATCGACCTTCAGGTTCGGGTCGGCCTTGACGCTCGGCACGTCATCGGGCTTGGGGTACAGCGCGATCTGGCACTCGTTGGCCTTGAGCTTCTGCAGGCGCACGTTGTTGTCGGTGGTAATCGCCAGGATCAGTGGGTCAGCCGGCGGCTTGCCACGGAAGTACTCCGGGTTGGCCTTGAAGCGCACCTGGGCGTCCTTGGCGTAGCGGGTGAAGATGAACGGGCCGGTGCCGATCGGCTTGGCATTCAGGTCGTCGGTCTTGCCGGACTTGAGCAACTGGTCGGCGTATTCGGCGGAGTGGATCGAGGAAAACGCCATGGCCAGGTCGGCCAAGAACGGTGCTTCAGGACGGGTCAGGGTGAAGACCACGGTGTGATCGTCGGTCTTTTCTACGCTCTTGAGCAGTTCCTTGAAGCCCATGCTTTCAAAGTACGGGTAGCCCACGCTGGACTTTTTGTGCCACGGGTGATTCGGGTCCAGCTGGCGCTGGAAGCTCCAGAGCACGTCGTCGGCGTTCAGGTTGCGCGTGGGTTTGAAGTAGTCGGTGGTGTGGAACTTGATGTCGTCACGCAGGTGAAAGGTGTAGGTCAGGCCATCGGCGCTGATCTCCGGCAGGGCCTTGGCCAGTGCGGGGATCACTTCGGTGGTGCCGGGCTTGAAGTCCACCAGGCGGTTGAACATGGTTTCAGCGGCGGCGTCTGCGGTGACGGCCGTGGTGTACAGGACCGGGTCGAAACCTTCCGGGCTGGCTTCGGTGCAGACCACCAGTGGTTTGGCCGAAACGCCGATCGCAACGCTCAGCAGCGCGGCGGCCATGGCGGCTTGGAGTGGGAGCATATTCATTCAGAGCCCTCTGCAATCGATTGAACCAGACAAGCGTAGACGGCAGGCTCGTCCTGAGCCCGCCGTCTACCTGGCGCTAATTAAAGAATGTTGAACGGGATGGTGGTCACCAGACGGAACTCACGGATGTTGCCGTCAGCCTGTTGGGCGCTGGCACGGTGAGTGACGTAAGTGCCACGGATGGTGGTGGCCTTGAGCGGGCCGCTTTGCAGGGCGTACGACGCGCCAACACCGTATTCCTGGTGGGTTTCGCCGTCCATCAGGCGCAGGTCGCTACGCGATTTGCCAGCTTCGCCGTAGGCGGTGCCGGTGTAGTGAGTACCGTCGATGCCCCAGCCGCGAGCCGAGTACACGTTGAACTTCAAGCCTGGCACGCCGTACTCAGCCATGTTCAGGCCGTAGGCAACCTGGAAGGACTTCTCGTTCGGTCCGTTAAAGTCGGACGTCAGGGAGTTGGCCAGGTAGATGCCGTTGGTTTCGTGCAGGTAATCGAAGTACTCGTTACCGTTGATCGCCTGGTAGGAGAAGGTCAGGCTGTGGGCTTGGTGAGTCAGGCCCAGGGACAGGGAGTAGGTATCGTTATCGATATTCCCCATCAGCTTTTTGCCGGTATCGGTGGTTTTGTAGTAGTTCAGGCCGGTGGTCAGTGCCAGGGTCTGAGCATCACCCAATTCGTGGGTTGCGCCGAAGTAGTACTGGTTCCAGAAGTCTTCGACGTTGGCGGCGAAGAGGCTGGTTTTCAGACTCTTGAACGGCTGATAGTTAACGCCGAAGGTGTTGACCTTGTCAGTTTCCTGGCCGTTGCCGTACTCGGAACGGAATTTCGACAGGCTCTGCTCGGTACGTGGGGACACGCGATCGAACACGCCGCCCTGGAAGGACAGGTTGCTGAACTCTTCGCTGTTGAAGCTCACACCTTCAAAGCTCGAAGGCAGGGCACGGTTACCGATGGTGTCGACGATGCCGCTGCTGAAGTTCTGGCGACCGGCGGTCAAGGTGGTGTTAGACACACGGAACTTGACGTTAGCCAGGCCCAGTTTGCTCCACTGGCCTACTGCGTCACCGTCGGAGTCAGCCAGGGTACGGTTGGAGCCGCCCTTGATGTCGCGCTTGCTGCGGTCCAGCACCACGGCGTTGTAGGCCGCCACTTCAGTTGCCACACCTACGGTGCCTTGGGTGAAGCCCGAGGAGTAGTTGAGGATGGTGCCTTGTACCCAGTTGGTACGGTTCGCGTCGGTGCGCGTTTGACCGTGCTTCTCGTAGGAGAAACGCTGACCACGGAATTTATTCTCGCTGGAGAACCAGTTACGCGTTGTACCGCCCAGGCTTTGACCGTCGATAAAGCCTTTGGCCTCGCTTTGGGCGCTGGTGCCGGCCAGGGTGGTAGGAACGAAGTCCTGGCTCTGGGTTTCAGCGAAGGCGGTTGCCGTGATGCTGCTGATGGCCAGGGCCAGAAGCGCTTTGCTGCTCAGTTTCATTTGATGAAGCTCCTTTGGTTCTCTTTTTTAATGCCAGTCTTTTTAGGTGAACCGGCTATTGGGTGTGTAACTCGTTCAAGCCTTTGCAAACGTTTGCCGTAGGAAATTTCCCAATAAAAGGCTGCACGTTTGCAGCAGGGCAGACTTCGCCCTGCGCAATCCGGTTATTTTCTTATGGGTTGATACTGACGCCCGAGAATACGTTGCGGCCGAAGGGGCTCACTTTGAAGCCTTCGACTTTGGCGCTTAACGGCTGGTTGACCGTCGAGTGGGCGACTGGCGTGATGGGCACCTGCTGCTTGAGCAGTTGCTGCGCCTGTTTGTACAGAACAGTCCTTTGTTCGCGGTCGGTCACGACCTTGGCTTGCTTGACCAGCTTGTCGTACGCCGGGTCACACCACATGGAGTAGTTGTTCCCGCCGATGGCGTCGCAGCTGTAGAGGGTGCCCAGCCAGTTGTCCGGGTCACCGTTGTCACCGGTCCAGCCGATCAGGCTGATATCGTGCTCACCGTTCTTGGTGCGCTTGATGTACTCGCCCCATTCGTAGCTGACGATCTTCACTTTCAAGCCGATCTTGGCCCAATCGTTCTGCAGCATTTCAGCCATCAGCTTGGCGTTGGGGTTGTACGGCCGTTGCACCGGCATCGCCCACAGAGTGATCTCGGTGCCTTCCTTCACGCCGGCCGCCTTGAGCAGTTCCTTGGCTTTTTCCGGGTTGTAGGCGGCGTCCTTGATGGTGTCGTCGTAGGACCACTGCGTCGGCGGCATGGCGTTGACCGCCAGTTGGCCCGCGCCCTGGTACACGGCGTTCAGGATGCTCTGCTTGTTCACCGCCATGTCCAGCGCCTGGCGCACTTCGAGTTGGTCGAAGGGTTTATGGCGCACGTTGTAGGCGATGTAGCCGAGGTTGAAGCCTGGCTTGGTCAGCAGTTGCAGGTTGGGGTCGGCCTTGAGGGCGTCGACGTCGGCCGGGCGAGGGTGCAGGGTCACCTGGCACTCATTGGCCTTGAGCTTCTGCACCCGCACCGAGGCGTCGGTGTTGATCGCGAAAATCAGCTGGTCCAGCTTGACCTTGCTCGGGTCCCAGTACTGTTTGTTGGCCACATAACGGATCTGCGAGTCCTTCTGGTAACGCTGGAACACAAACGGACCGGTACCGATCGGCTTCTGGTTGATGTCGCTGGGCCTGCCGTCCTTGAGCAACTGCTCGGCGTACTCGGCCGAGAGGATCGCGGCAAAGCTCATGGCGATGTTCTGCACGAACGCGGCGTCGACCGAGTTCAGGGTCATCACCACGGTGTGCGGGTCGATTTTCTCGACCTTGGCAATGTTCTTGTTCAGGCTCATCCCGTTGAAGTACGGAAACTCGGTGGGGTAGGCCTTGCGAAACGGGTGTTCGGGGTCAAGCATGCGGTTGAAGGTGAACAGCACGTCGTCGGCATTGAAGTCGCGCGTCGGATTGAATTCCTTGTTGCTATGGAATTTCACCCCTTCACGCAGGTGAAAGGTGTAGGTCAGGCCATCTGGCGAAATGTCCCACTTGGTCGCCAGGCCTGGCACCACGTTGGTTGCGCCTTTTTCAAACTCAACCAGGCGGTTGTACAGCGGCTCGGCCGCATCGTTGTCGGTGGCGGTGGTGTACTGCGCAGTATCAAAACCCGCCGGGCTGCCCTCGGAGCAGAACACCAGGCTCTTTTTCTCGGCGGCGTAGCCGGTGGTGGCCACAGCCAGCAGGCTGGCGGCAAACAATGCAGGTAGAACGGTGGTATGGCGCATGACGATCCCGATCCCTAGTTGTATTTGTCATCAGCGAGCAATCACCCAGGCATACAGCCTGGGGACATCACTGATCCCACACACAGCAAGTGCCTTTCTCAGACTGAAGCCTCTGCTGTCCTGCGACGTTATGGGTCGTGGACCTTGCAGTAAATGCATCAAATCTGACTGACCTTGTAGGCAGCGGAGCCGCAGATCGCAGTTCATTGCTGTAGGACAACAATGAGTGCGGGCGTGGTCTGATTCCTACGGTCTAGGCGGATGCAATAACGGCGACGCTATGAAGCGTCGCCGTCATCGATCCTTACTTGCCGCTGACGCTAACGCCGTAGAAGGAGTTCAAGCCAAACGGGCTGATCTTGAAGTCCTGCACGGTGTTGCGCATGGGTTGATACACCGTCGAGTGCGCGATAGGTGTGTAAGGCAGTTCTTTCTTGAGGAGTTGCTGCGCCTGTTTGTACAGTTCAGTGCGCTTGGCGACGTCCGTGGTCGACTTGGCCTGGCTGATCAGGTCGTCGTACTGCTTGTTGGTGAACTTGGAGAAGTTGTTACCGTTCAACGCCGAAGAGGCGAAGAGGGTGCCCAGCCAGTTGTCCGGGTCACCATTGTCACCGCTCCAGCCAATGATCATGGCCTGGTTCTCGCCACCTTTGGAACGCTTGATGTACTCGCCCCACTCGTAGCTCACGATGTTGACCTTCAGGCCGATCTGTTTCCAGTCACTCTGCAGCATCTCAGCCATCAGCTTGGCGTTCGGGTTGTACGGACGCTGAACCGGCATCGCCCACAGGGTGATCTCGGTGCCTTCCTTGATGCCCGCTTCCTTGAGCAGTTCCCGCGCCTTGGCTGGGTCGTACTTGGCATCCTTGATGGTGGTGTCGTAGGACCATTGGGTCGGCGGCATGGCGTTGACCGCCAGTTGGCCTGCGCCCTGGTACACGGAGTCGATGATCTGCTGCTTGTTCACCGACATGTCCAGGGCTTGGCGAACACGCAGGTCAGCCAATGGGTTTGGCGCGGTCTGGCCCTTGAGCACAGGCATCACGTTGTAGGCGATGTAGCCGAGGTTGAAGCCCGCTTGGTGCGGCATCTTCATGTCCTTGTCCGCTTCCAGGGGCTTGATGTCCGCCGGGCGAGGATAGGCTGTGATCTGGCACTCGTTTTTCTTCAGCTTCTGGATACGCACCGAGGCGTCGGTGGAGATCGAGAAGATCAGGTTGTCGACCTTGACGTCTTCAGGCTTCCAGTAATCCTTGTTGCCGGTGAAACGGATGTTGGAGTCTTTCTGGTAGCTCTTGAACACGAACGGGCCAGTGCCGATTGGCTTCTGGTTGATGTCCGCGGCCTTGCCTTCCTTCAACAGCTGGGCGGCGTATTCGGCCGACTGGATGGAAGCGAAGCTCATTGCCAGGTTCTGGATGAAAGCGGCGTCCACGGTGCCAAGGGTGAACTTGACGGTGTGGTCATCGACTTTCTCGATGTTCTTGATGTTCTTGTCCATCTCCATGTCGGAGAAGTACGGGAACTCGGTTGGGTAGGCTTTGCGGAACGGGTCGTCCTTGTTGATCATGCGGTTGAACGTGAAGAGCACGTCATCGGCATTGAATTCACGAGTCGGCTTGAAATACGGGGTGGTGTGGAACTTGACGCCTTCACGAAGGTGGAAGGTGTACGTCAGGCCATCCGGGGAAACGTCCCAACGGGTGGCCAGGCCAGGAACCACGGCGGTGCCGCCACGTTCGAACTGGCTCAAGCGGTTGAACACGGTTTCGGCCGAGGCATCGAAGTCTGTTCCGGTGGTGTACTGGCCTGGGTCAAAACCGGCCGGGCTCCCTTCGGAGCAGAACACCAGGTTAGTCGCCGCGTGGGCAAAAGGAGCTGCGGCCATAAGGCCAGCGCTAACTAAAAGCGGAAGGACTGCGTGTTTAAGCATGTTGGCCTCATGATTTGTTGTCATTTTTGGTAGTGAGGGCGACCTCGTGAGTCGACCTGCGGATACTTATGCAGGGGCCATACCCAATGCAAGATGCTGAACCCTTGCAAGGATGAAAGTGTGGTACGAACGTACAGGAATGTCGCATTTATGAAAGTTTGTACATAAATGCATATATATAGAGGTTTTTTTCGGTGCACGAGACGCACCAAAAAAGACCAACCGAGGCGTCTAGCGCACTCGGTTGGGGCGTTGCTGTTACTTATCTAGACTCACGCCATAGAAGGGCGTCAGGCCAAACGGGCTGATTTTGAAGTCGCGTACTTCCTTGCGAAGTGGCTGGAAAACCGTCGAGTTCGCAATAGGCGTTATAGGTACTTGTTCCTTAAGGATTTTCTGCGCCTGTTGATACCACTTGATGCGCTGGTCGCGGTCGTTGCTGACCTTGGCCTGCTGCACCAGTTTGTCGTAGGCCGGGTTACACCATTTGGCGTAGTTGCTGCCCTTGACCGCGGCACAACTGTAGAGCACGCCGAGCCAGTTGTCGGGGTCGCCATTGTCACCGGTCCAGCCATAAATCATTGCATCGTGCTCGCCATTTTTGGCGCGCTTGATGTATTCGCCCCACTCATAGCTGACGATGTTGGCTTTGATGCCGACCTTCTCCCAATCCTGCTGGATCATTTGTGCCGACATCCGCGCGTTCGGATTGGAGGCGCGTTGTACGGTCATCGCCCACAGGTTGATGGTCGTACCAGGTGCAACCCCTGCTTCTTTTAGTAGCGCCCGTGCCTTGGTCGGGTCGTAGGGCGCATCCTTGATGTTGGGGTCATAAGACCACTGCGCCGGAGGCAGGGCGTTCTGCGCCAATTGTCCGGCGCTCTGGTACACGGCCTTGATGATCGCAGGCTTGTCGATCGCCATGTCCAGGGCCTGGCGTACCTTGAGCTGGTCCAGTGGCGGATGGGTCACGTTGTAGGCGAGGAAGCCCAGGTTGAAACCGGCCTGTTGCAGCACGCGCAGGTTCGGGTCCTGCTTCATTACTTCAATGTCAGAGGGGCGCGGGTAACCACTGACCTGGCATTCGCCGGCCTTGAGTTTCTGCAGGCGTGCGGCGGCGTCCGGTGTGATGGCGAATACCAGGTTGTCGAGCTTCACATCCTCGGGCTTCCAATATTGTTTATTGGCCGCGTAGCGAATCTGCGAGTCTTTCTGGTAACGCTTGAACACGAACGGCCCGGTGCCGACGGGTTTTTGGTTGATGTCCTCGGCTTTGCCTTCCTTTAATAGCTGCGCGGCGTACTCGGCCGACTGCACCGAGGCGAAACTCATGGCCAGGTTCTGCACGAACGACGCATCGACGTTGTTCAGGTTGAAGCGCACGGTGTGGTCATCGAGTTTTTCGATGTTCTTGATCGTGGTGTTCAAGCCCATGTCGGTAAAGTACGGCGACTCGGACGGGTACGCCTTGCGGAACGGACTCTCGGCGTCCAGCAGGCGATTGAAGGTAAACAACACGTCATCCGCGTTGAAGTCGCGGGTAGGGGTGAAGAAATCGGTGGTGTGGAACTTGACGCCATCGCGCAGGTGGAAGGTGTAGGTCAGGCCGTCTTTGGAAATGTCCCAGCGCGTGGCCAGGCCAGGTTCGACTTCGGTACCGCCGCGCTTGAACTGGGTCAGGCGGTTGAACACGGTTTCGGCGGAAGCATCAAAATCGGTGCCGCTGGTGTACTGGCTGGGGTCGAAACCGGCAGGGCTGGCTTCGGAGCAGTAGACCAGGGCAGTGGCCGCGTGGGCCATCGGCATGAAAGCCAGCAGGCCTGCAGCCAGGAGGAGCGGTTTGAAGGCGATTCTTTCCATGGAGACCCCTGAAGTGGCAGGCTTATAAAAGCCGTCCAAACGAAAACGGCGGAACCGAGGTTACCGCCGTTCGCGTTTATCTGACAGGGGCCGATAGAGCTCTCTGATTTAGCCCTCATCGGTCATCAATAATTAAGAGGGGGTAACTGCAACTTCTATTTTGGTCGGTGCGTTCTTGTCGAGGACATAGGGGGTCTCCACATTGCCAGTGTGATGAATAGTGAATGTTCTGTTGATGGTTATTTTTACATTGCCCAACTTGCCTTCATCCGGGCGGCTGAGACGATATTCGCCAGTGGAAGTCACGCGCGTGACGTTGTTCGCTGGGTCATATTCGATGTGGTACTTCGAAACATCATTCGCGATGAAGGTGTCATTGATCAGTAAGCCTTTTTTCAGGTCCCCATTACTCAGGCGGTAACCCAGAAAGTCTTTCATCGCGGGCTCCATCGATCCCTGGTGCGCAACCTCGGAAATGAGGGTGCGCAGTTCGGGGGCTGGAATGAGCTGTTCGAGTTGATTGATCTTGTCCGTTTTTATGTCAGGCGCACTCTTCGCCGCACTGGTCAGGGGGTGCTGCGTTTTTTTGCCGGAAACGTTTATTTCTACCGTGTAGCGATCACGATTGATGTCGTTGATGAAGTTGTGTGAGTAATCATTTGAACCATAGTCGGAGGGACCTGCCTTTTCACCGGGTAGTACGGCATAATTTTTTTCCTCGAGGGTCCAGGAAACATACAGGCGTTTCTTGATGACGGCGTTTTCTTCATAGCCGACCGAGGACAGTACGTAGTCCGTGTTTTTGTCGAACTCGAAGTAATCGTCCAAGGGCGCTGTGCCCTCCATTTTTGATCCGTCACCTTCCACGAACTGGTCTGAAAATTTTGGTGGTGACTTCAACTCGTCACTCGGGGTTGGCGACGGCGTTCGCTGCCATGGCCACTTGCGCGCGCCCCCCTGGCCAATCTCGCGGGCCCACTCACCGTCGGCGGTAGAGTGCACGGTCATCACCGGCTTGCGTGTCTCAGGGTCAATGATCTGTACATAGTCGTCGCGCAGTTTGAAGTCACTGCGAATTTCATACACCTTTGGTTGGCCGGTCGCGTGGTTGTAGCGAATAAGCCACCGGTCCGCGCCAGTACCGTTTTTGACCTGGTATATACCTTTTGAATTGCGGGTAGCACCTTCAATCAATTGCTCGCCATTGGGCACGGCGTTAGCACTGATGTCCGACGACTGCGACGGGAGGATGCGATCAACTGCGGGCTCAACGCCAACCGGGCCCTTGGGGGGCGACTCAACAGGTTTTATCACGGGTGTCTCGGCGGCTTCATCCACGACTTTACCCGTGGCGACTCCTCCCGTTTCAAGCCCCTTGACCACTCTGCCCGCGCCCCCGGCCACAGCCGGCAGTGCATTCAATACGCCGAACACTACTTGGTCAGTACCACCCGGTTTGCCATGCTTGATATTGTCCGCGCCGATCCCGACTTCAGCCGCGCCGGAGGCCAGGTAAAACACCTCAAGGGCAGCCGCCACTTCGGGCATGACCAAGGCCAGTGGAGTCATCAGCACGGCAACCTTGGTCGCTGTTTCCAGTGCCTCCAGGATCGTCGTCTTAGTGACGTCACCGTCGGTGGTGATTTGGGTTTCTGCATCGGCATAGGAGCGTTCTTTTTGCCGCGTGGTCATGGCCTTGAACGGGTCTTCGTCGAGAGGCTCGGTCGTGATGAAGGTTTGCGGGTTGTACTGGTTCAGTCGCTCCAGCACACCGGCATCCGATGCATCCTTTTTCGGCCACCCGCTGAGGCCTACCAGGGTTTGGTTGACGCCCTCGGACAGTGTCCGGTCGGCTTGATCGCGCAGTGGAAAATGCATCGACAAAGCTTCGCGTTTCACAGGGTCGGCGGCTTGCTCGGCCAGCCAGTTCTTCATCTGCTCCTGGCTGTCGAAACGATGAATCGGCGACGAGTTGCCGGGGATGTGCAGCAGGGTGGTTTTGGTCTGCTTGTCGGTGATGTACATCAAATCCGTGGACTTGAAGCCATTGATCTTCAGCAGGCCGGTTTCTACGTTAGGGTCTTTTTGTGTGGCGGCGTCCAGGTCTTTGAGGGTCATGCCCGACCAGGTTTTGTCTGTTGGCAGGCCTGCTGCGCGCATGGCCAGGCTCACGTCGCTTTCGCTGAGGCTGTCGTTGTCGAATTGCGCCAGGGCGGCGCCGACGAAGGCGGCCTTGCTCAGTTGGGCGTACTTTTGCTCATGCGCTGACCAAAAACCGTTGAGGAACTCGGCGTAGGGTTTGCTCAGTTCGGTGTTCCACACGATGTCGCGAAAGGTGGCGGGCGTTTGCGCAAGTTGGGTGGTCGAGTTGTAGACCTGGCGACCACCGGGTTGGGGGCCGACAAATATGCCCTCATAGGTCTTGGGTTCGTTGAGCTTGTGGACGATGTTGTAGATGGCGATGGGCGCCGCGGCCAGGGGCGCGAGCCTATTGATCCATTTGTGCAAGGTCGACTGCACTTTTTCGTCGGCCGTCTGGTGCTCATTGTGTTTGTTCTTGTGGCGCATGTTGTGCAATGCGGCGTCGGTCAGGCTGATTTGGTTCAAGACTTTCCCCCCAGGCGGTTTTCGCAGCTTGGGGTCGTAGTTGAAGGTGGTGATGAAGGTATTGTCCGGGTCAATGTCCTTGCCCCAGCGCTTTTTCAGTTCGGCCCGTATGATTTCTGATGTGCTTTGGCTGGCTGTCTTGAAACCCTCGGTAGCACGGTCGACATAGCGGTCTACGGCAGGGTTGTAAGGCAGCCCCGGGATCAACGGTTGGTGATGGTTGCGTCGTTTTGGGCTTTTTTTGCGTGGCAGTTCAGCAGCTGCTTGTGGCGGCTGGGTACGATTATTGACTTGGAGTGGTTGGAAAGCAGGGGTGTTGTGCGTAGTTGTTATCATCGGGTATCGATCTCTGGAGCAGTTATGCGTATCCCTCGCTGTTTAAGATTCCGATACTTGTGTGGGATATGTGTTTGCAGGCGTTCCCCTTCGTCTGTTACCCCTCATGTTTGCGGTTGGCGCGCTACTCCAAAAAAAACGGCGCGTACCTGAGGCCGCGCCGTTTTCGTTGATACCTAGAAACGTTTATTGCAGTACTTCAATCACACCATCGGCACTCATATTGACCTGGCTGGTGCCGGCTTCCACTTCAGGCGTGGGCGCCGAATCGGCCATGGCGGCTTTCATCATCATCCCGCCATTGCGCGCGTAGGGCATCGGGTAGCCGTTGGTGTTGAAGTTCAGGTTGACGATCTTGTAACCCTTGCCGCCTAGCGCGTCGGTTGCCAGTTGCGCGCGGGCCTTGAAGGCGGCGACGGCGTCTTTGAGCAGCGCATCTTCGCTGGCCTTGCGCGTGGCGTCGGCGATGGCGAAGTCCATGTTTTCCATTTTCAGGGTGTTCAGCAATTCGCCGGTGAGCTTGGACAGCGCCGGGAAGTCCGCGCTTTCCAGGCGCAGTTCGGCGCGCTCACGCCAGCCGGTGATCTTCTGGTTCTTGTTGTCGTAGATCGGGTAGCTGTTGCGGCTGCCCTGGCGCAGGGTCACGCCTTTGACTTCGCGGGCTTCGCCAAGAGCCTTGTTCAGGGTGTTGGTGATTTCAGCGGCGAGCTTGGCCGGGTCGCTGTTCTGGGATTCGGTGTAGAGGGTCACGATCATCTTGTCGCGGGCAACCTCCTGGCTGACCTCGGCGCGCAGGGAAATCTGGTTGTAGTTCAGGCCTTCGGCGGCCAGGGCGGGGAGGCTGGCAAGGGTGGCGACGCCGAGGGTGATAACGGCTGCACTGCGAGTGAAACGAGACATGGAAGCTCCTTGGGGGTGTGCGTGTTCGGTATGACTGTAGACGGTGACATCGGGTTCTTCGGGTTTACACATTACCTACAAGTTGTGGCGGTGCCGACGAACGGTCATTTGCCCGGCCTGCGTCAAAGAGCCACACAGGCCGTGGCAGGGGGCCTGCTTCGTTTATACTCCTGCCGATCCGCCTGCAGCGCTCACCGGGAGAGCTCATGCTCGCCGCCGTAAAACTGACTTCCGCCACCCGCCAGAACCTCTGGCGCCTGACGTTCATCCGCACCCTGGTGCTGGCCGCACAGGCCGGTTCCGTCGGGCTTGCCTATTGGTTCGACCTGTTGCCGCTGCCATGGCTGCAACTGGGCGTGACCCTGGGTTTCTCCATCGTGCTTTGTGTGTTTACCGCGATCCGGTTGCGCACCACCTGGCCGGTCACCGAGCTGGAGTACGCCCTGCAGTTGGCCTGCGACCTGTTTATCCACAGTGTGTTGCTATATTTCTCCGGTGGCTCCACCAACCCGTTCGTCTCCTATTACCTGGTGCCCCTGACCATCGCCGCCGTGACGTTGCCGTGGCGCTATTCGGTGGTGCTGTCGGGCATTGCCCTGACGCTGTACACCCTGTTGCTGGCACGCTTCTACCCACTGCAAACTTTCCCCATCGCCCGGGAAAACCTGCAGATCTACGGGATGTGGCTGAGCTTTGCCCTATCTGCCGCGGTCATCACCTTCTTTGCCGCGCGCATGGCTGAAGAGCTGCGCCGCCAGGAAGAATTGCGCGCCATCCGCCGCGAAGAGGGCCTGCGCGACCAGCAACTGTTGGCCGTCGCCACTCAGGCTGCCGGCGCTGCTCATGAACTGGGCACACCGCTGGCGACCATGAGCGTGTTGCTCAACGAAATGACCCAGGACCATCACGACCCTGTGTTGCAAGAGGACCTCGGCGTGCTGCGCGAACAGGTCAAGCAGTGCAAGCAGACCTTGCAGCAACTGGTGCGCGCCGCCGAAGCCAATCGCCGCCTGGCGGTGGAGATGCAGGACGTGACCCAGTGGCTCGACGAGGCCCTGAACCGCTGGCACCTGATGCGCCCCGAAGCCAGCTATCGTTTTCATCTATTAGGGCAGGGCACTGTGCCGCGCATGGCACCGCCGCCCGATCTGACCCAGGCATTGCTCAACCTGCTGAACAATGCAGCCGACGCTTGCCCCGAAGGGTTGGGTGTACAACTGGATTGGGACGCGGAAAACGTCACCATCAGTATTCGTGACCACGGCGCGGGCGTGCCGCTGGCCATTGCCGAGCAGATCGGCAAACCCTTCTTTACCACCAAGGGCAAAGGCTTCGGCCTGGGCCTGTTCTTGAGCAAGGCCAGCGTGACCCGCGCGGGCGGCTCAGTAAAGCTCTATAGTCATGAGGAAGGCGGCACGCTCACCGAGCTGCGCCTGCCCCGTGTCGCACGAGGAGATATCGATGAGTGACGAGATCCAAGTCGAAGGCGAAGAACTGCCGCACCTGCTGCTGGTAGATGACGACGCCACCTTTACCCGGGTGATGGCGCGTGCCATGAGCCGTCGCGGTTTTCGCGTAAGCACCGCAGGTTCTGCCGAAGAAGGCCTGACCATCGCCCAGGCCGACCTGCCGGACTACGCCGCGCTCGACCTGAAGATGGACGGCGACTCAGGCCTGGTACTACTGCCCAAATTGCTGGAACTCGACCCGGAAATGCGCGTGGTGATCCTCACCGGTTATTCCAGCATTGCCACGGCCGTCGAGGCGATCAAGCGCGGCGCCTGCAACTACCTGTGCAAGCCGGCCGACGCCGATGACGTGCTCGCTGCCTTGCTCTCTGAGCACGCTGACCTCGACACCCTGGTGCCGGAAAACCCGATGTCGGTGGACCGCCTGCAGTGGGAACACATCCAGCGCGTGTTGACCGAGCACGAAGGCAATATCTCCGCCACCGCCCGGGCCCTGGGTATGCATCGCCGCACTTTGCAGCGCAAACTGCAAAAGCGTCCGGTACGCCGCTGAACGGTATCGGCTAGTGCCTTTTGCGCGACCACAGCCGATACCGTCCCATGGGTGTCGGCTGCTTAGTACGGGCGCGCAACACTGCCGTCGAACAGGTTGTAGCGTTGATCTGGCATTTTTGCCGGGGACTCCAAGTACACGTATAAAACCCCGTCTTGTGTTTTTGTCGCTTTGACCTCCAATGAGGCTTCCGGCTCGACGGCCACATGGTCAAATAAGAAGCTGCTGGACAGGTTCTTTTTCGGAACTGATTCGTCGAACACATAGACCACGGGCTTGTTATTCGAAGCGCCTGAAGCGTTTTTCGCCCAGGCTCCCCAACTCTTTGCATTGAAGGCTTGGGTGGAGGCTGATTGAACAGCTGCGTCTCTGAACACTTTCCCCACTCCGTTTTTCAATGCGGCTTCGCCATCGGCAGTGACATAGGCGTAGCGATAGGCTTTACCGGTGTAATCCGCTTGGCTGTCGAAATCCGCCAGGAACGCTTGCAGTTGTTCAGAGTATTGACGCTCATCCGGCTGACGGCGCAGTTCACTGTTTATTTCGTCCGATCCCGCTTCGGTATATTCATTCAGGCTTTCAGAGAGCTCCGCTTTGGACGCCCGGATCAGGTTGGATAAATCATCCTGTATTTGCGTGGTCTCGGCCTCGCTGAATGAATTACTGTCCCGGTTAATGTTTGCAATCGCCTCGTTAAGCTGTGCTTTTGCAGAGGGCTGGCTGCGCTGCCATGGAAACTTCATTCCTCCGGCGCCTTCAAACCGTACCCACTCGCCGGCGGTATTCAAATGCACCGTCATGACGGATTGCCTGGAAGCAGGGTCAATAATCTCTACATAGCCATCGCTAAGTTTGAACGTCGATTTGATTTCATAGATGTGTACGATCGCAGAATGATCGGTATGTTTGATCAGCCAGCGGTCCATTCCGTCAGCACCGGGAACCTGATAAATGTGATTGGCGTTGCGTGGTATACCGTCGATAAGCCTTTCGCCATCTGTAACGGCATAGGCGCTGATATTGCCCGACGCTTGCGGGCGTAAGCGGTTGAACGTTTCCCAGGGTGTGTGCTCTTCAGCTAGCGGCATAAGGCTGTCGGGAGTGGGTTCGGCAACGTTGTCCGCAAACGCTATTTCGACGGTCTCTGCGCCTTTGCCCAGCCTGGATGCTCCGCCTGCGATCCCGGGGGCCGCATTGAGTAAGCCAAACACGATCCGGTCTGTCCCGGCCGATTTACCGTGGGCCAGGTCATCAATGCCAATACCTGTTTCCATGAGACCTGCGCCGGCGTAAAGGACGTCCAGTGCCAAGCCAATCTCCGGCATCAGAAATGCCAGGGGGGTCAGCATCAGGGCCGTGGCGGTTGCCGCCTCCGTAACCCTTAATAAGGTCGCCTTGTTGACGTCGGAGTCGGTGGTAATGTCGTGATTGGCGTCAGCGTAGGAGCGCTCTTTCTGGTTTAGGGTAATGGTGTTGAAGGGGCAGCCCTCGATGGGCTCCAGCGTGATATAGCGTTGGGGGTCCCAACCATTGGGTGATGTGAAACCCAGGGGGTCTGGTTTATGGGCCTCGGTCCAGCCACCGAGGCCTTTCAGGGATTGGTCCACACCGTCGGAAAAATACTTGTCGTCCTGATCGGATTTTTTGAAGTGAGCGCGCAAGGCCGCGCGCTTTTTCGGGTCAGCCGCTTGATCCGCGACCCAGGTTTTCATCTCTTCGGGGCTGTCAAACCGGTGGATGGGGGAGGCGTTACCGGGAATATGTAGCAGGGTGGCCTTTATGTCTTTGCCATTGGCGTCCTGCCGGACTGTTTTGTCGATGACATACATCAAGTCGGTGGACTTATCACCGTTGACAGACAGCAGGCCGATCTCAAGTTTTGGATCCTTGGCATAGGTGGCCTCCAGGTTTTTCATACTGGTTTCCAGCCAGGGCTTGCCCGGTGCAAGCCCGGCAGCCCGCATTGCCAGGTGTGCATCCTGTTCACTCAGGCTGCCTTCCTGCGCCTGTGTATGGGCGGCTTGGGCAAACGCGATCTTGCTCAATTGCTGGTAGGTGGTTTCATGGGACCGCCAGAAACTGTCCAGATACTTTTTATACGGGGCGGCGAGTTCCGTATTCCAAACGAGATCACGGAACGCTTGGGGGGCAAACGGGAGTTTTGAGGATAGATCCGGTGATGGTGTTTTTTGGTTCGCAATACTCCCCACGACGTATTCAAACATGTTGTCAGGATTGGGCAGGGT
>NZ_JACARO010000079.1 GCF_013386585.1 Pseudomonas sp. P7548 | reverse complement strand
GAAGACAACCTGCGCACCCCCAGCGGCGTGAGCTACATGCTCGAAGACCGCAAGATGATGATGCGCCTGTTCCCCGAAGTGTTCGCCAAGCAACGCATCGCGCCGGTGGACCACTACCCCAACCTGCTGCTCAAGACCCTGAAAAGCGCTAGCCGCCTGGACAACCCCAACGTGGTGGTGCTGACGCCTGGGCGCTTCAACAGCGCATTCTTCGAACATGCCTTCCTCGCCCGGGAAATGGGCGTGGAACTGGTGGAAGGCGCCGACCTGTTCGTGCAAGACCTCAAGGTATTCATGCGCACCACCGACGGCCCCAAGGCCGTGGACGTGATCTACCGGCGCATCGACGACGCCTTCCTCGACCCGCTGGCGTTCAACCCGGAGTCGATGCTCGGCGTGCCCGGCCTGGTCGCCGCCTACTGCGCGGGCAATGTGGTGCTGGCCAATGCCATCGGCACCGGCGTGGCCGACGACAAATCGATCTATCCGTATGTGCCGGAAATGATCCGCTTCTACCTGGACGAAGAGCCGGTGCTGCAAAACGTACCGACGTTCCAGTGCCGCAAACCCGATGAACTGTCCCATGTGCTGGCCCACCTGCCGGAACTGGTGGTCAAGGAAACCCAAGGCTCCGGTGGCTACGGCATGCTGGTGGGCCCGGCGTCTACGGCGGCCGAGATCGAGGACTTCCGCCAGCGCATCAAGGCGCGCCCCCACGCCTATATCGCCCAGCCGACCCTGAGCCTGTCCACCTGCCCCACCTTTGTCGAAAACGGCATCGCCCCCCGGCATATCGACCTGCGGCCCTTCGTGCTGTCGGGCAAGGAAACCCGCCTGGTGCCGGGCGGCCTGACCCGCGTGGCGCTGAAGGAAGGCTCGTTGATCGTCAACTCGTCGCAGGGCGGCGGAACCAAGGACACCTGGGTGGTGGAGGGCTGAATCATGTTGAGTAGAACCGCCGCAGATCTGTACTGGATGTCCCGTTACCTGGAGCGTGCCGAGAACCTGGCACGCATGCTCGAAGTCAGTTATTCGCTGTCGCTGATGCCCCAGGCAGGGCGCAGCGATGGCCTGGATGAACTGGCGATGTCGTTGCTCAGCAGCGGCACCCTGGACAGTTACCTGGAACGCCACAAGCAGCTGGACGCCGAACGCATGCTGCACTTCTTCGCCCTCGACGAAGAAAACCCCGCCAGCATCTACAACTGCCTGCGCGCCGCCCGGGGCAACGCCCACGCGGTACGCGGGCGCATCACCGCCGACATGTGGGAAAACCTCAACGCCACCTGGCTGGAAATGCGCAGCATCGCCGCCGGCGGCCTGGCGCGGCATGGCATCAGCCACTTCTGTGACTGGGTCAAGCAGCGCTCGCACCTGTTTCGCGGCGCCACCTCCGGCACCATCATGCGCAATGACGCCTATCGCTTCATTCGCTTGGGCACCTTTGTCGAGCGAGCGGACAACACCCTGCGCCTGCTCGATGCGCGTTACGAGATGTTTGGCGAAGAATCGGAAGAGGTCAGCGACCTGTCGGCACGCGGGTATTACCAGTGGAGCGCGCTGCTGCGGGCGTTATCGTCATTCGAGGCCTACACCGAGCTGTACCCGAATGCGTTGAATGCACGGTCGGTGTCTGAGTTGCTGTTGCTGCGCAGTGACGTGCCACGCTCATTGCACGCCTGCATCGAGGAGTTGAGCCACATCCTCGCCGACTTGCCCGGCAGCTACGGGCGCACCGCCCAACGCCTGGCCGCCGAGTTCGAAGCGCGGCTGCGCTACACCGGGATCGACGAAATCCTCGAAGACGGCCTGCACAGCCGCCTCACCGACTTTATCGACACCGTGCGCGAACTGGCCAGGGCCATTCACAGCTCTTACCTGGAAGTGGTGTGAGTGCAATTGGGTCACTTAACTGTCAATTCGGGTGATTGACCCTCCTTTGATACCGCTCTTATGTTGGGCAGGTGCAACGCCTTCCCACCATAAGAACAGGTACAGAGCATGTCCGAACTGACCCTCACCCCCGCTGCCGCCCTCACCTTGCAACGTTGGCACGCCATGCTGGCCGCCCGTGACCTCAAGTCCCTGCCCGAGCTGCTGGCCGCCGACGCGGTGTTTCGCTCGCCCATGGCCCACACGCCCTACCCTGGCGCGCCCGTGGTGTCGATGATCCTCAACACCGTGATCAAGGTGTTCGAAGACTTCACCTACCACCGTGAACTGGCGACCGGCGATGGCCTGAGCGTGGTGCTGGAGTTCAGCGCACGGGTGGGCGACAAGCAGCTCAAGGGCATCGACCTGATCCGTTTCAACGAACAAGGGCAGATCATCGAATTTGAAGTGATGGTCCGTCCGTTGAGCGGGTTGCAGGCTTTGGGTGAGGAAATGGGCCGACGCCTGGCGCCGTACCTGGCCAAGGCTAAATCCCAGGCTTGACACAGGACCACTGTGGGAGCGGGCTTGCTCGCGAAAGCGGTGGGTCAGTCAATTCATATGTATCTGACACATCGCATTCGCGAGCAAGCCCGCTCCCACACAGTGGTTTTGTGGTGGTTATTGGTTTTTTACCAATACCGGCTCGGCGCGGTATTGGTCGGGGAACAGTTTTTTCAGCTGCGCCACCTTTGGCAGGTCATTGATCACGATGTAGGGGTAAGACGGGTTCTCGGTGAGGAAATCCTGGTGATAAGACTCCGCCGGGTAAAACGCCTTGCCCATCTCTACCTTGGTCACGATCGGCTTGTCGAAGGCCTTGGCCGTGTCCAGCTGGGCGATATACGCCTGGGCGACTTTCTGTTGTTCGGCGTTCTGCGCAAAGATTTCCGAACGGTATTGGGTGCCGCTGTCAGGGCCCTGGCGGTTCAGCTCAGTGGGGTTGTGGGCCACCGAGAAGTAGATCTGCAACAGCTTGCCGTAGCTGACCTGGCTCGGGTCATAGGTCACCGACACCGATTCGGCATGCCCGGTATCGCCACCGCTGACGGTCTCGTATTGCGCGGTGCTCGCTGCGCCACCGTCGTAGCCGGACACAGCGTTTTTCACGCCCTGCACATGCTGGAACACCCCTTGCACGCCCCAGAAACAGCCACCGGCAAACACGGCGGTTTGCAGGTTGCCGGAGGTGGCGGGCAGGTCCAGGGTGGGGGGTGCGATCATCACCGCGTCTTCAGCACCACCGAAGGAGAACGCCGAGCTTTGGCCGACAAAAGCCGCGAAAGCGAGTACCGGTAAAAACTTGAGTCGTTTCATCACTATCACTCCAGAACACGGTCGACTGTGAGAGCTGGCTTGCCTGCGATGGCGGTGCGTCAGTGCCAGATGAAGTGGCTGGCCCGGCGCTATCGCTGGCAAGCCAGCTCCCACAGTGATTGGGTTTTCAATTCAGCCGAACGTGAAGGCGTACGCCGATACGTTCGGGTCCAGAAATTCAATGCTGAAGGTGCGGTCCTGCACCGCGCCGGGCTGGCGCACCAGCTGGTACAGGCGCTGCTCGGTCACGGTACCGCTGCCATCCGGCGCCACGTCGGTGCCATGGGCATCGCCCGGGGCCTGGCCGTCGACCGTCACCTTGAAGCGTACCGGCTTGCCATCGGCGCCAGGGCCCAGCACCAGGTGCAGGTCGCGGGCATGGAAGCGGTAGACGATGCGCCCACCTGCCTGATCGAGAGTGGCTTGCTGGCCACCGACGTTCCACGGGCCTTCCAGCGTCCAGTTATTCAGCGCCAGGGTGCCGGCTGCGGGGTAGTTCACGACCTTGTCGGTACCCAGGGTGCCAGCGGTGACGAAGTTTTCGGCGCGCTGGAAGCCCAGGTAGGTTTCCGGCGACTGCACTTCGTTCATGTCCGGCGCCTGTTGCACGCCCTTGGCGTCGGCCTCTATCAGGCCACCGGCCACGTTCTTGGCCCCGGCTTCGCGCAGCAGTTGCTGGATCACCCGCTCCGACTCGGCATAGTCGCCTTCGCCAAAGTGGTGATAACGGATCTGGCCCTTGGCATCGGCAAAGTAATGCGCCGGCCAGTATTGGTTATTGAATGCGCGCCAGATCTTGTAGTTGTTGTCGATGGCCACCGGGTAGGTGATGCCCAGGTCCTTCATGGCCTTGGTGACGTTGTTCACGTCGCGTTCAAAGGCAAATTCCGGTGCGTGCACGCCAATCACCACCAGGCCCTGGTCGTGGTACTTCTCGGCCCAGGCTTTCACATACGGCAAGGTACGCAGGCAGTTGATGCAGGAGTAGGTCCAGAAATCGACCAGCACCACCTTGCCTTTCAAACCTTCGGCGGTCAGCGGCGGGCTGTTGAGCCATTGCACGGCGCCGTCCAAGGGCGGCAGCGCACCCTCGATGGGCAGTGTGTCGCTGTGGTTGGCAGCCATCATCATTGCGCCACCGGCCATCATCGCTCCGCCCTTCGGTTCAGGCTTGGCACTCAGCTTATCTACCAGGCTTTGTTCCAGGCCACCGGTGGAAGCCGTCGACAACCGCGACAGCACGCCGGTGTCCAGGCCCAAAGCGATCGCCGCCACACCGGCCAGCATCAACGCGCCCAGGCCACGGCGCAGCCATTCTCCGGCACCCAGGGACTTTTTCATGAAGCCAAAGACTTTACCGCCGACCAGCAGCGCCAAGGCCAAGGACGTCGCAGCCCCCGCGGCGTAAGCCAGCAAGAGCAAGGTAGTGCCGATGCTGGCGCCCTGCAGCGCCGCGCCGGTGAGCACCAAGCCGAGGATTGGCCCGGCGCACGGCGCCCACAGCAAACCGGTGGCCACGCCGATCAGGAACGAAGCGCCCGGACGCGGCTTGGCGTCGGCCCCGGCGGCTTCCGAGAGACGACTGCCGGCCGCCACCAACGGGCGTGTCAGCCGCTCCGACAGGTGTGGCAGCAGCAGCGTGAGTCCGAACAGGGCAACGCACAGCAACGCGAGCCAGCGCCCGTACTGATTGACTTGCACCACCCAGCCGCCGCCCACCGCCGCCAGCGAGGCCACCAGGGCGAACGTCACCGCCATCCCCGCTAACAGCGGCAAGCCACTGCGCATAAACGGCTGCCCGGTGCGAGCGAAGACAAAAGGCAGAACAGGCAGGATGCACGGACTGACAATCGTCAGCACGCCGCCCAGATACGCGAGAACCAGAAGCCACATGGGATCGTCCCTTATACGAATGAATAGACATCGGCTTACGCCGCCGTGAACGTCATGGCGGCGCCATTCATGCAATAGCGCAGGCCGGTGGGTGGCGGGCCGTCGTCGAACACGTGCCCTTGGTGACCGCCGCAACGCCGGCAGTGGATTTCCTTGCGCACCACGCCGTAGGAGGTGTCGACGTGGCTGGCGACCGCGTTGTCCAGCGGTTGCCAAAAGCTCGGCCAACCGGTGTGGCTGTCGAACTTGGTTGTCGAGGAAAACAGCGGCAGCGCACAACCGGCGCAGGCGAAGGTGCCGGTGCGGTGTTCATCGTTGAGCTTGCTGCTGTAAGGGCGTTCGGTGCCCTCCTCGCGCAGCACGTCGAATTGCTCGGCCGTCAGCAGGCTGCGCCACTCGGCCTCGGTGTGGTTGACCTCGAAGGTTTCGGCGGCTTCGGCGTCGCTGACCACGTTGAGTTGCTTGAGCAGGCCACCGGCCAGGACGGCGACACCCAGGCCGCCACCAGCCAGCAGTATTTGTCGTCTCGAATACATATAACCCTCCCATGAACTCGTCCGTAGTGAGCGGGCTTGCCCCGCGCGGCGGTGTGTCAGGTCGACATAAGGCGTCTGGTAAGCCGCCGCGCGAGGCGAGCTCGCTCACTCCAATGGCGCTATCGTGCGCTGTGGGCGGTCGCGGAATCCTCACGCAGAGTTAAACAATTCGTGATAACTACACTGTGGCAAAACCCGCACAATGCGCGGACTACCCGTAAAGGTTTCTCTACATGGATCAGCCAAAACGAGTCCTGGTGGTCGAGGACGACGCCCATATTGCCGACCTGATCTGCCTGCACCTGCGGGACGAGCAGTTCGAGGTGGTGCACAGCGCCGATGGCACCGAAGGCCTGGGCCTCTTGGAACAAGGCGGTTGGGATGCCTTGATCCTCGACCTGATGCTGCCCGGTGTGGACGGCCTGGAGATCTGCCGCCGCGCCCGAGCCATGGCGCGCTACACGCCGATCATCATCACCAGCGCACGGTCCAGCGAACTGCACCGCATCCTCGGCCTGGAGCTGGGTGCCGACGACTACCTGGCCAAACCGTTCTCGATGCCGGAACTGGTCGCCCGGGTCAAAGCCCTGCTGCGCCGGGTGGATGCCATGGCGCGCAACCTGAAGATGGACGCCGGCAGCCTCGACCTCGGCCAGTTGTTCATCAACCCGCTGACCCGCGACGTCACCTTGCAGGGCCAGCGCCTGGACCTGACCCCGCGTGAGTTCGACCTGCTGTACTTTTTCGCCCGCCAACCGGGCAAGGTGTTCTCGCGCATGGACCTGCTCAATGCGGTGTGGGGCTACAGCCACGAAGGCTATGAACACACGGTCAATACCCACATCAACCGTCTGCGCGCCAAGGTCGAAGCCGACCCGGCCAACCCGACGCGCATCCTCACGGTGTGGGGCCGTGGCTACAAATTTGCCGAGAGCGCGCCATGAAACTCACCCTGACCCAACGCCTGTCGGTGGTGTTTGCCGTGTTGCTGGTGATTTGCAGCGGCACGTCGGCGTGGTTGCAGGTGCGCTCCAACCACATGCACGAACTGGAAGTGGTGCAAGGCCTGTCCCGCGACTTGGCGGCGCACATTGCCCGTGACACCCAATTGATGGACGCCGATGGCCTCAAGCCTGACGCCGTGCGCAACCTGTTCAGCCAGCTGATGCTGGTCAACCCGAGTGTCGAGGTGTACCTGCTCGACATCGACGGCCGCGTGGTCGGCAATGCCGCGCCCAGCGGGCATTTGCTGCGTGACCGCGTCGACCTAACGCCGGTGCGCCGCTTCCTCAGCGGCGCCATGCTGCCGATCCTCGGCGACGACCCGCGCAGCGTTGACGGGCGCAAAGTGTTCAGTGCCGCACCGCTCAAGGCCAACGGCCAGCAAACCGGCTTCCTCTACGTGGTGCTGCTGGGCGAAGCCCATGACGTGTACGACGCCAAGGACGCGACCGGCATGGCACTCAAGATCGCGCTGTGGTCCATCGGCCTGGTCGCGCTGCTGTGCCTGATGGCGGGCTTGATCGCGTTCGCCTGGATCACCCGGCCGCTGCGCCAGTTGACCGACAAGGTCGGCCAGTTCGATATCAACGGCGCGCCCAAAGCCCCCGCGCCGCTGACGCCCGAACTCACCAGCGGGGATGAGATCGCCGTGCTCGACCACGCCTTCGTGCAGATGGAAAACCGCCTGGGCGAACAATGGCGCGCCATTACTCACCAGGACCAGGAACGCCGGGAAATGGTCGCGAATATCTCCCATGACCTGCGCACGCCCCTGGCCTCGTTGCACGGCTACCTGGAAACCTTGTCCCTCAAGGACGCCAGCCTCAGCCCCGAAGAGCGCCGCCGTTACCTGGGCATCGCGCTGGACCAGAGCCGCAAGGTCGGCGGCCTCGCCCAGTCATTGCTGGAGCTGGTGCGCCTGGAACACGGCTTTGTGCAGCCGGTGATCGAAGGCTTTTCGCTGCCCGACCTGGTGCAGGACATCTTCCAGAAATTCGAGCTCACCGCCGAAGCCCGGGGCATTACCCTGACCGCCACCCTGCCCCCCCAGGTGCCCACGGTGTTGGCGGATTTGGGCCTGATCGAACGGGTGCTGACCAACCTGCTGGACAACGCCCTGCGCCACGCGCCGGTGAATGGCGAAGTGGAAGTGCTGCTGGCGAGCGCGGCGGATGGCGTGGCGGTGACGGTCAGCGACAGCGGCCCCGGCATCGACGCCGAACTGCGCGAAGGCTTGTTCCTGCGTGCCTTCACCATCGGCGGCGCGCGCCGGGATGGCGGCCTGGGCCTGCGCATCGTGCACCGCATCCTGCAACTGCACGGGCGCAGCATCCAGCTGGTGGACCGCCCCGGCCATGGCGCGACCTTTACGTTCTCCCTAGAAACCCGAGCATCAGCGCGTTGACCTGAGCGCCCTGCTCGTTCTGAATCCAGTGCCCGCAGTTGGGGAGCACGTGCTGCTCCAGCGCGGGCACCGAATCGGGCATGCGCTTGATCGTGTGGGCTTCGAACACCCCGACAGGGTCGCGGTCGCCGATCAGGAACAGCGTCGGTTGCAGCACCTGCCGGCCGGCCAGGGCTTCGGTGCGCTGCCAGTTGCGTTCGAAGTTGCGGTACCAGTTCAACGGGCCGCGAAAGCCGTGCTCGGTAAAAGTCTGCACGTAGACGTCGAGGTCCTGCTGGCGGCACCAGTTCGGCAGCGTGGCGGGGGTTGAGACACCGTCAAGCAAGGTGGCGTCGGGGGATTTCTTCTGCAGGAACACGTCCTGATCCTGCATGAACAACCGCAGGGTGCGCTCGATGTCAGCATTCAATTCCCGTTCGGCCACACCGGGTGCCTGGAAATACAGGATGTAGTTGAAACGGTCGGCGTACAGCTCGCGCATGATCTCGATCACTGGCCGGCGGGCGCGCCCGGCGAACGGCACCGACATCGTGATCAACCGCGTGACCCGCTCGGGCTCCAGCAATGCCAGGTGCCAGGCCACTACGGCGCCCCAGTCGTGGCCAACCATTACCACCTCGCGGTGGCCGAAATGGTCCATGGCCTGCTGGATATCGCCGCACAGGGTCAGCAGGTCGTAATCGGCAATCTCGGCGGGCGAACTCGACCGACCATAGCCGCGCATCTCTGGCGCGAAAACCCGGTAGCCCGCCGCCGCCAACGCCGGTATCTGCTCGCGCCAGGAATGCCAGCATTCAGGAAAACCGTGCAGCAGCCACACCGGCTGGCCGTGTTCAGGGCCGGCGATGTGCACGCTCAGCTCGATACCGTTGACGCGAAGGGTGTGCTGGCTCATGGGTTTAGCCTGGCGAAGGGTTTGCCACAGCCTGGCGCATCCGGTGGGTCGAGGCCAGCATCATTGATGCCAGGAATACATCAACCGACTGCCCACCACTGCGGCAACAACTGACGCACCCGTGGCTCGCCAAAGCGGTCATCGATCAACATCACCACGCCTTCGTCCTGCTGGCTGCGGATCACCCGGCCGGCCGCCTGCACCACCTTCTGTAGGCCCGGGTACAAGTAGGTGTAGTCGTAGCCGGCACCGAAGATGGCCCCCATGCGCAGCTTCATCTGCTCGTTGACCGGGTTCAGTTGCGGCAGCCCGAGGGTGGCGACAAAGGCACCGATCAAACGTGCGCCAGGCAGGTCGATGCCTTCACCGAAGGCGCCACCGAGCACGGCAAAACCGATGCCCTGGCTGTGCTCGGTGAACTGATCGAGGAAAGCCTGGCGCTCGGCCTCGGCCATGCCCCGTGATTGTTGCCACAAGGCAATATGCGGGTGCGTTTCGGCCAATAACTGCGCCACCTGTTGCAGGTAATCAAAGCTGCTGAAAAACGCCAGGTAGTTGCCGGGCTTTTTTGCGAACTGGGCGGCGATCAACGCGACGATGGGCGCCAGCGACGCCTCGCGGTGTGCAAAGCGCGTGGACACCTGATCGACAATGCGCACCGTCAGTTGCTCGGCCTTGAACGGCGACTCAACGTCGACCCACGCCGTGTCCGGTGGCAAGCCGAGCAGGTCGGCGTAGTAGCGCCGTGGGCTCAAGGTGGCGGAAAACAGCACGCTGCTGCGCGCCGCTGTGAGCCTGGGCCGCAGGAACTCGGCCGGCACCACGTTGCGCAGGCACAGGGTCGAGCTGCTGCGCTTGCCGCTGAACTGGCGCTTGCTGATATCAAAGATGAAGTGTTCGTTGAACAGCTCCGCCACCTTGGCAAATTGCAGGGCCTCGAAATAGAACGCCTGCAGGTCGCCGGTGAGGGATTCGGGATGGTCGTTGAAGTAGTCGCCCAGGGCGCCTGTGCACAGGCTCAAGGCCTGCAGCAGTTTGTCGGGCCGGGTTGCGTAGGCCTGATACGGCGCCAGTTGTTCCTTATGCAGCGCGTTCCACTCGCGGTTGAGGCGTTGCAGGGGCTTTTTCAGCGCTTCGGGCGCGGTGTCACGCAGGGTCTTGAGGCTGTATTGGTCGAGGCTGGCGCTGTACATCGCGCGCGCACGTTCCACCAGGTTATGCGCCTCGTCCACCAGCACGGCGACGCGCCATTGGTTGAGCTGGGCCAGGCCGAAGAGCATGGCGCCGAAGTCGAAATAGTAGTTGTAGTCAGCGACCACCAGGTCAGTCCAGCGCGCCATTTCCTGGCTCAGGTAATAGGGGCAGACGTCATGGGCCAAAGCCACCTCGCGCAGGTTGCGCTGGTCGAGCAGGCGTACCTGGGACGCCGCCTCACGGGCAGCCGGCAGGCGATCGTAAAAGCCCTTGGCCAACGGGCAGGAATCGCCGTGACAGGCCTTGTCCAGGTGTTCGCAGGCCTTGTCGCGGGCCACCAGTTCCAACACCCGCAGCGGCAGGTCGGGGTGACTGTCGTACAGCACCTGCGCTGCGTCCAGCGCCAGCTTGCGCCCCGGGGTCTTGGCGGTGAGAAACAGCACCTTGTCCAGTTGCTGGGGCGCCAGGGCCTTGAGCAGCGGGAAGATCGTGCCGACGGTCTTGCCAATGCCCGTGGGCGCTTGGGCCATCAGGCAGCGGCCGGTGCTCACGGCCTTGTAGACCGACTCGGCCAACACGCGCTGGCCGGGGCGGAACGCGGCATGGGGAAACGCCAGGGTGCTGGCGGCACTGTTGCGCGCGTCACGATGCTGCATTTCCTGCGTGGCCCAGCCGAGGAACAACGCGCATTGCTGATTGAAGAAGACCTCCAGTTCGGCGGCCGGGTAGCGCTGGTTCAGCAGGGTCTCGCCCTCGCCGACGATGTCGAAGTACACCAGCGCCAGGTCGATGGCGTCGAGACCCAGCTTCTGGCACATCAACCAGCCGTACACCTTGACCTGGGCCCAGTGCAGTTGCCGGTGGTTGGCGGGCAGGGCGTCGAGGTCGCCGCGATAGGTTTTCACTTCTTCCAGGCGATTGGCGTCCGGATCGTAGCCGTCTGCCCTGCCCCGCACCTTGAGTTGCAGGTACTCGCCTTCCAGCGCCACTTCGTTCTGGTAGTGCGCACTGCGCCGCGAGGCCACGGTGCGGTGGCCGACGATACCTTCCTGGGCACTGGGCGACGGGGTAAACCGCAGGTCCAGGTCGCCCACCTTCGCCGTGAACTCACACAGCGCGCGCACCGCCACGCTGTAGCTCAAGCGGGTTCTGCCCAGCGCACGTAGCACACCGTCACCGGCATCTGGTATTCACCGCAGAACTCCAACCAGCGCAGTTGGTTGTCCTGCAGGCGATCGCCCGGGCCCTTGACCTCGATCATGCGGTAGGTCTTTTCGGCCGGCCAGAACTGGATCAGGTCGGGCATGCCGGCGCGGTTGGCGCGAATGTCCAGCAGCAGGCGCTCGAACCAGTAGCGCAGGTGCTCGGCGGGCAGGCAGGCCAGGGCTTGCTCCAGCAGCTCGTCACTGAGCAGGTTCCAGAACACGAACGGCGACTGAATGCCCCACTTGTCCGCGTAGCGCTGGCGGATCGTGGCCTTGTAGCGTTCATCCCTCAGTTGCTCGAAGCAGGCGGCGAACAGCGCGGCGCGGCGCTGGTGGAAGTCTTCGCTGTGCAGGTCTGCAGGGCCGCGTTGGAACGGATGGAAAAACGAGCCGGGCAACGGTGCGAAAATCGCCTCCCAGCACAGCAGGCCGAACAACGAGTTGATCAGGCCATTCTCGACGTAATGCACCGGCGCGTCCGGCTCGCTCAGGTGCGCCTGCACGCAATATTCCACCGACATCAGCTCATCGGGTGGTGCCAGCGCCAGGTCCAGTCGGGTGACCGGACGAGGCTTGGTCTTGGGCAACGCCGGCTCGCCGAGTTTGCGCCGAAGGCGTGGCAGCACGCGCAACAGGTGCTGCTGTTCGGCGGCGCTTTCCGGGGCCTGCTGTGCGGTACAGGCCAGGGCCATGGCCTGGGCGTAGTCCTCGCGGCGTTCCAGTACGCGGATCAGCCGCGAACGTGCCCCGGGATAGGCACATTGCCGGTAAATCTGCTCGGCGAGGTCCAACTCGGCGCTGCGCTCGCAGTACTGGCCAATCTGGAACAACAGCTTGGCGCGGCGTTTTTCCAGCCAGGGGTTGTCGGTGTGCAGCGTGGCGATGTGAGCCAACACCTCGTCGAGTGCCAGCCCGGCTTCAAACGCCTGCTGACACCCGTGCAGGAACAGGTAGCCGTGCACGTCGTCACGGCTGCGCAAACCACGGGATTCGGCGCAGAACTCGACCTTTTCGTAGGTGTAGATGCCCAGGTCAGCCAGCACGAATTCGGACCAGTCCTGGTGCAGGTTGCCGAAGAACATCAGGCGCAGGCGGTCGCACAGGTCCATCACGGTGAGGCTGTACAGCGTGTCGGTGGTCTGCGGACACCACTGGGTAAAGCTGCGAAGCTCGGTGAACTGTGCGGCCAAGGCCTCGAGCCAATCGGCCTTGTTGGCCTTGGGCTGCTCGATCCACGGCTTGAAGACTGCCAAGACCTCGCCTTTTTGCAGCAAGGCGAACAGTGTTTCAAAGGTCAGGGGGCTGTGCTCATCCACCCAACCCAACTGCACCAGCGGCGCGGTTGCCGCGTGGGTGCAGCCGACTTCCACGTAATTGAGTTTGCTCGCCCGAAAATGCATGCCCTTGCGCATCACCATGCGCACCAATAACGCCTGGGAGGCCTGGGGCAAGCTGTCAAAATGCTGAATGAAATGCTGTTCGTCAGGGTCGAGCAAATCGGCATAGCGTTGCCCCAGCCAGAGCAGCACTTGCCGGAAGTTATGCAGGTAATAGAGCGGATCGTCGAGGGGATTGGCCATTTCACGAGGGATTCGAACACTGGTTATGCATACAGATTGCCGCCCCAAAGGGCGTGTTGCAATCGGTAATAGATAAATGGCGCACGCAACTTTTAGTTTTAAAGTGATCAGATACAAGCATTCATCGCGTAACATTTGTTGCCCGCTGCCGTCTGGTGCGGGACTTTTCAAGGTTAAAGGTAGGGTTATGAGCATGAAGAATTTGGGTCTGCCGCTGGTTGCACTCACTTTTCTGGTTTTGGCCGGTTGCGCAACGCAAACCGTCGTGACGCTGCAAAACGGTACGCAGTACCTGACCAAGGATCAGCCCAAGACAAACACCGCCGACGGTTTCTACGAGTTCGTCGACATCGCCGGCAAACACGTGCGAGTCAAGGCCTCCGACGTCGCCACCGTCCGCAAGGAAAACTGATTGTAGTGAGCGGGCTCGCCCCGCGCCGCGGTACACCAGGCCCCCTTGTATTGACCTGATACACCGCCGCGCGGGGCGAGCCCGCCCACTACAACGACCGACCGGTCGCGCAGCGCAAACCGTCGTGACCATGAAAAAGCCCCGCATCGGCGGGGCTTTTTGTTGGAGCGCATGGGTGTCAATACCGGTAGTACGGGTGGTAATACGGGTGATAGTAGGGATGGTAGTAGTAGGAGTGGTAGTACGGCCGGTAGCAGCACGGCCCCGGATAGGCCGGGTACACCGCACACCCGCCCAACCCCAGCAGCACCACGGCGCACAGTAACAATCGAAGTCGAGACATGCTCAATTCCTCACACATGACGCGCGAAACCTCTCGCAGGTAGTCATTGAACGTGTGAGCCCCGGGCAATCCGTCGCGGCATCGGCCCGCCGGTCAGTGAAGATTTTTTTACCGAAGGATTTGCCCCACTGTCGCGTTTAACCGGTAAGCCCCTTCAACGTCGAAGGCGGCAGAACGGAGGAACGACGGCCATGGCACTCATGTCCCGAACGGTACGCGCTCTTTTACTCATTCCCCTGACCCTGGCGGCCCTGGCCAGCGCGCCGGCGTTTGCCGACACCCTCATCATTCGCCAGCCGCCCCGGGTGATCGTGGTGCAGCAACCGCCGCCACCGGTGTATTACGGCCATTGGGGCTACGGCCCGCGGCCTTATTACTATCCGCATCACTATTACGGCTACGGCTATGGCTACCCCCACCGGCCCTATTGGGGTGGCGGCTGGCGGGGGCAGCACTGGCGTTGATCAGCCGATCACCACACCGTCGGCCCACAGGCCCCCATGGCCCACGCCCACCAGGGTGACCGAGTCGTTACCAAAGGTGAGCACCGTATCCGCGCCGACCACCTTGGCGTGGTCGCGCAGATCGGTGCTGCCCTGCACGTCCTTGAACACCAGCGTGTCGGTGGGCTGGTAGCCGATGATGCGGTCATTGCCAAAGTGCCCGCTGAACAGGAAGGTGTTGTGGCCACTGTTGTCGCGGATCGTGTCGTTGCCCTTGCCGCCTTCGATGAAGTCAGCCCCCTTGCCGCCCTGGATCAGGTCATTGCCGTCGCTGCCGATGATGAAGGTGTTGCCCTTGTGGGGCTCGGCGTTGCGGTTGAGGTCCTGCACCCAGGTGTTGGCGCGGGCCGGGTCGGACAGGTTGGCGACGATTACCGTGGAATCGCGGGTCATCTGGTCGTAAAACCCGGATTCCACAATACGCGTCATGCCATCGCCATAGCCGGTGGGCAAATGGGAGATCCAGGTGGGCAGGTTGACGATGGAAAACGGCAGCACATTCCACAAGGTCGACGCGTAGTGATCGTTGAAGCTGACGATATTGTCGGTGGTCGACTCGTGGGGTTTGTCGTGCACCCCCAGCGACGACAGGTTGAAGGATGAGCCATCCAGCGCACGGAACACCGGGTCGTTTTCATAGCCGATATTGAGCACCTTGTCTCCGGCACTCTGGGTCGGCGACGCATAGGCAACGTAGTTGGCGTCCTTGTAGAAACCCGCCCATTTGTTGTTGCTCAAGTCGGCCATGCTGTTCACCGCCAAACCGCCCAGGCTGTGGCCACTGACCACCACGTCCTTGCCGCTCAGGCCGTGGGCGCTGGCGTAGTCAGCGACGTTTTTGAGCAAGTTGCCAAAGGCCTCGCCGCTGTAGTTTTTCGCGTAATCCTTGGGCCCCAGCGCCGCCAGCAGGTCACTGACCAGGTCGCCGATGGAATCGCTGATCAAGGTTTCCCGTGGGCCCGAGGTGCCACGAAAACCGATGCCGATTTCCAGGAGCTTGCCGACGTCATCGTACTTGCCCAACACCTCGACTTGCGCCGTGGTGTAGCCGGCCTTTTCACCGAAGAACGTGCCTCGCGCATCCACCTTGCCGGTGTAACCCAAGGTGCTCGCACTGATTGGCGTCCAACCGGCTTTTTGCACGGCGTCCAACGCAGCTTTTTCCGAGTCCGGGTTCCACGGAATGCCCGGAATCACCCCCTGGGAATCGGTACTGCCCAGCAGCGCACCGACCAAGGTGGCCGGCAAGCCGAGCCCCAGACCGTTGTGCTGGTAGCCCACGGCAAAGCCGTTATCCAGGTTGTGGTAGGAATACAGCGTGATCGCCATGGCATCGGCAAACAACGCTTTGGAGCCCTCGGAACCGAGGTTTTTATAGTCGAAGATTCCCATCGCAGCGCCTCTTTTTGTTGTTGTACAAACCCCACTGTGGGCGCCGGCAAGCCGGCTCCTACACGAATCAATGACCGAAGGCTTCGTCCACCTTGGCCAGGTCGGTGTCACGCAAATTGCCGGCGTAGTAATGCAATTTGGTCCAGGCCATCAGGTAGTCGTAACGGGCCTGGGCCAGGTCGCGACGGGTGCTGTAGAGCTGCTGCTCGGCATTCAGCGCATCGAGGTTGACCCGTTCGCCACCGAGGATGCTTTGCCGGGTCGACACCACCAACGCTTCGGCCGAAGCCAAGGCCTTCCGATAGGCGCGCAACTTGCTGACGCCCGACAAGCAGGCGCTGAACTGACGGCGCAGTTCGATCAGGGTTTCGCGGGTCTTGCCTTCCAGCTCGTACTCGGCCTGCTCCATGGCGCGACTGGCCTGGCGCGTCGAGGCGGAGACGCCGCCACCGGCGTACAACGGCATGCTGACTTCCACGCCGATGGTGTTGGTGTCGTAACGCTGGTTGTAGGTGTTGCCGCTGTCGGATTCCTGCTGGCGTGAGCTGGCATACGCGGTGATCTTGGGCAAATGCCCGGCACGGTTGCGCTCCACTTCGTAATGCGCCACCTCCACGGCCTGGCGCTGGGACGCCAGCGTCGGGTTATTGCTGATCGCCAGCTCGTGCCAGCTGTCGTAGTTGGCCGGTGCCAGGGCGAACGCGGCGAAGCTCGGGTTGAGCCGCGCCAGGTCCTGGATATTCACGCTTTGCACACCGATCAACGCGCCCAGCTCGCGCAGCGATGCGTCTTGTTCATCCAGGGCCTGGATCTCTTCCGCGGTAGCCAACTCATAGCGTGACTCTGCTTCCAGAATGTCGGTGCGGGTACCCTCGCCCTGCTGGAACAGATGCCGGTTCTGCTGGAACTGCTGCTCGAAGGCTTTCTTCTTGGCGCGGGCGATGTCGATCTGGTCCTGGGCAAACAGCGCCTGGGTGTAATAGGTCAACACCCGCACCAAGAGCGCCTGGCTCTTGTCGCGAAAGCTCTCGTCGGCAAACAGCGCCTGGGCTACGCCTTTGCGGTAGTTGGCATAGGCTTCGTAGTCGAACAACGGCTGCTGCAAGCTGAAGGTAGAACCGTAGCTGCTGTAGTTGCGGTCATCGTGGTAATTGCCGCCGCGCCCGTCGGGCAAGGTGGCCTGGGAGTTGTTGCGGCCTTTGTTGTAGTTGTAGGACAGCTTGGGCAGCAAGCCGGCACGGCCGATGGTGCGGTTTTCCAGGCCGGCATCGCGCTCCTTGATGGCACCGAGGAACACCGGATCGTTGCGCAACGCCTGCTCGTAGACATCAAACGGCCCCATGGCCGCCTCGGCGCTGGAACACAGGCACAGTAAGGCGAGGAACACAGGCTTCATGCTCATTCCTCGGTCAACGCAGAACCGGCGCGATCGAGCAGCGGCTTGAACAGGTAATTGAGCAGCGAACGTTCGCCGGTACGTACAAACATCTCGGCAGGCATGCCCGGCTTGATCACCAGGCCGTGGAGTTTCTCCAGCGCCGCCTCACTCACGGTGGTGCGCAGCACGTAGTACGGCGCGCCGGTTTTTTCATCAAGCATCTGGTCGGCAGAGATCAGGCTCACCTCCCCCGGCACGCGGGGGGTGCGGCTCTGGTTGAAGGCGGTGAACAAAATATCCACGGGCAAGTGGGTGCCCACTTTGTCCACCAGATGCACCGGCAAATGCCCTTCCACTTCCAGGCGCGTGCCCTGGGGCACGATTTCCAGCAGGGTTTCGCCAGCGCGCACCACGGCGCCTTCGGTGTGCACGCCCAGGTTGACCGCAATGCCGTCGGCCGGCGCGTTGATTTCGCTGTGTTGCAGGTCGAAACCCGCCGAGGTCAGTTGCTGCTCCAGGGTCAGGCTGCGCAATTGCGCGTCGGCCAGTTGGCTGCGCACTTCCTTCTGGTACTCCTCGCTGTGTTGCTGCAGCTTGAGGCGCGATTCAACAATGCCCTGCTCCACGCGGCCGCTTTCGCCGGTGTTCTGCGCCAGGTCCTGTTGCACCTGGGACAGCTGGCGCTGGTATTCCATCAAGCGGTTGCGTGGGATGTAGCCGTTGTCGGCCAAGGGCTGCAGGTTGCTCAGTTGATCGCGCAGGGACTGGGCCTGGGCGGTCAGGTCGCTGCGCGCTCGGCGCATGCCGCCCAGTTGCGCGGTGGCACCGTCAATGTTTGCGCGAATGCCGGCCTGCTCGCGGGCAAATGCCTCGCGGCGGCTGCTGAACAGTTGGCGCTGACCTTCCAGCACCAGCGCCAGCGCTGGGTCGGGGTTGCTGCTCAACTCGACCGGAAAGAGGATGCTGGCACGGTTGTCGCGCTCGCTCTGCCAGCGGGCGACGCTGGCCCAAGCCATGCGGTACTGGGCCTGCAGCGATTGCACGTCGGCCTGGTTTTGGGTCTGGTCAAGGCGGAACAGCGGCTGGCCCTGCTTCACCGCCTCGCCTTCGCGCACCAGAATGCGGCTGACCACGCCGGGGCTGAGGGTTTGCACGGCCTTGCGCTTGCCCGAGACCACCACCGTGCCCTGCACTGGAATGCCCTGGTCCAGCGGCGCCAGGCTGGCCCACAGGAAGAAGCCGCCGGCACCGACCACGGTCAGCAGCCAGCCCATGCGTACAAAAAAGCGTGCGTCGCGTTGTTCAAAACGCGGTTCAACAGTAAGGCTACTCATGCGCCGGGGTTCCTTGCGGCTTGATACTGACGGCTGAGGCTCACGCCGGCCTTTTCCCGTGGGGTTTCCTGCTGCCCGGACAACGCTCGCAGCACGTCCTGGCTTGGCCCGAACGCCTGCAGGCGGCCTTCGTTGAGCACCAACAATTTGTCGGCCTGGGCCAACGCCGAAGAACGGTGGGTGACCAGCACCACGCTGCTGCCTTGGGCCTTCATCTGCACAATGGCGCTGGCCAACGCGGCTTCGCCGACGGTATCGAGGTTGGAGTTGGGTTCGTCCAGCACGATCAGGCGCGGCGCGCCGTACAACGCGCGGGCCAGTGCCACCCGTTGTTTCTGCCCGCCCGACAACCCGCCGCCGTTGTCCCCCAGCACAGTGTCGTAGCCCTGGGGCAAACGCAGGATCAGCTCATGCACCCCGGCTTGTTGAGCCGCCTTGACCACCTGCTCGGGGTCGGCGTCGCGAAAGCGCGCGATGTTGTCGGCGATGCTGCCGCTGAACAGTTCGATGTCCTGGGGCAAGTAACCAATGTGCGGGCCGAGGTCATCACGGTCCCAGCGATGGATGTCGGCACCGTCCAGGCGCACGATGCCTGCCAGGGTCGGCCACACACCCACCAACACGCGGGCCAGGGTGGACTTGCCGGAACCCGAGGCGCCAAGCACACCCAACACTTCGCCGGCCCCCAGGTTGAAGCTGACCTGCTGCAAGGTCGCCACGCGCCGCCCGGGCGGCCCGGCACTGACGTGCTCGAAACTCACCTGCCCCTTGGGCACCGGCAACGCCATCTGCTCAGCTTCCGGGGGAAACTCGCGCAACAGGTCGTCCAGGCGTTGGTAGGCCAGCTTTGCCGAACTCCATTGCTTCCACACCGCGATCAACTGGTCGATGGGGCTGAGTACACGGCCCATCAGGATGGAGCCGGCGATCATCATCCCGGCGGTCATGTCGCCCTTGATCACCAGCAGCGCGCCCAGGCCCAGCACCAACGATTGCAGGCACAGGCGCAGGGATTTGCTCAGCGAGGTGATCACCGAGCCGGTATCGCTGGCCTGGTTCTGCAAGCCGAGGAATTGCGAATGCACGGCAAACCAGCGTTTGCGCAACGCACCGAGCATGCCCATGGCCTGGATGGTCTCGGCGTTGTGCAAATGGCTGGTGGCCAGTTGCGTGGACTGCTGGGAGAAGCCACTGGCCTCCCCCAACGGTTTTTTGGTCATGTATTCATTAAGGCACGCCAGGCCGATCAGCAGCACCGCGCCCGCCGTGGCCAATACGCCCAGCCACACGTTGAACAGGAAAATCACGAACAGGTAGATGGGAAACCACGGCGCGTCGAAGAACGCGAACAGCGCAGGTCCGGTGATGAACTGGCGCAAGTGGGTCAGGTCCCCCAGGGACTGCCCGGCATGCCCCTGGCCGCGTTGCAGGTTGCGCTCGAACGCCGCTTTATAGACGCGCAAGTTGAAACGCCGCTCCAACTGGCTGCCGATACGGATCACGATAAAACTGCGGATGACTTCCAGGGTGCCAATAAAGGCAAAGAAGCCCACGACCATCAACGTCAACATCACCAGGGTGGTTTCATTCTGGGAGGACAGTACGCGGTCATACACTTGCAGCATGTAAATCGACGGCACCAGCATCAGCAGGTTAATCAATGCGGTAAAACAGCCAATGCTGATCAAAATGCTCTTGTATTCACCCAGCGCCTTGAACAAGGGCGCAACGGCATGGGGCTTGGCCATATGTTTTGATCTTCCTTGAACCTAATTGCGCGCAATAGTTGCCCACCCCCAGAACAAGGGACAGCCAACTAATAAAATCAAGTTATATGTTTATAACGAACAACTAAGGCGTGCGCTGCAATATCAGGATGGTGCCCGACGGAGTGCGCCCCTGGTATTCGCCGTCTTTCTGGCGGTTCAAGTGGGTAATACCGGTGCCTTCGGCATTCATCAGCCAGATCCCGTCCGGCGTCGGTGACCAGCTCCGGGGCGTGTCGCCCAGCCATTGGGTTGCACAGGCCACATCGCCGCCCAGGGCATTGGCCTGTTCCAGCAGGTCAAGGGCACAGACCTGGTCCTGTTGCTTCAACGCCCAGTGCCCGGCCAATTGGGCGGTGGTGGGTAACACGAGACTGCTCGCCATTGCGTGGGCTCCTGCCGACACGAACAACACCTGTGAAACACAGGCGATCAAATGAGAAAAACGCGGCATTTCCAGCTCCTTCCAAGTGCGCGGCGCCGAAGCGCCGCGCGCTTTACATCACGCCACGATATCGCTGACCGCTGCCTGGCCGACGGTGGTGACGAGGAAATCCGCCACGCCGTGACCCGAGAAGTCGACTGCCAATGTACCCAGGTTGGTGCCTGCCGCGTAGGTCAGTACAGCATCACCGGCATGCCCGGTAAACGCATTGACGAAGGTCAGGCCTGCACCTTTGGTAATGCCGGACAGGTCGATCTTGTCCGAACCCGAGGTGAAGTCAAAGATCTTGTCCGACGCGCCTGGCTTGGAGTCCGAGCTGGCCCCGTAGACGAAGGTGTCGTTGCCGGCACCGCCCCACAGTTGGTCCGCACCGCCACCGCCGTAGATGATGTCGTTGCCGGCACCGCCCTTGATGACGTTCGCTGCGTTGTTGCCGATGATCAGGTCATTACCCGAACCACCGAAGGCATTCTCGATGGTGACACCCTTAGCGATGGACACGTTGCCCACCAGGCCGCCAACGTCGGAGAACGAGGCCTCATTGAGGTTGATCTTCTGGTTCTGGGTGAAACCGGAGAAGTCCAGGGTGTCGTTGCCACCACCGTCCCACACCGAGAACACCAGCTTGTCGGCGTTGGACGTAGCGCTGTAGAAATCACGCCCGGTGTTGGAGTTGAAGCCGTAGGTGGTGTCACCGGCGCGGGTGCTGTAGTTGGCGCCGTAGAGCTTCTGGATCGCGGCAATGTCGTCGATCAGCGGGCCCGAAGCGTAAGCCTCGACGCCGCCTTTGCTGAAGTTCTGGTTGGTGTTGCTCTCGCTCCAGTAACTCATGACGCTGTAGCCGCGCGTGTCCTGTCCATAGGTCGCGTCGTTGTAGGTCGGGTTGCCGTTCCCGGCGTTGTAGTCGCCAGGGTGAGCCAGCCCCAGCGTGTGGCCGATTTCGTGGGTCAGGGTCTGCCGGCCGTAGTTGTTGAGATCCGGCGTCTTGTTCGGCGTGTAGCTGCTGTTGGTCAGGTACCACGAGGTGCCGTCGTAGCCTGCACCGGTGCCGGGCAGGTAAGCGAAGGCCGCTGCGCCGTCCTGGCCACCGCTGTAGTTGCCGAAGGTCATGTGGGCGTCACCGCCGGTGGCCTTCTCGGTGAAGGTCACGTTGGCCACGTCCGACCAGGATTGCATGGCCAGTGCGGCCTGTGCTTTCTGCTGGGCGTTGAACTGGCTGAACCCGGAGATGCCATGTTTGTTCATGGTGCTCGAGGAGGCCGAGGTGAGGAAAGTGTAGGTCAGATCGATCTTGCCGTTGCCATTGACGTCCCGGTACGCCGCGCCGTCCCGCAGCAGCTGGGTGGCTGCCTGGTCCACGGAGTAGGACGGTTTGCCATTGACCGTGAGGTTGCCGCCACGGTCGTACAGATGGCTGAAGCTATCGATTTGCGAGTACGCGGTGCTGGCTTGCGCGGCAGATACAATAGCTTTGTCTTTCACTTTTGACATAAACGTACTTCCTTGTTTGCAAGTGCATCAGTCTTTGTTCGATAGGAACCCCGCGGGCGAGATCGTCCTATCACTCGCCTCTTTTGAAGGCGTAAGAAAACTGACACAACTTGAAATCATTCGTCTACATCTATTTCCCGCTTTAAAAACTGGCCAACTAATATTTCTCGCAAGTCAAATCCAGTATTTGCTGGGCCGCCTTGAGTTTGTCCGACAAAAAACATCCTCCCCTTATTTAAATATTAAATACCGCTAAAGCCGCCCCACTCTAATGGCGGACTTAATTAATGGATCCAATATATTGTCACGGTGTCATTGGCAACATTAAAGAGCCACTAGTTATCATAATAATCAGAGTTGCCCCCTATTACCGGGACACACTCCAGCCTGTCGTGCGCAATGCCTGTAATAAGGTCTCGGCTTTCAAGCCCGGCACTGTCACACCGTCGTCAGTGAGCATGTCTTCCCCGGCCAGGATCGCGTTGATGATCGCCTCCTCCACGGCCTCGGCGGCGGCGCTGAACAGCGGGGAAATATGGTCGTTATTGACCATGTGCAGCGCGGTACTCAGGGGCAAATCCTTGCGCCCGTAGTCGGCGGGCGGCAATGCCGTATTACCGGTCGCGAATGCCAGGAACAGGTCGCCGCTGGAATCCTCGGTGCCGCCGCCCGTGCGCGCAATGCCGATGGACGCGCGCTGGGCCAGGCGCTTGCATTGGTGAGGCAGCAACGGTGCGTCGGTGGCGATGATCACCACAATCGAGCCCATGCCCGGCGTGCCGCGCTCCGCGAACGGTGACGGGATGTCCATCAACGTGCGCCCCACCGGGTAGCCATCCACCCGCAGCTCTTGACGCTTGCCATGGTTGGCCTGCACCAGCACGCCGACGGTCCAGCCGCCCTGCTCGGCCGTCAGGCGCCGCGACGCCGTGCCGATGCCGCCCTTGAATTCGTGGCAGATCATGCCGGTGCCACCGCCCACCGCGCCTTCCTGCACCGGGCCGCCTTCGGCACTTTCCAGGGCTTGGCGCACATGCTCGGGTTTGACGTGCTGGCCCCAGATGTCATTGAGCAGGCCGTCGTAGGTTTCCATCACCACCGGCATGCACCAGTACACCGCCGGGTCCGCCAGGCGCTCACGCTCCAGGGCGATCAGGGTATCGCGCACGATGCCGATGCTGTGGGTGTTGGTGATGGCCAGCGGCGTGGTCAACAGCCCGGCTTCGCTGATCCACTCCAGGCCCGTGGCGTCGCCGTTGCCATTGAGCACGTGGTACCCGGCAAAACAGGGTTGCTGCCGCGCCTCTCCGGCACGCGGCTGCACCACCGTCACCCCGGTGCGCACCTGTTTGCCGTCGACACGAGTCTTGAGCGTGGTGTGACCGACCCGCACCCCCGGTACATCGGTGATGGCATTCAACTCGCCGGGCATGCCCAGCCCCAAGGTGATGCCCAATTGACGTGCACGCATAACCACTCCTTACAATTTCTGAAACGCCGGACTCAACCGGCCACTGATGCAATACAGAATCACCGACAGGGCCAGCAAGCCGATGATGATCATGATGTCGCGCACCGACGCCGCGGCCACCAGGGTCACCAGCAGATAGCCCGCGCCCAGCACCGCCAGCAGCGCCGGAACGGGCCACAGTGGCATGCGATAGGGATGCTCGCGGTCCCGCAGCAATACCCGACTCATCAAGGCGCTCAACGCCACCACCAGGTACACCAGCATGATCAGCAATACGCTGAACGAGGTGAGGTCCGCCAGGTTGGAGCTGAAACTCAACAGTGCCGAGGGAATCGCCAGGAACAGCGTAGCCAACCACGGCGAATCCCAGCGCGGGTGAATACGGGTGAACAGCTTGTTGATGCCTGGCGTCCACAGTGCATCGCGGCCACTGCTGAACACCACGCGGCCAATCTGGATGACGATGGCGACAATCGCGTTGAACACCGACAGGAAGATCCCGGCGCTGACCAGGCGTGACAGGGTTTCGTTGCCGTGACTGGTCAGCAGATAACCGATCGGGTCGGGACTGCTGATCATCGCACTCAGGGACGGCGCGCCGATCAGCAGCGCGGTGATCGGCACCAACTCGATGATCACCACCAGCCCCAGGGACCACAGCACGGCCTTGTGCACGCCTTTGCCGCCGCATTTCATGTCTTCGGCCAGCAGCACCGCCGGGCCGTAGCCATTAAACGAGAACAGGCCGATGCCCACGGCGCCGATGACCAAGGCCCAGGGTGCCAGGTGCAGCGCCCCGTTTTCGACGATCTGTGGCTGGAACAACACGCTGGCCGGCTGCACCGGGTTGCCGAAGCCGAGAAACACGATCACCAGCAGCGCAGCGACTTCGAGCAACAGGCAGGTGCCGGTGATCCAGGCGTTGAGTTTGATATTGAGGATGCCCAGGGCGTAACTGCACACCACGATGACCAGGGCGACGGTTTGTGAATCGAACGTCGTACCCAGGGCGTTATTCAGATAAGTCGCCGCGCCGGTGGCCAACACCGGCGGGATAAACAACAGCATCACCAACACCGTCAAAAACGTCGCATACCCGGCCATGCCGCCAAACACGCGCTTGGCGTACACGTACTCACCGCCCGCGCTGTTATGGGCACGGCCCAGCTCGGCGTAGCAAAAGGCAAACATCAGCGCGAGCACGGCGGCCATCACAAAGGCCAGGAACACACCGCTGCCGGCCTGCTGGATGGCAAAGGGCGCGATCACGAATACGGAACTGGCCGGGGTCACCGCCGAGACGGTGATGGCGACCACGTCGAAGACACTCAAGGTGGGTTTCAGCACGCCATCGGGCGTGGGGGAAGTGCTCATATCGTTATCCTCTGTCGTTGTTTTTGGTGTGAGGCAGAAACGAAACGTCTGAATATCGCGAGATATGTTTCCCGCTGAATGATGGCAACCATAAACAGGGCGTTCATGTCAGCCAATTCCCCTATTGGCGTACTCCCCTTGACGCCACCCGGCAAAAGCCGAACCCTTGGCCGATCTTTGGGTTGGCGGGAGCCTGTCACATGAGCCTGTTTCAAGAAGTCGGCCTGCATGCCGGGTTGGGGCGCACCGTCGCGCACATCGGCACCGAGCGGTTCTGGAAACAGCTGGTGCTGTTGTTGCACCACTGCCTGCCATTCGATAACGCCCTGGCGATTTTCTACCCGGCCGACGGCCCGCCCCAGGCCCTGGAAGAGTATGACGCCCAGCCCAGCAGCAAGCCGGCGTCGATGCTGGTGTACCTCAATGGCCTGTATTTGCTCGACCCGTTTTTCCAGGCCTGCCGCGAGGGTTATGCCAGCGGCGTGTACCGCCTGGAGGAAGTCGCGCCGGACCATTTTCGCCAGAGTGAGTACTTCCTCAATTACTTCCACGACAACGTGCTGGAAGACGAGGTGCAGTTCATCCTGCAACTGCCGGGTGCGGGCACCTTGTCGTTGTCATTGGGCATGCAGCGGCGGTTCAGTGCCGAAGAGACCGGGCTGATGACTACGGTGGCGAATTGGGTATTGCCGTTGATGCAGCAGCATTGGCAGCAAAGCACCCAACGCCCCGCAGCGATGGACAGCCAGATCCGCGATGCGTTGAGTCATTTCGGCTGTGGCGTGCTGTCGGACCGCGAACTGGAAGTGGCGCGGCTGGTATTGCGCGGGTTTTCATCCAAGGCCATGGCCGAACGCCTGAATATCTCGCCGGACACGGTGAAGGTGCACCGTCGGCACTTGTACGCGAAGCTGGATATTTCGTCACAGCCGGAGCTGTTTTCGTTGTTTATCCAGTCGTTGGGGCATGACCTGGAGAATCCCTGAACGAGCGAGTCTGGATCATCGAAGACGACAGGCTTTGATACGCGAATCCTAGTGATGATCAGCCTCGACGCCCATCCCTTAATCAGCCTGGCCCTCTATGATCAGGTTACAGTCAACCCGTCGACCTTTGGCTGACTTGAAAGTCACCCCGGTAAGGCTTAGCAAACCGTTACTTCCTCTGGAAAACACGGCAGAGCCTTCCTCTGCCGGCTCGGAGTCAGGCGATTCAAAAGGTTTGTAATACATTCCCAGAAGCTTGCCATCTCCCAAGCTGAGCAAGCCACTGGGAGTATCACCTGCGAGTGTCACCTGGAAAGCTTGCCACCTGTCCTCAGTACCTTGTTGTCCGATACACCGCTCCTCTCCGAATTGCTGGTCATGGTAGACCGTAGCGGATTGAACGTGCCTGGTGGTCCCGTCGGGATCGGTTATCACCCCAGCCCATGACCCGGTGAACCCGTCAGTGTTGAGTACTTTTTCTAAAGCTGTCCTATTCATATCTCACCCCTAGCTGTGTGCTGGAACGACGAGTGAATAAAATAGGGGGAAAACTAAAAAAAAGAACCTGTCAGAAATGGCAGTATAAAAAGTGGATTACTTATAGCCATTGTCGCAGATGCATCTGCACGCGATGCACAGCCGGATCTGTTTTCTTTGTTTATCCAGTCGTTGGGGCATGACCTGGAAAACCCCTGACACCCCACGACCTGTAGGAGTCCGGCTTGCCGGCGATGGCGATCTTGCGGGCGCTATCGCCGGCAAACCGGGCTCCTACGGGTTTGGCGGGGTGACATCCAACCTCAGCGACCGGTACGGATGGTGTTCCACACCCGTGTACGGATCCGGTCGATGTTCAGCGGCATCGCTTCCAGCGCGAACAGCTTGCCCATCATGTCCGGGCTCGGGTACACCTTGGTGTCGGCCTTGATGGCCGGGTCTACCAGGCTGTCGGCGGCGGCGTTGCCATTGGCGTAGTGCACGTAGTTGGTGATGCTGGCCATGACTTCGGGGCGCAGCAGGTAGTTCATGAAGGCGTAGCCGGCTTTTTCGTCGGGGGCGTCGGCGGGCATGGCGACCATGTCGAACCAGATCGCGGCGCCTTCCTTGGGAATGTTGTAGCCGATGTTCACGCCGTTCTTGGCTTCCTTGGCGCGACTTTCAGCCTGCAGGATGTCACCGGAGAAGCCCACGGCCACGCAGATGTCGCCATTGGCCAGGTCAGCGGTGTACTTCGAGGAGTGGAAGTACGCCACGTAAGGCCGCACTTTCATCAGCAGGTCTTCAGCTTTCTTGTAGTCCTCGGCCTTCTTGCTGTGGTGCGGCAAGCCCAGGTAGTTCAGCGCGGCCGGCAGCAGCTCCGGGCCGTTGTCGAGGATTGCCACGCCGCACTTCTGCAACTTGGCCATGTTCTCGGGCTTGAAGATCAGGTCCCAGGAATCCACCGGCGCGTTGTCGCCCAGTACCGCCTTGACCTTGTCGATGTTGTAGCCGATGCCGGTACTGCCCCACAGGTACGGGAAGCCATGGGCATTGCCCGGGTCGTTGGTTTCCAGGGCCTTGAGCAATACCGGGTTGAGGTTTTTCCAGTTGGGCAACTGGCTCTTGTCGAGCTTTTTCAGCGCCCCGCCCTGGATCTGCCGGGCCATGAAGTGGTTGGAAGGAAACACCACGTCATAACCGGATTTACCGGTCATCAACTTGCCGTCGAGGGTTTCGTTGCTGTCGTACACGTCGTAGGTAAAGGCGATGCCGGTTTCTTTCTGGAAGTTCTTGGTGGTGTCCGGCGCGATGTAGTCCGACCAGTTGTAGATCTTCACCGTCTCGGCGGCCTGGCTGATAGAGGCCACCAACATCAAGGGCAACAGGGCAATGGCTTTCATGGTTCGATTTCCTGGCGGTTTTAGGGCTGTTTTTATGGCAGGCGATCAAGGATCAAAGCGTTACAGGATCAATACGTAGGTCTTGCGCACGGTTTCCTGGATGTCCCAGATCCCGGTGCTGTTGGCCGGCAACATCAGTGCGTCGCCGGCTTCTATGTGAACAATTTCACCGTTGTCAGGGGTGAAGGTGCAGCGGCCCTGGATAAAGTGGCAAAACTCCTGGGATTTGATCTGCCGACGCCAGACGCCTGGGGTGCATTCCCAGATGCCGGTTTCGACGCCGTCGCTGCGCTCAACGCTCAAGGTCGAGGCCACGGCGATGGGCTCGCCCAAGGGCACGGCCACCGGTGACGAGTCGGGCAAGTGGGCGTTCAGCGTGTCTTTGAATTGAGTGATGCTCATGGGCTTTCCCGTGTGAGTGAAACGACTTAGTGCATGAAACCTTCCATGAACCCGGCCACGCCGGTCGCCAGCTTGCGGCGCCAGGGGGCGGTGTTGGGGTTGGCCAACACCTGGTCTTCATGGACAAAACTGCGAATGATCGCGTTGTAACCCAGCCACCGGCACGGCTCGGGCTCCCAGGCCTTGAGCGCCTCCAGGCCCCGTTCGCGGATGACCCATGGCTGGTGGGTCAGCGGCGTGTCCAGGCCGAGGATCAGGTCGGCCAGGGTGCGCCCACCCAGGTTGGTGGCGCCGACGCCCTCCCCGCCATAACCACCGGACAGCGCGATGCCGGTCTTGTGGTCGCACAGCATGTGCGGACGGAAGTTGCGCGACATGCCGAGGTTGCCGCCCCAGGAGTGGGTAATCCGCACCTTTTTGAGCTGTGGGAAGAGTTCGCCGAACAGGTAGCGACGCAGCTCGACCTCGCTGTCGGTCAGATCGAAGTTGTGGCGCAACTTGCCGGCGAACTGATAGCCGCCACGGGCACCAAACACCAGGCGGTTGTCGGCTGAACGCTGGCCGTAGGTGACCTGCCGGCTGCTCTCGCCGAACGCCTGGCCATGGCTCAGGCCGATTTCATCCCAGGTGCTGGCGGGCAGCGGCTCGGTGGCGACGATCAAGCTCTGCACCGGCAACTGATAGCGCCCCAATGGCGGCAACGTGTTTGCATACCCTTCGACGGCCGGCACCACCCACGCGGCGCGCACACTCGCCTTGGCCGTGCGCAGGCTGCCGGACTGCCAATGGGTCACCGGGCTGTTTTCGTAGATCGTTACGCCCAGGCGCTCCACCGCCCGCGCCAGGCCGCGCACCAGCTTGGCGGGGTGGATGGTGGCGACATGGGGTGCATAGATACCGCCATAAGGCTTGGCGATGCGGATCTGTTCGGCCAATTGCTGCGGGCTGAGCCAGCGATAATCGTCCTCGGTGAGGCCTTGGGCGTGAAGCTTGTCCAGGTAACGGCGCAGGCTGCCTTCCTGCTCCGGGTAGCGCGCGGCGCAGTACAAGGCGCCGCCCTTGCGGTAGTCACACTCGATGCCCTCGCGGGCCAGCACCTGGGCCACCTCGTCGGGAATGCCGTGCAGCAGGTCAAACGAGGCGCGGCGCTGTTGCGGGGAAAGGCCAGCAAGCAGCCGATCCTCACCCAGCAAATTGCCCATCAGCCAGCCGCCGTTGCGCCCGGACGCGCCGAACCCGGCGGTCTGTGCCTCGATGATCGCTATCTTCAGTTCGGGAGCCTGGCGCTTCAGGTAATAGGCGGTCCACAGGCCGGTATAGCCGGCGCCGATAATGGCCACGTTGACATCCAGGTCCTGCTCAAGGGACGGCCGCGCCACCAGCGGGTCGTCCAGCTGGTCCATCCATAAACTGATATTGCGCCATGCCGGCATGCCAAGCTCCCCTACCTCGTTTCGATAGGGGGATGCTAGAGCGCGGTGTCAGGGGCTGTCTTGCGCGCGTGCACGCAAAGAAATTTGTTTGACGTAGGCCTTGGGCGACTGGCCCGTGTGCTGGCGAAAAGCACTGTAAAACGCCGACAGCGAATTGAAACCGGCTGCAAACGCCAGGTCATCGACCTTGATCGGTGGCGCGGCTTTATCCAGGGCGGCGAGCAAATGCTGGAGCCGAGCCTGGTTGACGTAGCGGTAGAAGCTCTGCCCCAGCACCTGGTTCAGCAGGTAGGAAATCTGATTGCGGCTGTAGCCACATTCCTTCGCCACCCGTTGCAGGTCCAGCTCCGGGTCCAGGTAGGGTTGCTGTTGCTGGAAATAGTGCTGCAGGTCATTGGCCATATGCCCCAATTGCTGGGGCGACAGGCCCAGGCGGCTGACCGTGGGGCGCATCGTCTGGGCGGGTTGTTCATGCACCAGGGACGCGTATTCGTTGACCCGCCAGATCAGGCCGTCGCGCACGGTGATGGCCTCGCTGGTACGAAACGACACCAGCCCCTGGCCGCCGCGCAAGGTGATGCGGTACTGGATAAACGCGGTATCGCCGTCGGCACGGATACGGTCGGTGTGCTCGATTGCTTCATCGACGCCACGGGGCATGCTGGCTTGCAGGTACTCGCGCAACTCGGCATACCCCACCACGCGGTTCTGGAAGAAATCGTGGTACTGGATGTCCGGGTGGTAATAGGACATCACCCCGTCCAGGTCGCGATGGCGCCAGCAGAGGCTGTGGCGCAGCACCAGGTCGCCGGTGGCTTGGGTGTTCTGGCAATCATCGTCTGAGGCGATGTCAGGCATGGAAGGCTCGGCGGCGGGTAAACCCTGGAGATTGCCGAATTTTACCGGGGCCTTCAATGGCCAATTGGCACTTCTGACTAATGGCCTTTTGCCTAGCTTTGGGTAGGACATGACCCACGTCAATTTCATGGAAAAGAACCGCCGAACGGGGCGAAAAAAGTCACCGCAGTGTTAGGAACGAATGCTATTTTGAGGGTCTTCAACGCCACGACCAGTGAAGGTCATGGCCCCCTGCCGCGAGCTAAAGGAAGCGCTCAATGAACAAGGTGGGCAACATGAACAAAGTGACGTTTCCCAACGCCTGCCAACTGATGCGCTGGCATTTTCATCCGATGGGCTTCGAGGGGAGCATGGACGCCCCCGGCAGCATGGTTGCCCGTTTGTTCGACCGCGCCAGTGGCGAAACGCTGATCGCCATCGCCGGCATCCCCTGCGCCACCGTGATGAATGCGGCCGATGTGGAGCGCATCATCGAGGCAGTGGAGGATGAGCTGGAGTCGTTTATTCCGCCGCAGTCTCTGCGGGCGTGACTCAGACTTATCGGATGATTAATTTCTAAATGTGGGAGCGGGCTTGCTCGCGAAGG
>NZ_JACARO010000078.1 GCF_013386585.1 Pseudomonas sp. P7548 | reverse complement strand
GCCCCACCCCCGCCAAACCCGCCTTTTCTTGCGCTGCCCTGCCCTAGCATGACTGCACTCAGACGATTGGGAGCCACCACCATGACTTACAAACACCCACTGCTGTTCAAGGCGCTGTGCTATGTCGACGGCCATTGGGTCCACAGTGACAGCGCCAGCACCCTCGCCGTGCACAACCCGGCGACCCAGGACGTGATCGGCCATGTGCCGATGCTTGAACAAGCGCAGATAACTGCCGCCGTGGAGGCCGCGCATCGCGCCTTCCCGGCTTGGCGCGAACAGAGCCTTGACGCCCGCGCAACCGTCCTCAAGCGTTGGGCCAGTCTGATCCTGGAACATCAGGAAGACCTGGCGCGCATCCTGAGCCTGGAACAAGGCAAATCCCTGGCCGAGTCCCGGGGCGAAATCGCCTATGCCGCCAGTTTCATTCCCTGGTTTGCCGACGAAGCCCGGCGGCTGTACGGGCAGAACATCCCCAGCCATATTCCCGGTGCGCACCTGGGCACGCTCAAGGAGCCGGTGGGCGTTTGCGCGCTGCTGACGCCGTGGAACTTTCCTTCGGCAATGATCACGCGCAAAGCCGCTGCCGCCCTGGCGGCCGGTTGCACGGTGGTGGTCAAGCCGGCCCATGAAACGCCCTACTCGGCCTTTGCCCTGGCGCAACTCGCCGAGGAAGCCGGCTTCCCGGCCGGGGTGTTCAACGTGGTGCTGGGCGAGCCGCAGATGGCCATGCAAACCCTGGTGCAGGACAGCCGCGTGCGTTCGGTGAGCTTCACCGGCTCGACCCGCGTGGGCAAGCTGGTGCTGCAAGCGGCCGCCCAGGACGTGAAGAAGGTCGCCTTGGAACTGGGCGGCAATGCGCCGTTCATTGTGTGTGCCGATGCCGACCTGGGCCTGGCGGTGAAGGTCGCGGTGGAGGCCAAATTCCAGACCTCCGGCCAGGACTGCTGCGCCGCCAATCGCATCCTCGTCGACCGCGCGATCTACCCCGCCTTCCTCAAGCGCTTTGCCGCCGCCGTGCGCGAACTGCGCGTGGGCCCTGCGCTGATAGGCGGCGAAGAACATGCCGTGGACGTTGGCCCGTTGATGCATCAGGCCGCGTTCGATGTGACCGCCGCGCGGGTGGAGGACGCCTTGCAGCTGGGCGCGCAACGCCTGGTGGGCGGTGAAGCCCATGCGCTGGGCGGCTTGTTCTACCAGCCCACGGTGTTGGCGGATGTCACGCCCGAGATGCGCATCTACCGCGAAGAAAACTTTGCGCCGATTGCCGGGGTAATGCCCTTCGACAGCCTGGAGCAGGCGATTGCCCTGGCCAACGACACCGAGTACGGCCTGGCCGCCTACATTTGTTCCAACCGCCTGGACCTGATCTACCCACTGATCCGTCGCCTCGACCACGCCATGGTCGCGGTCAACGGTGTGAAGTTCACTGGCCACCCGATTCCGTTCGGCGGCATGAAAGCCTCGGGCCTGGGCCGCGAAGGCGGCACCGAGGGCTTCGAGGCCTTTGTCGAAACCAAATACTTTTGCCTGCACCACCAAGGACAATTCAAAGGAGACTCGCTATGAACCACGAACTCGACCACCTGTTCGCACAGGACCGCGCGCACTTCATGCACCCGTCCACCCACGCCCACGACCATGCCAGCGGCGCGCTCAAGGGCCGTATCATCCAGAGCGCGTCGGGCATCCGCATCCGTGACCATGAAGGGCGTGACTTCATCGACGCGTTTGCCGGGCTGTATTGCGTGAACATCGGCTACGGCCGTACCGAAGTGGCGGACGCGATCTACAAGCAGGCCAAGGAGCTGGCCTACTACCACACCTACGTCGGCCACTCGACGGAGGCGATTATCGAGCTGTCGAGTCGCATCATGGACTGGGCGCCAGAGGGCATGAAAAAGGTCTATTACGGCCTGTCGGGCTCCGACGCCAACGAGACCCAGATCAAGCTGGTGCGCTACTACAACAACGTGCTGGGCCGTCCGCAGAAGAAGAAAATCATCTCCCGCGACCGTGGCTACCACGGCTCGGGCATCATGACCGGCAGCCTCACGGGTCTTGCTGCCTTCCATCAGCACTTTGACCTGCCGGAGCAAGGCATCCAGCACACCGTGTGCCCGCACTGGTACCGCAAAGCCCCGGCGGGCATGGATGAAGCCACGTTCGTGCGGTACTGCGCCGATGAGCTGGAAAAGATGATCCTTGCCGAAGGCCCGGACACCGTGGCCGCCTTCATCGGTGAACCGGTGATGGGCACCGGCGGCATCGTGGTGCCACCGGCCGGTTACTGGGCGGCGATCCAGGCGGTGCTGCACAAATACGATGTGCTATTGATTGCCGATGAAGTGGTCTGCGCATTTGGCCGCCTGGGGTCGAAGATGGGCAGCCAGCGTTACGGCATGCGCCCGGACCTGATCACCACGGCCAAGGGCCTGACCAGCGCCTACGCTCCGTTGTCGGCGGTGATCATTGGCGAGAAAGTGTGGGACGTGATCGAAAAAGCCTCCACCACCGACGGCGCCATGGGCCACGGCTGGACGTATTCGGGGCACCCGATCTGCGCGGCGGCGGCGCTGGCCAACCTCGACATTCTGGAGCGCGAAAACCTCACCGAAAATGCCGAGCAGGTGGGCGCGTACCTCAACCGCCGCCTGCGCGAAACCCTCGAAGGCCACCCGCTGGTGGGCGAAGTGCGTGGCGATGGCATGCTCGCCGCCGTGGAGTTCATGGCCGATCGCGAGCAACGCACGCCGTTCGATGCCGGGTTGAAAGTCGGCCCGAAAGTCTCGGCGGCCTGCCTGGAGCGCGGCATGATCGCCCGGGCCATGCCCCATGGCGACATCCTTGGCTTTGCTCCGCCGTTGATCCTCACACGGGAAGACGCGGACCTGATCGTCGACATCACCCAGGGTGCGATTGACCAGGTGGCGGGGGAAATCCTCGGCTGAACACGGCGTACGCTCGACGGATGTGCGTTATCGTTGACGACCATCGCTGGCAAGCCAGCGCCTACAGGGGGCTGGCGAAACGCGGAACCCGCGTAGGAGCCGGCTTGCCGGCGATGGCCGTGAGGGCGCCGCCTTACTATGGCCTGTGGAGTTTTTCCTTGATGCACAAGCTTGACCGTTATGACCTGAACATCCTGCGCATCCTTTCCGAGGATGGGCGCATCACCAAGTCCAGCCTGGCCGAGGCGATCAACCTGTCGGTCACCCCGGCCTGGGAGCGGGTGCGCAAGCTGGAGAACGCGGGCCTGGTCAAAGGCTATCGTGCGGTGATCGATTGGAACCAGGTGTTCAAGAGCCAGCAGTTGCTGGTGGAAATCACCCTGGCCCGTCACACCGCCCAGGACATGCGCCGCTTCGAACACCGCATGGGCGACGCGCCGGAGGTGGAGTTCTGCTACGCCACCGGCGGCGGCGTGGACTACATCGCGATGATTCGCGCCGCCGACATCGACGCGTACCAGCGCTTCATCGACCAATTGCTGCTGGAAGACCTGGCCATCGAGCGCTATTTCACCTACATCGTGACCAAGACCATCAAGACGCCGGGGGCGCTACCCGCTCAAGCCGTCAACGCGACGACTCAGGACTGATCACACTCGGCAGGCCGACTTGCAACAAGTAGCCTTCCAACCGCGCCCCCTCATCGGACGAAAAGATCGCGCCGATATAGCCATCCGGGCGCACCAGCACCCGATCCCCTGCGGCCAGCCCGTAGGCGTGTTGCATCTGCCCTTGGTCATCAATCACTTCCCCTTGCAGGCCAACGTGGTGGATTCGCAACCCTGGCCTTGGTGCCACGTCGGCGGACGTGCCGGCCACACACAGCAGCGTCCAATGCGGACCGGCATACAGGTCAAACAGGCGTAGCGATTGGCCTGCCGCGCCGCGCAGCCGTGCATCCGGCGCACGCGCACCGGCGCGGTCCGCCCGACCCGCCGCCAGCGAGGAATGGGGGTAACCAATGTCCAGTTGATGCACTTCCCGGCCCCGGCGCACGTCGCCACGTTGCAGGTTATCGAGCAGTTGGGTGGATAAGCCCAGTACCGAGGCCGCTACCGGCCGGCGTTCTTCTTCGTAGCTGTCGAGCAACGCTTCAGGTGCGCCGTTGGCCACCGCCGCCAGTTTCCAGCCGAGGTTGTAGGCATCCTGCACGCTGGTGTTGAGCCCCTGGCCACCGGTCGGCGGATGGATGTGCGCGGCGTCCCCGACCAGAAACACCTGGCCGATACGGTACTGATCGGCCAGCCGCGCATTCATGCTGTAGGCCGACGCCCAAGACACTTCATGCACCTGGATATCATCGCGCCCGGTGCGCTGGGCCACCATCGCGGTCAAGCCTTCAGCGCTGAGGTCCACCTCGGCGTCCAGGGCAATCGGGCCTTGAATCTGGAACAGTTGCGTGCCGGCCAGTGGGCAAATGGCAATCTGACGTTGTGGGTCGCCCTCGCCAAAACGATGCCAATACGTCGACGACAGGCCTGACAGCTGCACGTCCGCCACCAGCGCACGCACGCCGAGGGTCTTGCCCGGGAAGCCGATATTCAACGCCTGGCGCACGAAGCTGCGCCCCCCGTCGGCCCCCACCAGCCAGCGCGTACGCAGTGTTTGCGGGCCTGCGCGGCCATTGAGCTGCAGGGTCACGCCGTCCGCGTCTTGCTCAAACCCTGTCAATTCACAGCCAAACACTGCCCGGTGGCCCAGTTCGAGCAACCGCTCGCGCAGCACCTGTTCGGTCAGGAATTGCGGCACCATCAGCGGTTGCTGATAAGGCTCAGCCGAAGTCGCGGCACTGTGTTCGATGGGATCGGCGTCGAGGGTGCTGCCGTCGTCGCGGTAGCGCCGCTCAGTCGGATAGACTCCACCCATGGCGAACAGGCGGTCGAGTACGCCGAGGTCTTCGAAGATTTCCTGCGACCTGGGCTGGATGCCTTTGCCACGGGAACCGTGGAAAGGCTGGTGGTTTTTCTCGATCAGACGAAAGCGGATACCGCGCCTGGCCAGGTCTATCGCCAAGGTCAAGCCGGCCGCACCGGCACCACAAATCAGAACATCGACCGCGCATTGCTCGTTCATAACGACCACCTATATGTGCAATATGCACATATTAAGACGGAGAAACACAGTGTCAAGAAAAAGCGTGCAAAACGCACATATGAGCGCTCAGCTGCGTGATTTGCATGGGTCGTTGGTTGAGATCGTGGGGGTGATGAACCGCCCCCAGCGCGATGAAGCGATGGTGCGCGAGGCCGGAATTTCCTTGGACCGCGCGCTGTTTCCCCTGCTGGTGCTGGTAGAACGGCTGGGCCCTATCGGCGTGGTCGAACTGGCCGACCGCGTCGGTCGCGACTACACCACTGTCAGCCGGCAAGTGACCAAGCTGGAAAGCCTCGACTTGATCCAGCGCCAGGCAAGCGCGCTCGACCGCCGCCTGCGCGAGTCGGTGATTACCGAAAAAGGCAAAGTCATGACTGACCGAGTTGACGCCGCGCGCGAACGCATTGGCGTGTCGATCTTTTCCACTTGGGACGAAGGCGACTTTGACAACCTGGTGCGCTTGATGCGCAAGTTCGCCGAGGAGCTCAAGGACGATTCTGCACGTGCCACCCAGGACATGGGCTGAGTCGATGCGGCTGCCAGCGCCGTGGTTCGGGCCACGGCGCGAATGACGATTCCTCGCTATCGTTTGTCGTTTTTGCGCTATATCCCACCATTACGACAACCCCAGACTGATGCCATTGGGTCAGAGGAGTCGTACCGTGGAAAATCGCCAGACACTGGATAAAACAGCCACCGTGATGATGGTCGTGGTGTGTGCCATCTGGGGGCTACAACAAGTGGCGATCAAAGTGGCCGCCGAGGATGTTTCGCCGATGCTGCAAATCGCCCTGCGCTCCGGGGTTGCCGCGGTGATGGTGGGCCTCTTGTTGACCTTGCGTCGCTACCGCGAAAAGTGCCACTGGCAGACCTGGCGAGGCGGCGTGGTGGTCGGGGTTCTGTTCGCCGTCGAGTACATCGCGGTGTCGGTGGGGCTGAGCTACACCTCGGCTGCGCACATGGTGATTTTCCTCTACACCGCGCCCCTATTTGCCGCCATCGGCCTGCATCTTCGCTTTGCCAGTGAGCGCCTGAGCCGCCTGCAATGGCTGGGCATCCTGATCGCCTTTATCGGTATCGCCATCGCCTTTTATACGCCAGGCAAACCGGGCGATGGCTGGGTCACGCCGCAGCGGATGGGGGATGCATTGGGCGTGGTCGGCGCCATCGCCTGGGGCGCGACCACCTTGAGTATTCGCTGCTCAAGGCTGACGGATGCGCCGGCACCCTTGACGCTGTTCTACCAACTCGCCGGCGCTTGCATCATCCTCGGGCTGGTGGCGCTGGTCACCGGGCAAACCCGGTTCCACCTCTCCGGCATCGCGTTTGCCAGCCTGGCATTTCAGACCGTGGTGTTCTCGTTCCTGAGCCTGCTGGTGTGGTTCTGGTTGCTAAGCCGTTACTTGGGGTCGCGGCTGGGCGTGCTGTCGTTCCTCACCCCGTTGTTTGGCGTGGCGTTCGGCGTATGGCTGTTGAGCGAGCCGCTGGAGTCGACGTTTGTGCTCGGCTCGCTCCTGGTGTTGGTCGGCATCGTGGTGGTCAGCGGGCATGATGTGTTGCACGGGGACAAAGCTGTCGCACGGTTATCGACCTGAAAAATATTCAGGACAAAAAGTATTGTTGTTGTACACAAAATATCGCTAAAGATTTCCCCGCATCGAGCCGAAACAGACAGTGATAGCAAATCGCCGCCTCTCGCCCGGAGTCGACGGTTTGGCCGCCCTCCCCGCTGATGGTCGTCTCGATGAAAATAAAAAATAAGCTAGTGCTTGCTTTCGTATCCGTCGCGTTTATCCCGGTCAGCCTGGTCGCGGTGATCTCCGTCATGAACACACGGACCCAGGCGGTCGAACAATTCATTGATGGCAGCACCCGTGAAATACGCCAGATCGATGGCAACATCCGGCAGTTCTTCGATGGCACGCTGCAGAACGTCGATCAAATGTCCGCTGATCCTGTATACACTTCGGTGAACACTCTAAAGGATTACCAGCCTGCCAATGCGGCCAGCCAGCCGATGCCAGCCCAGGCCCAGCAGGTCATCGACCAGTTTGCACGGTTTGGTGCAACCCACCCGTCTGCCGCCATTTTGTCCATCGGCCTGGAGGACGGCACTTACGCCAAGTGGCCGGATGACCCACAACTGGCCAAGTACGACCCGCGCACCCGCCCCTGGTACAAGGCCGCCATGGCCAGCCCCGGCAAGACGGTGCGCACCCCTGCTTATTATTACGACAAGGACGACGTGGCCCTGGTGGGCACCGCCCGCGCCTTGCTGGACAACGCCGGCAAACCCAAGGGCGTGTTCGTGGTGAGCGTGTCGCTGAAAAACCTCACCGAGTTGCTCAAGAGCATCAAGCTGGGCGAAAGCGGCTACGTGATGCTGATCGAAGACGGCGTGGTGCTGGTGGACCCGCGCAATGCCGCGCACAACTTCAAGCCCCTCAAGGACCTCGGCGCGCCGTATGCACACCTGGCCGAAACGCCCCAGGGCTCCACCGAAGTGGTGATCGACGGGGTGCGCTACATGGCCAACGTCTGGACCTCGCCGGGCCTGGGCTGGCGCTATGTCGGCCTGATCGAATACAACGAAGTGATGGCTGCCGCCACGCGCATGACCTACCTCACCACGGTCATCGTCGCCGTGCTGGTGCTGATCTTCGGGCTGATTGCGGCGGCGTTTTCCAAGGTGATCATCAAGCCCATCGGCCAGGTGAGCACCGGCTTGCAATCGATCGCCCAGGGCGAGGGCGATTTACGCCACGAGTTGCACGTACAGGGCAAGGACGAAACCGCCGAACTGGCGGGCTGGTTCAACAAGTTCCTCGCGGCGATCCGCCAGTTGATCCAGCACATCGGCGCGGCGTCGACCAATTTGCAGGATGCGTCCAAGGTCAACAGCGAAGTGGCGCACAACATGAACGAAGCGGCCGGGCGCCAGCGCGAGGCAGTGGAACTGGTGTCCACCGCGTTCAACGAAATGGTGGCCACGGCCAACGAGGTGGCGCGCTCATGCAGTGGCGCGGCGGAATCGGCCGAGAACGGCCATCGCCGCGTGGCCGAGGGCAAACAGCAGATTGAAGTGACCACCGACAACGTCAACCGCCTGGGCCGGCGCCTGACCGAATCGTCCCAGGCCATGGTCGAGCTGGAAGCCGGCAGCCGCAGCATCAACCAGATCCTCGGCACCATCCGCGCCATCGCCGAACAGACCAACCTGCTGGCGCTCAACGCCGCCATCGAAGCCGCGCGCGCCGGCGACCAGGGCCGGGGTTTTGCGGTGGTGGCCGACGAGGTGCGGGCGTTGGCCAAGCGCACCTCCGACTCCACCGGCGAGATCGAGCAGTTGCTCGGCACCCTGGGCAGCAAGACCGAAGAAGTCACCCAGAAGATGAGCAGTTGCCTGGACCTGTCCCGCGCCAGTGTGTCGTCCATCGAAAACGCACGGGACAGTTTTGAAGGCATCCAGCTGTCGGTCAACGAGATCCGCGACCAGAACCTGCAGATCTCTGCCGCCGCCGAGGAACAGCACAGCGTCGCCGAAGAGATCAACCGGCATATCCAGCAGATCTACGACGAAGCGCGCCTGGTGGAAAGCCTGGCCAACTCGGCCCAAGACGATTCGGGGCGGCTGGCTGACCTGTCGACGGAGCTGAATGGGTTGGTGGGGCGCTTCAAGTCGTAGCGCCCGCCGTCATCAGCCACTGTGGCGGTGGAAATCCGCAATCTGCTGCCACATGGCAACCGGGTTGGAATACATCGGGAAATGCCCGCACTGCGCAATCGGCGCCAGGCGCACGCCGTGGGCCTGGATGTGCGGCAGGTAGGACAGCGAGGCGTTCTGCTCGCCGTACATGAACATCGTCGGGCAAGGCAGCCCGAGGAATTTGCCCATCAAGTCGCCATGGTCAGACAGCTCGACCATCGACTGGAAGATCCCGCGCACCGCGCGCGCCCGCACCTTGTGGCGCAGGCTCGCCGAATAGAGGGCGCTGGCGTAGGCCGGCGCCTGGCGGGTACGCTCGATGAAAGCGTTGAAAAATGCCTCGGGATCATCTGCGGGAAAGTCGACGATCTGACGGCTGAGAAAGCAGTCTTCGGGGGCGATGTTGCCTTCGATATCGGTAAAGCTCAGCACCCGGTCGGGGAAGCGGTGCGCCAACATCAGCGCGGTCAAGCCGCCCATGGAATGGCCCACCAGGTGGAAGCGCTCGATCGCGAAATGCTCCAGCACCTGCACTGCTGTTTCCAACAAGAAAGGAATGCCGATCTTCGACAGGTCGGCACATTCGCTTTCGCCACAGCCGGGCGCGTCGTAAGCGACGAAGGGATGACCGTCGAACGCCGGGTGCAGGACGATATCGGCGTAGTCTTCCTTGGTGGACCCGAAGCCGTGCAAAAACAGGATGGGCGCACGTTCGCCCGTGCGATGCAAGGCGGCAATGTTCAGCGAGACGCCGTCTACCGTCAGCGGCAGGTGGGTGTGGACGAACGACATGACAGGGGCTCCCGGAACAGAAAAGCCGCCACTGTCGGGTGAATTGATCGAGGTGTAAATAACGGATTGCGGAACGTATTCATACGCCAATCGTATGAGCCTGAAACTGCGCAACCACTTCCGTCACCAACGGGTTGGGCCGCTCGCTGTTCCAGGCCACGGCGGTGGTCACCACATGGAGTTTTTGCGTCAACGCCCGCAGCACCACGTTGTCCGGTGCGAGCTTCTTCAACGACGCCGGCACCAGCGCAATGCCCTGCCCGCAACTGACAAACGCGATTTGCGACGCCACCGAACGCACTTCGTGCAGCACCCGTGGCGAAAACCCGCTGGCGCGGCAGGTGACGATCAGGTTGTCGAAGTACACCGGGCTGACCTTGCGCGAGAACATCACCAGTGGCTCGGACGCCAGGCTCGACAGGCTGATGCGCGTGCGGGCGGCCAACGGATGATCGCTGGGCAGCGCCACCATCAAGCGGTCCTCCAGCAACGGCAATGACTGCACGGCCGGGCCCAGGTCACCGTCCAGGCGGGCAAACGCCAGGTCGATATCCCCCGCTTCCAGTGCCGGCACCGCCTCGACGCTGTCGATCTCGCGCACGGAGACAGTCAGGTGCGGGTACTGCTGCTTGAGCCGGTCGATCAGGCCCGGCAGCACATCGAACATCGCCGTGGAGATCGCGCCGATGGTCAGCATGCCCGACTGCCCCGCCACCGCCTCCTCCACCGCCAGCTCCAGGCGTTCCAGTTGCTCGGCGAATTTGCGCACGGCAGGCAGGATCGCCGCGCCCACCGGCGTGAGCTTGGCGCCGCGCCGCGAACGCTCGAACAGCGTGACCTTGAGCGCCTGCTCCAGCACCTGGATCTGCTCGCTCAACGGTGGTTGGGACATGCCCAGGCGCTTGGCGGCGCGGCCGAAGTTCTGTTCTTCGGCAACGGCGAGGAACAGCCAGAGGTGGCGAATCAGGCGGAAGTTGATCATCAAAGGTCCATAGGCTTGGCGTATGCAACGTGGGGTTTAACGCCAATATACCTATCTATCCCTGTTGTGAAACCATCCAGGCTACAAAGGCATCCAGGCGACTCAAGAACGGCTCGCGCTCGGCGCTGGGGTTTCTGGCTTCGAACAAAAAGTACGCCACCTGAACGCGCATCGTGGGGTACTGCTGGACGAACCCACCGACGTGCTCTTCCAGGGTACGCGGCCAGCCTGGCGCGTCTTGTTCGCGCAGTGTTTGCGTCGACCGGATCAACTTGCGCGACGCTTCGCGCTGCAGGCGCAGACGCTCCGATGCGTCACTGGCCAGATCAATGCGCTCGCGATACGCCGCCAAGCTCTGTTGGAAGTCCCCGTTGAGCGCCTGCGCAATGTCCCGCGACGGTCGGAACCGTTCAAAGTGCGGCGCAAGGTCATCGCCCCAGACACAGCAGCAACAGTGCTTGAGCCAGAAGCCCCACCGGTTGTTCTGCTCGGGTGCCAGCACCTCGGCGCGGTGGCCAATATCGAAGTCGATCTTGGTGACTTCCGGGTGCCGTTGTTCCAGCGTCTGTCGAATGCGTTCCAGTTGCTCCAACGCGTGGGCGTCGGGTGGCTCGTTCAATACCAGCGTCAGGTCCAGGTCGGACACCCCAGGGGTGGCCTCGCCCCGTGCGACACTGCCGTAAAGATAGAGGCTGTGCAGCCCTGATTCAGGCTGGGAAAGGGTCTGGCAGACGTCCGCCATCAACGGTTCGAATTCAGGCTGGACCGGATGATCGCCAACGGTCAGGACAAAGCCGTCCGCGTCGACACCTGCAGGTTGTGCGGTACTCATGGGTAGCTCCTTATTTCAGGCCAGGGAGCATGCCCGCCATCGCGCACGGGCGCAACGCCCTTCAATCCTTGGACTATGCTCAAGCAGCCGTGGGGAGCACAGCCCCAACCGCACGCACAAAATGGCCTTTTGGATAGGAAGTCCTATGACCACAAAGACGAGCGTATTGGGCGTACTCGCCCTGCTACCCATCGCCCTGGCACAGGCCGACGATGGTGGCCTGAGTTTCTGGGTACCAGGGCAGTTCGGCGCACTGGCTGCCGCCCCCGTCACGCCGGGCTGGAGCCTGCCGCTGATCTACTACCACGTGAACGCCAGTGACAACAAAAATGCCGTGGTGCCGCGTGGCGGGCGCACGGTGGTCGGGCTGGATGCCAAGGCAGACCTGCTGTTCGCCAGCCCCACCTACACCTTCGAGACGCCGGTGCTCGGCGGCGCCCAGGCCGCCATTTCTGCGATAGCGGCGGTGGCGCGCTCCGAAGCCAGCGTGGATGCAACCCTCACCGGCCCGCGTGGGCGGTCTTTCTCCAGTGGCACGAATGACAGCCTCAAGGGCGGCAGCGACCTCTACCTGCTCGGCACCCTGAAGTGGAACCACGGCGTGCACAACTTCATGGCTTACTCCATGGGCAACATCCCCATTGGTGCCTACGACCCCAACCGCCTGGTGAACATCGGCCTGGGCCACGCGGCCCTGGATGCCGGGGGTGGCTACACCTACTTCGACAAGACCAACGAGTTTTCTGCGGTCGCCGGCATGACCTACAACTGGAAGAACAACGACACCGACTACCAGAACGGTATTGACGCTCATATCGACCTGAGCGCCTCGCACTTCCTCACCTCGCAATCCCTGGTCGGGCTGGTGGGCTACTACTTCGAACAAGTCACCGGCGACAGCGGCAGCGGCGCGGTGCTGGGGGACTTCAAGTCGCGGGTCGCCGGGATCGGCCCCCAGGCCGGGCACTTCTTCAAGGTGGGCGAAGGGCTGTGGTACGCCAATATCAAGGGCTACTACGAGTTCGACGCCAAGAACCGCCCCGAGGGCTGGAACATGTGGGTGTCGCTGGTGATTCCCTTGAACGGCAAGCAGTAAGCGGTTTTACGCGGTGCGGTGCTGCCAGTGTTCGTAAAACGCCAGCGCCGCCACGTTCTTGCCCTTGGCCTCCAGCATGATGTCGAAGCGGTCGAGAAACTGCAGCGCGTAATCGTTGGTCCAGCGGTTCCACATCTGGTCGCTATGGCCGTACAGGTCGCGCTTGGAAACCACCTTCAGCAGCGCCTCCATTTCCAGCTTGTGCTCGGCATCAAAGCCCAGTTCCTGCAGGCTCTCCTGGGGCTGCGAGTAATGCATGGTTGGGCGCACGCCGCGCCAGCTGTCGATGACTTGGGCCACCCGGGGCGAATGGGGGTCGATGTACTCGTTTTCGTTGATCCAGCAATGGTGGATGTCCAGCACCACCGGCGCCAGGTCGGCGACTTGCAGGCAGTGGTCGAGGCCGTAGGTCTTCTCGTCGTTCTCGAAGGTGATGCAGTTACGCGCCACCTCAGACAAACGCGGCCACACCGCCCGGGTGCCCTCCACACCCAGGCGGCCGGCAATGTGCACGTTGCACTTGAGGTCCTGAAATTGGCGGCCGTAGCCCATCATGCGGATCATGTCAGCGTGGTATTCGAATTCGGCCAGGCTGTTTTCCACCACGCCGGGGTTTTCCGAGCCCAGCACGCAATATTGGCCGGGGTGGAACGATAGGCGGATATCCGAGGCACGCGCCAGGTCGCCGATGGCGGCGAACCCATCGACCAGTTGCCGCTCGATCGCCGGGTCTTTATACACATCCGCCACTTTCGGGTGGCTGTAGAACGGCAGCAGGTCGCTGCTCAGGCGCAGCATGCGCAACATCGGCGGCAACCCGGCCACGTAGGCCAGCAGGTGCAATTGGGCTTGAAGGTTGTGCGTGACCACCTCGACCAGTTTGTCGCGGGCCACTTGCGGCGTGACGCTGTCCATCCAGCGCAAGGTGGTGGTGCGCGGGTTGAGTGGGCCTTCAATCAACTTCAAGGCACTGGCCGACAGCAGGCGTTCGGGGTGCTTGTACTGGCAGGGGAAGCCGATGCGAGGATGAGTCATGGGGAGGCCTGGTACGAGGTAAGGACGCGATGATACGGGGTTAGGCTCGCCCAAACGCAGGGGGTTCACACTATTTCGAAACGTTTCACGCTGAACTTTCTCACCTGTGGCGCGCTCACTTCCTATGCGCTGCCCCGTCCAGGGGCGTTGTACAACAAGGAGCCGCCATCACCATGACTACCCTCCCCACCTACCGATACGCCCCCGGGCCGCTGCATGCGACCTTACTCGCCGGCACCGTGCCATTGTTTCTCGGCGCCCTGCTCAGCGACATTGCCTACACCCAGACTTACCAGATTCAATGGGCCAACTTCGCCTCCTGGCTGATCGCCGGGGCGCTGGTGTTCGCAGGCTTCGCGTTTTTATTCGCGCTGGTCAACCTGCTTCGTGCCAGGCCCAAGGCCGGGCAACCCACGCGGTATGTCCTGCTGCTGTTGGCCACCTGGGTACTGGGGCTGGTCAACGCCTTCCAGCACGCCAAAGACGCCTACGGCTCGATGCCGGGCGGCCTGATTCTGTCGGCCATCGTGTTGTTGCTGGCCTTGGCGGCGACCTGGACCGGCTTGCGTTCGGGAGGTGTCAAATGAAGACGTCCAGCACCCTGACGCTGTTGAGCGCCGCCCTGCTGCTGAGCGCCTGCGGCGGTGAAGGCGACAAGACCCAGGCGCGGGGCCCCGACCCCAAGCTGCCGGAACAGCAAAGCAGCCTGTTGCCCAGCATGAAGATTGCCCAACCCACGCCCTGGGGCGAGCAGAAACCTACCGTGCCCGAAGGCTACCGCGTCACCGCCATCGCCACCGACCTCGCCATCCCGCGCCAGACCCTGGTGTTGCCCAATGGCGACATTCTCGTCGCCGAAGGCCGTGGCGGCAGTGCGGCCAAGCTCAAGCCCAAGGATGTGATCGCCAGCGTGATCAAGGCCGAGGGCAACACCAAGGTCAAGGGCGGCAATCGCCTGACCCTGCTGCGCGATGCCGATGGTGATGGTACGTACGAACTCAGGACCGTCTTCGCCGACAACCTCAACGCCCCGTATGGCCTGGCGTATGCCAACGGCAAACTCTACGTGGCCAACCAGGATGCCCTGGTCAGTTTCGATTACGCCGATGGCCAGACCAAAGCCAGCGGGCCGCCCAGTACCGTCACCGACCTGCCGGCACAGATCAACCACCACTGGACCAAGTCCCTGGCGGTGAGCGCGGATGGCAGCCAGCTTTATGTGGGGATCGGCTCCAACAGCAACGTCACCGAGCGTGGCATGGAAGTGGAGATCGACCGTGCAATGGTCTGGCAGATCGACGCCGCCACCGGCGCGCACAAGCCTTACGCCACCGGCCTGCGCAACCCGACGGCGCTGACGATTCAACCAGACACCGGGCAACTGTGGACGGTGGTCAACGAACGCGACGAGCTGGGCCCGGACCTGGTGCCGGACTACCTGACCTCAGTGCGTGAAGGCGCGTTCTACGGCTGGCCCTACAGTTACTGGGGCCAGAACGTCGACCCGCGCGCCCAGCCACAAAACCCGGCCAAGGTCGCCGCCGCGATCAAGCCGGATTACAGCCTGGGTTCCCACGTGGCGGCGCTGGGCGTGGACTTTTCCATCCCGCAAATGGGCGACAAATTCGCCGACGGCGTGTTCGTCGGTGAGCACGGCAGCTGGAACCGCGACAACCCGGTGGGCTACAAAGTGATTTTCGTGCCCTTCAGCAACGGCAAGCCGTCCGGTGAGCCGATCGACTTTGCCACGGGTTTTCGCGGTGAAGACGGCAAAACCCGTGGGCGGCCGGTTGGCGTGACGGTGGACCCCAAAGGCGCGCTGATCATCGCCGATGACCTGGCCAATACCCTTTGGCGGGTAACACGCATCCAATAAGCAAAGTGTTTGACATGGTTGCCTGAAGCAACAATATAATTGCTTTAGGCAACCATTCGAGCATTCCGCTATGTCTACCCCCTCGCTTGTCGAACGCGCCAGCATCGTGCGCGGCTTCAACCGCTTCTATACCCACCAGATCGGCGTGCTGCAGGAACACCTGCTGCAAAGCGACTTTTCCCTGACTGAAATCCGCGTGATGTACGAGCTGTCGACCCGGGGTGACCTGACCAGCGCAGACCTGTGCCAGATGCTCAGCCTCGACGCGGGTTACCTGAGCCGGTTGACCAGCGGCCTGGAAAAGAAAGGCCTGATCGAAAAAGTCCGCTCCACCACCGACGCCCGCGCACTGCAACTGCACCTTAGCGATCACGGCCGTGAGGTGCTGGCGCCCCTGGAACAGCAGACCCAGCGCGAAGTCATCGCACTGCTCGACAGCCTGCCCGAGACACAACAGCGGCAGCTCACCGAGGCCATGAAACGCATCCAGGCCCTGCTGCAAGGCACGGCGCCAGGCTACCTGCTGCGCGATCCACAACCCGGCGACATGGGGACAGTGGTGCAGCAACAAACCGCGTTGTATGCCCGAGAATATGGCTGGAACTGGGAGTTCGAAGCGTTGGTGGCGGAGACTGTCGCCAAGTATTTGAGGGCGTTTGATCCGAGCTGCGAGCGTTGCTGGATCGCGGAAAAGGACGGTGAAGTGGTGGGATCGGTGTTCGTGATTCGCCACGACGACAACACCGCCCAACTGCGCATGCTCTACGTGGACGCCAGTGCGCGGGGCATGGGGATCGGCCAGCGGCTGGTGGATGAGTGCGTGCGTTTTGCCCGGCAGGTCGGCTACCAGCGCATGCAGTTGTGGACCGTGGACATCCTTTCCAATGCCCGCAAGCTCTATCAGAAAGCCGGGTTCGCGTTGGTCGAGGAAGAAACGCTGGATACCTTCGGCAAATCCCTGGTCAGCCAGACCTGGGCCCGCGACCTGTGAAGCCGTCCCGCGCCGTTGCGGCGCGGGACGTCTCGTCTTACAGGTCAGTGATTTCCTTGTGGCGTGGCACCAGCGCTTTCATCACGCTCCAGGCCACCAGGTACGCCAATGCGCAGATGGCGAACATGATCATGTAGCCGGTGTGGATGTCGTTGATGGACTTGTAGTAATCGAAAACCCAGCCGCCGATCTTGGTCATCACCACACCGCCCAGGCCACCGGCCATGCCGCCGATACCCACCACCGAGGCCACGGTTTTCTGCGGGAACATGTCGGACACAGTGGTGAAGATATTGCACGACCACGCCTGGTGCGCGGAAGCGCCCACGCCGATCAGCAATACCGGCACCCAGAAGCTGAGGTAACCGAACGGCTGCGCCAGCAACACCACCAGCGGGAACAGCGCGATCACCAGCATGGCTTTCATGCGGCCGTCATACGGCGCATCGCCACGCGCCATGAAGTAGCTCGGGAACCAGCCGCCGCCGATGCTGCCGACCATGGTCATGCTGTACAGCACGGCCAGGGGCATCACGATGTCCGCGCCTTTCATGCCGTACTGCGCCGACAGGTAGGTGGGCAGCCAGAACAGGAAGAACCACCACACGCCGTCGGTCATGAACTTGCCAAAGGCAAACGCCCAGGTCTGGCGGTAGGTCAGCAGCTTGAACCACGAGACTTTCTTCTCGACCGCGCCGGCCGGCGCCGGGGTGAAAGGCTGTACGGTCTGGTCGCTGCGGATGTAGGCCAGTTCAGCGGCCGACAGGCGCTTTTGTTCTTCCGGCTTTTGATAAAGGCCGATCCACACCGCCACCCACACAAAGCCCAGGGCGCCGATCACGATAAATGCCGCTTCCCAGCCCCACAGGCCGGCGATCAATGGCACACAGATCGGCGCCAGAATCGCGCCCACGTTGGCACCGGAGTTGAAAATGCCGGTGGCCAGGGAGCGTTCTTTCTTGGGGAAGTATTCGGCGGTGGCCTTGATCGCAATCGGGAAATTACCCGCCTCGCCAATCGCCAGCACGGCGCGGGACAGCATGAAGCCGGCAATCGACACCGGAATCACCGCCAGCCCGATGGCCCCGCTGATCGCTGCGACGCCCTCGCCCATCGGCACCGCGAAGGCATGCATGACGGCGCCCGTGGACCAGATCCCAATGGCCACGATGTAGGCGGCCTTGGTGCCGATCTTGTCGACAAAGCGCCCGGCAAACAGCATGGAGATGGCATAGACAAACTGGAACACCGCCGCGATGTTGGCGTAGTCGGTATTGCTCCAGCCAAATTGCGTCGACAACTGCGGCGCCAGCAGGCTGAGCACCTGCCGGTCGAGGTAGTTGACGGTGGTCGCGAAGAACAACATCGCGCAGATGGTCCAGCGATAGTTGCCTACAGCTTGGCCAACGCGCTGGGCGTTGATGGGCTCGTTCAAGTTCATGGCATCACTTTTTTATTTTTGTTAGGTAAGACATACATAACGTCATATGTCGTCGTACAACTGTGACTTTTATATCGGGCCACCTACGGGCTGTCAATCTGAAAGATCGCTGTTATTCAGGTATTACGCGGCGATGTGAAAGGTCAGGCAAAATCAGTTGTAGGACGACGAATGTGAAAAACCCGGCTGGGCGCCTTGCCGGGTACGTCGTCGAGCAGGCCATAGGGCTGCATGCCGATCTTTTCCAGCACGCGGATTGAGGCGGCGTGGTCTGGCCGCACCAGGCCGAACACTTCAGGCAGGCCGAGTGTTTCGAATGCCCACGCCAACGCATCGCGGCCCAACTCGGTGGCGTAGCCCTGCCCCCAGGCCTCCACTGCAAACCGATATCCGAGGTTGATACGTCGGTCGGTCAAGTAATCGAGTGGCGCGACACCCCCGAAGCCGATGAGGTGATCCGGCGCTTCACTGCGCGCAATCGCCCACCAGCCATAGCCCTCGGTGGCCCACTGCTGGAGCCAGTGATTGAGCAGGCGTTGGGCAACCTCCAGGCTCGCCATCGGGCCGGCGGGGTTGAACTGGTTGGTTTGTGGATCACCGAAGATCGCGAACAATCGCTGCACGTCACTCGGTTGTGGCTGGCGGTAGACCAGTCGTGCAACAGCTGTAGCCATACGAATATTCCTGTAGTGAGCGGGCTTGCCCCGCGCCGGTGCCGCCGAGATCGCAATTTGACAATTTAACCAGGGTGGCCGGGTTTGCGCAGGCGCGGGGCAAGCCCGCTCACTACAAAAGCGTGCCCATAAGGTAAAAAAACAAATTAGCGGTGAATTTTTTCGTGTCGGCTTGTATCTGAACTGACAGAGCGGTGCCATCGCAACGATGGCACCTCCCCTGTTCTGTTTTAGAGTGTCCCGCATGAAATTACGTAAGAAAAGCGTCAAACCCATCGGATTGAAAGACATCACGATTGTCGACGATACCAAAGTGCGCAAGGCGATCACCGCCGCTGCGCTGGGTAACGCCATGGAATGGTTCGACTTCGGCGTCTACGGGTTCGTCGCCTACGTACTGGGCAAGGTGTTCTTCCCGGACGCTTCCCCCAGCGTACAAATGATCGCCGCCCTGGCAACCTTCTCCGTGCCCTTCCTGATCCGCCCGCTGGGTGGCCTGTTCTTCGGCGCCCTGGGTGACAAATACGGACGACAAAAAGTCCTCGCCGCCACCATCGTGATCATGTCCCTGAGCACCTTCGCCATCGGCTTGATCCCCGGCTATGACGCCATCGGCATCTGGGCCCCGATCCTGTTGCTGCTGTGCAAAATGGCCCAGGGTTTCTCGGTGGGCGGCGAATACACCGGCGCGTCGATCTTCGTCGCCGAATACGCCCCGGACCGCAAGCGCGGGTTCCTCGGCAGCTGGCTGGACTTCGGCTCCATCGCCGGTTTCGTGCTGGGCGCGGGCGTGGTGGTGTTGATCTCCAGCGTGCTGGGCGACGAGCAGTTCGAAGCCTGGGGCTGGCGCCTGCCGTTCTTCCTCGCCCTGCCCCTGGGCATCATCGGCCTGTACCTGCGCCACGCCCTGGAAGAAACCCCGGCGTTCCAGCAACACATGGACAAGCTCGAAACAGGCGACCGCCAAGGCCTGACCCACGGCCCCAAGGTGTCCTTCAAGGAAGTCGCCACCAAGCACTGGCGCAGCCTGCTGACCTGCATCGGGATCGTTGCGGCCACCAACGTGACGTACTACATGCTGCTCACCTACATGCCGAGCTACCTGTCGCACAACCTGCACTACAAAGAAAACAGCGGCGTGCTGATCATCATCGCGATCATGGTGGGCATGCTGTTCGTGCAGCCGTTCATTGGGTTTGTCAGCGATAAGATCGGCCGCAAGCCTTTCATCATCGGCGGTAGCATCGGCCTGCTGGTGCTGTCCATTCCGGCGTTCATGCTGATCACCAGCGGCAAGATCGGCCTGATCTTCGCAGGTTTGCTGATCCTGGCCGTGGTGTTGAACTTCTTCATCGGCGTGATGGCCTCGACGCTGCCGGCGATGTTCCCTACCCACATCCGCTACAGCGCCCTGGCCAGTGCGTTCAACGTCTCGGTGCTGATCGCCGGCCTTACACCCACGGCCGTGGCCTGGCTGGTGGAAAGCACCAACGACCTGTACATGCCGGCCTACTACCTGATGGTGTTTGCCGTGGTCGGCCTGATCACCGGCCTGACCATGAAGGAAACCGCCAACCGCCCCCTGCGCGGCGCCGCACCGGCCGCCTCGGACATGGAAGAAGCCAAGGAATTGCTGCAAGAGCACCACGACAACATCGAGCAAAAGATCGAAGACATCGATGCCGAAATTGCCGCGCTGGAGGCCAAGCGCCAAAACCTTGTGCAACAGCACCCCCGCATCAACTGACCCATAACGTGTAGTGAGCGGGCTTGCCCCGCGCCTGCGTCAACCCGGCCACCGCAGTTAATCTGCCAAATCGCGGTCTCGTTGACGCCGGCGCGGGGCAAGCCCGTTCATTACGAAGGTTGCCCGACCGTTCACCCTGGAGTATTCCGCATGGTTCCAAGCGTCACCTCAGCACACGCGCTACTCAGCGCAGACGAACGCGCCGCCATCGCCGAAATCGAAGCCACCACCAATATTCTTCATCTGGTCACGCGCCTGACCGGAATGCGCTTTGCCGGGATCGCCAAGTTCACCGATCTGGAATGGGTGGTGTGCTCGGTCTACGACCCGTTGCAGATGGGCATCAACGTGCACGACGTGCTCGACCTGGAAACCACCCTGTGCAGTGAGTTCTGTATCAATCCACAGGCCCTGTTCATTCCCGAGATCAGCAAAAACGGCCGCTTCGCTACGCGCCCGGTGGTCAAGCAGTTTGAAATCGAAAGCTACGCCGGGGCGCCAATCTTCCTGCCCGATGGCAGACTGTACGGTGCACTGTGCGCCCTGGACTCGCGGGCGATGCTGTTTGACGACCCCAACCTGCCGGAAACCTTGAGCCTGTTCGCACGGCTGGTGGGCTGCATCTTCTTCGCCAACCTGGCGGACGGCCGCTAGGCGCTACCGGAAGAAATGGCTCGGCGTCTTGCCAAACTGTTTCTTGAACATGCTGGTAAACGCGCTGGGGCTTTCGTAGCCCAGCTCCAAGGCGATATCGATCACCTTTTCCCCCACCGCAATGCGCTCCAGCGCCAGCAGTAACCTGGCCTGTTGGCGCCACTGGCCAAAGGTCATGCCGGTTTCCTTGCGGAACAGGCGCTGGATGGTTTTCTGGTCCAGGTTCAGGCGCTCGCTCCAGTGCGCCACCGTGGAGGCGTCGCCCGGCTCTTCTTGCAGCGCCACGCAAATACGCTGCAGGCGCGGGTCCGCCGGTTGCGGCAAAGACAGCGGCAAGGCCGGCAACATGGCGAGTTCGTCGAGGATCAGGTGCATGATCCGTGCGTCTCGCGAATCCTCGGCATACGGCGGTTTCAAGCTCACCGAGGCCTTGATCAGCTCGCTGAGCAGCGGCGAGATGCTCACCGTCTTCGGCTCGCCCGGCATGTTCGGAAAACGATCCGGGCGCACAAACACGCTGCGCATCTTCAACGTGCCTACGCAACGCAGGGAATGCACTTGCCCAGCCGGCATCCAGATGCCGCGATTGGGCGGCACCGTCCACTGGTTCAACGCCGAGTACACCACCATCACGCCTTCGATGGCGTAGAGCAACTGGTGCTTCTCGTGGCTGTGGTCGGGGATCACCCAGTTTTCCGGGTAGTCCGTGGCTGAACTGATGACGGCCCAGTCGCCTTCGTTGATTTCCTGGAGGAATTCGTTGAGTGGTTTAATCATTTCGCCCTTTTTGCGATGGTTGTCGCCCGAATTACGCGAGACAGGCATTCCTGACGAATCTAGCATGAACGCCGAATCATTTTGTAATGGATGGCGACCGTAAGCAGTCGCCGCCTTTGATTAGCTGCCTTGTATGGAATGCCCGCATGTCGACCCTCACTGCGTCACCCGCCGCCGCAACCACGACACCCCAAGCCAGCCCCTTGGTCATGCGCATCCTCGGCGCCTGCGCCCTGGCGCACTTGATCAATGACCTGATCCAGGCCGTGCTGCCGTCGATCTACCCGATGCTCAAGGCCAACTACGGCCTGACGTTTACCCAGGTGGGCCTGATCACCCTGACCTTCCAGCTGACCGCGTCCCTGCTGCAACCGTGGATCGGCTACCACACCGACCGCCATCCCAAGCCGTGGCTGCTGCCAGCGGGCATGGTCTGCACGCTGATTGGCATCCTGATGCTGGCGTTTGTCGGCACCTTCCCGGCGATTTTGCTGGCCGCGGGCCTGGTGGGTGTCGGCTCGTCGACCTTCCACCCGGAAACCTCCCGTGTCGCACGCCTGGCGTCCGGCGGTCGCTATGGCCTGGCGCAATCGACCTTCCAGGTCGGCGGCAACGCCGGCAGCGCCTTTGGCCCGTTACTGGCAGCGGCGATCATCATCCCCTACGGCCAAAGCCATATCGCCTGGTTCGGCTTGTTTGCCGTGTTCGCGATCCTGGTGCTGTACGGCCTGAGCCGCTGGTACCGCAACCACCTCAACCTGTTCAAGCTCAAGACCGGCGGCAAAGCGACCCATGGTTTGTCCAAGGGCCGGGTGACCTTTGCACTCATCGTGCTGGCCATGCTGGTGTTCTCCAAATACTGGTACATGACCAGCCTGACCAGCTACTTCACGTTCTACCTGATCGAAAAATTCCAGCTGTCGGTCGCCAGCTCGCAGATGTACCTGTTCCTGTTCCTCGGCGCCGTGGCCGTCGGCACGTTCGCGGGCGGCCCGATTGGCGACAAGATCGGGCGCAAGAAAGTCATCTGGTTCTCGATCCTCGGCGCCGCGCCGTTCACCCTGGCCCTGCCCTACGTCGACCTGTTCTGGACGGCGGTGTTGAGCGTGGTGATCGGCTTTATCATCGCCTCGGCCTTCTCGGCCATCGTGGTGTACGCCCAGGAACTGGTGCCGGGCAACGTGGGCATGATCGCCGGGATCTTCTTCGGCCTGATGTTCGGCTTCAGCGGGATTGGTGCCGCGCTGCTCGGTTTGCTCGCCGATACCCACGGTATCGAGTACGTCTATAAACTGTGCTCGTTCCTGCCGTTGGTGGGCATCCTGACGGTCTTGCTGCCCTCGACCAAGGGCGCCTGACCGGCCGATTATCGGATGGCTGTATGCCATCACGAAAGTTGCTCTGAAAAACCTGCGTGTGCGCTTACAATCCCGGTTTAAACGCACACCAGGCAGATCCGGCAAGACATGACGCTCGACCCCCCTACGATTTTGGCCCTCACCGTGGCCCTGGCCGCCGCTGCCGCGCTGTACCTGGCCGTTGAATGGCGCAGTGTGCGCGAACCTTCGTTGCTCTACTGGAGCGCCGGGTTCGCCACCATCACCGTCGGCTCCACCCTCGCCCTCTTGCGCCTCAATGGCTACCTGATGATTGGCATCTGGTTCGCCAACGGCTTGCTGGTGACCGCACACTTCCTGTTTTTGCTCGGCGTGGCGCGCTTTACCCAGACGCGCCTGTCGCCCCTGTGGCTGCTGATGCTGGCGGTGTGGCTGGGCATGCTGATGCTGCCGGCCGACCCGTCGTGGTCCAAGGTCATGCTGGGGGTGCAGTCGCTGCTGGTGGCGCTGCCCACCCTGCGCGCCAGTTTCCTGCTGCGTCCCCACGGCAAGTCCCTGAGCATCGGCGCGGTGCAGTTGCGCTTCGTCTTGCTGATTCACGGCGCGTTTTATGTGGCCAAGGCGCTGTCGGTCTTGATCCCGGGCACTTTGATTGACCTGGCCGCGTTCAAGGGCGAGATCATCCAGATTTCCCTGGTGGAAGGCGCAATGGCAATCATGCTGATCGCGCTGTCGATGACCGGCTCCGAACGCTACCGCCGCGAACAGCAGATCGCTCAACTCGCCGCCCGCGACCCGCTCACGGCGCTGTACAACCGCCGTGCTCTGGACGTGCATGCGCCACGTCTGCTGGCGCAGGTCTCGGCGGCTGAGCCGGGCGCCTTGCTACTGATTGATATCGACAATTTCAAAGGGGTCAACGACCTTTACGGTCACACCGCCGGCGACCGTTTACTGATCGCCCTGAGCGAGATGATTCGTAGCAAGGTGCCCCACGGCGCGCTGACGGCGCGTTTGGGCGGCGACGAGTTCGTGATATTGCTCAACAATGCATCGACCACGCAAATCGTCGACCTGGGCAGCCGCTTGCGCGAGCAGTTCCAGCACCTGGCCGCGCACACCTTCGCCACCCCGGCGCCGGTTACCTTGAGTATCGGTGCCCATTTGTTCGACCAGCCACCTGCCACCCTCGCGCAACTGATCGAGCAAGGCGACACCACACTCTACGAGAGCAAGCGCGGCGGGCGTGACAGCATTCGATTGGTGGACCGTACCGGCGTCGGCCATTACCGCCCATAACCGTATGACTCCTTCAGCCCCCCGGAATGCGCTTCGACTTTCGTCCTTGCTGCTGGATGATCTCCTGCTTTGCAAAGGAACTTGATCACCTGCCGTGCCACCTATTCGAGGCTAATCGACAGTGACTGAAGTCACTCGCTACCTGAGGAGAATATTGCATGACTACGATCTCCCCTGCGGTGAATCACACTTTCTATCCGACTGACTCAGCCAGCACACTGCGCAATTCTGAAACGTCCGAGGCGCAAACCGTCGTACGTCGTAAACGCGGTGTCGCCAGCACTCGCAAGCTATGGCCTCAAAACAAAACCATCACGATTTCCTTCATGGATGTGTCGGACAAAGATAAAGGCATTTTCAAAAAGGCCATTGAGTCATTCGCCCCGCACGTGAACCTGAAGTTCAAGTTTGTTGACGGGAACGACGGTGAAATACGCATTGCCACTGAAAAAAACCAAGGCGATTGGTCAGAGGGAGGCGTTGCAGCCCTCCATAGTGCGCCCGATGAGGCGACCTTGAATGTGGACACGCTGGGTTTTGACGAGAAAGCGATTAAACGCAAAATACTTCATGAGTTTGGGCACGCCTTGGGCTTGGAACATGAACATCAACATCCGGACCGGCCTTTTTCTTTCAACCCCGCTGAGGTGTACAGAAGCTATGGTGGCACCTCCAGAGCATACGTCGGCCCAAACATACTCACCTCTCTCAACCGTGCCAGCGTGACAACGTCTGACTATGATCAGACATCAGTGATGCACTACCCGTTTTCCGCCAGTTCTACCTCCAACAACGAGGCCATCCCCGCCAATGACGAGCTGTCACAAGGCGATAAGGATTTTCTGGCCTCACTGTATCTACCGGCCCGCGAGGCTTAGACAAAAGGCGGATCGTGGCCGCGCGCGAAATCGATGCGGTTGCGGTGAATGCCGACGAAATGGCAATCAGCCAGGCGGTCATGCAACCAGGAGAGGACATCCTGGTCGCCAACAGCGACGGCGCCCCGTCAGTTGAATATCCTTTGCCTGACCTACCGCTATCGCGGGCAAGCCCGCTCCCACAGTGGCTCTTCGTCGTTGCACAAATCCCTGTGGGAGCTGTCGAGCTTTAGCGAGGCTGCGAAGGCGGTGGGTCAGGTGGCATCTCTATTGGCTGTGCCGCCGCTATCGCGGGCAAGCCCGCTCCCACAGTGGCTCTTCGTCGTTGCACAATTCCCTGTGGGAGCAACTCGAGCTTCAGCGAGGCTGCGAAAGCGGCGGGTCAGTCAGCAAATGTATCGACTGTGCCGCCGCCTTCGCGGCCTCGCTAAGGCTCGACGGCTCCCACCTTTGATCTCCACAGTGTTTTAAGCGTGCCAGCATTTTCCCTGTGGGAGCTGTCGAGCTTTAGCGAGGCTGCGAAGGCGGTGGTGTGGGCGACATCTTCTTTGGCTGGGCCACCGCCTTCGCGGGCAAGCCCGCTTCCACAGGGGGGCGGCGTGCGGTTAGAGGTCGTAGTTCACCGCAACGCTACGCCCGGTTTTCACCGATTCGAGCGCGCAATCGGCCAGATGCAACGCGTACAGGCCGTCGCGCACGCTTGTGGGCAGCGGGTTGCCGCTGTTCAGCGCGTCGATGAACTGCGTCAGCTCATTGCGGTAGGCATCGGCGTACCGCTCCAGAAAAAAGTGCTGTAACGGCTCCAGCGCTTCGGTGTGTTTGGCACTCCAGTGGCGCAAGGTGCTGGGCCGGTGGTTGTCGGTGAGCAGTACGCCGCTGGTCCCCGACACTTCCACCCGCTGGTCATAGCCATACACCGCCTGGCGGCAGCAGTTGATGTGGCATTGCTTGCCGGAGGCGGTGCGCAGCAGCACCATCACGCTGTCGTAATCGTCGATCTCGGCCAGGCTCGGGTCCACCAGGCGGCTGGCGATGGCGCTGACTTCCACAGGTTCTTCGCCGAGCAGGTGGCGGGCGGTGTCGAAGTCGTGGATGGTCATGTCCCGCAGGATGCCACCGGAGTGTGCCAGGTAGTCACGCGGGGCCAGCCCGGGGTCGCGGCTGGTGATGATCACCTGGCGAACCGCGCCGATCTGCCCGGCATCCAGGGCCTGGCGCAGGCGCAGCATGTCGGGATCGAAACGCCGGTTGAAGCCGAGCATCACCCGCCCACCCTGGCGCTCGACAGCCTGGGCGGCGCTGCGGGCCTTGGCAATGTCCAGGTCGATGGGTTTTTCACAGAGCACCGCCTTGCCTTCGGCCACCGCTGCCAGCAACAGGTCGATATGGGTGTCGGTGGGCGTGCCGACCACCACCGCGTCGATGTCCTTGCGGGTCAGCACCGCCGCACAATCGTAGGCCGCCTCGCAGCCCAACTGCGTGCTCAGCGCATCGACGCCTTCGCGCCAGGGGTCGGCCACCAGTACCAGCGTGGCATTCGGGTGGGCGGCGACGTTGGCGGCGTGGATCTTGGCGATGCGCCCGGCACCCAGAACGGCGATTCTCAGCATGGTCGAACTCCTGGTGTTGTTATTGAGGGAGTGCTTAGTCCGGCAGATTGAACGGCGTGACGATCTGCACCTGGGACGGCGCAATCGGCCCGGCCTTCCACAGCCGGTGGTATTGCAGGATGTGCAGGAACACACTGCGGGCATCGATCTGCAGGTTGTGGTCGATGATCGCGGCGACTTTTTCTTCGAGCAGCAACTGGCGGTTTTCTTCGTCGAGGTCGTGGCCGATGAACACCTCCAACGGCCGTTCCAGCGCGGCGAACGCGTCGACAATCGCCCGGTTCCCACCGCCCACGCTGTACACCGCTTTCAGCTCAGGGTTGAGTTTCAAGGCCTGGGTGACGCGCTCGAACGTGCGGTCATACACGCCGTAACCACCGCTGATATCCATCACCCGCAGGTGCGCTGCACGACCGCGCAGCCAGGCGCGAAAGCCCATCTCGCGCTCTTCTTCACCCCGGAACAACTCGCTGCCGATCACCACCGCCACGTCTTGAGGTTGCACCGGCAACCAGCGCGACATCAGGTAGGCAGCGGTCTGCCCTGCCGTGCGGTTGTCCATGCCCACGTAGCCGATGCGCTCGCTTTGCGGCAGGTCGGTGACCAGCGTCACCACCGGAATGCCCGCCGCGATCAATTGCTTGACCGCCTGGTTCACCGCCGGCTCATCGGCGGCCTTGAGCACCACGCCCTGGCTGCCGGTGTCGAGGCAACGCAGCAACTGGTCATGCATGGCCTGGGGTTCGATCTCTTCGAACAGGTGAAAACGCGGCGCGATGCGAAACGGCGCCAGGCTGGCCAATTGCGCCACGATGGCCGCCTGCACCGCCGCGCTGAAACGCTGGGGCGTGTGCATGATCACGTCGACATGGAACGTGCGCCCCACCGCCAGGCCGTTTTTCTCCTGGGCCTCCAACTCATCCAACGCCTGCTCGATACGCCGCCGCGTCTGTCCGTGCACGCTGCCGCGCTGGTGAAGCACACGGTCGACCGTGGCTTTGCTCACACCCGCCTGGGTGGCGAGTTGCTTGATGGAGAAGTGTTTGGCGCGTTCGAGCATGGGGTTCGCCTGAGGTGTTTTTGAGGTCTTTTTTGGGCGTTACTGAGGTTTCGCAATGCTAGTCTCAGTTTTGCCCGCCGTCGAGCCGGGCGATGCACAACAACAAAAATTTCAGGAGAACCCCATGCCCCACACCGATCTCGCCACCTCGTTCAGCGGCCAATACTTTGTCGTCACCGGCAGCACCCAGGGCCTCGGCGCTGCGGTGGCCCATACCCTGGCACAGCGCGGCGCCGCCGGGCTGATCCTGTGCGGTCGCCGCCGCGCCCAGGGTGAAGAGCAGGTGCGGCAACTGGCGCAGCTCGATTGCCAGGCGTTTTTTGTCGAGGCCGACCTGGAAAACGTCGAGGACTGCCGCGCGATCATCAAGGCCGCACGCACCCACTTCGGCACCCTGCATGGCTTGGTGAACTGCGCAGGCATGTCCGACCGCGGCACCATCCTCGACACTTCGCCCGAACTGTTCGAGCGCCTGTTTGCGGTGAACGTGCGCGCGCCGTTTTTCCTGATGCAGGAAGCGTTGAAGCTGATGATCAGCACCGGCGTGGAAGGCGCCGTGGTGAATATCCAGAGCGTCACCGGCCATGGTGGCCAGTCGTTCTTGAGCGCGTATGCGGCGTCCAAGGGCGCGCTGGCGATCCTGACCAAGAACGTCGCGTTCAGTGCCCTGCGCAACCGTATTCGGGTCAACGGCCTGAACATCGGCTGGATGGACACGCCCCACGAGGATGAGATCCAGCGCCAGTACCACGGTGCCGAGGACGGCTGGCTGGAAAAGGCCGAAAGCGCACAGCCCTTCGGCCGCCTGCTCAAGCCCGAGGAAGTGGCGCAAAGCGTGGCGTTTTTGCTGTCCCGGGAGTCGGGCATGATGACCGGCGCGGTGATCGACCTGGAGCAAGGCGTGGTCGGTTGCACCGACAGCAGCACCCCGCAACCGCACCAGGCCCTGAGCCTGGCGGGAGGTGTGTGATGTCGGCGTTTGTCACAGGCGACGCCGTTCAACTGGCGGACTTCAGCCGCCTCTGCGCGCAACGCGCCGTCAAGGAGCATTACCCGCTGTGCGCTGAGGTGCTGAGCAATGTGCCGATCTATCAGGCGCACACCCTGCGTCACACCGACCGCCTGAGCGTGATGAATGAACTGCACCGCCTGTTCCGCGATGGCCCGGGCGTGATGGTGGTACGCGGCGCCTACGAAGACCTTGAGGTGGTCGACCGCCATAGCCAGGTGTTCGAGGCGATCTTTGCCAACGAAGCCGCACAAGGTGTGGCCGCCGACCACTTCGCCAAGGCCGGCAGCAACGGGCGTATCTGGAATTCCCTGCAAAAGGCCGCGTTGCAATCGCCTGAATCGTTTGTCGAGTACTACGCCAACCCGTTGCTGGGACTGATCGCCGAGGCATGGCTGGGCCCGAGCTTTCAGGTCACCGCGCAGGTCAACGTGGTGCACCCCGGCGGCCAGGCGCAGCAGCCCCATCGCGATTATCACCTGGGCTTCCAGACCACCGACGTGGTGGAGCGCTTCCCCCTGCCCCTGCACGTGCTGTCCCAGTACCTGACGTTGCAAGGCGCGGTGGCCCATTCGGACATGCCGCTGGAAACCGGCCCTACCCAGTTGCTGCCATTTTCCCAGCAGTACGCCCTGGGCTACCTGGCGTGGCGCCGTACGGAATTCATCGACTACTTCCAGCAACACGCCGTGCAACTGCCGCTGAACAAGGGCGACCTGCTGTTCTTCAACCCGGCGCTGTTTCACGCGGCCGGCACTAACCGCACACCCGACCGCCAGCGCATGGCCAACCTGCTGCAGATTTCCTCGGCGTTCGGCAAACCCATGGAAGCCCTCGACCGCGACCGCATGATGCTGGCGGTGTACCCGGTGCTGCTGGCAAACACCGCGCTGGATGCCAGCGCCGTAGAGGCCGTGATCGCCTGCACCGCCGACGGCTATTCCTTCCCCACCAACCTCGACACCGACCCACCCCTGCACGGGTTGGCACCGCAAACCGGGCAGCAACTGATGGTGCAGGCCCTCAACGAACGCTGGTCACTGGCGCACTTCGCCGCTGCCGTGGAGCAGCTGCGCGCCAAACGCCAGGCGTGAATCACTCTGTTTGAACAACAACAAAAAATAACGGAGCACCCCCATGAAGAAGCAACTCCTTGCGGCACTCTTTACCCTGGCGATCACCCCGTGGGCGCTGGCGGATATCCGGATCGGCGTGAGCATCGCCCAGGTCGACGATGTGTTCCTCGCGCAGATGCGTGACTACATGGCCGCCCACGCCAAGGAACTGCCCGGCGTGACCCTGCAATTCGAAGACGCCCAGGGCGATGTGGTGCGCCAGCTCAACCAGGTGCAAAACTTCACCGCCCAAGGCATGGACGCGATTATCGTCAACGCCGTGGACACCGCCGCCACCCAGAAGATGACCGTCAATGCCCAGCAGGCCAAGACGCCACTGGTGTACGTCAACCGTCGCCCTGAGTTCAAGGAGGTGCCGGCGGGCGTGGGGTATGTCGGCTCCGACGAGATCAAGGCCGGTGAGATCCAGATGCGCTACCTGGCGGAAAAAATGGGCGGCAAGGGCAACCTCGCGATCATGCTCGGGCTGCTGTCCAACAACGCCACCCACAACCGCACCCAGGGCGTGAAGAACGTGCTCAAGGAATATCCGGGCATCAAGATCGTCGAGGAACAAAGCGCCGAATGGCAGCGCAGCAAGGCGATCGACCTGATGAACAACTGGATCGTCTCGGGCACCAAGATCGATGCGGTGGCCGCCAACGCCGATGAAATGGCGATTGGCGCCGCCATGGCGATCAGCCAGGCGGGCATGCAACCGGGCAAGGACATTCTGGTCGCCGGCAGCGACGGCGGCACCGCCGGGTTGGATGCCGTAAAAAAAGGCCAGCTGCTGGTGACGGCGTACCAGGACAACAAGGGCCAGGCCGTGGGCGCCATCGACCTGGCGATAAAGATGGTGAAGAAACAACCCTACACCGCTGAACTGACCATCCCTTACCAGCAGATCACCAAGGACAACTACCAAGCCTTCCTCAACCCATAATCGCGTCCTGTAGTGAGCGGGCTTGCCCCGCGCCCGCGTCAACCCGGCCACCGCCATTAAGCGGGCAAATCGGGATCTCGGGGGTGCCGGCGCGGGGCAAGCCCGCTCACTACAACACCCCAGCCGTCACCAGGGTGCCCAGGCCGAACAGGCACGCCACGCCGGCCATGTAGGCCAGCGTGCGCCAGGGTTGCCATCCCGCCAGGAACGCCAGCGTGTGCAGCAACCGCGCCACGGTGAAACCGCCGAACAACCCGGCACCGGCAACGTCTGGGACGTTCAACACCACACATAACCCACCCAACACAAAAAACAGCGGGATATTCTCCAGATCATTCGCCCAAGCCCTCGCCGCCCGGGCGACCTGCGGCAATTCTTCTGGCTGGGCCGCACGCTTGAAAAACGCCGCATCTTCCCGATGAGTAAACGCCAAGCCCCGTAGCCGGAAGAACCCCTGGTAGCAGGAAATCACAAACATCTTCAGGCACAGCGCCAGCACACACAGCGCATACACCTTCAGCAGGTCATTCATCCCGGCCTCCATTCATCACCAGATACAGCAGCGGCCCCACCGAGACGAACACCGCCGTCAGCACAACGTACGGCACCAACGACGCCACCGAACGCCCACGCCGGCGGGCATCCCGGTACATCCACACACAGGCCAGCACCGCCATCAGGTAAAGGTCGATAACCACCTGCGCGGTGTCGGGCCGTGACATCAGTTCCAGCCCGAACGCCCACAACGATTGCTGCGCCGTCAGCATCGTGGCCAGGGTGTACAGCGAAAAGCCGAGCAATGCAGCGAGGGCGAGATAAGGTCTGCGCATGGTGTCGTCCTTGAAGTGATCGAGGCCCACCCTAGTGATAAGGTGGCGACCCTCGCAATGACCTCGGAGGTCATGAAACCCTCATGGACACGCCCACGCCTACCGGCGAACTGCTGCGCCAGTTGCGCCGCGACGCCAAATTGAGCCAGCTGGACCTGGCCCTGATCACCGGTGTTTCCCAGCGCCACCTCAGTTGCATCGAAACCGGCCGTGCCACGCCAAGCCCTGGCACGCTGCACCGGGTGTTGACGGCTCTGGATGCGCCGCTGGAACAAGCCAATCGGGTGTTTCTCGCCGCCGGCTACGCCCCGCGCTACGCCGCCACCCCGCTCGCCTCGCCCGCCATGGCGGCAGTGCGCGAAGCGGTCCACCACGTGCTGCATGCCAACAACCCCGCTCCGGCGATTTTGCTGGGCAGCCACTGGGAAGTGCTGGCGGCGAATGCCAGCGCTGGCGTGCTGTTCGCGTTGGTCGGCCTGCAGCCAGACGCGGCCGATGGCTTGAACCTGCTCACCACCCTGCTGCAAACGGGCGGCCTGGGCGACCACCTGATCAATGCCGAAGAGGTCCGCACCCTCGCCTGGCAACGGGCAACCCGCGAAGCACTGGGCAACCCCGAACTGGCTGCCTTGCTGGCAACCTTGCCGGTGCCCGACAGCACCGAGCTGCCCGCGCAAATGCCGCCGTTGGTGCTGACGCGCATCCGCTCAACCCAGGGCGAGCTGAACTTCCTGTCGACCTTTACCACCTTCGGCATGCCCCAGGACATCACGCTGACCTCGCTGCGAATCGAACACCTGATTCCCGCCAACGAGCACACCTGGCAGGTCATGCGTGCGGCATATGCCGACCATGCGGCGCTGGTTTTGTGAAATATCTGTACGTAGACTGCCGCCATACCTCCCACTTGAAGGCGGCGAAAAAAACGTGATGCAAGTTACCGAAGTCTCCATTGCCCAATTGCGCACTGCGCTGGAAACCGGCCAGACCACTGCCGTTGAACTGGTCCAGGCGTACCTGGCGCGGATCGATGCCTACGATGGCCCGCAGACCGCGACCGCACTGAACGCCGTGGTGGTGCGCAACCCCAAGGCCCTGGAAGAGGCCCAGGCTTCCGACGCGCGCCGGGCCAAGGGCGAAACCCTCGGGCCATTGGATGGTATCCCGTATACCGCCAAGGACAGCTACCTGGTCAAGGGCCTCACGGCCGCTTCGGGCAGCCCAGCATTTGCCAAGCTCACCGCCCATCGTGACGCCTTCACCATTGAACGCCTGCGCGCCGGTGGCGCCATCTGCCTGGGCAAGACCAACATGCCACCGATGGCCAATGGCGGCATGCAGCGTGGCGTCTATGGCCGCGCCGAAAGCCCGTACAACGCCGATTACCTCACCGCACCATTTGCCTCCGGCTCCTCGAATGGCGCCGGCACCGCCACCGCCGCCAGCTTTGCGGCGTTCGGCCTGGCTGAAGAAACCTGGTCCAGCGGTCGCGGCCCGGCCTCCAACAATGGCCTGTGCGCCTACACCCCGTCCCGTGGGGTGATTTCGGTACGCGGCAACTGGCCACTGACGCCAACCATGGACGTGGTGGTGCCCTACGCCCGCACCATGGCCGACCTGCTGGAAGTGCTCGACGTGGTGGTCGCCGAAGACCCCGACACCCGTGGTGACCTGTGGCGCCTGCAACCCTGGGTACCGATCCCGAGCGTGGCCTCGGTACGCCCGGCGTCCTACGCCGAACTGGCCGTTGGCAGCGCCGCCCTGGCCGGCAAGCGTTTCGGCGTGCCGCGCATGTACATCAATGCCGACCCCGAAGCCGGCACCAGCGAAAAGCCGGGTATCGGCGGGCCGACCGGGCAAAAGATCAACACCCGCGCATCGGTGATCGCGTTGTGGCAAGGCGCACGCCAGGCACTGGAAGCGGCCGGTGCCGAAGTGATCGAGGTGGATTTCCCGCTGGTGTCCAACTGCGAAGGCGACCGCCCCGGCGCGCCGACGGTGTTCACCCGTGGCCTGGTGTCCAAGGAGTTCCTGCACGATGAGCTGTGGGAACTGTCGGCCTGGGCGTTCGATGATTTCCTGCGGGCCAACGGCGACCCGACCTTGAACCGCCTGGCGGATGTGGACGGGCCGAAGATCTTCCCCCACGACCCGGGCACCCTACCCAACCGTGAAGACGACCTGGCCGCGGGCATGGACGAATACGTACGCATGGCCCAGCGCGGCATCACCCCCTGGAATGAAATCAGCACCGTGCCGGACGGTTTGCGCGGCCTGGAACAAACCCGCCGCCTGGACCTGGAAGACTGGATGGACACCCTGGGGCTGGACGCCGTGTTGTTCCCCACCGTGGCCGACGTGGGCCCGGCCGACGCCGACGTCAACGAAGCCTCCGCCGACATCGCCTGGAGCAACGGCATCTGGGTGGCCAACGGCAACCTCGCCATTCGCCACCTGGGCGTGCCGACTGTGACCGTGCCGATGGGCGTGATGGCGGACATTGGCATGCCGGTAGGCCTGACGTTTGCGGGGCGTGCCTATGACGACTCCACCTTGCTGCGCCTCGCGGCCGCCTATGAAGCCACCGGCAGCAAACGCCAGATCCCACCCCGCACCCCGGCGCTGACCACGGACTAACACGGTCCCTGTAGGAGCCGGCTTGCCGGCGATTGCGGTCTGTCTGATTCACCGCCATCGCTGGCAAGCCAGCGCCTACAGTTGGGTCGGGTTTCACCTCAAGCCATGTACGGCACGGCGATCAGCAGGATTGCCGTGCCATGGGCCACGGTGGCGGGCAGCACGCCGTAGCGCAGGCGTACCAGCGCGCAGGCCAGGCCTTCGATCAGGGTGAAGGCCAATATCGGCCAGCCCAGCGAGGTCACGCTCAACGCCAGGAACGCATGGCAGGCCGCAAAGGCCACGCCGCTGATCAACGCCGCCCGCAGGGGTGAGACCTGCTGTTCCAGATAACCCTGCAAGCACCCGCGAAACAGCACTTCTTCCAACGCATTGGCGCCATAGGCCAACACCACCATGCCCGGCAACCACACCCAGTAACCGTGGAAATCGGCAGCGTCGATCCCCTGGTAAATCCGCAACGGCACGCCAATCAAGCCACCCACCGCCAACCCGACCGCCAGACCGGCAACCGGGTTGCCAATGGACCAGCGAATCAGCCGCCACAGCTCCGGCGCCACACGTGACAACAGCAGGATCAACAGCACCGACAAACCACCCAGCGCCGCCAACACAAACGCATTGGCGGTGAACGCGATCTGCACCTCGCTGCCCAGCCGCCACATGCCCAAAGGTGTCATCGCGTCGCGCATCAGCACAAACGCCGCCAGCACAATCAGGATGCGCATCGCGGTCAGCGCTCTGGGCGTGAGCGCGAACCACAGGCCAAACAGCGCAAGCCCCGGGGCCAGATGAGCCGCGTACCGCACCAGCACCACCATTCCTTCGGTGATCATCGGTTATCAATCCTTGGGGTCAGGCGTGGGCGATGGCGAGCATTTCGATTTCGACGGCGGCCGATTTCGGCAGCTGGAACACGCCGACCGAGGTACGCGTATGCACCCCGGCCTCGCCGAGAATTTCATGCAGCAGGTCCGAGGCGCCATTGGCCACTTCGCTTTGCTGGTCGAAGTCCTCGGCACTGCGCACATACACGCCAATGCGCGGAATCGCCTTGACCCGGTCGAGCGAACCCAGCGCCTGCTTGAGCAGCCCCAGGCAGCGCAGCACGCTGATACCGGCAGCCACCTGGGCCTGGGCCAGGGTCAGGCTTTCGCCGACCTTGCCCGGCAGCACAATCGTGTCGCCGACGCGCGGGATCTGGCCGCTGATGTACAGGTGGTTGCCGTCGCGCACCAACGGCGTGTAGTTGCCACCGACCTTGAACGCCTCCAGCAGATAGCCGAGACGTTGCTGGGCGGCCTGGTATTTTTCGTCGCGTGTCATGGGCGTATCTCCGGGTTTCGTCGTTGCCATTCTTGCACCACATCGCCCAGTGTCTTGGGCTGGCCGTTGCGAATCCAGGCCATGAATGGCCGGTCGAATTTGAACCCGGGGCCGCAGTGTTCGAGCATGAAGCGGCGAACATTCTGGGTGTTTTTATAGCGCGGGGTCACGGGGGTGGCGCGGGTGATGGACCCGCTGTGCCAGTCAAAATCCATACTGTCCCTCGGGGGATGGTTTGTTGTTTCGGCCATAGCATAGCGATGTGCTACTGGTGCAGGAAGCCGCACGCACTGCACGTCTGAAGAACTCAACGTGTTGGGACGTCGTACAAGATCAAACTTTGCTTAGAACAGCTTATCGCTGAATATTTTCGAGATATTTCAAAATTTCACTTTCCTTCTCGACGGTAAATATTGCATGGTTGTACGACGACTTAAGCCGTCGTGTCGCCCCCCACAACAATAAGGAAACACCCATGCAAAACGTCAAAGTGCTGATCGGTTTTCTGTGCCTGTTCACCGGCTACGTCGCAGCAGCGCCTGCCCCTGCCGAAAAGGATGTGGCCCAAGCGGTCGACCAACTGACCCAAGCCATGCTGCACCTGGACCTCAAGCAACTGCACGCGCTGACCTCCGACAAACTCACCTATGGCCACTCCAGCGGCAAGGTGCAGAACAAGGCGCAATTCATCGCCGACCTGGAAACCCACACCAGCGCATTCAAGACCCTTGAGATGCAGAACCAGACCATCACCCTGGATGGCGACACCGCCCTGGTGCGCAACCACTTCCACGCCCTGGCGGTGAACAGCGGCGTCGAAGTGCCGACTGACATCGACAACTTCCAGGTCTGGCAGAAACAGAAAGGCAAATGGCTGCTGATCGGCCGTCAGGCTTACAAGTACTGAGGCCTGTGGGTGAGCCGCGCCCGTCGGCTCACCACACCACGACCTTGCGCACCGCCAGCAGTGCCTCGCGCAGCGCCGGCATCGTGACCGACCCCAATGCCAGGCGCAGCGCATGAGGCACCGTCGCCGACACCGCGAACGGCTCGGCAGTGGACACCGAGATGTTTTCCCGTTGTAGCGCCATGGTGATCTGATCGGCGCGCATGTCTTCCGCCAGCGGCAGCCATAAAAAGTACGACGATGGATGGCTGATGTAATCCACCCCCTTCAACACCTGCGCCGCCAGCGCTTGCCGAGCCTGAGCGTCCTGGCGCTTTTGGGCTTCCAACTGCGCGACGGTGCCGTCTTCGATCCAGCCTACGGCAATCGCACTCATCACCCCCGGCACGTTCCAGGTGGTGGCCATGATGGTGCGTTCCAGGCCCTTCACCAAGGCTGAAGGCGCGGCGATAAAACCGACCCGTAAACCGGTGGCAACGCTTTTGGAAAACCCACCGATATACACCGTGCGCTCAGGTGCCAGCGTCGCCATCGGCGGCGGCGCATCCTCCGCCAGGAAGGCGTAAGCCGCGTCTTCGATGATCGTCACGTTATGTTCACGAGCAATCGCCGCCAACCGCTCGCGCTGCTCCAGGCTCATCACCCAGCCCAGCGGGTTATGCAGGGTGGGAATGCTGTAGACCGCCCGCACCGGGCGCTTGCGACACAGGCTGTGCAGATGGTCCAGGTCCGGGCCGTGGGGCGTCACCGCGACGGCGACGATTTCCAGGTGCAAGGTTTCGGCCAGCACCTTGAACCCCGAATACGTCAAGGCATCGACCGCGATCACATCCCCAGGCTTGAGCAACGTCATCATCGCTACTGCCAAGCCATGCTGGGCGCCACTGACCACCAGCACCTGCTCGGCCTCCACCACCAACCCCCGACTCACCAGATGACGCGCCACCGCTGCGCGCTCATGCAAGCGGCCGGCGTGGGGCTGGTATCGCAACAGCGCTTCCAGGTCGCCGGACAACGCCAATTGGCGCAAGGCGCTGCGCAACAGATCCGCCTGGCCTGGCAGTGAGGGGTAGTTGAAGTTGAGGTCGAGCATGCCGGTGGCCAGGGTCATCTGCCCACTGCCCTGCCCTGGCGGCAAGGCGATCTCGCGCACGAAAGTGCCGCGCCCGGTTTCACCGCTGACCAGGCCCATGGCTTCCAATTCCGTGTACACCCGGCTCGCGGTGACCAGCGCCAGGCCGTGGTCGGCGGCCAATTGGCGATGGGTGGGCAAGCGCGTGCCGGGGGGCATTTCGCCGGAGCGAATGCTCTGGGCAAAGGCGTCGACCAAGGACTTGTAGCGAGCGCGAGGCATGGGCGATGTATCCATGACAATTCTTTGATTGTCTTTATCTTCAATCCTAGGATGAGCGCCACGCAACCTTTCTTTTTTCGGGCCTCTCCCCATGGAACGTACTTCACAACTCAGCACCCTGGACACCCGCACCCAGGGTTGGATCAACGGCTTTATCGGCGTGGTGATTTTCAGCGGCTCATTGCCGGCCACGCGCCTGGCGGTGATGGAGTTCGACCCGGTGTTCCTGACCATGATCCGCGCCACACTCGCCGCTGTGCTGGGACTGCTGCTGTTGAAGGCCTTCAAGGAAAAACGCCCCGCACGCCACCAGTGGGTCCCCCTGGCAGTGGTAGCCCTGGGCGTGGTGATCGGTTTTCCACTGCTCACCGCCTTGGCGCTGCAATACGTGACCTCGGCGCACTCCATCGTGTTTATCGGCCTGCTGCCGTTGGCCACCGCCGTGTTCGGCGTGCTGCGCGGTGGCGAACGCCCGCGCCCGGTGTTCTGGCTGTTTTCAGTCCTCGGCAGCCTGTTGGTGATGGGCTACGCCTTGGCCCAGGGCCTGAGCGCGGCACCGGCCGGCGACCTGTTGATGCTGCTGGCCGTGCTGGTGTGCGGCCTGGGTTACGCCGAAGGCGCCAAGCTGTCGCGCAGCCTGGGTGGCTGGCAGGTGATCTGCTGGGCGCTGGTGGTGTCGCTGCCGATAGTGGTGCCATTCAGCCTGGTGCTGGCGCCACACAGCCTCACCGGCATCAGCCTGCCCGCCTGGCTCAGCCTGGGCTACGTGTCGTTGTTCAGCATGCTGATCGGCTTTGTGTTCTGGTACCGCGGCCTGGCCCAGGGTGGCATTGCCGCCGTTGGCCAGTTGCAGTTGCTGCAACCCTTCTTTGGCCTGGCGCTGGCCGCCGGCCTGCTGCATGAGCAGGTCAGCCTGGGCATGGTGCTGGTGACCGTTGCGGTGATCGGCTGCGTGGCCGGGGCCAAGAAGTTTGCGCGCTAGCGCTGAGGCGCAACCATCTTGAACTTGATGTTGATGGCGTCGGACACCACGCTGTTCCCCGCCCATTCACCCTCGCCGATCTTGAAGTCGCCGCGCTTGAGCACAAACTCACCGTCGAACACGCCAATGCCGCTCTGCTCCTTGAGCAGCACATCGATATCCACCGGCTGGGTGATGCCCTTGATCGTCAGGTTGCCGCTGATCTTGAAGCGGTTGTCGCCCAAGGCCTTGACGCCGGTGGACTCGTAGACCCCCACCGGATAGGTCGCGGTGTCGAACCACGAGGCGCGTTGCAACTCGTCATTGGCATCGGGGCTGCCGGCGTCGATGCTGGCCAGCTGGATCTTGAGCAAGGCATGCCCCGCCTCGGGCTTTTGCGTGTCAAACGTCAACGTGCCTTCGAACTGGCTGAAGGTGCCGTACACCCGCTGGCCAAACTGCTGGAAGGTGAAGCTGATCTGGCTGGCGGTGCGGTTGACGTCCTGGTACTCCACGGCCTGGGCACTGGACAACCAGCCGAAGACAAGAGCCAGCAGGACGACTGGGGCCATTCGACGCATCAGGGAACACTCCACAAGAGAAAAGGACACACGTGCTGAGCTAACACCCCATGTCATGGATTTATTCCCATCCGGCGCGTGTCCTGCTAAACAGAGTAGTCGCCCCAGAAAGATAAGGACCTCTCATGCACGCCCCTTCCCTGCAGGACACCACCGCACCCGAAGGCATCTGCTACGGCTGTGGCGGGAGCAACCCGCACGGCCTGCACATCAAGAGCCGTTGGGATGCCGACGGCGTTCACGTGATCGCCGAGCATCTGCCGGACGCTCAATTCACCGGCTGGCCCGACCTGGTCTACGGCGGCCTGATCGCCATGCTGGTGGACTGCCATTCCAACTGGACCGCGATGGCCTACCACTATCGCGCCGAGGGGCGCGAGCCCGGCAGTGCGCCGCGCATCGACTGCGTGACCGGCAACCTCGGCATTAAATTCATCAAGCCGACACCCATGGGCATTACGCTGACCTTGCGCGCCCGCGTCGAAGGCGATGTGGGGCGCAAGAGCCGCGTGGTCTGCGAGGTGTACGCCAGTGACGTGCTGACGGCCATTGGCGATTCGGTGTTCGTGCGCGTCGACACCGCGCAGTTGGCCGCCGCTGCCCATGGCCGCGAGGGTTGAACCTGGTCTACATTGACGGCCACCGCTAATCGAGGATTGCACCGATGACTCGTCTTACCGCGAAAGACTTTGCCCCCGAATTGCTGGAACTCTACGACGGCTACGCCCACGGCAAGATCAACCGCCGTGAATTTCTCGACCGCGCTGCGCTGTTCACCTTTGGCGGCCTCACCGCCTCGGCCCTGCTCGCCGCCCTGAGCCCCAACTACGCCCTGGCCGAACAGGTGAAGTTCACCGACCCGGACATCGTCGCCGACTACATCACCTACCCCTCGCCCAAGGGCAACGGCACGGTGCGCGGCTACCTGGTGCGCCCGGCCAAGGCCAGCGGCAAGCTGCCGGCCGTGGTGGTGGTGCATGAAAACCGTGGCCTGAATCCCTATATCGAAGACGTGGCGCGGCGCCTGGCCAAGGCCGGGTTCATCGCCCTGGCGCCGGATGGGCTGACCTCGGTGGGCGGCTACCCGGGCAACGATGAAAAAGGCGTGGAACTGCAACAGAAAGTCGACCCCGAAAAGCTGATGAACGACTTTTTCGCCGCCATCGAATGGCTGATGCACCACGACAGCAGCACCGGCAAAGTCGGCATCACCGGCTTTTGCTATGGCGGCGGCGTGACCAATGCGGCGGCGGTGGCCTACCCGGAACTGGGCGCCGCGGTGTCGTTCTACGGGCGCCAGCCAGCGGCCAAGGACGTGCCACGCATCAAGGCGCCGATCATGCTGCACTACGGCGAGTTGGATACACGGATCAATGAAGGTTGGCCGGCGTATGAGAAGGCCTTGAAGGCGGCAGGCACCACGTACGAGGCGTTTATCTACAAGGGGGCCAACCACGGTTTCCATAACGACTCGACGCCGCGTTATGACGAAGCGGCGGCGAACCTGGCGTGGGAACGGACTTTGGGCTGGTTTCGCAAATACCTGGTCTAGTTGCAATCAAACATGTGGGAGCGGGCTTGCTCGCGAATGCGGTGGATCAGCTGCATCTTCAGTGACTGACGAACCGCATTCGCGAGCAAGCCCGCTCCCACATTTGAACGTCGTTGTCCTCAAGATTAGTGTTCCAGGGCATACCGCCGGCAATGGTTGAGATACCCCTGCTCATGGCTGCCCACCAACTGCACCACGCTGGTCCATAACCACGACGGCGCATCCAGCTGTTTGGAGCGGTTTTCCTGCAGCACTGCCATCCAGTCCTTGCGTGTGTCGCGGTCCATCTGCCGGGCATGGGCAATCCCCACCACTCGCGCCAGGTAACCGGCCGCGTGCATGGCATCGATTTCACTCAGCTCATCGAGCTCCAACTTCATGTCCTGGGGCAGCAGTTCGCGGATGAAAAAACCGTGGTCCAGGAACCGCGTGGCTACCATGCGCTCGCCAAGTCCGGGGGACAGCTGGCGGGCGCCCTCCACCACGCGACGGCCATTGTCCCGTGGCATCTTCGCGCGCGGGGCACGGGGCGCAGCGGCGCCGACGGCTTCCTTGATGTCGATCAGGCAGTATTCTTGATCGTCCTTGTCGCCCACGCCCAACAGCACGGCATACCGCAACAGGCCCAGGGAGCTGCAGCCCTTGACCCAATAGGCCGAGTCCAGCAGTTCGACCTTGGCGTCCTTGGGGCGGCCCTTGAGAGAGGTGACCAACTGGTGGATCTCGTCCGAAGCGCAGACGCTGGCCAGCGCGCTTTTTTCTGCCCGCGACAACGACCAGAAATGCTTGCCCAACGGAATCGTCGGCCGGGCATTTTCGATGCGTTCACGCGCCAGGTTTTTCCAGGTGCGCTCTACCGCACTGCGCATACCCGCCTTGACCTGGGACGGGCGCGGTGGCACTTCATCAGGCTTGTCTTTGAAAGCCTGCTCGTAACCCACCATCATTTCTTCAAGCATGCGTGCGGTGGTCACGCCGGGCAGGTCCGAGCCACGCGCCGCCGTGGCCAATGAGAGCGCCAGGCGCACCAGGTCATGGGCCGGGTTACCGATCACGGTCTGGTCAAGGTCACGGATATGCATGTCGATACGACCCTTGGTGTCCCCGGTCGGCCCCAGGTTGCCCGCGTGGCAATCGCCGCAGATCCAGATCGCCGGGCCATGGGGCAAGCGCCGGCCGCGCTGGCTGTGCAGCCACTCGTAGAACTGCACGGTGCTGCCACGCACGTAGGCGTGGGCGGAACGCGCCATTTTCAGGTTACGCAGTTGAGTGAGGTGAGGGATGCGGGCGGAGGGACGCGGACTTTTCATGAATGCACTCAGGTCGGGGTACGGTAGAGGTTAGCCCGGCACAAATGTTTCATTTTGTTTCACGAATAAAATTTCATGCCTGCCCGATGACTTCCGTCAGCCAGCCCTTGAAGGCCGACATCGCCGGCGTCTCTGCCCGTGACTGCAAACGCGTCAGCCAGTAACTGCCGGTGGTGATGCCCACGTCGAACGGCTGGCGGATCGCATCGTTTTCCAACTGCCGCGAAAACATCATCGCCGGGGCCAGGGCCACGCCGATGCCTTGCAGCGCGGCTTCCATCATCGCCAGGGAGGAGTCGAACATGATGCTGCGCGGCACAGGCGTGTCGGCGGGCAAGCCGGCGGCGTGGAACCATTGGGTCCACTCATCGGCACGGTAGGAGCGCAGCAGCGTATGTTTCAACAGGTCGGCGGGCGTGTGCAGCTGCTCGGCCAATTGAGGGACGCACAGCACGGTCAGCGGGGCTTCGAGCAGTTGGCAGGCGTCTGTGCCGTGCCAGGCACCGGCGCCGAAACGGATGGCGTAGTCGAGCCCTTCGGCGGCGACGTCGACGCGGTTGTTGTGGGTGGACAGGCGCAGGTCGATAAAGGGGTAGCGCGCCTGGAAATCCGCCAGGCGCGGCAGTAGCCAGCCCACGGTAAAGGTGCCGACCGCGCCCACGGTGAGCACTTCGCGGTAGTGGCCGCCTTCGAACTGGCTGAGGGTCTGGGCAATGCGGTCGAAGGACTCGCGCACCACCGGCAGCAAGGTTTCGCCTTCGCTGGTCAGCATCAAGCCTCGGGGCAGGCGCTTGAACAGGGTGACGTTCAACTGGGCCTCCAGGCTCTTGACCTGATGGCTGACCGCGGCCTGGGTGACGCACAACTCGATGGCGGCCCGGGTGAAGCTCAAATGCCGGGCGGAAGCCTCAAAGGCACGCAGGGCGTTGAGGGGAAGATGGGAACGCAGCATGTCTGACCCAAATTTATCTAATGGCTGGTGCGAGATATCATCGTTTGCCCCACGGCTGAAATCTACCTAGATTTGCGGCGCCTGCGCAGGCCATCCTCTCATTGCGTTTTTATAGGGAAGCGAATCAGCATGAATCGTAACGTACACGCCTTAATGATTTCGGCGTTATTGCTCGCAAGCGGCAGCTGCATGGCGGACACGGGCCTGCGCCAGGTCGTCGACAGCCGCGTTGAACCGCTGATGCAGCAACAAGGCATTGCCGGCCTGTCGGTGGCGGTGGTGAAAAATGGGCAGGCACAATACTTTAACTACGGCGTGGCCTCTAAAAGCACCCAACAGCCTGTCACCGAGAACACCCTGTTTGAAATCGGTTCCGTCAGCAAAACCTTTACCGCCACCCTCGGCGGCTATGCCCAGGCCACGGGCAAACTCAAATTGACCGACAACGCCAGCCAGTACCTGCCCACCCTCTATGGCAGCGCATTTGACCGTATCAGCCTGCTGCAACTGGCCACCTACACGCCCGGGGGCCTGCCACTGCAGTTTCCGGATGCCGCCGACAATGCGGGCGCCATGCTCGGCTACTTCCAGCACTGGAAACCCACTTACGCACCCGGCGTCCAGCGGCTGTACTCCAACCCGAGCATCGGCTTGTTCGGCTACCTTGCCGCGCAAAGCCTTCATCAGCCATTCAACGTGGCCATGGAACGCACCCTGTTGCCGAAGCTGGGCCTGAAGAACACCCATGTCAGCGTCCCCGCCGAAAAGGCCGGCCAGTATGCCCAGGGCTACGACAAGCAGCACAAACCTGTACGTGTCGGCCCCGGTGCGCTGGACAGTGAAGCCTATGGCATCAAGACCAGCACCCAAGACATGGCGCGCTACGTGATGGTCAACATGCACACTGAGACGCTGGCAAAACCTCTGCAACAAGCCATCGCCACCACGCATACCGGTTACTACACCGTCAACGACATGACCCAGGGTCTCGGCTGGGAGTACTACGCCTATCCGATCACGCTGCAGGCATTGATCGATGGCAACTCCACGCCGATGGCCATGGAGCCGCACAAGGCCAATTGGCTCGCGACACCGCAGGTGCAACCCGCCAACGTGCTGTACAACAAAACCGGTTCCACCGCAGGCTTTGGTGCGTACGTGGCGTTTGTGCCGAGCAAGGATATAGGTGTGGTGATCCTGGCGAACAAGAACTACCCGAATGCGGAGCGGGTGAAGTTGGCCCATGCGATCTTGAGCGCGCTCGACCACTAACGTCGAACAACAACTAAATGTGGGAGCCGGGCTTGCCCGGCTCCCACATTGTTTGGGGCGCGAGTTACATGCCGAGCCAGTGCGGCAACGCCAGCGAGATGAACGGCAGGTAGGTGACCATGATCAGGAACACCAGCAAAATCATCAGCCACGGCAGCGCCGCACGGATGGTCTGCCCCAGGCTCAGCCCGGTCACGGCGGATGTCACGAACAGGTTCAGCCCCACCGGTGGGTGTACCAGGCCGATCTCCATGTTCACCACCATCACGATGCCCAGGTGAATCGGGTCAATGCCCAGCTTCATGGCAATCGGGAAGAAGATCGGTGCCAGGATCAGCACGATGGCGGACGGTTCCATGAAGCTGCCCGCCACCAGCAGCACCACGTTGACCATGATCAGGAAGCCGATCGGCGTCAGCCCTTCGGAAATCACCCACGCGGTGATTTCCTGAGGGATCTGCTCAGTGGTCAGCACATGGGCAAACAGCATGGCATTGGCGATGATGAACATCAGCATGATCGCCAGGCGCCCGGACTCCAGCAGCACCTTGGGGCAGTCACGGAACTTCATGTCCTTGTAGATGAACAAGGCCACGAACGCCGAGTACACCGCCGCCACCGCCGCCGCTTCGGTCGGGGTGAACATGCCGCTGTAGATACCGCCGAGGATAATCACCAGCAGCAGCAAGCCCCAGAACGCCCGGCGTGCGCAGGTCAGCCACTCGCGGAAGGTCGCCCGTGGCTGGGCCGGCAATTTCTTGATGCGCGCGACGATGTAGATCGCCACCATCAGCATCAAGCCCAGCAACAGCCCCGGGATGACACCCGCCATGAACAGCTTGCCCACCGAGGTCTCGGTGGCCGCCGAATACACCACCATCACAATCGACGGCGGAATCAGGATGCCTAAAGTACCGGCGTTACAGATGATCCCCGCGCCGAACTCCTTCGGGTAACCGGAACGCACCATGCCCGCCACGGCAATCGAGCCCACCGCCGCTACCGTCGCCGGTGACGAACCGGACAGCGCCGCAAACAGCATGCACGCCAGCACCGCGGCAATCGCCAGGCCGCCGCGAATATGCCCGACGCAGGCGTTGGCAAAGTCGATCAGCCGCTGCGCCACGCCGCCAGTGGTCATGAACGCACCGGACAGCAGGAAGAACGGAATCGCCAGGAAGGTGTAGGCGTCAGAGGTTTCAAACAGCTTGATCGCCAGGGAACTCACCGAGTCCTGGCTGAACATCAGGATCGACACCGCGCCGGACAAGCCGAGGGAAATCGCGATCGGCACGCCGAGGAACATGAACACGAACAACAGCAGAAACAGACAGAGCACGGCCATCAGTGACGCTCCTCATGGCTGCCGGCCAACTTGCTGGCCTCACCGGCTTCATCGGCCAGCCCCAACCCGACCTGACGGTGGGTGAAGATGCGGTAGAAAATTTCCAGGTAGCGGATGAACACCATGGCAAAACCGATGGGCACGATCAGCACGATGTCGCCGACGTCGACGCCGTATTGGTCGAGGTCTTCGGCGCCGATGTGGGCGGTCATCACGGCGCTCACCCACTTGTAACTGGCGAGCATGAACAGCCCGGCATAGGCCAGGCAGCACAGGCAGGCGAGCATGCCGAGGATGCGCTGCACCGGGCGCTTGGTCAGCTTGACCAGCGCGTCCACCCCCAGGTGGCCAGCGGTGCGCACGCCGTAGGAAATGCCAAAGAAAATCAGCCAGCCGAACATGGCCTTGGTCAGTGCCACGCTCCAGGTCATGTCCTGGGCCCAGGTCATGGTGCCGTCGCCCAGGGCGTTGAAGAAGCCGCTGCTGAACGCCCACTTGTCAGCCAGGGCAAAGAACAGCGTGTAGATGTTGTTGAGCATGACGTAGACGAACGTCACCAGGGTCATGGCGGCCAGCAGGAAAGCGATAAAACCTTCCTCCAGGTGCTCCCAGACGCGCCTTAGCGTTTGCATGGCAAAACCTCGCGTAAAAGAGATGGATTGTGCAAGGCTCAGGGTGTAAGCCGGAGCTAAATGTGGGAGCGGGCTTGCTCGCGAAAGCGGTGTGTCAGTCACCAGTTCTATCAACTGACAGACTGCATTCGCGAGCAAGCCCGCTCCCACATTGGATCTCGGTACAACCCGGAATCACTGGTTGGAGGCGTCCGCCGCCTTGATCAGATCAGCGCCGATCTCACCCTCGAACTTCTGCCACACCGGGCGCATGGCTTCGCGCCAGAGTTGGCGTTGCTCGGGGGTCAGCTCGATGATTTCGCTGGTCTTGGCGTCGATGATCTTTTGCTTGGCCGACTGGTTCAGCGCTTCGGCCTGTTTGTTCACCTCGACGGTGACCTCGGCCATGATCTGCTCCAGGGTGGTGCGGATATCCGGTGGCAGGCCGTTCCAGAACTTGGCGTTGGTGATCACCATGTAGTCGATCAAGCCATGGTTGGACTCGGTGAAGTACTTCTGCACTTCGTTGACCTTCTGGCTTTCATAGTTCGACCAGGTGTTCTCGGTGCCATTCACGGTGCCGGTCTGCAAGCCTTGGTACACCTCGGCAAAGCTCATCTTGCGCGGGTTGGCGCGTATCGCCTTGAACTGTTCTTCGAGCACGCTGGACGCCTGCACGCGGAATTTCAGGCCCCGGGCATCCTTGGGTTCATGCAGGGCCTTGTTCGACGACAATTGCTTGAGGCCGTTGTGCCAATAGGCCAGGCCGAGGATGTTCTTGTCCTGCATGGAGGTCAGCAGCGCCTTGCCCTGGGCCGCCTGGAAGCGGTCGACGGCCGCCAGGTCGTTGAACAGGAACGGCAAATCGTAGATCTGCACTTGCTTGGTGTATTGCTCGAACTTGGCCAGGGACGGCGCCAGCATCTGCACATCCCCCAGCAGCAGCGCTTCCATTTCCTTGCCATCGCCGAACAGCGACGAGTTGGGGTACACCTCGACTTTCACTCGGCCCGGCAGGCGTTCTTCCGCGAGCTTTTTGAACAGCAGCGCACCTTGGCCTTTAGGGGTGTTTTCGGCGACGACGTGGGCGAACTTGATGACAATCGGGTCCGCCGCCTGGGCCAGGCCCGCGGCAAACAAGGTGGCGGCGCACAGCAGCGCCCGGGAAAGCTTGAGCATGGGAAATCACCTTCTTATTGTTGTGTTGTAGGGCAAGGTGCCTGATGTGGCGCGTGTAGTGAATTTCGATTTTTTGATACCTGCGTTCGGCCTGGCCGAACACCAATCCAAAGAACAATGGAGATCCCACAGTTTTTGAGTAGGTGGTGTCAGTCAGGGTTGGGCGGCCAGCAATCTTTGGGCACGCAGCAACACCGGTGCATCCACCATCTGCCCATCGATCTGGTAGGCCCCTGCCCCGCTGGCGCCGCCTTCCACCACGCGCTTAGCCCAGGCCAGATCCTCGGCACTGGGCGCCAGCGCCTCATGAATCACCGCCACCTGCTTGGGATGAATACACAGCGCCCCGGCAAAGCCCATTTCATAGGCGTGCCGGATCGAGCGGCGCAGGCCCTCGGGGTCGTCGATGGCCGGGTGCACGCCGTCCAGCGGCGCCACTAACCCGGCTGCGCGGGAATGTACGATCAGCGCCAGGCGCGCCTGGTCCAGGGCGAACTGGGCGGCCGGCGAATGGCTGCTCAGGTTCAGGTCCAGCGCCAGGTCCAGGCCGCCGAACGACAGGCGTTCCACCTGAGGGGCGTGGGCGATCTCGGCCACGGCCAGCAAGCCCCGTGCACTTTCGATGATCGGCCAGATCACTTTGCCGGTGGCGGCCACCACCGCCACCTGGGCTGCGCTTTCGACCTTCGGCAACAGCACACCCGCCACATTCGGGTGGGCTTTACAGAACGCCACGTCCTCAAAGTGCTCGGCATGTTCCGGCGCGTTGATGCGCACCCAGACCTGGGCCGCCGGGTTGGCGCTGAGAAAGGCCCCGAGATTGTCCCGTGCCTGGCGCTTGAGGGGTTCTTCCACCGCGTCTTCGAAATCCACGATCACCGCATCGGCACCACTGGCCAAGGCTTTGGAAAATCGTTCCGGGCGGCTGCCGGGTACAAACAGCGCAGAGCGCACTAATGGCTTGGGCATCACAGAATTTCCTTGTTATCACAGCCCCCGTAGGAGCCGGCTTGCCGGCGCCTACAAAGGGGATGCGGGTCAGATGACGCCGCGGGTTTTCAGGGTTTCGATGGCGTCGGCGCTGTAACCGAGCCTGTCGAGGATGGCCTGGCTGTGTTGCCCCAGTGCCGGTACGGCGTCCATGCGCGGGGTGAACGCCGCGTTGCGTGCCGGCGGCAGCAGCGAAGGCAACGGCCCGGCCGGGCTATCAACCTCACGCCAGCTGTCGCGGGCCTTGAGCTGCGGGTGCTCCCACACGCCCTGCATGTCGTTGACCCGTGCACTGGCAATCTGCGCCTCCTCCAGGCGCTGGATCACGGCCTCGGCATCGAGCTGCGCAAAGCGGTCGACGATGATCTGGCGCAGCACCTCGCGGTTGGCCGAGCGCTTGAAGTTCGCCGAGAAACGCTCATCCGTCGCCAGTTCCGGCGTGAGCAGCGCCTTGTCGCAGAACGCCGCCCACTCGCGTTCATTCTGCAAACCGAGCATCACCGTGCCGCCGTCACCGGTGGGAAACGGCCCATAGGGGTAGATCGTCGAATGCGCGGCGCCCGCACGTGGTGGCTGCGGCGCGCCGTCGAACGCGTAGTACATCGGGTAGCCCATCCACTCCACCAGGCTTTCCAGCATGCTCACGTCGATGCGGCTGCCCTTGCCGGTTTTGCCGCGCAACAACAAGGCCGAGAGGATGCCGCTGTAGGCGTACATGCCCGCCGAGATGTCGGCGATGGAGCAGCCGGCCTTGGCCATCTGGTCTTCGCCCGGCCCGCCCGTCACCGACAGAAAGCCGCCTTCGCTCTGGATCAGCAGGTCGTAGGCCTTCTTCTTTTCATACGGCCCGCCTTCGCCATAGCCGGAAATGTCGCAGACGATCAACCGTGGAAAACGCTCATGCAGCGCCTCGAACGACAGGCCCATGCGCGCCGCTGCGCCGGGCGCCAGGTTCTGCACCAGCACGTCGGCGTCGGCCAGCAGGGTCTCGAGAATCGCGCCCGCCTCGTCCTGCTTGAGGTCCAGGGTCAGGCTTTCCTTGGAGCGGTTGGTCCACACGAAATGCGAGGCCAGGCCGCGCACGCGTTCGTCGTAGCCCCGGGCAAAATCGCCGGCGCCCGGGCGCTCCACCTTGATCACCCGAGCCCCCAGGTCGGCCAATTGGCGGGTGCAGAATGGCGCGGCAATCGCATGTTCCAGGCTGATGACGGTGATGCCGTCCAGTGGTCGTTGGTTAGTCATGATGATCCCTCAAAGCCAGTGGGCCATGGACGCGGTGTTGCGCAAGTCCCAGACCTTCTCGATCAGGGCGTTGGCTTGGGCCGGGGTGCGGGCAGCGCTGAAGTGGATGAGTCGCTGGAATTTGTCCGCCAGCTCTGCCCGGCTCAGGGTGTTGCCCGGGTCGCCCTTGGGCTCGTCGATGGCACCACGCAGCGTGCGGCCATCCGTGGTGGTGACGGTGACGCGGCCGAGCCAGCGCTGCGGGTAGGCGCCATCGACTTCGGGGTCGAGGGTCATACTGACCTTGTCGCGAAAGGTAGCGACAGCCGGGTCGTTCAACGCCAGTTCGTGAAACTCAGTGAGGCCCGCCTTGCCATGCACAGCGATCAGGCCGAGCACGGTGCCCATGGAGAACTTGGCCTGGTGCACCGAGGCCGGCACCTTCACGCGGCCCAGCACGTCGATGGCGCCTTGGTGCACATGGGTTTGCACGCGTGCAATCTGTTCAGCGTGCAGGCCTTCGCGTTGCATCAGGCCGAGCAAGGCATCGGCGGCCGGGTGGGTGTGGCGGCACGAGGCGTGGAACTTGAACGAGGTTTCCAACAGCGCCCAACGGCTACCGAGGCCGCCGGACAGCTTGGCAGGTTCGGCATCCGTGGACATGCCCGCCGCCAAGCCCTGGTCACCTTCCAGGATATTGCGCGCACCGGTCAGCCCGTCGGCCGTCAGGTAAGCGGCCAGCAACCCATCCGCCGCCGCCTTGGCCGTGTGCAGTTGCTTGGAGTCGGCGGCATCACGCAGGAACTCCCACAGCCCTGCGGCCTGGGTGCCGGCGCTGCCGAGCAGGTTGATGAATTGTTCTTCGTTGAAACCCAGCAGCTTGCCCACGGCCACGGCAGCTGCGAGCGTGCCGACGGTGGCCGTGGTGTGGAAGATGCGGTAATGGGAACGCCCCATGAATTCGCCGATGCGAATGCCCGCTTCATAGCCGGCTACCGATGCCAGCAGCAGGTCGCGGCCGGATTTGCCGAGGTCTTGTGCTGCGGCCAACGCCGCCGGAAACACCACGGTGGCCGGGTGCAGCACCGAGCTGTTGTGCAGGTCGTCCTGCTCCACCAGGTGGGACGACGCACCGTTGACCAGCGCAGCGAAATAGGCGCTGCTGCTGCCGCCACTGACGATCACTTGGGCTGGGCCACTGGCAGGGCCCATCTTCTGCGCATAACGTTCGAACAACGGGATCGGGTGCGCACCTTTACTGGCCAGGGCCGAGGCCAACCAGTCCAGGTACAGGTCTTCGGTGCGCGCCAGCACGGCGTCGGGCAATTGCTCGTAATTCAATGCGGCGAGGAACCGGCACAGCGCTTGGGTATGGCTCATGGTCGGGCCCTCAGAAACTGCGTGGCAGTTCGAGCAGGTGCTCGGCCACGTAGGACAGGATCAGGTTGGTGGAGATCGGTGCCACCTGGTACAGGCGGGTCTCGCGGAATTTGCGCTCCACGTCGTACTCGCAGGCAAACCCGAAGCCGCCGTGGGTTTGCAGGCAGGCGTTGGCCGCTTCCCACGATGCCTTGGCCGCCAGGTACTTGGCCATATTGGCGCTGGCTCCGGCATTGCGGCCGCTGTCGTATTCCTCGCAGGCACGCCAGCGCATCAGGTCGGCCGCCTCGATTTCGATATGGGCTTCGGCAATTGGGAACTGCACGCCTTGGTTCTGCCCGATGGGCCGGCCAAACACCACGCGGTCGCGGGCATAGGCGCTGGCTTTTTCGATGAACCAGCGGCCGTCACCGATGCATTCGGCAGCGATCAGCGTGCGCTCGGCATTGAGGCCGTCAAGGATGTACTTGAAGCCCTTGCCCTCCTCGCCAATCAGGCTGTCGGCAGGCAGCTCCAGGTTGTCGAAGAACAGCTCGTTGGTTTCATGGTTGACCATGTTGGCGATGGGTTGCACGGTGAGGCCGTTGCCGATGGCCTCGCGCAGGTCCACCAGGAAGATCGACATGCCTTCGGACTTTTTCTTCACCTCGGCCAACGGCGTGGTGCGCGCCAGCAGGATCATCAGGTCGGAATGCTGGATGCGTGAGATCCACACCTTCTGGCCATTGATCACGTACTTGTCGCCGCGCTTGATCGCGGTGGTCTTGATCTTGGTGGTGTCGGTGCCGGTGGTAGGCTCGGTAACGCCCATCGATTGCAGGCGCAGTTCGCCGCTGGCCAGTTTGGGCAGGTAGAAGCTTTTTTGCGCTTCGCTGCCATGACGCAACAGGGTGAACATGTTGTACATCTGGCCATGCACGGTGCCGGAGTTGCCGCCGCAACGGTTGACCTCTTCAAGGATCACCGAGGCTTCGGCCAAGCCCAGGCCGGAACCGCCGTACGCTTCGGGGATCATCGCCGACAGCCAGCCCGCATCGGTCAGGGCCTTGACGAAGGCTTCCGGGAAGCCTTTTTCTTCATCGATCTTACGCCAGTAGGCGGCATCGAATTCGGCGCACAAGGCGCGCACGCCTTCTCGGATGGCGTTGAGTTCTTCATTGTCATGGGGGTTCATTAACGGCTCTCCGCCTGTTGTTCTTTGATTATTCGAAATGCACGTGTGCGGTCTGCGCCAGGCCATCGCCGTTACCGGCCCACAGCTCGGCAACGCCGGTTTCAGTGAGGCGCCCACCCACTTCAAAAGCCTGCGGCGCGATCAGCGGGCGCACACCGCGATAGGCGAAACGGCGCAAGGTCTTGTCGGGGTGGGCACGGCAGAAGGCACGCAGGTTCAAGGTAGCGATCAGCGGCCCGTGCACCACCAGCCCGGCGTAGCCTTCGGTGCCGGTGACATAGGGGTAGTCGTAGTGAATGCGGTGGCCGTTGAAGGTCACGGCGCTGTAGCGAAACAGCAAGGTGGGGGTGGGCTCGACGGCTTCACGCCATTCGCCGGCCGCCAGCGCCTCACCGCTGCCCTGCTTGGGTGGCGTGGGCTCGCGGTAGACGATGTCCTGTTCTTCGCGAATGGCCAGGCGACCTTGCTGGGAGTAGTCGTGGCGCACGGTGACGAACAACAGCGAACCGCTGCGACCGGCCTTTTCTTCGACCTGGGTGATGGTGGATACGCGGGTGGCCGCTTCGCCGGCACGCAGGGGGTGCAGGAATTCGAGGCGCCCACCGGCCCACATACGGTTGCGGTTGTCAGCCGGCGGCAGGAAGCCGCCTCGGGCCGGATGGCCGTCGCTGCCCAGCGCCGCTTCTGGCACCGGGTCCTGGAAAAAACACCACTGCCACAGCGGGGGCACGGGCGCACCATCTTCAGGCACTGGCTCACCGAACGTGGCGGCAATGCGTTTGAGCAGGTTATGGCTCAAATGGTCGTGGGCGGTTTCGCTTCGGCCGATCCAGTCTGTGGCGCTCATCAGGTGCAGGTCCTCTGGCAGTGGGTGTCTGCCCCGGATCATGCAAGCGCGTGCCCGTTCTGAGAATTTGCATTTCAATAAACCAGCGTTCGGTTATGCTGAACGCCACTCTTATGTACGAGGCGATTCCCTGTGGGAGCGGGCTTGCTCGCGAAAGCGGTTTGCCCGATACACATTCATTGACTGAGACACCGCCTTCGCGAGCAAGCCCGCTCCCACAATGAGATCTCCATTGTGATGAGAGTCATGTTCAACCTGGAGCCGCCATGCACTTCGATCTTGCTGACCTGCGCCTGTTTATCCATATCGCCGAATCCCCCAGCCTCACCCAGGGCGCCAAGCGGGCGTTTCTTTCACCGGCCGCCGCGAGTGCGCGGATCAAGGCGTTGGAAGGCCAGTTGGACACGCGCCTGCTCTACCGTGACAGCCGGGGCGTGGAGATCACCCCGGCCGGCGAGCGGCTGCTGCACCATGCGCGGTTGATCATGCGCCAGGTGGATTACCTCAAAAGCGAGTTCACCCAGTACGGCGTGGATTCGGCCGGGCACATCCGCATCTTCGCCAACACCACGGCCGTCACCGAGTTCCTGCCGGAAGTGCTGGCGGGTTTCTTGTCCAAGCGCCCCGGGGTGACAGTGGACCTGCAGGAGCGCCTGTCCCGAGATATCGTGCGCGGCGTGCTGGACGGCACCAGCGACATGGGCATCATCGCCGGCCCCGTGGAAGCGGCAGGTTTGCAGGTGCTGCATTTCAGCACCGACGAACTGGTGCTGATGGTACCCGTGGATCATCCCTTGGCTGGCCACGCCAAAGTCACCCTGGAACAGACCCTCGCCTACCAGCACATCGGCCTGCATGAAGGCAGCACGCTGTTGAGTTTTTTGCGTGAACACGTGGAGCGTATCGGCAAGCATTTGTCGCTGCGTATCCAGGTGTCGAGCTTCGAGGCGATCTGCCGGATGGTCGAGGCCGGTGTAGGCATCGGGATCATTCCGGAGTCTGCCGCCGTGCGGCACAGCCGGACCATGCAACTGGTGGCGGTCAAGCTGGATGAGCCCTGGGCGATTCGCGAGCGCAGCATCCTGGTGCGCGAGCTGGAAGCCTTGCCGGGGACGATCCGCGCGTTGATCGCCACCTTGATGCCCGAGAGCGCCTAAGCTCAACAGTCACCTTGCCAAAGGAGACAGCCATGCACTTAGAAGGATCCTGCCATTGCGGCGCCGTGACGTTCAGCCTCACCAGCGCCCACCCCTACCCTTACCAGCGTTGCTATTGCTCGATCTGTCGCAAGACCGGGGGCGGTGGCGGCTACGCGATCAACCTGGGCGGCGACGCTTCAAGCCTGAAAGTACGCGGACGCAAATACATTTCGATCTACCACGCCAAGCTCAAGCCGGACGGCGCCAGCCGCGCCCATGCGAGCACGGCCGAGCGACACTTCTGCTCGCAGTGCGCCAGTGCCTTGTGGTTGTTCAGCCCCGAGTGGCCGGAGCTGATCCACCCGTTTGCCTCGGCCATCGACACGCCGTTGCCGGTGCCGCCGGAGCACACCCACTTGATGCTGGGCTCCAAGGCACCCTGGGTTGAAGTGAGCGTGCGCAAGGGCGACCTGCAATTCGACGAATACCCCGAGGAGTCCATCGCCCAGTGGCATGCGCGATTGGGATTGGCCCGTTAACAGTCTTTGACAGTTTCCCGACAAAGCTCTCAAAGATTGTGGGCGGGCACGGCCCTAGCATTCGAGCATCCACATCACCATCCGGGTGCTCTTCATGTTTCGCACATTGCGCGGTATTCCACTGCTGGGTTGCCTGCTGGGCAGTATCGGGTGCCATGGGCAACCGCCTGCCCCGCCGCCGATTCCCAAGGGTGACTACAGCGCGATCATCCGTTACCTGCAAACCCGCATTCCCCGGGACATGGCCCGGGAGAATGTGCCCGGGCTGTCCATTGCCCTGGTCAATGGCCAGGAGCTGATCTGGGCCCGTGGCTTTGGCCTGGCTGACAAAAGCCAGGGTGTACCGGTCACGCCCAATACGGCCTTTCGCGCCGGGGGCATCTCCAAGCTGCTGACCGCCACGGCGGCCCTGCAACTGGTGGAACAGCAACGCCTGGCGTTGGATGCGCCGATCCAGCAGACCTTGCGCGAGTTCTACGTGCGTTCGCGCTTTCACACCGACCAGGCTGCCGCTGACCGCGATATCACCCTGCGCCGATTGCTCAGCCACCAATCCGGCTTGCCCAGCGAACACCTGCGTGACCTGCGCAGCAGCTTTGCGATGGGGCAGATGCCGGCACGCATATCAGGGGTTTGGCTGAGCAGCCCGCCCGGCTCCCAGGTGGCCTATTCCAACCTCGGTTACTCGTTGGTCGGCGCCGCCATCGAGCGCAGCAGCGGCAAAAGCTTTGAAGCCCAGTTGCAAAACCGCCTGCTCAAGCCGCTGGAGATGAAGCAGTCGAGTTTTGTCGGCACCCGCGCCGAACTCGGCTATCGCGCGCTGGGTTACGAGGATGGCGTCGCCAGTACCGACGCCCAAGTGCGCGACCTCGCTGCGGGCGGTTTGTGGACCAGTCCCAAAGACCTCGCTCACTACGTGCAGATGCTGTTCGCCCAGGGCACCTACAAGGGCAATCGCGTGCTGAGCAGCGCCTCGATCGACGACATGTTCACCCAGCAAAACACCGGCAATGCCCTGGACTTCGATTGCCAGATAGGCCTGGCCTGGTTCCTCGCGCCTTGCGGTGACGAGCCTATTGGCGCAGGCGTACGCACCTACCAGCACAGCGGCGGTGGTGATGACTTTGCCGCGCAACTGACCCTGCTGCCCGACCAGCAACTGGCCGTGATCATCATGGCCAACGACAGCAACGCTGAGGACATGGTGGTGTCGTTGTCCACCGATGCCCTGCGCCTGATGCTGCAGGCACAAACCGGCGACCCGGTGTGCGCCGACGACTGCCAGGCGCCCACCCACGGACTCAAGCTGCGCCATGTGCCGGCCGCCGTCGACCGCAAGCGCCTGGCCGGGTTTTATGCGACGGCTTGGGGGGTGTTCCGGATCAAGGATGAGCCTGATCGCTTGACCGGCGAGTTGGCCGGGTACGATTTCGAACTGCTGCGTGACGATCACGGTTGGCTGCGTGCGCAGAAGAAAATCCTCGGCTTCTGGCTCAAGGACCTCGGCGAACTGGGCCGCGTGCAGCTGGATGTGGTGACGGTACAGGGCCGCCAGATGCTTACCGCCCGCAGCCACGGCCAGCGCATTGCCATTGGCGAACGCATCGACCCGCCGCCCCTGCCCCTGGCCTGGGCCGACACCATCGGCACCTATCAAGTGCTCAATACCCATGAGCCCGACGCGCCCTTGAGCGGGATCAGCGTGCGCCTGGAAGAAGGTTTCCTGGTGATTCGCGGCCAACTGCATGACGAGCCACTGACCGACTACATCCTGCTCCCCGTCGACAACGCCCACGCGGTATTGGCCGGGAACGGCTATGGCCTGGGCGACACCGTGAGCCGCCAGGTCAACGGCTTGAGCGCTTCGGGCTACTCCTTCAAACGCACGCACTCCCCCAATAACCCTCTGATTTTTTAATACGGAAGACCACCCTGATGCGCTCAAGAAACCTTTGCCTGTCGATGACCTCGCTGTGCCTGCTTGCGGGCGCCAACACGGCATTCGCCGACGACTGGGAATACAGCCTCAAGGCGGGCGTGGCCAATGCGCCGCGCTACAGCGGCAGCGATGAACGCATGACCGCGCCAGTGCTGGGCGGCAAAGTCGTCAGCCCCTGGGGCATCTTCCTCGACACCGACAAAGGCCTGGGTTGGGGTTATGAAGGGAATGCCCTGAGCTTCAGCGCCTACGTGGGCGCCAGCGGTTCACGCAAAGATAAAAATGACAGCCTGCACGCAGGCTCCAAACGCCTCAAGGGCATGGGCGAGATCAAGTCACGCCCGCAGTTGGGCGTCAGTGCCAGCTACAACCTGGGCGGCGTGATCGCGGGGGCGACCCTGGAGCATGCGCTCAAGGAAAACGATCACAAGGACACCGGCAAGGCCTATACCCACCTGGAGCTGAGCCTGGGTACCAACCTGTATGAAGGCCGCTATGGTTCAGTCGATGCTGGCCTGAGCAGCCACTTCGGCGACCGTGAGTACTTGCAGACCTGGTACGGCGTGACCACCGGCCAGGCCGCGCAAAGCCGCTTCAAGGCCTACAAGGCTGGCGCGGGCAACATCAGCAACGGCATGAACCTGACCTGGAGCGTGCCAATCAGCGAACACACCCAGTTCTCGACCTTGCTGGACGTGCAGTACCTGGCAGATGAAGCGGGCAAGAGCCCGATTGTGGAGCGGCGGTTGCAGACGTCGGTGATGGGGATGGTCGAGTACACCTTCTGACCTGATAGGTGGGAGCGGGCTTGCTCGCGAAGGCGGTGTGTCAGGCAAAGATACTTCGACTGATCGGCCGCATTCGCGAGCAAGCCCGCCCCACATTAGAACGTCTACACATTCACTCGGCATATGCCCAGGTCATGCGGAATGATGCCCCGCCCCACTCCGAATCCAGCACTTCCACCTGCCCGCCGTGCCACTGGCTGACACGCTGCACCAGCGCCAGGCCCAGGCCAAAGCCGCCGGTGCGGCGGTCGCGGCTGGCGTCCAGGCGCATGAAGGGTTCGAAGATCTTGGCCCGGCCGTCCAGCGGTACGCCCGGGCCATCGTCGTTGACCCGCACTTCGTAGCCGCTGCCGAACTTGACCAGCGACACTTCCACGCGGCGCTCGGCATAGCGGATGGCATTGCGCAGCAGGTTGATCACCGCACGGGCCATGAAGCGCGGCTCGATCTGGATGAAATCCACCTCGCAGGTGCGTAACGACAACTGCACACCGGCCGCCTCGGCCTCCAGCGCCACGCTGCCGATCACACTGTCGAGCCAGCTGTGGGCCTCGATACTTTCGCGGGTGACTTGGGTGGCGCCGCGCTCCAGGCTGGCGTAGGTCAACAGCTCCGAGACCATTTCCTCCAGCTCGCCGAGGTCGGCATACATATCGGAAATCAGCTCGCGGCTCTGGCGCGGGTCGGCCTGTTGCTTGAGCTGGTCCAGCTCGAACGACAACCGCGCAATCGGCGTGCGCAGCTCGTGGGAGACTGCATTGGTCAGCTCACGCTGGTTGGCGATCAGGCTTTCAATGCGCTCGGCCATCTGGTTGAAGTGCCCGGCCAGTTCGCGCACGGTGGAGCGGCGCGGCAGCAGGATGCGTGAACCCAGGTCGTTATCGCCAAACCGCTGCGCGGCCAGGCGGATATGCTCCAGGTCGCGCCAATGGGGGCGTACCCAGAAATACAACACGATCGCCAGGCTTACCCCGAGGAAGCTATAGGCCCAGAGGTACAACCACTTGGGTTCTTCCGGCAACTTGATGTCCAGCAGTTGCGGGCCACCGTCGATATTGGTGATGAACTCCATGAAGTCGCCACGCACCACCAACTGGCCGTCGGCAAGCAGCTTTTGCTCGCGCTCGTTGAGGGCCATGGCATCGCGTTCCACCAGCTTGAGGTGCAAGCCGTAATGGGGTTGCAGCTCCGCCAGGCGCGCCTCGCGGGCCGCGCCCTGCACCGGGCGCAGTTGCTCCACCACGCCATAAGCCGGGCCGCGCAGCGCTTCGCGGTTATAGACTTCGTTGGCTTCGGGCAGCAGCTCGTCGAAGGTGTAGTTGACCAGCCAGATCGCCCCGGCCAACCCCAGCGCGAGGATGACGTACAGGCGCAAAAACAGCCGTAGCATCTAGGCCTCCCACGCAAACGGATTGAACAGGTAGCCCTTGCCCCAGATGGTCTTGATGCACACCGGTTCCCGTGGGTTGTCGTTGAGCTTGCCGCGCAGCTTGCTGATGTACACGTCGACGCTGCGGTTGAGGCCGTCGAAGGCGATGCCACGCATGCGGTTGAGGATGTCGTCGCGCGACAGGATGGTGCCGGAGTGGCTGGCCAGCAACCACAGCAGCTCGAACTCCATGGTGGTGAGGTCGACCTTCTCGTCGCCCAGGCTGACCACCCGGCAGCTGCGGTCAATCGACAAACGGCCGAACTCCAGGAAGCCGCGCACGGTGGGCTCGGGCACTTGGCGACGCTGCAAGGCACGTAAACGGGCGAGCAGCACGGGTGGCTTGATGGGTTTGATCACATAGTCGTCGGCACCGGACTCCAGGCCCAGGATGTGGTCCAGGTCATCTTCCTTGGCGGTGAGGATCACGATGGGCGTGTCGGACACATTGCGGATTTCGCGGCACACGTGCAGGCCGCTCTGGCCCGGCAACATCAAGTCGAGCACGACGATTTTCGGCTTGAAATCGAGAAACGCTGCCAAGGCTTCATCGCCCCGGTGCACCACACGCACCTCGAAACCGTGTTGCGACAGAAAGTGCGCGATCAGCCCCGCCAGCTTTTCATCGTCCTCGACGAGCAGAACCTTGCCCAGACCCAGGTTTTCCATAAATTCTCAGTGTGGATGCGCGAATTGAAGTGTGCGCATTATAGGTGGCAAGCCGGTGCACAGAAGCGGTTGGCCATTACGCGCCGACGAAGCTTCATGCTTTTAAGAGTTTTTAACAAATACCCCGCACTCTTTAACGCCATTCACAGGGAGTTGTATGCGCAAGGATTACCTGGCGTTCTTTGTTTCGCTGTTTTTGTCGCGACTGGCAGACCAGATTCTGCTGTTTATCGTGCCGTTGATCGTGTTCCAGAGTACCGGGAGCGTTTCCTGGGCCGGCCTGGCATTTTTTGTCGAGTCGCTGCCGCGCTACCTGGCATTTCCGGTGTGCGGGGCATTGTGCGACAAGTACCCGCCCGCGCGCATCCTGCATATCAGCCAGGTGTATCGGGCACTGGCCTGCGTGATGGCGGTGACGCTGTACGGCCTGTTCGAGGGGATCCACTGGATCGTGCTGCTCTCGGCGCTGTGCGGGGTGTTGACCACCCAGGGCATCATGGCCCGAGAAGTGCTGATGCCCCATGTATTCTCCCAATACAGCTATGCCAAGACCCTGTCCTACTCGCAAATCGCCGACCAGAGCGGGCTGGTGCTGGGCCCGCTGGTGGCGGCGCTGATGCTGGAGGTGTGGCCTTGGCACCTCGTGGTACTGGGGGTGGCCGGGTTGTTTGTGATGGCCGACGTGGCGATGCGCGTGTGGCAACGCAACAGCACAGTGAACCTGCAAGTCTTTGTGCAGCATCGGGATATCTGGCTGCAGCCGCTGCGCACGGCGCTGGGGCATATCCGCAACCTGGCGGAGTTGAAACGCGTGATCACCCTGGCGGTGGGCGTGAACCTGATCATCGGCGTGACCCTGGCGACTTCGGCGGCGATGGTCACCGGCCAGTTTGGCGCGGGCAAGGATGGCTATGCCGTGCTGCAGGCGGCCGGTGCCGGGGTAACCATCGCCATCCTGTTTTACCTGGCGCGCGCCACATTGCCCCTGAAGGTGCTGGGCGGCCTGTCGTATACGATGATTGCCGTGGGCGCGCTGATCATGGCGATCAGCCCCAATCTCTGGGCCTACACCCTGGGGTTCCTGCTGGTGACCGGCTTCGACAAGATGTTCAACGTGTACATGCGCAGCACCCGGCAGCGGGTGATCCCGGTGCAGGATTTTGGCAAGACGGTGGGCGTGATCACCCTGTTCAACAACCTGGCCCAGCCCTTGGCCGGTTTGCTGATTGCCGTGTTGGCGGCGCCCCTGGGCACGCAGACGGTGATCCTGCTGCTGACCGGAATCACCGCGCTGATCGGCGTGGCCGTGGCGTCAGGCTGGCACGCCACTGTGAAAGCGGAACTCGACGTCGGGTGACTCGATCAGCTCCTGCTCGGCCGCCCTCACCCGCTCGATCACTTGGGCGACATCCTTGGCGTCACCGTACTGGTAGGCCAGTTTCAGGTAGCCCTGGAAGTGCCGGGCTTCGCTTTTCAGCAAGCCGAAGTAGAACTTGCCGAGTTCTTCGTCCAAATGCGGCACCAGAGCTTCGAAACGCTCGCAACTGCGCGCTTCGATGAACGCGCCTACCACCAGCGTGTCCACCAATTTGACCGGTTCATGGGTGCGCACCACTTTGCGCAAACCCGAGGCATAACGCCCGGCATTCAGTTGGCGCAGCTCGATTTTGCGCTTTTTCATCAGCCGCATGACTTGTTCGTGGTGCACCAGTTCTTCCCGGGCCAGGCGCGACATCATGTTGATCAGGTCGACATGGCTGTAGTACTTGGCAATCAGGCTCAGGGCGGTGCTGGCCGCTTTGAATTCGCAGTTCTTGTGGTCGATCAGCAGGGTTTCCTGATCGGCCAGTGCGGCCTGGACCCAGGCGTCGGGGGTGCGGCAGCCGAGGAATTCGTGGATTTCGGGCAGGTTCATCGGGCTCACGGGCAAAAGGATCACAAAAGGGCGCCGATTATACCGACCACGCCGCAGACCACCAGCCACCGCCCTTGATGTGCATCAACATGACGGCAGCGTGGCAGCAACTATAGTTGTTGCACGCCCACCCTCTTCCTGGAGTTCCCGACCATGCAAGCCATCCGCAGCCTCCTGGTGGTCATCGAGCCCGAGCATTCGGAAAGCCTGGCCCTCAAGCGTGCCAAGCTGATCGCCGGGGTCACCGGCGCGCACTTGCATTTACTGGTGTGCGACAAGAAACACGAGCACTCGGCGCTGCTGAGCCTGCTCAAGGCCGGTTTGCAGGAGGACGGCTACAGCGTCACCACCGAGCAGGCCTGGAATGACAGCCTGCATGAAACCATCATCGATGTGCAGCAGGCCGAGGGCTGCGGGCTGGTGATCAAGCAGCACTTCCCTGACAGCGCGCTGAAAAAGGCCCTGCTGACGCCTGCGGATTGGAAGTTGCTGCGTTATTGCCCGACTGCGGTGCTGTTGGTCAAGACCGCCACACCGTGGGCGGGCCGGGTGATCCTGGCGGCCATCGACGTGGGCAACAACGACGGTGAACACCGCTCACTGCATAATTCGATCATCGATCACGGTTTCGACATCGCGCATTTGGCCAAGGCGCAGCTGCATGTGATCAGCGCCCACCCGTCGCCGATGCTGTCAGCGGCCGACCCGACCTTCCAGCTCAAGGAGACCATCGAGGCGCGTTATCGCGAGCAATGCAGGGCGTTTCAGGCGGAGTTCGATGTGGATGACAAACATCTGCATATCGAGGAAGGGCCGGCGGACGTGTTGATACCGCATCTCGCCCACACGCTGCAGGCGGCGGTCACTATCATCGGCACCGTGGGCCGCACGGGTATTTCCGGGGCATTGATCGGCAACACTGCAGAGGTCGTGCTGGATACGCTGGAAAGCGATGTATTGGTGCTCAAGCCGCAGGAGTTGATGGATCATCTGGAAGAACTGGCCAGCAAGCCCTGACACTGCCCTTTCAAACCGTGAAGCTCTCACAGGTGTTTCGTGTGGTGTCAGGTGGAAAATACATCCTTGAGAAACCCGGGGGCGATGTAGCGCTGGTAATGCGCTTCAGAGAGGATGAAAAACTCCCGGTCAATGGCATCGCGCAAATCCGGCAACGTCCACCCGCGAAACTCCGGCAATAGCACCATGCCATAGGCCTCCAGGTTGGAAATCACCCGCGCGCCCCGGGCGATCAACTGGTAGGCCCAGCAGTACTCGGACTGGTGCGGCACAAAGCGGATCTTGCGTTGCTCCAACTGCCCGCGCAGGGCCTTGGGGTCGAACACCTCCAGTTTGCCGGCCATCACCTGCACCAGCAGTTGCTCCAGGCGCAGCCAGACCGCTCGTTTTTCTTCCTCGTTATAGCCATTCCACTGGATCACCTCGTGATGGAAGCGCTTGCAGCCACGGCACACCAGATCGCCGTAAACCGTGGAGCACAGGCCGACGCAGGGGGTCTTGATGGTTTGGTTGGACATGGGCAACAACACGCCGATCAGCGAAACAATGCGCCATGTTAGCCCTTTGTCTAACGGCTATCACCCCGCAAACTTGGTTAGGCAACTTACCTTTAGAAATTTTTTGCCGTAGAATCATCCGGCCTTGTAAGGCGCCAATAGTCCATTGGAAGCTGTTTTCAAAGCGTCACGAGCACAGTCGTTCCTTCAGAGCGGTGTTGGCGACGGTTATTTACGCGGTAAATAGCCAGCGCCAACCCTCATCAGCTCCGCTCTGCAGGCGTAAAACTTTGAAAGCAGCTTCTGTGAGGAATGCCGGCAGCGCTGGCTTTGCGGCCCAAAAAGCCCCCGAGCGCATGCGTGCCGTTCATTTCTGGATGAGCGTCCCGTGGGACCACTGATGAGGGTAATAACTGTGCTTGAAGCCTACCGCAAACATATCGAAGAGCGTGCAGCACTGGGTATCGTTCCCCAGCCGCTTAACGCCGAACAAACCGCAGGCCTGGTCGAGCTGCTGAAAAATCCTCCGGCTGGCGAAGAAGAATTCCTCGTTGACCTGATCACCAACCGCATTCCACCAGGTGTTGACGAAGCTGCCTACGTCAAGGCCGGTTTCCTGTCTGCCCTGGCCAAGGGCGAAGCCTCTTCCCCCCTGATCAGCAAACAGCGCGCCGTTGAACTGCTTGGCACCATGCAAGGCGGCTACAACATCGTGACCCTGGTCGAGCTGCTGGACGACGCCACCCTGGCTCCTGTCGCCGCCGCCCAACTCAAGCACACCCTGCTGATGTTCGATGCGTTCCACGACGTGGCTGAAAAAGCCCGTAACGGCAACGAACACGCCAAAGCTGTGATCCAGTCCTGGGCTGACGGCGAGTGGTTCCGCAACCGCCCTACCCTGGCCGACAAGATCAGCCTGCGCGTCTTCAAGGTCACCGGCGAAACCAACACCGACGACCTGTCCCCTGCGCCTGACGCCTGGTCCCGCCCGGACATCCCGCTGCACGCCCTGGCCATGCTGAAAATGGCGCGCGAAGGCATCGTGCCGGACGAGCAAGGCAAGACCGGCCCGATGAAGCAGATCGAAGAAATGCGCGGCCAAGGCTTCCCGATCGCCTACGTGGGCGACGTGGTCGGTACCGGTTCGTCGCGTAAATCGGCCACCAACTCCGTGCTGTGGTTCTTCGGCGACGACGTGCCATACGTGCCGAACAAGCGCGCCGGCGGCTTCTGCTTCGGCAGCAAGATCGCTCCAATCTTCTACAACACCATGGAAGATGCCGGCGCACTGCCAATCGAATTCGACGTTACCAACATGAACATGGGCGACGTGATCGACCTGTACCCGCATGCTGGCAAAGTCTGCAAACACGGCACCGACGAAGTCATCACCACCTTCGAAATGAAGACCCCGGTGCTGTTGGACGAAGTCCGTGCCGGCGGCCGTATCCCGCTGATCATCGGTCGCGGCCTGACCGACAAGGCACGTGCCGAACTGGGCCTGGGCCCAACCGACCTGTTCAAGCTGCCTGAAGCACCTGTCGACACTGGCAAGGGCTACACCCTGGCACAGAAAATGGTGGGCAAGGCGTGCGGCCTGCCGGAAGGCAAAGGCGTTCGTCCTGGCACCTACTGCGAGCCGAAGATGACCACCGTGGGCTCCCAGGACACCACCGGTCCGATGACCCGTGACGAACTGAAAGACTTGGCGTGCCTGGGCTTCTCGACCGACCTGGTGATGCAGTCCTTCTGCCACACCGCGGCCTATCCAAAGCCGATCGACGTGACCACCCACCACACCCTGCCTGACTTCATCATGACCCGTGGCGGTGTATCGCTGCGTCCAGGCGACGGCATCATCCACAGCTGGCTGAACCGCATGCTGCTGCCGGACACCGTGGGTACCGGTGGTGACTCCCACACCCGTTTCCCGATGGGCATCTCGTTCCCGGCCGGTTCTGGCCTGGTCGCGTTCGCCGCAGCCACTGGCGTGATGCCACTGGACATGCCGGAATCGATCCTGGTGCGCTTCAAAGGCAAGATGAAACCTGGCATCACCCTGCGTGACCTGGTTCATGCCATTCCTTACTACGCGATCCAGTCGGGCCTGCTGACCGTAGAGAAGAAAGGCAAGAAGAACGCCTTCTCCGGCCGCATCCTGGAGATCGAAGGCCTGAACGACCTGACGCTGGAGCAAGCGTTCGAACTGTCCGACGCCTCGGCGGAACGTTCGGCTGCCGGTTGCACCATCAAGCTGTCCAAAGAGTCCATCACCGAGTACCTGAACTCCAACATCACCCTGCTGCGCTGGATGATCGGTGAAGGCTACGGCGATGCACGTACCCTGGAACGTCGTGCTCAAGCGATGGAAGCCTGGGTCAAGAACCCTGAGCTGATGGAAGCCGATGCCGACGCGGAATACGCCGAAATCATCGAGATCGACCTGGCGGAAATCAACGAGCCTATCCTCTGCGCACCGAACGACCCGGACGATGCCCGTCTGCTGTCGAGCGTTGCAGGCGAGAAGATCGACGAAGTGTTCATCGGTTCGTGCATGACCAACATCGGTCACTTCCGCGCTGCCGGTAAGCTGCTGGAGCAGGTCAAGGGTCAGCTGCCAACCCGTCTGTGGCTGTCGCCGCCGACCAAGATGGACGCTCACCAACTGACCGAAGAAGGCTACTACGGCATCTACGGCAAGGCTGGCGCGCGCATGGAAATGCCGGGCTGCTCGCTGTGCATGGGTAACCAGGCACGTGTAGAGCCGAACTCGACCGTTGTGTCGACTTCCACCCGTAACTTCCCGAACCGCCTGGGTGACGGCGCGAACGTCTACCTGGCCTCGGCTGAGCTGGCGGCTGTTGCTTCCACTCTGGGTCGCCTGCCGACCGTCGAAGAGTACATGGGCTACGCAGCGAAACTGGACACCATGGCCAGTGACGTCTACCGCTACCTGAACTTCGACCAGATCGCCGAGTTCCGTAAGATCGCAGCAAGCGCCAACATCCCGGTGATTCAAGCCTAAGGTGTGTTGACGTAAAAGGACGCCGCGTATTCCACGATACGCGGCGTTTTTTTATGCCTGGGATTTGGCCAGTTGCACGGCACCATCGACACTCAGGGCGCAGAGCTGAACCTGCGGCGCCTGCGCTTCAGGCAATGCCTGCAACACGTCCATCGCCGGATGCCGCACACGCGCCAGCACCAGGCGCTTGCCCTCCCCGCGCACCTGGGCAAAGAACGCCGCCAGAGCTTCAATACTGGTGCCATCCAGGTCCGGCGACTCTTCCAGGCTCAACACCACTGCGTCCACCGGCGACTGGCGCATCAAGCGCAAGGCGGCGCCGAGGATACGTTCAGCATTGGCGAAGAACAGCGCCTCGCTGGGCCGCACGATCAACACACCGGGCACTGCCACCGCATCGGCGTGGTGCTGGCAGTCGACAAAGTCATGGCTATCGCCCAGGCGGCCCAGCACTTGTATGTCGGCCGACGACATCTGACGCAGCATCAACACCACGCTGATCGCTACCGCCAGCAGCAAACCATCCAGCACGCCCAACACCAGCACCGCCGCCACAGCACAGACCACCAGCAAACGGTCGCGCCGCCACAGGAAATAACGCCCCAGGGGTTGCAGACTCAAGCCCCGCGCCAAGGCATACACGACGATGGCCGCCAGCACAGGCTCCGGGGTCAGCGCCACATACGGCAGCACGGTCAGCACGATCATCAGCACCACCAAGGCCGCGACAATGCCCGACAGACGCGAGCTGGCCCCCGCCGCTTCATTGGCCGAGGTGGCCGAATACCCGGCACCGGCCGGCATGCCGTGGAACAACCCGGATACCAGGTTGGCCGCGCCCAAGGCCAGCAGGTCGCGGTTGGATGACACATGATCGCCGTGTTTAAGCGCAAACGAGCTGATGGAGCCGTACGACTCTGCATACAGGATCATCACCAAGGCAAACGCCAGTTCGCCCAACCGCAGCCAGTCGGCGAACGGCAAATCCGGGAAGTGCCCCAACGCCAGGCGCAGATCGATCAAACCGATCAGGGCAACGCCGTGGGCCTGCAGGTCCAGGTATTGCCCGGCAACGATGCCCAGCAGCACCACCAACAGCCCGCCCGGCAAGCGAGGAATCCGCGCACACACCCACAGCACCAGCAACGCCACCCCGGCCACCGTCGCGGCCGGCCAGTTCCAGCGAGGCAACTGCTCGAGCAATTGCGGCAGGAAGCGGATCAGGTTGTTGTCGGTCAGGTGCACGCCGACCACGCTGGCCAACTGCTTGAGGATGATGGTCAGCGCCAATCCGAAGGCAAAGCCGCGCAACACCGGTTTGGCGATGAACGACGTCACACCCCCCAGCTTGAACAACCCCGCCAGCAGGAACAGCACCGCAGTGATCAGCACCAGGCCGAACGCCAGGGACAGCCTCAACGCCGGATCACCACCGGCCAGGCTGGCCGTAGCCGCCGCCAATACCGCCGCCGAAGACGAGGTGGCCGAAACAATCGCAAAGCGACTGGTGCCGAACAGGCCGTAACACAGCAGCCCTGCAAACAGGGCAATCACCCCAGCCTGGGGTGGCAATGCGGCGATGCTGGAATACGCCACCGCTTCGGGCAGCAACAACCCGGCAATGGACAACCCGGCAAGCAGGTCCTGGATACGGCTGGGTGATGCAACAACAGGGGCATTGGTTTCAGTTTTCAATCGGCCCTACCCATCCCGGCAAATAACGTGCTTCCTGGCTGCGCGCCAGGACCATAGCCTTGGCCAACACCTTGGCACTCGGCTGGCTGACCACATCGCTACCGATACGGGAGCGGAAAAAATCAGCCCAGAGAAACTCGCTGAACGGCGTAGCGTCCTTGGCGTAACCGCCCGCCGTACGCAGCAGGCCCGCCAGGCTGCGATAGGGATCATCCTGCAAGTCGGTAATCTTTCGGGGGATAGCCTCGTAGGAACGACGCAGCCCCCGGGCATCATAAGGGTGAACCCACTGGTTGAACGCCATGACATTCCAGAACGTGCTGCGCTCGACGAACGACAAGTCCTTGAGCATCAGCAACGACACGCTCTTGACCTCTTCCAACAGCAGGGCCAGGCCAAAGTGGTGGTGATCGGTGATGTAAAAACGCTCGTCCGGCCCCAACACGCAGGGGAACCAGTGTTTATCCAGCGCAGCGGCGCGCTCCTTGCGCTTGAGCTTGGTCCAGGCTTCGCGCTTGGCGGCGACCTCAGCCAGGCCGACAGTGAGTTGCGTGGGGTGCAGCTTTTCCAGCTTGCCGGTGACCAGTTGCGGGCGGGGCCGAGCCATGGACAACTCCAAAAAGGAACCTGTAAGCCGACAAGCTTAGCCCTCATTGCAACGCAGGTATCTATAGACACTCCGGCCCCAGCCATTGGCTTTGGCTTTGGCTTTGGCTTTGGCTTTGGCTTTGGCTTTTGATCTTGATCTTGATCTTGATCTGGATCTGAGGCGCCCCGTTAACCACGCTGGCCGAACGCAGGCTTGAATCCGTGGGTAACCCGGCAGGACGCCGGGTTAGCCTTCCTGGGCCAGGGATGGCCCATGACGGCGGCCCACGGATTCAAGCCTTCGTTCGGGCATGTCGAGCCTAGGCGAGAAACCGAGTGGTGGGGCAAGAGCGCTTTGGTTACTTTCGCGCTGTTCGAAAGTGACCCGCCGTAAGGGCGGAACCCTAAGCCGCCGTGACCGCAGCAACGGATATGTACTCCGACCAAAAATCTATAGCGTCCAGCCCACAGTCATCGCAGGCAAGCCAGCTCCCACATTAGAACCGTGTACATCCAATAACACTAAATCGCCTGATAGGCCGCCTTCGCGAGCAAGCCCGCTCCCACAGTTGGAATGTGGGGTGTCAGGTAGGGGTGGGTTGGTTGAGTGGCCGCCATCGCAGGCAAGCCCACACATTAGAACCGTGTACATCCAATAACACTAAATCGCCTGATAGGCCGCCTTCGCGAGCAAGCCCGCTCCCACAGTTGGAATGTGGGGTGTCAGGTAGGGGTGGGTTGGTTGAGTGGCCGCCATCGCAGGCAAGCCCACACATTAGGACCGTGTACATCCAATAACACTAAATCGCCTGACAGGCCGCCTTCGCGAGCCAGTCGAATCGTCGCACCGCCGCCCCCACCGTTTGAATCGATTGCCCCCGTGCTGCGCGCACAAAAAAGGCCGATTCGCGGTATGCGCGAATCGGCCTGTGTCGTTGCCGCCTGGAATCAGGACAGCAGCGAATAAATCAGCGCGGTGATCGCCACCAAGCCAACGGCCGTGACAAACACGTTGGACGCCTGCCCACGGTACTTGGCCATGGCCGGTACCTTACGGATGGCATACATCGGCATCAGGAACAGAATCGACGCGATAACAGGACCGCCCAGGGTCTCGATCATGCCGAGAATGCTCGGGTTAAGCGTGGCGACAATCCAGCACACCACCAGCATGAAGGCTGCGGTCATGCGGTCCAGCGCCTTGGGTGCCGGGCGGCGCCCCGTCTTGACCACCAGGCCCTTGAGGCCTTCGCTGGCGCCGATGTAGTGGCCCAGGAACGACTTGGCAATCGCCACGAACGCGATCAATGGCGCGGCAAAGGCGATGGTCGGGTTGTCGAAGTGGTTGGCCAGGTAGGACAGGATCGACAGGTTCTGCGCTTTCGCTTCGGCCAACTGCGCCGGCGACAGGGTCAGCACGCAGCTGAACACGAAGAACAGCACCATTACGACCATCAATAGATGGGCGCGGGACAGGATCTGCGAGCTGCGCTCATCGGCGTGGGCGCCGTACTGGCGCTTCTGGTCCACCGCGAACGCCGAGATGATCGGCGAGTGGTTGAACGAGAACACCATCACCGGGATGGCCAGCCACAGGGTGTTGAGCAGCGCCGAGGGGGCCGGCACTTCACTTGCAGTGCTGAGGATGCCGCCGGTCCAGTGGGGGATCAGGTACACGGCCAGGAACAGCAAGGCCACGATAAACGGATACACCATCAGGCTCATGGCCTTGACGATCACTTGCTCGCCGCAACGTACCACGGCCAACAGGCCGAGGATCAGCACAAACGCCAGGATCGCCCGGGGCGGCGGCATGATGTGCAGTTGATGCTCCATGAAGCTGCTGACGGTATTGGTCAGTGCGACGCTGTAGATCAACAGGATCGGGAAGATCGCAAAGAAGTACAGCAGGGTGATCAACGCGCCGGCCTTGATGCCGAAGTGCTCTTCGACCACGTCAGTGATGTCGGAGCCTTCACGGCCGGACAGGACGAAACGGGTCAGGCCACGGTGGGCAAAGAACGTCATCGGGAACGCCAGCACCGCCAGGATCAGCAGCGGCCAGAAGCCCCCCAGGCCGGCGTTGATGGGCAAGAACAAAGTACCGGCGCCAATGGCGGTGCCGAACAGGCCAAGCATCCAGGTGGTGTCCTGGCGGCTCCAGCTTGTGAGGGTTGCAGGTGTCGTCTCATAACGTTGGTCGACGCTATTGGCCTGATCATTCATCCGGTCGGATCTCCGCATTTCCATAGCCGGGACGAGTCAGAAAAACCTGACAGGCAGCGCCCCGACCATAACAGGGGCGCGATTGTCCGGGATTCTCCTGAATAAGCAAAGACTTAGCTGAGGAACGGTTAGGCGGTGCAGACGCTCAAGGGTGGCTAAAAGCGCCAGTTTACGCCGGCTCCAGCGCCGCTGCGGGAATACATTCCCCAACAAATCTATTTTAGATTGCCGGGCATTCCTGTACTTTTTAGCGCAGTGCCCGCCTTTATCCCGAGAACCTCGCCATGCCCCGCGTCTCCCGCAAACAAGCCGAACTCAACCGCGAAATCATCGTCGAGGCCGCCACGCGCCTGTTCCGTGAACGCGGGTTGCATGGCATCAGCCTGTCGGACGTGATGGCCGCCGCCGGCCTGACCCACGGTGGTTTTTACGGGCACTTTGCCTCCAAGGAAGCCCTGGCCACCGAGGCGTGCCAAAAAGCATTTGAACAATCAAACCTCGGCTGGCAAGAAAAGATCAGCGCCAGCGCCGACACGCAGTCGGCCCGCGAAGCGATCCTGCGCACGTATTTCTCGACCCACCACCGCGACAACCCGGGGGACGGCTGCCCGATCTCGGCCTTCACCCCGGACATGTGCCATGAACCTGCCGACACCGCCTTGCAGCACAGCTTCATCAACGGCGTCGAACAGTCGCTGGACGTCTTCGAGCAACTGCGGGATGACAGTCGCCAGGCCATGCTGGCTGACTACGCGATGATGATCGGCGCCTTGGTGCTCGCCCGCGCGACTCGGGGCAGCGGCTTATCAGAAGAGTTCCTCGACGCTGCCCGAAACACGCTTTTGCCCGAGAAGAAAACAGACACTTGCGTTGACAGCCACTTACCCGCCACCGCATGATCAGGCCATGAACCTTATCCAGCTGTTCCTCACCCGTACCACCACCACGACCGCTTATGGCGGGTCGTGCGGTGACCGTGGGTGCGTGAACTAGACACACCCCGGAATCACCCCAAGGCCCCGCCAGCAATGGACGGGGCCTTTTTATTGCTCCGTCACCTGGCACCCACAAGGAGCACCACCATGGCTAATGCCCTGCTGATCATTGACATGCAAGTCGGCCTGTACGACGGCCCGCAAAAACCCTTCGAACGAGCGCGCGTACTCGACACCATCAACCTGCTGACTCAGCGCGCCCGCGCCGCCCACGCACCGATCTTCGTCGCCCGCCACACCGGCCCGGCCGGCTCGCCCATCGAAGCGGGCAGCCCGTTCTGGCAGCTGTGGCCTGGCCTTGAGGTCGATGAAGCACGGGATTATCTGTTCAACAAAACCCGCCCCAGCTGCTTCCTGGGCACCGACCTGGCGGAGCGCCTGGCGGCAGCAAACGTCGATGAGTTGGTGATCGTGGGGATGAAAACGCAGTTCTGTGTCGACACCACGTGCCGGGTGGCGGTTGAGCTGGGGTTTTCGGTGGTGTTGCCGGAGGATGGCCATACCTGCATGGACACCCCGGCACTGTCCGCGAAGGCGATCATCGACCATCACAATGCGACGCTGGCGGGAGCATTTGTGAAGCAGGTCAAAGCGGTGGATGTCTGGCGTTCGGCCGTGGCTACCGCCGACTAAAAAGCCGAGGTCTTGCGCAGTTCGCCATTGATGGCGTCCTGCGCTACGTTCAGTTGTTCTACAAGCTCTGCGGTTTCGTGTGCCGTCAATGCCACGACCGGACGATCCCAGTCGAAATTCTTGATGACATTTATCCGGAAACCACCCGAAGCATCAAACTCAGGGTACCAACCCACATCCAGAAGTAGCCCACCGGCAAACTCCACCTGGAGCATATCTTCTTTCAGCAAGTCGGTTTGTTTTGCCACCGCAATGTCCTGCAGCAGTGACAGATCGTCATGGGTGACTGTGCCACCGCTAAAGTTGAACGCGATCAATTTGTTAACCTCATGAATTCCTGTTCAGAAATCAGGTGGCCATGAATGGCACCTGCACTGAGCTCTACTCGCACCCAGCGGCTGAGTTTTCCATGACTGGCTCCGATGCAATGCTGGCATTCCATCACGTTCCAGGGTTTGACGCCGGGCCGGTATTTGGCCGGGCCGACCACTGTGCTGGCGATGACCGTTCTCCAGGGGACAAGCGTTGAGGGGCCGTGTTTGTAACCGTATGGCGCCCATTCGATCTCTTCGGGTGTCGCAGGAACAAGCATCCATGTCGTCTCTGCTGGTGGGAAAGTCGACAAAGTCTGGCTCAGTACACCCACCCTGGACGGACGGTTTTGAAATTCAGACAGGCCTTACGAAAGAAGAAAATTTTCTATCCCAACAAAACGCTCCGTCTTACAAATCACGCATACTGCCCCTCTCAAACCCTTCAGGAAGAGCCTTCCGATGTCCACCACCGTTCTGGTCCTGGTTGAAACCATCAACGAATACCTGCAAATCATCGAGAGCAATGACTTTCATGTGATTCTGGCGCCGACGCCTGCCGAACGCGCCCAGGCGATCAAGACCCATGGTGGGCAGATCAAGGCGGTGCTGACCCGCGGCCCACTGGGGTTGTATGCCGAGGAAATCGCCGCCTTGCCGTTGCTGGAGATCATCTGCGTGATCGGCGCCGGTTATGAGCACGTGGACCTGCAAGCCGCGAGCAACCGTGGGATTGTCGTGACCAACGGCGCCGGGGTGAACGCGCCGTCGGTGGCCGATCACGCCATGGCGCTGCTGCTGTCGCTGGTGCGCGGTATCCCTCAGACAGACGCCGCCGTGCGCCGCAGCGAATGGCCCAAGGTGATGCGCCCTTCCTTGGGCGGCAAGCAACTGGGCATCCTCGGTCTGGGTGCGGTAGGCATGGAAATCGCCAAGCGCGCCTCCCTCGGGTTCGGCATGGAGGTGAGTTATCACAACCGCCAGCCTCGCGATGACGTGGACTACACCTATTGCGCAACCGCCGTGGAACTGGCGCGCACCTCGGACTTCCTGATCCTGGCCACCCCCGGGGGTGCAAGCACCCGTCACCTGATCGATCGCCACGCCCTCGACGCCTTGGGGCCCAACGGCTACCTGGTGAACATCGGCCGTGGCAGTGTGGTGGTCACCGCCGACCTGGTGGCGGCACTGGAGCAGCGCCGGATCGGCGGCGCCGCACTGGACGTGTTCGACGATGAGCCCAAGGTGCCCGACGCGCTCAAGAAGCTGAGCAATACCGTGCTCACCTCCCACGTCGCCGGCCTGTCGCCGGAAGCGGCCCATGACACCGTGCAGCGCGTCGCCGACAACCTGGTGGAATACTTCGCCGGCCGCCCGGTGCTCACGCCGGTCGCCCTGCCCCCGCCCACTAAATGACCGATCAGGCACGCTGATCATCATCCAACACGCTAACCTATTAAGCCGCCCCGACCTTGTCGCCTGGCGGCTGCGCGCATTAGATTAGGAAATAGTCCGAGGCCTTTAGAATAAGCAGAAGGGATAAGCATGGCGCTTAACGACCAATCGACCCAGATTCGCCCAGGCGAAGAACTTGATGCCAGCCTGATCGATCCCTACCTCAAGGCCCATATCCCGGGCCTGAGCGGCACGCCCAAAATCAGCCAGTTCCCCGGCGGCGCGTCGAACCTGACCTACCTGCTGGAATACCCGGGCCAGGAATTCGTGCTGCGCCGCCCGCCCTTTGGCCACAAGGCCAAGTCAGCCCACGACATGGGCCGCGAGTACCGCATTCTCAATCAGCTCAAGGACGGCTTCCCGTATTGCCCCAAAGCCTACGTGCATTGCACCGATGAGTCGGTGATCGGCGCCGAGTTCTATGTGATGGAGCGGGTCAACGGCATCATTTTGCGTTCCGACCTGCCGGCCGAACTGGGCCTGGATGCGGCCAAGACCGAGGCCCTGTGCAAAAGCTTCATCGACAAGTTCGTGGAATTGCACCAGGTGAATTACACCGCCTGCGGCCTGGCCGACCTGGGCAAGCCGGAAGGCTACGTGGAACGTCAGATCCGTGGCTGGAGCGACCGCTACGAGAAAGCCCTGACCCCCGATGCGCCGCGCTGGGAAGCCGTACGCGCCTGGCTCAACGACAAGATGCCGGCCGACCACCCGACCTCCAGCATCGTGCACAACGACTACCGCTTCGATAACGTGATCCTCGACCCGCACAACCCGATGCAGATCATCGGCGTACTCGATTGGGAGCTGACCACCCTCGGCGATCCGCTGATGGACCTGGGCAACACCCTCGCCTACTGGATCGAAGCGGCAGACCCGGCGCCGGTGCAACTGATGCGCCGCCAGCCAAGCAACGCGCCCGGCATGCTCACCCGTCGCCAGTTCGTCGACTATTACGCCGAGCGCTCGGGCATCCAGATCGACAATTTCGACTTCTACTACACCTACGGCCTGTTCCGCCTGGCCGGCATCGTGCAGCAGATCTACTACCGCTTCTTCCATGGCCAGACCCAGGACAAACGCTTTGCGCAGTTCATTCACATGAACACGCTGCTGGAGCAGATGAGCCTGAACGTCATCAGCAAATCGTCCCTTTAAGGAACCGCTATGTCCAAGACCCACCTGTTCGACCTCGACGGCAAGATCGCTTTCGTTTCCGGCGCCAGCCGTGGCATCGGTGAAGCCATCGCTAAATTGCTGGCCCAGCAAGGCGCCCATGTGATCGTGTCCAGCCGCAAGCTCGAAGGCTGCCAGCATGTGGCCGATGCGATCATCGCCGACGGCGGCAAAGCCACCGCCGTGGCCTGCCACATCGGTGAAATGGAACAGATCACCCAGGTGTTCGCCGGTATCCGCGAGCAATTCGGGCGCCTGGATATCCTGGTCAACAATGCGGCCACCAACCCACAGTTCTGCAACGTGCTGGACACCGACCTCGGTGCGTTCCAGAAGACCGTTGACGTGAACATTCGCGGCTACTTCTTCATGTCGGTGGAAGCCGGCAAACTGATGCGCGAGAACGGCGGCGGCAGCATCATCAACGTGGCGTCGATCAACGGGATCTCACCAGGCGTGTTCCAGGGCATTTACTCGGTGACCAAGGCCGCGGTGATCAACATGACCAAGGTGTTCGCCAAGGAGTGCGCGGCGTTCGGCATTCGTTGCAATGCCCTGCTGCCGGGCCTGACCGACACCAAGTTCGCCTCGGCACTGGTTAAGAACGACTCGATCCTGAAGATGGCCCTGGCGCAGATTCCCCTCAAGCGTGTGGCCGACCCCAGCGAAATGGCCGGCGCGGTGTTGTTCCTGGCCAGTGATGCGTCCAGCTACACCACGGGCGTGTCGCTGAATGTGGACGGTGGTTTCTTGTCCTGATAATGCGGGCATCACCCAACTCAATGGTCAGTTAAGGAACCAAAGGGCGGCCAGGCTTTGTAGTGAGCGGGCT
>NZ_JACARO010000077.1 GCF_013386585.1 Pseudomonas sp. P7548 | reverse complement strand
AACGATAACGCGGTGAGCCTGCCGATTACAGGTGAAACCGCCCTCCCCCCTGCCCCAGCGCAGTAGCCAACGCATCAAACCCCGCCCGCAACAGCTGATCATCCCCCGACGTATTGCAGATACTCGCCCGAATAAACTGCGGCACCGCCGTCTGCCCCACGGCAAACGCCTCGGCGGTGGCGATCAAGTAATTATTCTGCTTGAGCTCCGCCTCGATTTCCGACGCGCGCCAGGGCTCCGGCACTTCAATCCAGAAGTGCGGGCTGTTGAGGTGGGTGCGGTATTGCAGGCCGTTCAACAGGTCTTTCACCAACGCCTTGCGTCGGCTGATCTCATTGATCTGCTGGCGCAGCAGGTATTCCGCCGTGCCGTTTTCGATCCACTGGGTGGCCAGTTCAAGGGTCACCGGGGTGGCCATCCAGCACGTCGAGCGCAGCGCTGCCGAGATACGGCTGACCAACGCCGGCGGCGCATGCACGTACCCCACGCGTAACCCGGCTGACACCGCCTTGCTCAAACTGCTGATCAGAATCGTACGTTCGGGGGCGAAAAAACTCAGGGGTGGCGGGCGATCTTCCACCAGTACGCCGTGGGCTTCGTCCTCCAGGATCAGCAGGTTGTGCTCACGGCAGACCTTGGCCAAGGCTTCCCGGCGCGGGATCGAGAGCACCGCCGTGGTCGGGTTCTGGATGGTCGGCGTACAGTACAGCGCCGACACCCGGTGATTGCGACAGACTTCATCCAGAGCACTCGGCAGCACGCCCTCTTCGTCCATCTCCAGGCCGATCAGCCGCACGCCGAGCATGCGCGCAGCGGTGATCAACCCGGGATAAGTCAGCTGTTCGGTGACCACCGTATCGCCCGCCCGCAACAACGCCATCATGGCGCACAACAAGCCGTGCTGGCCGCCATTGACGCAGATGACCTGCTCCGGAATCGGGTGAAAATCGCGCTGCACCAGCCACTGTGCCCCCGCTTCACGGTAACGCGGCAAACCGGCGTCCGGGGTGTAGGCGCTGATGTCCTGGAGGAACTTGGCGTTGGTCGACAGGGTTTGGAAGCTCTGGGCCAGGAACACCGTTTCCTGCCCCGGGATATGCATGTTGCGGCTCATGTCGAAGTATTGGCGCGGCTCCTCGCTGAAATTGCGAAAGCCTTCGTCGCGCTGGCGCTCCATCCCACGCTTGCGCACGAATGTGCCGTCACCCACCCGCGCCACCACCAACCCCAGGCGTTCCAGCTCGCCGTAGGCCCGGCTGATGGTGCCGATCGTCACACCCAGATTGTCGGAAAGCACCCTATGGGGCGGCAGTTTTCTTCCCGGTTCAATCAAGCCCTCGAGGATGCCCCGTTCCATGACATCGGACAGGCGCTTGTACTTCACGCCCTGCCCGTTGGACAACCCCTCACGCATAATTGACACCATGTCAATATTTGTTTTGACAGCCATCTTTCGCCCTAATAGTGTGCTTTTACGGGTTCAATCGCCGAATTTTACAACTCATTACAAGCTCAATATAGAGTTCAATTCCGGCTCAGGGAAGCAATAAACGATGCCAATGTCCGCCGTTCTCGAAAACACAACAAAAACAAATTCGCGGAAACAGTGGCTGGCAGGCCTCGTGACCAGCGTGATGTTTCTCATCGTGTGCCTGAGCTGGGGCACCACCTGGCTGGGCATCAAGATCGCCGTCGAGAGCGTGCCACCCCTGACGTCCGCAGGCTTGCGCTTTCTCATCGCCTTCCCACTGTTCCTGTGTTTTGCCCTGGTGCGCCGCGAGCCGATCCTGTTTCCCCGTGAGAGCCGCTGGTTCTTCGTGTTCGTGACCCTGTCCTACTTCAGCGTTCCCTATTACCTGCTCAACTACGGCGAAATGCATGTCTCGTCCGGCCTCACCGCCCTACTGTTCAGCTGCATGCCGGTGTTCATCCTGATTTTCTCGGCGCTGTTCCTGCGCGAGCGCATCTACTTCTCCCAGGTCGTCGGCATCGGCATCGGTTTCGGCAGCCTCTACATGATCATCAAGAGCCAGGGCCTGCACCTGGACCACGCCGAGTTCTTCGGGGTACTGGCGATCCTGACCGCCGCGATCATGCATGCGCTGTGCTACGTCATCACCAAGCAGAAAGGCAGCGCCATCAGCGTGATCACCTACAACACCCTGCCCATCGGCATCGCCGGGCTGATGCTGTTCGTGGCCGGCCTGTGGTTCGAAACCCCGGCCTTCGATGCCATCACCCTGCGCTCCTGGAGTGCATTGTTCTACCTGGGGCTGGTGGCGTCGGTCGGCGGGTTCATCGTGTACTTCATGCTGCTCAAGCGCCTGAGCCCGATCATCCTGTCGTTCGTGTTCATCATCTTCCCGGTGTTCGCGGTGATCATCGGCGCCTGGTACGAAGGCGTGGCGATTTCCCGCGACCTGATGCTGTACTCGGCCATCCTGCTGGCCGGCTTTGCGATCACCAAGTTGCCGATTGAAAAGCTCCTGGCCAAGAAACCTTGACCCCCTCACCACCACGCGAGAGAAACATGGACGTCCTCCGCCCAAAAGCCCTTGAACAGATCTACGCCCACGCCAACCGCAGCTACCCCGAGGAGTGCTGCGGCTTCATTTTCGCCGACGGCAGCGTGTACCTGGGCAGCAATATCCAGAATGAGCTTCACCGCAAGAACCCTGAGATGTACCCGCGCAGCGCGGCCAACGGTTACACGTTTTCGGTGGCCGACACCCTGCTGATGAACAAGGCGTTTCGCAGCGACAACCCGGTGGTGGTGATCTACCACTCGCACCCGGATGTCGGCGCCTATTTCAGCGATGAAGACCAGGACAAGGCCCTGTTCATGGGCGAACCGATCTACCCCGTCAGCTATCTGGTGGTGGACGTTCGCCAGGGCCAGGCCCTGGGCTCAAAGCTGTTTGCCTGGGACGGCACGCATTTCGCCGTCAACCCTTTCAACGACCTGCACACGGAGTTGTCCATGAACGCTGTCTCTTTCCCCGACATTCTGGTTCGCGTGGCCAAGCTGCCGGAATCGACCCTCGAGGGCACCGGATCGACATTGCGCGAAGTCATTGAAAACCTCTGCAGCAGTCACCCTCAGTTACGCCCGCACCTGTTCCACGAGAAGAACAACCAGCTCAAGGAACACTTCCTGTTCACCGCCGAGGAAGAGTTGATCGGCGCCGACGACACACTGCCGGAAAAAGCCCGGATCGAAGTGTTGCTCGCCACCTCGGGCGGCATGGACGTTGACGGTTTGAGCAACGAAGAGATACAGCGCTATGTACGCCACATCACCCTGCCCGGCGTCGGCCGCGAAGGTCAGCTGAACCTCAAGAAAGCCAAGGTCTTGATCATCGGCACCGGCGGCCTGGGCTCGCCCATCAGCCTGTACCTGGCGGCAGCGGGCGTCGGCACCCTGGGCCTGGTGGACTTCGACGTGGTGGAAAGCAGCAACCTGCAACGCCAGATCGTCCATGGCAACAGCACCCTGGGCCTGCCCAAGGTCGAGTCCGCCAAGCAGCGCCTGCAGGACCTCAACCGCCATATCCAGATCAACGCCCACAACACCGCCCTGGATGCCGACAACGCCCTGGCGCTGGTCGGCGCCTACGACCTGGTGATCGACGGCACCGATAATTTCGATACCCGCTATCTCGTCAACGACGCCTGCGTACAGCTCGGCAAACCCTTGGTGTACGGCGCCATCTACCGCTTCGACGGGCAGATCAGCGTGCTCAACTACAAAGGCGGGCCCTGCTATCGCTGCCTGTTTCCCTCGGCACCTCCCGCCGAACTGGCGCCCAATTGCAGCGCCGGTGGCGTGATCGGCGTGCTGCCCGGCGTGGTTGGGATGATCCAGGCCACCGAGGCGATCAAGTTGCTGATCGGCATCGGCGAGCCGTTGTCAGGCCGCCTGATGCGTTTCGATGCATTGGCGATGAAGTTCAGCGAAATCCGCTTCAAGCGCCGCGCCGACTGCCCTTGCTGCTCGGAGCTGCGCCACGCCGAACCGCTCACACCGTCGGTGTGCGCCGACGCCGTGCCACCCCAACCGTCCCTGGCCGAAGAACGCTACATCCAGCCCCGCGTGCTCAAGCAACTGCTCGAACACCCGCGCAGCGCCGACGTGCTGGTGGATGTACGCGACGCCAGCGAACTGGAGGTGTGCAAACTGCCAGGGGTGCTGCACATCCCGCTGGCTGAACTGGATGGGCAACTCGACAGCCTCAGCCGCGACAACACCCACTACCTGATCTGCTACGCCGGAACCCGCGCCGAGCAAGCCGCAAGCACCTTGCTGGCGGCCGGCTTCGCCAACACCAAGGTCTTGCAGGGCGGCATGAAACACTGGGTGCGCGACGTCGAACCCGACATGCCGTTGTACTGACCCGGGGGCTGAGCAATGTTGCATAACTCCATTCTCGACGTGATCGGCCACACGCCGATCGTGCGCCTGGCGCAGTTTTCCGAAGACCTCGGTATCGAGGTCTACGCCAAGCTCGAATCCCTCAACCCGGGCGGCAGCCACAAGGCACGCATCGCCCTGGGCATGATCCTCGACGCCGAGCGCCGCGGCGTGCTGATCCGCGATTCGGGGCAGACCATCATCGAACCCAGCGGCGGCAACACCGGCATCGGCCTGGTGATGGCCGGCAACGTGCTGGGCTACAAAGTGGTGCTGGTGATTCCCGACAACTACAGCCCCGAAAAACAGAAACTGCTGCGCCTGTACGGGGCCAAGGTGGTGCTGTCGGACAGCCGCCTGGGCAACAACTCCCACGGCGAAAAATGCATGGAGCTGCAGCTGGAAAACCCCAGCTACGTGATGCTCAACCAGCAGCGCAACGGCGCCAACCCCCAGACCCACCGCGACACCACCGCGCCGGAGATCCTCCGTGCATTCGGCGAACAGCGCGTGGACTACTTCGTCAGCGGCATCGGCACCGGGGGCCATATCACCGGCATCGGCGAAACCCTCAAGGCGGCCTGGCCGGCGTTGCGCGTCATGGGTGTGGAGCCAGAGGAATGCGACCTACTGAAAAACAGGCACGCACCGCACCACATCCAGGGCCTGTCGATCGGCCTGATCCCGAGCATTCTCAATGTGGATGTGCTGGACGGCATGCTCAAGGTGTCGCGCCAGGCGTGCATCGACATGATGAAACGCATCATGCGCACCGACGCCATCAGCCTGGGGTTGTCTTCGGCCGCCAACATGGTGGCCATCGCCCAGCTGGCGCCCGAACTGCCACCCGAAACGGTGGTGCTGACCATGGTCTACGACAATGCCGACAGTTACCTGCCCAGTTTCGAATAACCGGTTTTCCCACCATTCAGAATGCGGGGGTGCCTCCATGGGGGGCTTTATCGACATGCAACAGCTGCACGATGAGTTGCTCACCCACCTCATCAAAACCCTGACGCCGGCGCAGATGAAGCAGCTGGAACCGCACCTGGCCCCGCTGATCCAGAACGCCGCCCAGGCCGTGGCCGAGGACCTGATCGCCTACGCCTACCGCGATCCGGCTTCGCGTGGGCGTGGCGAGTTGATCCTGGAATCCTATGCCTCGTTCAAGGCCGTGCTGTTCTACCGCCTGGCACACCTGGTGTGGAGCTTCCCCGACCAGACCAACGGCGTGTATTCGCGCATTGCCCTCAAGCTGAGCAACCAGGGCAAGGTGCTTTCTGGCGCCGAAATCCACCCGGCAGCCCGTATCGGCCGACGCTTCGTGCTGGACCACGGCTATGGCACGGTCATCGGCGAAACCTGCGAGATCGGCAACGACTGCTACATCCTCTGCGGCGTCACCCTCGGCGCGCGCGGCATTGCCAACAACCCGGATGGCAAGCGCCACCCGCGCCTGGGCAATAACGTCGAGGTCGGTTCCGGCGCACGTGTGCTGGGCTATGTGCTGATTGGCGACAACGTGTTCATCAGCCCGTCCTGCGTGATCACCCAGGACGTGCCGGCCGGCACCAAGGTGAAAGTGGTCAACCAGATCCAGCTGCAAAAGAATGATGAGTCGGACCACAGCAACTACCTGGGGGCCTTTGCCCTGGATGAGCGCCTGCACGTGGTGGGCGAGGTCAACGCCAGCCATAAAGTCACGGTGCTGGACGCCGACTTCCACCCCTTGCCGGGGTTGATGCTCGAACCCACGGTGAAAGAGCGCCATCACCTGCAATTTCGCCTGCGCCGCCTCGAAATCGGCAACCACCTGCCGCGCCTGCCATTGAACCTGAAGGTCTGCGGTCCGGAATTCGAAATCACCCTGCTCTCCCCCCCTGGCTTGAGCGCAATGGTGCGTCACCTGCTGCAAGCCAGCCCACTGATTGTCGGAGGTTGAACATGTCCGTGCACACCATGGAGACCCTGGCGCTGTTCGACAGCGCGCCTTACCAGAACACCTTCAGCGCCCGGGTGATTGCCGTCGGCGAACAGGGCATTGCCCTTGAACACACGCTGTTCTACCCCACAGGTGGTGGCCAGCCCGGAGACACTGGCTACTTCACCCTGGCGGATGGCGCGCGGGTCGAGGTGGTGGGAACGGTCCGCGACCCGGTAATGCGCTCGATCATCTGGCATCAGGTGGAGCACTGCCCGGAGCAATTGACCGTAGGCACACAGGTGGACGCCGGCCTGGCCTGGGAGCGGCGCTACCAGCACATGAAGATGCACACCTGCCTGCACCTGTTGTGCTCACTGATCGATGCGCCGGTGACCGGTTGCAGTATCAGTGCCGACAAAGGCCGCCTGGATTTCGACCTGCCAGAAATGACACTCGACAAAGACAGCCTCACCCACGACCTGAATGTCCTGATCCAGCAGGCTCACGCCGTCAACACCCTGTCGATGCCTGCCACGGAATACGCCACCCTGCTGCAGATCACACGCACCCAGGCGGTGGCGCCACCGGTGATCCAGGGGGCAGTGCGGGTGATCGAAATTGCCGGGATCGATATCCAGCCGTGCGGCGGCACCCACGTGGCCAACACCGAGGAAATCGGCCGGGTGTTTTGCGAAAAGATCGAGAAGAAGAGCAAGCACAATCGCCGGGTGATTCTGCGCTTTGAGTGAGCGGCCGAAGCTATCGAAGGCCAGTGCGGGCGTTGTCCCACACTAGCCGATTCGATACCGAGCTTTAGTTTTTTTTCTCGCTGACTTGCTGGGTCAGAGCCTGGAACTTCTGTTCAAACGTTGACAGCGTCTTCTCAAAGTACGCCTCCATCTGATTAATCTGAGCTTCGAGTTCCTCGTTCGCTTGCTTGAGACGATCAACCTTGCCGGGAGCAGGCGCTGTTGAGTTATCAGCTGGCGCGGATTCTTTACGTTGCTCGGGGGCGGCTGTATCAGGTGCTGCATTATTCGGCGGGGTGGAATCGGTGGTGCCTGGCTGCACAGCAGGTGTCTCCTGTCGAGGAACGCCTTTACTCAGAAGTTGAGTCAAATTGTCCAGTTTCGTCGTCAGCGTTTTCATCGCGGCTTCAAATCGCTCAAGTAATGTTTTGAGCGCAGTGTGGAGCTGTGTGATTTCAGCCTCCAATTTATCAAGCCCCTGAGGCGGGCTTTGCTCTGCCGTCTCAGTACCCCGGGTTTGGGTATTGGGTGTGGCAGGCGTTTCGGGCGGCGCAGGTTGGCCATCAGCGCGAGGGTTCTCTGGCTTGGTATCCGGCGCACTGGGGGCGTGTTCAGGCGTTTTAGCACCGGCAGTGAGCTGCTGAGTCAGGCCTTCTATTTTCGTATTGAGTTCAATAATTTTCGCATTGTACTTTGTGATCAACGCCTCGTACTTGGCGACAAGGTTTTGATTTTTCTGCGTCAGTTCTGCCAACTCGCCCTTGGACTCGGCGCCCTGAGGCTGCTGATTGACGATGTTGTTGTGCCTGGAAAACTGACCACGTTGCTCTGCCCCTACTGGAGGGCGAGGCGGCTTGGATTCGGTCGTGGTATTGGCCGAGTTGGCGCTTGCGCCAGCGGGGTCACTGGAAGAAGGGGATTGAGACGTTGGCGGCATTTCGTAGCGGTATTGGGGAGCATACTGTTGATTATTGATACTGCTCATAAAGCACCTCTCAGTTTCGCGGTTGTCCCGCGTGTAGGGTTTGTCAGACGATTTGATTAACAAGCCATCCAACGACCTGATTGGCACTTAGTAGGAAACCAGTTCCCTGAGGGAGAGAAATCTACGTGGGTATTTGTTTCAGGGTGAAAAAACCGTCGACGCCAAAGCCACGTTTCGTACAGGAAACTGACAGGAAATTTATGCGCTTGTAACATTCAGAAACGTACAATCCCGCCTGTGGCCATCCTCCCCTGATGCGCTGCAAACCGACCATGGAAAAGAGCGCCCGCCCATTCCCGGTGGGTCTTTCGAACAGAAGCTAAGCTCACCCCCATCGCACCTCTTTAGAACCTGAACGCTGCAGGAATGACTGCCTATGAACAAAGTGTTCCGCCACTACATCCCGGCGTCCACATTGCGCTTGCTGCCCAACCGTTGGGATTTGGTCGCCCTGCCGCTGGTAATCGGCTTCCTCCTGTTTTTCTCCATCACCGCCCGTGAAACCTGGGCGCCTATCACCACCCTGCAAAGCGAAGTCATTTCCCTCGACCCGGCCAACCTGCCGGAATACGCGATGCGCACCACCCTGCGCATGCTCGCGGCAATGGTCGCAGCGTTGGTGTTCACCTTTTTGTACGGCACCCTGGCCGCCAAAAGCCGGCGCGCCGAGAAACTGCTGGTGCCGGTGCTCGACATCCTGCAATCGGTGCCGGTGCTGGGGTACATCTCGTTCACGGTGACGTTCTTCCTGCTGCTGTTTCCCGGGCGCGTGCTGGGGGCCGAGTTCGCGGCGATCTTCGCGATCTTTACCAGCCAGGCCTGGAACATGACGTTCAGCTTCTACCAGTCCCTGCGCATGCTGCCCCATGACCTGGTGGAGGTTTCCACCAACTTGAGGCTCTCCGGCTGGCAGAAGTTCTGGAAGCTCGACGTGCCGTTCGCCATGCCGGGGCTGGTGTGGAACATGATGATGAGCATGTCCGGCGGCTGGTTTTTCGTGGTGGCCTCCGAAGCCATCACCGTGGGCGACAAGACCATCACCCTGCCCGGCGTGGGTTCGTACCTGGCCCTGGCCATTGCCCAGAAAGACCTGCACGCGGTGGGCTACGTGATCCTGGCGATGATCGCGGTGATCCTGATCTACGACCAGTTCCTGTTCCGCCCACTGGTGGCCTGGGCCGACAAATTCCGCATGGAAACCACCGCGTCCCAAGGCGACGCACCGCAATCCTGGGTGCTGAACCTGATTCAACGCACACGCATCGTGCAGCGCATCCTGCGCCCCATGACCCGTGCCATCAGCCGCATCGGCAACAAGCGCTTCAGCCTGGCCGGCGGTGCATTCAAGGCGCTGCCGGTTGAAACGCCCGCGGCGTCAAAAGTGATCGATTGGGTGTGGGGCACGCTGATTGCCCTGATGGCCGCCTATGCGCTGTATCACATCGTGATGTACGTCGGCACCGAAGTGGGCCTGGCCGAAGTGGGCCACGTGCTGGTGCTGGGCCTGATTACGCTGCTGCGGGTGGCCGGGCTGATCCTGATCGCCTCGCTGATCTGGGTGCCCATGGGCGTGATGATCGGCCTGCGCCCCAAGTTGGCAGAGAAGATCCAGCCACTGGCGCAGTTCCTCGCGGCGTTCCCGGCGAACCTGCTGTTCCCGGTGTTCGTCATCGTGATCCTGCACTACCACCTCAACCCGGATATCTGGCTGAGCCCGCTGATCGTGTTGGGCACCCAGTGGTACATCCTGTTCAACGTGATTGCCGGCGCCACCGCGTTCCCCAACGACTTCAAGGAAGCCGCCGCCAACTTCCGCATTCGCGGCTGGCTGTGGTGGCGCAAGGTGATGCTGCCGGGGATTTTCCCCTACTACGTCACTGGCGCCATCACCGCCTCGGGCGGTGCGTGGAACGCCAGCATCGTGTCCGAGTACGTGTCCTGGGGTCAGGACAATGTGGTCGCCCATGGGCTGGGCGCCTACATCGCACAAACCACTGCGGCCGGCGACTTCCCGAAGATCGCCCTGGGCGTGGTGGTGATGTCGATCTTTGTGGTGGCGTTCAACCGCGCGGTCTGGCGACCGATGTATGCCATCGCTGAAAACAAACTTCGCTTGAATTGACGGGATGCGTCGTGATGACTACCTCTACTGAACACACCGTCGACACCCCGGAAATCTACTCGCTGAAAAACGTGAACCGGGTGTTCGGCAAAGGCAAGGATGAGCTGCAAGTCCTCAGCGGCGTGGACCTGAGCCTGCACGAGGGCGAGATCGTCGGCATGCTCGGCCGTTCCGGCTCTGGCAAGTCGACCTTGCTGCGCATCATCGCCGGCCTGATCCAGCCGTCGTCGGGCGAAGTCCGCTACCAGGGCGCCCCGCTCAACGGCCCGGCCGAAGGCGTGGCCATGGTGTTCCAGACCTTTGCCCTGTTCCCCTGGCTGACCGTGCTGGAAAACGTGGAAGCCGGCCTGCAAGCCTTGCAGGTCGAGCGCAAGGAAACCCGGCGCCGCGCCCTGGCGGCCATCGACCTGATTGGCCTGGACGGCTTCGAAAACGCCTACCCGCGCGAATTGTCCGGTGGCATGCGCCAGCGCGTGGGCTTTGCCCGGGGCCTGGTGGTCAACCCAACCTTGCTGCTGATGGACGAACCCTTCTCGGCCCTCGACGTGCTCACCGCCGAAACCCTGCGCACCGACCTGCTGGACCTGTGGAGCGGCAAGCAGCTGCCGATCAAGTCGATCCTGATCGTGACCCACAACATCGAAGAAGCAGTGTTGATGTGCGACCGCATCCTGGTGCTGTCCTCCAACCCTGGCCGTGTGGTGGCCGAGATCAAAGTGCCGTTTGCCCACCCGCGCAATCGCCTGGACCCGACGTTCCGGCAGATGGTCGACGACATCTACGCACTGATGACCGACCGCCGAAGTGCCGATGCCAGCGCCGGCAAACCGGAACTGAAAATGGGCAGCTTGCTGCCGGAAGTGTCCACCAACCTGATGGCCGGCCTGATCGAAACCCTGGCCGCTGAGCCCTACAACGGCCATGCCGGCTTGCCCACCGTGGCCGAACGGCGCCTGCTGGAAGTCGACGACCTGTTCCCGGTGGCGGAGATGCTGGAGCACCTGGGCTTTGCTGAACTCAAAGGCGCCGACATCACCCTCACCGACGCCGGCAAGCTGTTCGCCGACTACGGCACCCAGGAACGCAAGACCCTGTTCGCCGAGCATTTGATCCAGCATGTGCCGTTAGCCGCGCGTATTCATCAGGTGTTGCTAGAGCGCAGCGGGCACCGTGCGCCACGGGTGCGTTTCGAGCAGGAACTGGAAGACTCGATGACCGAAGCCTTCGTGGAGAAAACCCTGGAAAGCGTGGTGGCCTGGGGGCGGTATGCGGAGATCTTCTCCTATGACGACCATACCGAAACCTTCAGCCTGGAAGATGTTGAAGGCAGTATGTAATCGCCTTGAGCAACACAGAACAAAATGTGGGAGCTGGCTTGCCTGCGATAGCAATAGTGAATCCACTACCGCCATCGCAGGCAAGCCAGCTCCCACACAAGCCCAGTTCCACAGTGGATCAGTGGTGTTTGTCAGATCACGAACAGGTCCATGAACCGGTTCACCGGCGTGGCTTCAAGCCGCGCCTGGTCCTTGCACAACGCAAAAATCTCCCCGCTGCGCTGTGCGGTAAACCGCGTGGCCAGGTTGGCCTTGAACTTGTCTTCCAGCAACGGAATGCCGTCCACCCGGCGACGGCGATGCCCGATCGGGTACTCCACCGCCACTTGCCCGGTGCTGGACCCATCCTTGAAAAATACCTGCACGGCGTTGGCAATCGAGCGTTTGTCCGCCTCCAGGTACTCCCGGCTGTAGCGTGGGTCTTCGACGATCACCATCTTGTCGCGCAGTTCATCGATGATCGGGTGGGCGGCGTGGAAGTCATCTTCGTACTGCTCGGCCACCAGGTTGCCGAACGCCAGCGGCACGGCCGTCATGTATTGCAGGCAATGGTCGCGGTCAGCGGCATTGGCCAACGGGCCTACCTTGGAAATGATGCGGATCGCCGACTCGTGGGTGGTGATCACGATGCGTTCGATTTCATGCAACCGGTTTTTCACCAACGGGTGCAACGTCACCGCCGCTTCGCAGGCTGTTTGCGCGTGGAACTCGGCTGGGAAGCTGATCTTGAACAGCACGTTTTCCATCACGTAGCTGCCGTAAGGCTGGGGCAGGCTGAACCCACGCTTGCCTTCGGGCTTGAGCGCAAGGTCCTTGTTGGTGTGGCTGAACAACACGTCGTAGAAGCCCCATTGCGGCGCGCTCAAGACACCGGGAATGCCCATCTCACCGCGCAGGGCGATATCTGCCAGGCGCACGCCACGGCTCGACGCGTCCCCCGCCGCCCAGGATTTGCGTGAGCCGGCATTCGGTGCATGGCGGTAGGTGCGCAACGCCTGCCCATCGACAAACGCGTGGGACAAGGCCGCCAGCAGTTGCTCGCGGTTGGCACCCATCAGCTTGGCGGTGACGGCGGTGGAGGCGACTTTCACCAGCAGTACATGGTCGAGGCCGACACGGTTGAAGGAATTCTCTAAGGCAATCACGCCCTGGATTTCGTGGGCCATGATCATGGCTTCCAGCACCGCGCGCACCGTCAACGGAGCGTCGCCATTGGCCACGCGCTGTTGCGACAGATGATCCGCCACGGCGAGGATGCCGCCGAGGTTGTCCGAAGGGTGGCCCCATTCGGCAGCGAGCCAGGTGTCGTTGTAGTCGAGCCAGCGCACGATGCAACCGATGTCCCACGCGGCCTTTACCGGGTCCAGGCGGAACGAGGTGCCCGGCACGCGAGCGCCAAACGGCACCACCGTGCCCTCGACGATCGGTCCCAGGTGCTTGGTGCACTCGGGGAAGCGCAGGGCGAGCAGGCCGCAACCGAGGGTGTCCATCAGGCAGTTGCGGGCGGTGTCCAGTGCCTCACGGGAATCGATCCGGTAATTGAGGACGTAATCGGCAATGTCCTGCAGGACCGGGTCGTAGTCCGGGCGGTTGTTCTGGTCGACGTTGGCGCTCATGGCAGTACTCCAAAAATGGGGTGGGGTCAGTCCTCGGGCTCACGGTTGTAAGAAGCAGATCTTGGCTGTCCGCCTTGGAATGAGAGACCCTGTGGGAGCGGGCTTGCTCGCGAAAGCGGCAGGTCAGCCAATACATTCGGTGACTGACAAACCGCATTCGCGAGCAAGCCCGCTCCCACATTGGGTCGGCGCAGGTCGTTAGAAAACGTCGCCGGGCACGCGCACGAAGCCTTCCATCAGCACGCGGGCACTGCGGCTCATGATGGCTTTCTTCACCACCCACTCACCGTCCACTTGGCTAGCCTCGGCGCCGACACGCAACGTGCCGGACGGGTGCCCAAAACGCACAGCATTGCGCTCCACACCACCCGCCGCCAGGTTCACCAGGGTGCCGGAAATCGCCGCCGCCGTGCCAATCGCCACCGCCGCCGTGCCCATCATCGCGTGGTGGAGCTTGCCCATGGACAACGCGCGTACCAGCAGGTCGACATCCCCCGCCTTGATCGCCTTGCCACTGGACGCCACGTAGTCCAAAGGTTTCGCTACAAAGGCCACTTTCGGCGTGTGTTGGCGTTGCGCGGCTTCGTCCAGGTGCTTGATCAGGCCCATGCGCAGTGCGCCATAAGCTCGTACGGTTTCGAACATCGCCAGGGCCTTGGGGTCGCTGTTGATCGCGCCCTGCAGCTCGGTGCCGGTGTAGCCGAGGTCTTCGGCGTTGATGAAGATGGTCGGGATGCCCGCGTTGATCAGCGTGGCCTTGAAGGTGCCCACACCGGGCACTTCGAGGTCGTCCACCAGGTTGCCGGTGGGGAACATCGAACCACCGCCGCCCTCTTCTTCCGCCGCCGGGTCCATGAACTCCAGCTGCACTTCAGCGGCCGGGAAGGTCACGCCATCCAGTTCGAAATCGCCGGTTTCCTGCACCGCACCGTCAGTGATCGGCACGTGGGCAATAATGGTCTTGCCGATATTGGCCTGCCACACGCGCACCACCGCCACGCCGTTGTGGGGTACGCGAGCAGGGTCGACCAGGCCGGCGCTGATGGCGAACGAACCGACCGCCGCCGACAGGTTGCCGCAGTTGCCGCTCCAGTCCACGAACGGCTTGTCGATGGAGACCTGGCCGAACAGGTAATCCACGTCGTGGTCGGCGCGGTTACTCTTGGCCAGGATCACCGTCTTGCTGGTGCTGGAGGTGGCGCCGCCCATGCCGTCGATCTGCTTGTCGTAGGGGTCGGGGCTGCCGATCACCCGCAACAGCAAGGCGTCACGGGCAGCCCCCGGCACCTGCGCCGACTCAGGCAGGTCCGTGAGGCTGAAGAACACGCCCTTGCTGGTGCCGCCACGCATGTAGGTGGCGGGGATCTTGATTTGCGCTACGTGTGCCATGGTGTCCTCTCAGGCCGTTGCCGCCGATTCCAGGAAGTCCTGGGCAAAACGTTGCAACACGCCGCCCGCCTCGTAGATCGACACTTCTTCGGCGGTGTCCAGGCGGCAAGTCACCGGCACTTCGACACGTTCGCCATTCTTGCGGTTGATCACCAGGGTCAGCTGCGCACGCGGGGTGCGCGCGCCGACCACGTCATAGGTTTCGCTGCCGTCGATCTTCAAGGTGTGGCGGTCGGTGCCCGACAGGAACTCCAGCGGCAACACGCCCATGCCCACCAGGTTGGTGCGGTGGATGCGCTCGAAACCTTCGGCGGCAATCGCTTCCACACCGGCCAGGCGCACGCCCTTGGCCGCCCAGTCGCGAGACGAACCCTGGCCGTAGTCGGCGCCGGCAATGATGATCAGCGGCTGCTTGCGCTCCATGTAGGTTTCAATGGCTTCCCACATCCGCGTCACTTGGCCCTCAGGCTCGATACGCGCCAGGGAGCCCTGCTTGACCTTGCCGTTTTCCTGCACCATTTCGTTGAACAGTTTCGGGTTGGCAAAGGTGGCGCGCTGCGCGGTCAGGTGATCGCCGCGGTGGGTGGCGTAGGAGTTGAAGTCGACTTCCGGCAGGCCCATTTTCGCCAGGTACTCGCCGGCGGCGCTGTCGAGCATGATCGCGTTGGACGGCGACAGGTGGTCGGTGGTGATGTTGTCCGGCAGCACCGCCAGCGGGCGCATGCCCTTGAGCGGCCGCGCACCGGCCAGTGCGCCTTCCCAGTACGGCGGGCGGCGGATGTAGGTGCTTTGCGGGCGCCAGTCATACAGCGGCGCGACTTTGGGGCCGGTGTCTTCGTGGATGGCAAACATCGGGATGTAGACCTTGCGGAACTGCTCCGGCTTGACCGACGCCTTGACCACCGCGTCGATCTCTTCGTCGCTCGGCCAGATGTCCTGCAGGCGGATTTCCTTGCCGTTGGCGTCCAGGCCCAGCACGTCTTTTTCGATGTCGAAACGGATGGTGCCGGCAATCGCGTAGGCCACTACCAGCGGCGGCGACGCCAGGAAGGCCTGCTTGGCATACGGGTGGATACGCCCGTCGAAGTTGCGGTTGCCGGACAGCACGGCGGTGGCGTAAAGGTCGCGATCGATGATTTCCTGCTGGATCACCGGGTCGAGCGCACCAGACATCCCATTACAGGTGGTGCAGGCAAACGCCACCACGCCGAAGCCGAGTTTTTCCAGTTCGTGGCCCAGGCCCGCTTCTTCGAGGTACATGGCCACGGTTTTCGAACCCGGGGCCAGGGACGATTTGACCCAAGGCTTGCGGGTCAACCCGAGCTTGTTGGCATTGCGCGCCAACAGGCCTGCGGCGATCACGTTGCGCGGATTGCTGGTGTTGGTGCAGCTGGTGATGGCCGCGATGATCACCGCGCCGTCAGGCATCTGGCCGGGCACTTCGTCCCACTGGCCGCTGATGCCCTTGGAGGCCAGGTCGCTGGTGGCGACGCGGGCGTGCGGGTTGCTCGGGCCTGCCATGTTGCGCACGACGCTGGACAGGTCGAAGGTGAGGCCTCGCTCGTATCGCGCACCTTTGAGGTCATCGGCCCACAGGCCGGTGTGGCGGGCGTATTGCTCCACCAGGGTGACTTGTTCGTCTTCGCGACCGGTGAGTTTCAGGTAGGCGATGGTCTGCTGGTCGATATAGAACATCGCCGCCGTGGCGCCGTATTCCGGAGCCATGTTGGAGATGGTTGCGCGGTCGCCCAAGGTGAGTGCCGAGGCACCTTCACCGAAAAATTCCAGCCAGGCGCCGACCACTTTCTGCTTGCGCAGGAACTCGGTCAGCGCCAGCACCATGTCGGTGGCGGTGATGCCCGGCAGCAGCTTGCCGGTGAGTTCCACGCCAACGCTTTCCGGCAGGCGCATCCATGAAGCGCGGCCGAGCATCACGCTCTCGGCCTCAAGGCCACCGACACCGATGGCGATCACGCCCAGCGCGTCGACGTGCGGGGTATGGCTGTCGGTGCCGACACAGGTGTCCGGGAAGGCCACGCCGTCGCGCACCTGGATCACCGGCGACATTTTCTCCAGGTTGATCTGGTGCATGATGCCGTTGCCCGGCGGGATCACGTCGACGTTCTTGAAGGCCTTTTTGGTCCACTCGATAAAGTGAAAACGGTCTTCGTTGCGGCGGTCTTCGATGGCGCGGTTTTTCTCGAACGCGTCCGGGTCGAAACCACCGGCTTCAACAGCCAGGGAGTGGTCGACGATCAGCTGAGTCGGCACCACCGGGTTGACCTGCGCCGGGTCACCACCTTGTTGGGCGATGGCATCGCGCAGGCCGGCAAGGTCCACCAGGGCGGTCTGGCCGAGGATGTCGTGGCACACCACGCGCGCCGGGAACCATGGGAAGTCGAGGTCGCGCTTGCGCTCGATCAGTTGGCTCAGGGACGCGTTGAGGGTGGCCGGGTCGCAGCGACGCACCAGGTTTTCGGCGAGCACGCGGGAGGTGTAGGGCAAGGTGGCGTAGGCACCGGGGGTGATGGCCTCGACCGCCGCACGGGCGTCGAAGAAATCCAGGCGGCTGCCGGGGAGCGGTTTGCGAAATTCAGTGTTCATCGTCAGGACTCGGTCACGGTGATTGCAAAAGGAGCCGACTGATTTCGAACTGGAATGCGATCAAACTGTGGGAGCGGGCTTGCTCGCGAAAGCGGTGCAGCAGTCGCCAGATGTGTTGAATGACGCACCGCATTCGCGAGCAAGCCCGCTCCCACATTTTGATTCGGTTACCACTTCAAACCTGTCGACCTCCCCACTCAGCGACGTTCGATTGGCACGAACTTGCGCTGTTCTACGCCGGTGTATTCGGCGCTTGGACGGATGATGCGGTTGTTCGCGCGCTGCTCGAACACGTGCGCGGCCCAGCCGGTCAGGCGCGAGCACACGAAGATCGGCGTGAACAGCTTGGTCGGGATGCCCATGAAGTGGTACGCCGAGGCATGGTAGAAGTCGGCGTTGGGGAACAACTTCTTCTGTTCCCACATGGTCTTGTCGATGGCTTCGGAGACCGGGAACAGCACCGTGTCACCCACCTCGTCAGCGAGTTTTTTCGACCAGCCCTTGATCACTTCATTGCGCGGGTCGCTGTCTTTGTAGATCGCGTGGCCAAAGCCCATGATCTTGTCTTTGCGCGCCAGCATGCCGAGGGTGCCTTCGACGGCCTCTTCAGCCGAACCGAAACGCTCGATCATCTCCATCGCCGCTTCGTTGGCACCGCCGTGCAGCGGGCCGCGCAGGGAGCCGATGGCGGCGGTCACGCAGGAATACAGGTCGGACAGGGTCGACGCACACACGCGGGCGGTGAAGGTGGAGGCGTTGAATTCGTGCTCGGCGTAGAGGATCAGCGACACGTTCATTACCTTCACGTGCAGCTCGCTTGGTTTCTTGCCGTGCAGCAGGTGCAGGAAATGGCCGCCAATGCTGGGCTCGTCGGTCACGCAGTCGATGCGCTTGCCGTCGTGGCTGAAGCGGTACCAGTAGCACATGATCGCCGGGAAGGCGGCGAGCAGGCGGTCGGTGACATCGCGCTGCACGCTGAAGTCTTTCTCGGGCTCGATATTGCCCAGGAACGAGCAACCGGTGCGCATCACGTCCATCGGGTGGGCGTCGGCAGGGATGCGTTCCAGCACTTCCTTCAGCGCTTGGGGCAGGTCGCGCAGTTTGCTCAACTTGGCGCTGTAGGCGGCCAATTCGGCCTGGGTCGGCAGTTCGCCGTACAAGAGCAGGTAGGCGACTTCTTCAAATTGCGCATCGGCGGCCAGTTCGCGCACGTCGTAGCCGCGATAGGTCAAACCGGCACCGGCCTGGCCCACGGTGGACAGTGCGGTCTGCCCGGCCACCTGGCCACGCAGGCCAGCGCCACTCAGTACTTTTGCTTCAGCCATGGTTCTTCTCCAATTTTGAATTTATTAGGGAGCATGTGGGAGCGGCTTTGTGTGGGAGCGGGCTTGCTCGCGAAGACGGAGTGTCAGTCACAAATACTTAAACTGAACCACCGCATTCGCGAGCAAGCCCGCTCCCACACAAGCCGGTTCCCACAAAGTCATTTCTTGGCGGCAAACAACGCGTCGAGCTTCTGCTCGAAGGTGTGGTAGTCGATGCGATCGTAAAGCTCCATGCGGGTCTGCATGGTGTCGATCACGTTCTGTTGGGTGCCATCGCGACGGATCGCGGTGTAGACATTCTCGGCCGCCTTGTTCATGGCACGGAACGCCGAGAGCGGGTACAGCACGATGGAAACATCGGCAGATTTCAACTGTTCGGTGGTGTACAGCGGCGTCGCGCCGAACTCGGTGATGTTGGCCAGGATCGGCGCTTTCACACGGGAGGCGAACAGCTTGTACATCTCCAGTTCAGTAATGGCTTCCGGGAAAACCATGTCGGCACCGGCCTCGATGCAGGCGGCGGCACGTTCCAGGGCCGACTCCAGGCCTTCGACCGCCAGGGCGTCGGTGCGGGCCATGATCACAAAGCTGTCATCGGTGCGCGCATCCACGGCGGCCTTGATGCGGTCGACCATTTCTTGCTGGGACACGATTTCTTTATTAGGGCGGTGGCCGCAACGCTTGGCGCCTACCTGGTCTTCGATATGGATGGCGGCCGCGCCGAACTTGATCATCGACTTGACGGTGCGTGCCACGTTGAAGGCCGAGGAACCGAAACCGGTGTCCACGTCCACCAGCAGCGGCAGGTCGCACACATCGGTGATGCGGCGTACATCGGTCAGCACGTCATCCAGGCCGGTGATGCCAAGGTCCGGCACACCGAGGGAACCCGCCGCCACTCCGCCACCCGACAGGTAGATCGCCTTGAACCCTGCGCGCTTGGCCAGCAGCGCGTGGTTGGCGTTGATGGCGCCGACCACTTGCAGCGGGTGCTCGCTGGCGACAGCGTCACGGAAACGCTGGCCGGGTGTGCTTTTATTGTTCGAACTCATGACTCACCTCTTTCAGGGGCGCCGCCGGGGAAATGACGGGCAATGTTGCGTTTGGACGCGCCGATATGACGGCGCATCAGCAGTTCGGCCAGTTCACCGTCGCGATCGGCGATCGCGTCCAGAATGCGGTGGTGCTCGGCAAAGGCTTGACGTGGACGATTGGGGGTGGCGGAGAACTGGATGCGGTACATGCGCACCAACTGGTACAGCTCGCCGCAGAGCATTTGGGTGAGGGTGCGGTTACCCGCGCCCTGGATGATCCTGTAATGGAAGTCGAAATCGCCTTCCTGCTGGTAATAACCGAGGCCGGCCTGGAACGCTTCGTCGCGCTCATGGGTGTGCAATACCTGGCGCAGCTCTTCGATTTCGGCGTCGGTCATGCGCTCGGCCGCCAGGCGACAGGCCATGCCTTCGAGGGATTCGCGAATTTCGTAAAGTTCGATCAGTTCGGCATGGCTGAGTGACACCACCCGTGCGCCCACGTGGGGCACGCGCACCAGCAGGCGCTGGCCTTCAAGGCGGTGGATCGCCTCGCGCAACGGGCCACGGCTGATGCCGTAGGTGCGCGCCAGTTCCGGCTCGGAGATCTTGCTGCCGGGGGCGATCTCGCCTTTGACGATGGCGGCCTGGATACGGCGGAAGACGTTCTCGGACATGGTCTGGGATTCGTCTGTCGTCGCCACCAAGGCTTCCGATTGATCCAGCATATTGTCGACACCTTCAAAAGCAATGCCGCAAAAACTAGCCAATAAGCGGTTACGAGTCAAAGAATAAATCAACATTGTCGACAATCGTCTAATAACCCCTTCTGCACTTTATCGGGGCATGGCCGCCTGCCAGCGCTGGCGCCAAAAAAGCATCATGTTAGAATGCCCGCCGCTTTTGCCTGACATCATTGGATGAAACGGCGCACCCGAGATTGCGCAGCAATGCCAGTCGCCATGAATTGAACATTGCACTGCACTGCCTCAGGATTTATGACACTCAAGCCCTTCCTTCTATCGTTTTGCCTGCTAGCCCTACCGAGCCTTGGCCTTGCCGCCGAGAAGACTGTGTACGGCCTGAACGAATACGCCCAACTGGCGGGCATCGACCTGGAAGTGGCGGCCAAACTCGATACCGGTGCCAAGACCGCCTCCCTGAGCGCCCGCGACATCAAGCGCTTCAAGCGCAACGGCGAATCCTGGGTGCGCTTTTACCTGGCCATCGACACCGCCCATTCCCATCCCATCGAACGCCCCCTGGCCCGCGTCAGCAAGATCAAGCGCCGCGCCGGTGACTACGACCCCGATGAGGACAAGAACTACACCGCCCGCCCGGTGATCGCGCTGGATATCTGCATGGGCACCGCTTTACGCAGCATCGAAGTGAACTTGACTGACCGTAGCGCATTCCAATATCCGCTGCTGATCGGCTCCGAAGCGCTCAAACGCTTTGATGCGCTGGTCGACCCCAGTCTTAAATACGCAGCAGGCAAACCTGCCTGCGCCACCGACGCTCATACCGCCGAGTAAACCGAATGCGCTCTCTGACCCTGCACCTGAAAATCCTCATCACCATCCTGGTGGTGCTGGGTATTTCGGTCACCGCCTATCAGATCTTCGTGCTGGGGATCCCCGTCACCGAGGACGCCACCGACGACTTGTGGAACATCGACGCCAAGGTCGAGTTCGTCGCCAACCCGAAAGACCCGGTGAAGATCCAGATGTTCGTGCCGCCCCTGAGCCGCGACTTCGTCAGCCTCAACGAGAGCTTCATCTCCAACAACTACGGCGTGAGCGTCAACCGCACCGACGGCAACCGCAAGGTCACCTGGTCGGCACGCCGCGCCAAGGGCAACCAGACCCTGTATTACCGCCTGGTGCTGACCAAGCGCTACAGCGGTGAAAAGATCAAGGTCAAGGGCCCGACCTTCCGCGACAGCATCGCCGTGGAAGGCCCCGAGAAGATCGCCGCCGAGGCCCTGCTGGCGCCGATTCGCCAGCACTCGGCCGACGTCGAGACCTTTATCAGCGAAGCCATCAAGCGCACCAACAACCTCAACGACGACAACGTGAAGCTGCTGCTGGCGGGCGACCCGTCCACGCCGCACAAGGCCAAGATCGTCGAATTGCTGCTGTCCATCGCCCACGTACCGGTGGAAAAAGTCCACACCATCCGCCTGGTCGCCGACCAGCCGCAAACCCCGGAACTGTGGTTGCGCAGCTTCAACGGCAACGATTGGCTGTACTTCAACCCGGAAACCGGCGAGCAAGGCCTGCCGGCCGACCGCCTGCTGTGGTGGACCGGCGATGAAAACCTGATCACGGTGGATGGCGGCAAAAAGGCCATGGTGACCTTCAGCCTGAACAACAGCGAGATGAACGCCATCCGCCTGGCCAAGCTGACGGATGAGAACACTGACGCCAACTTCCTCGAATACTCGCTGTACGGCCTGCCGCTGCAGACCCAGCAGACCTTCATGATCATGGTGATGATCCCGATTGGCGTGCTGGTGATCCTGATCCTGCGCAACCTGATCGGCCTGCAGACACTGGGTACGTTTACCCCGGTGCTGATCGCCCTGGCGTTCCGCGAGACGCAACTGGGCTTCGGGATAGTACTGTTCACGATCATCACGGCGCTGGGGCTGTCGCTGCGCTCGTACCTGGAACACTTGAAGCTGCAGATGCTGCCGAGGTTGTCGGTGGTGCTGACCTTCGTGGTGGTGCTGATCGCGGCCATCAGCCTGTTCAGCCACAAGCTGGGCCTGGAGCGCGGGCTGTCGGTGGCGCTGTTCCCGATGGTGATCCTGACCATGACCATCGAACGCCTGTCGATCACCTGGGAAGAACGCGGCGCCAACCACGCACTGAAAGTGGCGATTGGTACGCTGTTCGCGGCGTCGCTGGCGCACATCATCATGAGCGTGCCGGAGCTGATCTACTTCGTGTTCACTTTCCCGGCGATCCTGCTGATCCTGGTGGGCTTCATGCTGGCCATGGGGCGTTATCGCGGCTACCGCCTGACCGAGCTGGTGCGTTTCAAGGCCTTCTTGAAGGCTGACCAGTAATGTTCGGCTTCTGGAAGACCTGGAAGGCCCTGGAAGCGCGGGGGATCATGGGCATCAACCGGCGTAACGCCGACTACGTGCTCAAGTACAACAAGCGCAGCCTGTACCCGATCGTGGATGACAAGATCATCACCAAGGAACGGGCCCTGGCCGCCGGCATCCATGTGCCTGAGATGTACGGGGTGATCAGCACCGAGAAGGAAATCGACAAGCTCGACGACATCATTGGCGGGCGCAGCGACTTTGTGATCAAGCCGGCCCAGGGCGCTGGCGGTGACGGCATCCTGGTGGTGGCCGACCGCTTTGAAGGGCGCTATCGCACGGTGTCGGGCAAGATCATCAGCCACGAAGAGATCGAGCATCAGATCTCCAGCATCCTCACCGGCCTGTATTCCCTGGGCGGCCACCGTGACCGTGCCCTGATCGAATACCGCGTGGTGCCCGACCAGATCTTCAAGAGCATCAGCTATGAAGGCGTGCCGGACATCCGCATCATCGTGTTGATGGGCTACCCGGTGATGGCCATGCTGCGCTTGCCGACGCGCCAGTCGGGCGGCAAGGCCAACCTGCACCAGGGCGCGATTGGCGTGGGCGTAGACCTGGCCACCGGCCTGACCCTGCGCGGTACCTGGCTGAACAACATCATCACCAAACACCCCGACACCACCAATGCGGTGGATGGCGTGCAACTGCCCAACTGGGACGGTTTCATGAAACTCGCGGCCGGCTGCTATGAGCTGTGCGGGTTGGGGTACATCGGCGTGGACATGGTGCTGGACCAGGAAAAAGGCCCGCTGATCCTCGAGCTCAACGCTCGCCCGGGGCTGAATATCCAGATTGCCAACGATTGCGGCCTGACCTTGCGCACCCACGCGGTGGAAGCGCGATTGGAAGAATTGAAGGCTGCGGGCGTGACGGAAACCCCGGAAGACCGGGTGAAGTTTGTGCAGGAGATGTTTGGGCATATTCCAGCGGTAGAAGGCTGACGGCCTCATCGCAGGCAAGCCAGCTCCCACAGGTTGATCGCATTCCAATGGATTGGCCGCATTCCAATGGATTTATCGCATTCCATTGTAGGAGCCGGCTTGCCGGCGATAGCGTCCTGACAGGCAACCCTATACTCAGGATAAGGCCTCAATCTGCTTATCCCCGACATCCCCCCTAGGACCAGAACCGACAGGGGACTACAATCCCCTCCCCCGCGCCATTAGCTGATCCACCCCGCATGTCGACCTGTTCCGTACACCCGCTGCCCTACCGGGCCAACCCCGCCGAGTATTTCACGGCAATTCGTCACGCCCCTGGCGCGGTGCTGCTCGACAGCGGCCGCCCGGCCGCCGAACGCGGGCGTTATGACGTGCTCAGCGCCTGGCCGAACGCAACCTTGACGGTGGCGCCTGACGAAAGCGGCAGTGGCTTTTTGCAACGCTTGCGGGAAAACCTCAGGTTGTTGGGCGAAGCGGCCTTGCCTGCCGGTTATGAATTGCCGTTTGCCGGCGGCTTGATTGGCTACCTCAGCTACGACTTTGGCCGCCACCTGGAACACATGCCGAACCTGGCCGCCGATGACCTGCACCTGCCGGACGCACGCTTCGGGCTGTATGCCTGGGCCCTGATCAGTGATCACCAGGCCCAGACCAGCCAATTGGTGTTTCACCCCACCCTGGCCGACGGCGAACGGCAACGCCTGATTGCACTGTTCAGCACGCCGGCCGCTGAATTGAGCGCCAGCTTCCAGTTGCAGGGCCCCATGGCCCCGGACCTCAGCGCCGAGGCCTACCGCCAGGCCATCGTGCGTATCCAGGACTATATCCAGGCCGGCGACTGCTACCAGGTCAACTTTGCCCAGCGTTTTCGCGCGCCGTGTGCCGGTGACCCCTGGGCGGCCTATTGCGCCCTGCGTGAAGCCTGCCCCACCCCGTTTTCCGGGTTCCAGAGCCTGCCCGATGACGGCGCGGTGCTGAGCCTGTCCCCTGAGCGCTTCGTGCATATCAGCGAGCGTCGCGTCGAAACCCGCCCCATCAAAGGCACCCGCCCGCGCGGCCTGACGCCCGAAGAAGACGCCGCGAATGCCGCCGAACTGCTGGCCAGCCCCAAGGACCGCGCCGAAAACCTGATGATCGTCGACCTGCTACGCAACGACCTCGGCCGCACCTGCCGCACCGGCTCTGTCAGCGTGCCGGAACTGTTCAGCCTGGAAAGCTACCCCAACGTGCACCACTTGGTGAGCAGCGTCGTCGGCACGCTGGCCGACGACAAGGACGCCCTCGACCTGATCGCCGGCAGCTTCCCCGGCGGCTCCATCACCGGCGCGCCGAAGATCCGCGCCATGCAGATCATCGACGAACTGGAACCCACCCGACGCGGCCTGTACTGCGGCTCACTGGTGTACCTGGACGTGCGCGGCGAAATGGACAGCTCCATCGCCATCCGCAGCTTGCTGGTCAAGGATGGCCAGGTGTGCTGCTGGGGCGGCGGCGGGATCGTGGCGGACTCGGAGTGGGAGGCGGAGTATCAGGAGTCGCTGACGAAGGTGCGGGTGTTGTTACAAACACTGGAAAACCTATAGCCCGCCGGCCCCTCCGGGCTCTGCTGCATTTGACCAAGCAGCAAGAAAGATCCAGATTCAGAACGCGTGTGGACGATGGGAAAACTGGAAGATAGCGTCCAGATCCGACCGTCCACCCGCCGTTTGTGAGGGATCACATGAAGCGTCTGCTTACTCGTCAGAAATTGTTTCCGAGATTGCATACCAACCAGACCGCATCTATTATCTCCCAAATTGGGAGATTTAAGCGATGCGCATAATCGCTCTCTCCACCTTACGAATTTTCTGGGAAAGCCACTCAACTTATTCCGACGCCAAACCACCACTGATTGAGCTGTACCGCCACATGGAAAAAGCGACTTACCCGACGCCGCAAGTGCTCAAGGCAGAGCTTAGAACGGCAAGCATCCTTAAAAGTGGCAGGGTTGTCTTCAACGTGGGCGGCAACAAATATCGAGTGATCATGGCAATCGATTATCAGCGACAACTGGGGTTCATACGTGTCGTAGGCACTCATGCGCAGTACGATCAGATCAACGCGGAGACCGTGTGATGAACATCAAACCCATACATTCACAGGGCGATCTGACCGCTGCGCTCGCGCGCGTGGAGCAGCTATGGGGAGCAGCCATTGGCTCGCCCGAAGGTGATGAGCTGGAAATCCTCGCCATACTCATCGAGAAATACGAGGCCGAGCATTATCCAATGCCCCCTTCCGATCCGGTGGAGGCCATCAAGTTTCGGATGGAACAGATGGGCATGACCGCGCGCGATCTGGAGCCCTTTATCGGCACCAGCGGGCGGGTGTCAGAAGTGTTGAACCACAAGCGCAAGTTGAGCCTGGCGATGATCAAGCGGTTGCATGAAGGCCTGCGTATTCCTTATGAGAGTTTGCTGGCGGGGAGTTAGCAGGTAGGTTTGTAGTGACTGGGCTGGCCTCTTCGCGGGCAAGCCCGCTCCCACATTTTGATGTGTGAACCCTTTCAAGTGTGGGAGCTGGCTTGCCTGCGATGAGGCCACCAGCCCCACCAAAAAATTACAGGCTCAACTGCCGGTTCGAGGCCTTGATGAATTCTTTCTTCAAGTCCTCAAACGTGTGCACCGCCGGGAACTGCGGGAATTCGCGGATCACGTTCTCAGGCGCGTGGAACAGGATCCCGCGGTCGGCCTCGCCGAGCATGGTGGTGTCGTTGTAGGAGTCACCGGCCGCGATCACACGGTAGTAGAGGGTCTTGAACGCCAATACCGACTGACGTTTGGGATCTTTCTGGCGCAGTTGGTAGCTCACCACCCTGTCGTTTTCATCCGTGATCAAGCGATGGCACAGCAAGGTTGGGAAGCCCAGCTGGCGCATCAGCGGCTGGGAGAACTCGTAGAAGGTGTCGGACAGGATCACCACCTGGAAGCGCTCGCGCAGCCAGTTGACGAACTCGATGGCGCCGTCCAGCGGCTTGAGGGTGGCGATCACTTCCTGGATATCGGCGAGCTTCAGGCCGTGCTCGTCGAGGATGCGCAGGCGCTGCTTCATCAGCACGTCGTAGTCGGGAATGTCACGGGTGGTGGCCCGCAGGGATTCAATACCGGTTTTTTCGGCGAAGGCGATCCAGATTTCCGGAACCAGCACCCCTTCCAGGTCGAGACAGGCAATTTCCACAAGACACTCCCATTGGATGTTGTTAGTTGAGCGAGCAAAAGGACTGCCGAACTCTAGCGATTCAAGCTCGCCGCCGCAACGCAGGGCGGATTTTGATACCATCGCTCCCCTATAGAGCGCTCAGCGCCACTGACCTGTAGGAACCGTCCTGATGAACCAAGCCTTCGACGTCGCTGAACTCGCCGCGACCTATGCCAACAAATCTGCCCAGGACATTCTCAAACTGGCGTTCAGCCAGTTCGGCGATGACCTGTGGATTTCCTTCAGCGGTGCCGAGGACGTGGTGCTGGTCGACATGGCCTGGAAGCTGAACAAGAACGTCAAAGTGTTCAGCCTCGACACCGGCCGCCTGCACCCGGAAACCTACCGGTTCATCGAGCAGGTGCGCGACTTCTACAAGATCGACATCGAGTTGATCTCGCCGGACCAGAGCAAGCTGGAGCCCTTCGTCAAAGAGAAAGGCCTGTTCAGCTTCTACAAGGACGGCCATGGCGAATGCTGCGGCGTGCGCAAGATCGAGCCACTGCGCCGCAAGCTCTCGGGCGTCAGCGCCTGGGCCACCGGCCAGCGCCGCGACCAGAGCCCCGGTACCCGCAGCCAGGTCGCGGCGCTGGAAATCGACACGGCCTTCTCGACTCCGGAGCGCACCCTGTACAAGTTCAACCCGCTGGCGCAGATGACCAGCGAGGAGATCTGGGGTTACATCCGCATGCTGGAGCTGCCCTACAACAGCCTGCACGAGCGAGGGTTCATCAGCATCGGCTGCGAGCCGTGCACCCGCCCGGTACTGCCCAACCAGCACGAGCGCGAAGGCCGCTGGTGGTGGGAAGAAGACACGCAGAAAGAGTGTGGGTTGCATGCGGGGAATATCATCAGCAAGGCTTGAAGCTGATGCGGTAAACAATGTGGCGTCGGCTTTTGTGGGAGCGGGTTTGCTCGCGAATGCGGTGTATCAGTGAAGAATGTTTCAACTGATGCACCGCATTCGCGAGCAAGCCCGCTCCCGCATTTGTTTTGCAGTGGTTATTAGAGGTGTACACACAAATGTAACCATCGGTGCCATTTATGTGTGCAATTTTTATTCGACCGCACCATTACGTAACACCTCCCACCTTCTATTCTTTCTCATCTCGAATCGCCCTCTTCCCGTTGAAAAATAAATACCTGTTCAATCGGTCAATTTATATTTCTTCTAATTCAGCAAGTTATTAAAAACACCTACAAAAACGAAATTAGCCGATGTTTTCATAGATCGAAAACTGGCACGCATGTGGCTTAAGGTGAAATGCGCTTTGTATACAATAAATACAAAACATACATACACTTTGCCATCCGCGGCTTGTCTGCAGATGCGCTGGAGCTTGCCGGAATGCGTACAAGCCTATCGAACCTCGCACTGGATCTGCCCTCCTCCGCCCTGAACCCCGAGGCCATCAGCCCCGGCCCGCTGGTGCTCAGCCCGCGCCTGCACAACAAGGACCTGGCGCCCACCAAAGTGGAAGGCCGGCGTTGGGGGCGCTACAGCATTTTCGCGTTGTGGACCAATGACGTGCACAACATTGCCAACTACTCCTTCGCCATCGGCTTATATGCGCTAGGCCTGGGCGGCTGGCAAATTCTGTTGTCCTTGGGCATCGGCGCGGCATTGGTGTACTTCTTCATGAACTTGTCGGGGTATATGGGGCAAAAGACCGGCGTGCCGTTTCCGGTGATCAGCCGGATCAGTTTTGGTATTCACGGCGCGCAAATTCCGGCGTTGATTCGTGCGGTGATCGCGATTGCCTGGTTCGGTATCCAAACCTACCTGGCTTCGGTGGTTTTCCGCGTGCTGCTGTCGGCGATTCACCCCGGGTTTGCCGACTATGACCACAACTCGATCCTGGGCCTGTCGACCTTGGGTTGGGCGTGTTTCGTGACGATCTGGTTCGTGCAGCTGGCGATTCTGGCCTACGGCATGGAAATGGTGCGCCGTTATGAAGCTTTCGCCGGGCCGGTGATTCTGGTGACGGTGGCTTCACTGGCCGGTTGGATGTACTTCCAGGTGGGTGGGAACATTGCCTGGTCGGTTCGCGAACCGCTGAGCGGCGGCGAGATGTGGCGCAACATCTTCGCCGGTGGCGCGCTGTGGCTGACCATCTACGGCACGCTGATCCTAAATTTCTGCGATTTCGCCCGCTCCTCGCCGTGTCGCAAGACCATCCAGGTCGGCAACTTCTGGGGCCTGCCGGTGAATATCCTGGTGTTTGCCGCCATCACCGTGCTGCTGTGCGGTGGGCAATTCCAGCTCAATGGCCGGGTGATCGAAAGCCCGACCGAAATCATCGCGGCTATCCCCAATACCTTCTTCCTCGTGCTGGGCTGCCTGGCCTTTTTGATCGTCACCGTGGCGGTGAACATCATGGCCAACTTCGTCGCCCCCGCCTTTGTGCTGAGCAACCTGGCGCCCAAGTACCTGAACTTCCGCCGCGCTGGGTTGATCAGCGCGACCCTGGCAGTGCTGATCCTGCCGTGGAACCTCTACAACAGCCCGCTGGTGATCGTGTATTTCCTCTCCGGCCTGGGCGCACTGCTGGGGCCGTTGTACGGGGTGATCATGGTCGATTACTGGCTGATCCGTAAAAGCCGGGTAAACGTGCTGCAGCTGTATAGCGAAGACCCCCATGGCGCCTATTACTACAGCCGTGGGGTCAACCTGCGTGCGGTGGCGGCCTTCATTCCAGCGGCGGTGATCGCCATCCTGCTGGCGCTGTTGCCGGGCTTTGCCAGCGTCGCACCGTTCTCCTGGATGTTTGGCGCCGGTATTGCAGGGCTGTTGTACCTGCTGATCGCCAAGCGCCAGCCGTACTACGCCGATGTCAGCGGCGAGAGCATTGCAGTCGATAACGTCAGTCACTAATCAAGGATTTTCCATGCGTATCCTCGTGGTCAACGTCAACACCACCGAATCCATCACCGACACCATCGCCCAGCAAGCGCGGGCCGTGGCTGCGCCGGGAACCGAGATCGTCGGGCTTACCCCCTACTTCGGCGCGGAATCGGTGGAGGGCAATTTTGAAAGTTACCTGGCAGCCATCGCGGTGATGGACCGGGTGATGGCCTACGACCAGCCGTTTGATGCGGTGATCCAGGCCGGGTATGGCGAGCACGGCCGCGAAGGCTTGCAGGAGCTGCTGAACGTGCCGGTGGTGGACATCACGGAAGCCGCCGCCAGCACCGCGATGTTCCTGGGACACGCCTACTCGGTGGTCACCACCCTGGACCGTACCGTGCCGCTGATCGAAGACCGCCTGAAACTGGCCGGGCTTTACCAGCGCTGCGCCTCGGTACGGGCCAGCGGCATGGCGGTGCTGGAGCTGGAAGAAGACCCGCTGGCCGCCATGCAAGCCATCGTGCGCCAGGCGGAGCTGGCCATCAGCGAAGACAAGGCTGAGGTGATCTGCCTGGGTTGCGGCGGCATGGCCGGGCTGGATGAACAGATCCGCCAGCGCACCGGCGTGCCGGTGGTGGACGGGGTGACGGCGGCGGTGACCATTGCCGAATCGTTGGTGCGGCTGGGGTTGTCGACGTCGAAGGTCCGCACCTATGCGACACCGAGGCCGAAGAAAGTCATTGGCTGGCCGGGTCAGTTCGGGCGGTAGACCGAGTCGCCTGCATCGCGGGCAAGCCCGGCTCCCACAGGGAATCGCATTTCCCTGTGGGAGCTGGCTTGCCTGCGATGGCCGCACCGCGGTCTACGGCCATGCTCAAACCGCGCTGAATCGCTGGCCCAACCGCCGCTCGGCAAATTGCTCGATGATGAAGTCCACAAACGCCCGGGTCTTGCCGGGCAGCAGTTTATGTTCGGCGTAGTAAATGGAAATATTGCCATCGTCGACATACCAACCGGGCAGCACCCGCACCACCGCGCCGCTGTCGAGAAACGGCACCGCCATCGGCATGCTCACCAGCGCAATGCCTAAACCCTGGGCGCTGGCGCAGCAGGCGGCTTCGGAGTCGCTCATGGTCATGCCGGGCTTGAGCGCCAGCGGGCGCTGTTCGCGGTCGCGGCCGGTCAGTTGCCAGGTGCGGATGCGCCCGGTCTGCGGTGAACGGATCAGGATGCCCGCGCAGCGCGCCAGGTCTTCCGGCACCTTGACCGACGGGCGTTGCGCCAGGTAGCTCGGCGCCGCCACCAACACCCGATGCGCCGGGGTGAGCTTGCGCGCCACCACGCCCTGGGGCAACTCAAAGCCCCCGCCAATGGCGGCATCGAAGCCCTGGCCGATCAGGTCGACCTGGCGGTTATCGAAATGCCAGTCCGGGCTGATGTCCGGAAACCGCCTCATGAACTCCCCCAGCAGCGGCACCACGTAACGGTTGCCGAACACCGTGCCCATGCTGACCTTGAGCGTCCCCACCGGCCGGCCTTCGGCGCTGGCCAGGTTAGCCACGGCATTCTGGATGGTGGTGAGGCTGCCGCTGACTTCTTCGAGAAACAGTTTGCCAGCTTCGGTCAGGGTCAGGCGCCGTGTACTACGCTGGAACAGCCGCACACCCAGGCGCGCCTCAAGCTTGGCGACACTCTTGCCCACCGCTGCCGGGGTGAGGCTCAGGTGCCGGGCAGCTTCGGCGAAGCTGCCACCTTCGGCACTGCGCACAAAGCATTCGATACTGCCAAAGCTCTCCATAACGCCCCACTCTAAACTTTTGGTTTACACAGACTATAGCAATCGCGGTCTACCGGTGTACCGGGGTGAGGTTGATACTCGGCGCCATCAACAAGGCATTCCGCCTTGAACAGCTAGGAGATCGACATGACCACACACAACCTCAGCGGCAAAGTCGCCTTGATTCAAGGCGGTTCCCGCGGCATCGGCGCCGCCATCGTCAAACGTCTCGCCGCCCAAGGTGCAGCGGTTGCCTTTACCTACGTGAGCTCGGCTGCCAAGGCCGAAGAGTTGCAGAACAGCGTGATCAGCGAAGGCGGCAAAGCCCTGGCGATTCGTGCCGACAGCGCCGACGCCGAGGCGATCCGCAACGCGGTCAACAAAACCGTCGAAGCCTTTGGCCGCCTGGACATCCTGGTGAACAACGCGGGTGTGCTGGCCATCGCGCCACTGCAAGACTTCAAACTGGAAGACTTCGACCAGACCCTGGCAATCAACGTGCGCAGCGTGTTCATCGCCACCCAGGAAGCGGCCAAGCACATGGGGGATGGAGGCCGGGTGATCAACATCGGCAGCACCAACGCCGAGCGCATGCCCTTTGGCGGTGGTGGCCCGTACGCGATGAGCAAGGCGGCACTGGTGGGGTTGACCAAGGGCCTGGCGCGGGACCTGGGGCCACGGGGCATTACCATCAACAACGTGCAACCTGGGCCGGTGGACACGGACATGAACCCGGCTGACAGTGATTTTGCCGAGAGTCTGATTGGGTTGATGGCGGTGGGTCGGTATGGGCATGTTGAAGAAATTGCCAGCTTCGTTGCCTACCTGGCAGGCCCGGAGGCCGGCTACATCACCGGTGCCAGCCTGACCATTGATGGCGGCTTCAGCGCCTAAGACTTCAGGAACACTGCACAACACAATGTGGGAGCGGGCTTGCCCGCGAATACGGTGGGTCAGTTGACATTTTTATCGACTGACACCCCGTATTCGCGAGCAAGCCCGCTCCCACATTTTTTGACTGCGTTCAATCAATCCCGTGGTGGCAATCCGTAGGCCGCCAGGTCGAAGTCCGCAAGTTTGCGGATGATCTGGTCAGCGTGGTGGTACTTGCTGTCGGCCATGGCTTCGTCCGGCACGGCGATGGCGGTCATGTGGGCGGCCTTGGCGGCGGTGACGCCGAACGGCGAGTCTTCGAACACCAGGCAATCCTCGGGTGCAACGCCCAGACGGCGGGCGGCGGTAAGGAAGATGTCCGGCGCGGGTTTGGCCGCGCCGACTTCCGGGTCATCGGCGGTGACGATGGTGTCGAACAGGCCAAACCACTCGCGGTGCAAGGTGGTCTTGTGGCCGAACGAATGGCGCGACGAACTGGTGCCCACGGCAATCGGAATGTTGTGCGCTTTCAAATGCCGCACCAGCGCTTCTGCGCCGGGCATGCCCAGGGCCTTGGGGAAACGCTCGCTCATCAGCGGTTCGCGGATGGTCAGGAACTCAGCCGGGGTGATCGGCAGGTCCAAGGCCTTGACCACGTAGTCGGCCAGGTCCTGGGCGCCACGCCCGATGATGTGCTGCTTGATCCCCCAGTCATAGGTACGGCCGTAGCGTTCGGCGATGATCTGCGTGACTTCGGTGTAGATGCCTTCTGTATCCAGCAACAAACCGTCCATATCGAAAATCACGGCCTTGATCGGGCCGGCGGTACGCGGTGCGTTCATCACAACAGATCCTTGGGGGGAAGGACTAAAAGGATTCAGCACAATAACGGCCCGGCTCTCTTGCAAGCAACCGTTGTGACCATCGATGTGCTGTTTCCCAAGGCCTTACTCGGGGAAATCCGCCCCCTCAGTCACCTCAGCCCACGCGTCGAAGTCAGCGCTCAATGCCTCGACCTTGGTGCGTGCGAACCCCAGCGCGGCCTTGCCCAACAGCAAGCGCAAGGGGGGCTGCTCAGCCTCCACCGCCTGGACAATGGCAAGGGCCGCGCGCACCGGGTCACCCGGTTGTTTGCCGCTGTAGCTGCGCACCCGGCCGGCGCGTGCCGCCGCCGTCTCGCGGTAGTCGTCGATGGCATGCGGGGCCTCATTGGCCGAGCGCCCGGCCCAGTCGGTGCGGAATGGGCCCGGTTCCACCAGCAGCACCTTGATCCCCAGCGGGGCGACTTCTCCTGCCAATGCTTCAGACAATCCTTCCACCGCGAACTTGGTGGCATTGTAGAAACTCAGGGACGGGAACGCCGCAATCCCGCCCACCGAAGAGATGTTCACCACGGTGCCCGAGCGCCGAGCGCGCATGCCGGGCAACACCGCACGGGTCATGGCGCTGAGGCCCCAGAAGTTGATGTCGAACATGCGGCGTACTTCAGCCAGGTCACTTTCTTCCAGCGCGCCGAAGTAGCCAATACCGGCGTTGTTGACCAGCACATCGATGCGTCCGAAGTGCGCTTGTGCCGCTTGCACCGCCGCTTCGACCTGGGCCTGGTCGGTCACGTCCAGTGCCACTACCAACGCGTTGTGCTCGTGACCGGCGACGATGTCCTGCACCTGTTGCGGGTTGCGTGCGGTGACCACCGTCGGGTAGCCGAGGCTGAGGGTGTGCAGGGCCAATTGGCGCCCGAAACCGGTGGAACAACCGGTGATAAACCAGACAGATTTTGCGGTGGAATGGGTCATGAAGGGGCTTTCCTCGTGGGGTGTGAAAAAAGTATGCGCGTGGGTGTTATTGTGAAAAAGATGCATAATCCAAAAGCCCCTTTCGGAAAAACCACACAATGGACACGCCGGATTTCCAGCAATTGCGACTGTTCCTGCAGGTCGCGCGCGCCAAGAGTTTCACCCAGGCGGCCGATGCCGTGAGCCTGTCGGTTTCCACCGTGAGCCAGCGGGTCGGTGCCCTGGAAAAACAGCTGGGCGTGCGCTTGCTCAACCGCACCACCCGCAGCGTCAGCCTCACCGAAGCCGGTGCACAGCTGGTTGAACGCATCACCCCGCTGCTCGAAGAACTGCACACCAGCTTGCACAGCGTCGCCGCCGCCACCGTCGAGGCCAGCGGCACCTTGCGCCTGAACGTGCCCTCCACCGCCAGCCGCATGGTGTTGCAGCCGTTGCTGCAAGGGTTCTTGCGCAAACACCCGGGGATCAACCTGGAAGTGGCGGTGGATAACGCCTTGGTGGACATCGTCGCCCAGGGGTTTGATGCGGGTATCCGCTACGACCACGTGCTGGCCGAGGACATGGTGGTGATCCCCGTGGCCCGGCAGCTACGCTTTGTGATCGTCGCCACCCCGGGCTATTTGCAGGGCCGCAGCGTACCGACCCATCCCCATGATTTGCTGGAGCATGAATGCGTCAACTACCGCAGCGCCCAAACCGGCCTGCTGCACCGCTGGGACTTTGAAAAGAACGGCAAGCCGCTGCGGGTGACAGTGAAGGGCCGGCTGGCCACCAACGACATCGAGCTGATGATCCGCGGCGCACTGGATGGCTTCGGCTTTGCCTACGTGGCACGCTCCAGCGTCGAGCCCTACTTGCAATCCGGTGAGCTGGTGGAAGTCCTGGGTGACTGGATCACCCACAGCGCGCTGTACCTGTATTACTTCAATCGCAGCAACACGCCGAAAAAGCTGCGCGTGTTCATCGACTACCTGCAACAAGCACTCAACGCCTGATGCCCGGCCAACCTCAACAGCGAACCCCGACATGCTCTATCGATTAGCCGCCGACGGCCTGGTGCTGTTCCACCTGTGCTTCATCCTGTTCGTGTTGTTTGGCGGCCTGCTGGCCCTCAAATGGCGGCGCGTGATGTGGCTGCACCTACCGGCCGCTGCGTGGGGGGTGGCCGTGGAAGTGTTCCACCTGCCCTGCCCACTCACCCGCTGGGAAAACCTGTTTCGCCACCTGGCCGGCCAGGACGGTTATGGCGGCGGCTTTATCGAGCACTACATCCTGGCGATGATCTACCCGGCCGGTCTGACCCCGAACATTCAGCTGGTGCTCGGGGCCGTGGTGTTGCTGATCAACGTCGCGGTGTATGTGCGCCTGATCAGACGGCCCTAGGCAAGCAGCCCAGGCCGCTCAACGTGGCCTCGACCGCCTGCTCCAGCGGGGTGTGCGACTCTTTGCCGAGCACCTCGATCAGGCGCGTGTTGTCCATGTGCAGCGGGGTGCGCCACAGGTAACGCATCTCCTGCAGTTCGCGGAAAGTCACCACAAAGGGCGCTGCCAGCTTCAGCAGCCACCAGGGGAACTTGCCCACGCGAGGTTGCTGGCCTGTCCTGCGCAACACCACGCGCTGGATGGTCCGCGTCATCTGCGTGCCGTCGGTGTCGGTATGCCCGGCCATCTGAAAACGCGCGAAGGCTGCCAGGCTGGCACGGCGTGCCAGCAACTCGACTACCGTGCGCGCCACGTCCGGCAGGTACGCCCATTGATGGAGCAGGCCCGGGGCGCCCGGGTAGCTGATGGTGTGCACCGGCTTGCCGGGCTTGACCAGGCCCTGGGAAAACCAGCTGTTCGCGGCGCGACCACCAAAAAAGTCCCCGGCGCGCAGGATCAAGACGCGAGCGCCGTGACCGGTAGCCTCCTCCAGGCGTTGCTCCAATTGCACACGGATCGCGCCCTTGCGCGTTTGCGGGTGCTGGGGCGAGTCTTCGTGCAACACAGGAAACGCATCCGGCCCGTAGTTGTAGACCGTGCCGGGCAGCACGATAGTTGCGCCTTCGGCGATGGCGGCGGCGATGGTGTTGTCGATCATCGGCAGCACCAACTGCGCCCAGTTGCGATAACCCGGCGGGTTCACCGCGTGAACAATCACGTCGCACCCTCGGGCGGCCGCCAGTACCTCGTCACGGTTCAGCGCATCGCCCTGGTGCCAGGTGAATGTCGCATCCTGGCGGCGTGCCTTGTCCACGTCCCGGGCCAATGCACACACTTCCCAGCCTGCCGCGTTCAACTGTCGCGCCACTTCGCCGCCAATCCCGCCTGTTGCGCCCAATACCAGCACTTTATTCATTACCGCCTCCCACCTCTGTGTGTTGTTGGCGCCAGTGTGTGCGTGACCCTGTTATAGATAAATTGCCGAAGATCGCTCAGTCGCTATACATTTATGCATGGCACTGAATATTGGATGGGAGCTTTACCGGTCTTTCCTCGGCGTGCTCCAGGAAGGATCGTTGTCGGGGGCCGCACGGCTGCTCGGCATCACGCAGCCCACGGTAGGCCGGCACATTGCTGCGCTGGAGTCGGCGCTGGGCGTGGTGCTGTTCACCCGCTCGCCCACCGGCTTGTTGCCGACGGCGATGGCACACACCCTGCGCGGCCACGCCGAGACCATGGCCCGCACCGCCGCCGCCCTGGAACGGGCGGCCTCGGCCCAGGGCGACGACGTACGCGGCGTGGTGCGGGTGTCGGCCAGTGAAGTGGTCGGCGTTGAGGTATTGCCGCCGATCCTCAGCCAATTGCGTCAACAACACCCGCACCTCAAGGTCGAGTTGACCCTGACCAATCGCCTCAGCGACCTGTTGCAACTGGAAGCCGACATCGCCGTGCGCATGGTCCGACCGAGCCAGGAACAATTGCTGGCAAGGCGCGTGGGCCTGATCGAAGTGGGCCTGCATGCCCGCGATGACTACCTGGAACAACACGGCACGCCCCAGCAGATGCAGGACCTGGCCCATCACTCGGTGATTGGCTTCGACCAGGAGAACGCCTTTATCCGCAGCCTGGCGATCAAAGGCTTCGAACGCAGCGCCTTTGCCTTGAGCAGTGACAGCGACCTGGCGCAACTGGCGCTGATCCGCGCCGGTGCCGGTATCGGCGGCTGCCAGGTGCTGTTGGCCAAGCGCGACCCGCGCCTGCGCCGGGTGCTGACGCAGGGGTTCTCGATCAAGCTGGACACCTGGGTGACCATGCACGAAGACCTGCGCAACAGCCCGCGCTGCCGGGTGATGTTCGATGCGCTGGTGGAGGGTTTGCAGCGTTACGTACAGGATTGAGACAGCTTCACTGGTAAAGAATCAGTCTCCCTCAATCCGTTCGTAGACGCCCCCATGTCCGAAGCCTTCGAAGTCCCCAGCCCCCACGAAAAACACATCGAACACACCACCGAACATGCCCACGGCCGAGGGGACAATTTCGCCAGCCGCATTGCGGTGATGACCGCGCTGATGGCCACCCTCGGCGCCATGCTCAGCTACCAGGCCGGCTCCACCGAAAGCGAAGCGGCGATGGACAAGAACAACGCCGCGATCATCAAGACCGAAGCCGCCAACCAGTGGAATTACTACCAGGCCAAATCCAGCCGGCAGAACCTGGCAGAACTCGCCACCCACATCCCGGGCGTAGATGCAGCGCACTACAAGGATGAGATCGAGCGTTACAAGGGCCAGAAGGAAGACGTGCGTAAACAGGCTGAAAAATTGGAGGCCACGTCCAGGGAATGGGACCAGAAGTCCGAAGAGGCCCTGCACCAGCATCACCGCTGGGCCCAGGCGATGACCGCGATCCAGATCGCGATTTCGCTGGCGGCGATTACGTTGCTGACCAGACGAGAGTGGTTGAAGCGGATGTCCTACACCGCCGCCGGCGTGGCCGTCGTCCTGGGCAGCCTGGCCTGGCTGCACATCTAAACCAACCCACGTTCTCCTGCCCGTCCAACCTGTAGGAGCCGGCTTGCCGGCGATAGCGGCGGCACAGCAGACAGGGAGGTTGCCTGACCTACCCTAATCGTCGGCAAGCCGGCTCCTACAGGTGTGTTTCAGCGTTCAGGAGTTGGGCTCTTTCTTACATCGCTATATAGTAAAAGGAATAACGAAAAGCCCAGCCCAACGCGAGGAACCATCGGTGACTGCACACCCCAAAGAAGCCGTGGGCGCCGCCTACAGTATCGACTCCATGCGCTTCGCCCAGGCCATGACCTGGAAAGCCATCGACCACCTCGCCCAACGCATCCGCCCGGGCATGCTTGAGTCCGAAGCCCGCGAACTGGGCAAGCACGTGCTCGCCGAGCTCGACATGCAGCGCATCTGGCACCCGCTGCTGGTGCGCTTCGGCGCCAATACCCTCAAGGCTTTCAACCAGCGCTCCGAAAGCGACCCGGTGCTGGGCGACAACGATATCTTCTTCATCGACATGGGCGCCGTATGGCAAGGCCACGAAGGCGATGCCGGCGCCACTTTCACCACCGGCACCGACCCGGAAATGATCGCCTGCGCCAGCGCCGCCAAGACCCTGTTCGACCGCGTGCAATCGCGCTGGAAAAACCAGCAGGTGGTTGGCCTGGAACTCTACCGTTACGCCGAAGAGCAAGCCCAGGCCATGGGTTGGCAACTGAACCTGGACATCAAGGGCCATCGCGTCAGCGATTTTCCCCATGCGATCCACCGTGGCGGCGACCTCGGTGATTTCGAGCACTACCCCAATGCCGGCCTGTGGATCCTGGAAATCCAGATCGCCCACCCGAGCAAGCCTTACGGCGCTTTTTACGAAGACCTCCTCGCTTAAGGAATAGAAATGGAACACTCCACCGCCTACCCCGAACTGCTGTTTTCCTACGGTACCTTGCAAGACAAGGCCGTCCAGCTCGCCAACTTCGGGCGCGAACTGGCCGGGCAGCAGGACGCGATGCTGGGCTACTCACAAAGCTGGGTAGAAATCACCGACCCTGCCGTGTTGGCCACCAGCGGCAAGACCCATCACCCCATCGTGGCACCCACCAACGAGCAAGGCGCCAGTGTCGAAGGCACGGTGTTTCAGATCACTGCCGAGGAATTGTCGGCAGCGGATGCCTATGAAGTGTCGGACTACAAGCGCGTGGCCGTGCCCTTGGCGTCGGGGCTGACGGCCTGGGTGTACGTGAAGGCGTGAAGATGAAACTTTCGGGGCAATGATTCCAATCTGCCACTGTGGCGATTAAAGTGGCGCGCTTTCGAGAATTGGATCTCGATTTTTTGCCCATGGAGTTACCCGTGAAGTACATCCGTAAAGTCGCTGCAGCCGCCGTTCTCTCTTTTACCCTCGCTGGCTGCACCGGCACCGCCATCAAGTCCCCGCAGTACGACAGCAACCAATACACCGTTCTGGGCCACAGTGAAGCAAGCGCCACCGGCATCATGCTGTTCGGCATCATCCCGATCGGCCAGAACAGCCGTTTCGTGCGCGCTCAAGACGCCGCCATCAAGGCCAAGGGCGGCGACGCGCTGATCAACACCCAAGTGCAGGAAAACTGGTTCTGGGCCTGGGTACTCAGCGGTTACACCACCAAGATCTCCGGTGATGTGATCAAACTGAAAACCGCGCAATAAATAGGCCGTCGCCTGGGTTTTAACCCCGGCCAGCGACGTATCATGGGCTAAGACTTTCGAGGATGGCCCATGAACCTCAGCATCGTTTACGCCCTCGCAGCCGCCGCCCTGTTCGGCGCCAGCACCCCACTGGCCAAAAGCCTTGGCCTGGGCCTCTCTCCCATACTGTTGGCCGGCCTGCTCTATCTCGGCAGCGGCATCGGGCTCACCGGCATACGACTCCTACGGGATCGCGGCTGGAAACCCACCGGGCTGACGCCCTCCGAATGGCCCTGGCTACTCGGCGCCATCGCCTTCGGCGGCATCCTCGGGCCCGTCGCGCTGATGGTCGGCCTCACTCGCACCGCAGGCACCACCGCCTCGCTGATGCTCAACCTCGAATCGGTACTCACCGCCGTCATCGCCTGGCTGGTCTTCAAGGAAAACGCCGACCGCCGCATCGTGCTCGGCATGCTCGCCATCGTATTGGGGGGCGTGGTGCTGTCCTGGTCCGACGGCGGCGGCAACAGCCGTGACTGGACCGGCCCGTTTGCCGTGGCCCTGGCCTGCCTGTGCTGGGGCATCGATAACAACCTGACGCGCAAGGTCTCGGCGTCTGACGCGCTGTTTATTGCCGGCGCCAAAGGCTTGATCGCAGGGTTGGTGAACACCGGCCTGGCGCTCTACCTCGGCGCGCAAACACCCGCGACGGCGCAACTGCTGCCCCTTCTGCTGGTGGGTTTCCTGGGGTACGGCATCAGCCTGGTCATGTTCGTACTGGCCCTGCGCGGGCTCGGCAGCGCGCGCACCGGCGCCTACTTCTCCACCGCCCCTTTTCTCGGCGCTGCGGTTGCCTTATTTGTGCTGGGCGAGTCGGTTTCCGTGGCGTTCTGGATTGCATCGGCGCTGATGGCCGTGGGGGTGTGGCTGCACCTGACCGAGCGACATGCCCATGAACACCAACACGACGCCACGGAACATGGCCATCGGCATGTGCACGACGAACATCATCAGCACGAACACACGTTCGAGTGGGACCCGGCGCAGCCCCATAGCCATGTGCACGTGCACAGCCCGTTGCGGCACAGTCATGCACACTTTCCGGATGTGCATCATCGGCATCGGCATTGAGGCGCTTTTTCTCGATTCAACTTCGGCTTATTCACACGACCCTATAACAATGAAAATACTGTTCGCCGCTTCGCTGGGGCTTATGTCACTGGCCCAACTGTCACTGTCCTTTGCAGACAACCTGAATGGCAAGACGATCTACCTGCAGCGCTGCGCCATGTGCCACGGCGCCGATATCAAGGGCACAGGGCCACTGGCCAACAAGAGCAACCCGCCGACGCCAAACCTGACGACGCCTGCGTTCAAAAAGCGGCTGAATGACTACCCGGGGGTTATTGTTTCGTCGGTGATACTTCGTCCCAACGGGGACTTGATTCCGAGGACGTTGCGGGAGAATGGGGTGAAGGTGGCGCCGTTCGCGTGGACGGTTAGGGATTTTCGGGATTTGAATGAGTATATGGTGGGGGTGATTTCCAGGAGTCGGTGACTGCTGGAGAAGGGGAATGGCGTTGATATGGGGGGAGTTTTTCTGGACGCCAGAAACCACAAACCCCCGATCTTCTCTAGGAAAATCGGGGGTTTGTGTTTGTAGAATGTGGCGGTGAAGGAGAGATTCGAACTCTCGATACAATTTCTTGTATACACACTTTCCAGGCGTGCTCCTTAAGCCACTCGGACACTTCACCGTATCTCGTCAAACCAGTTCAGTCTGTCGAGGCGCGCTAATGTAGTCGAAAGCCTTTCTGATGGCAAAGGTTTTTTTCAGAATTTTCATGCGGTTAGCAGGTTATGCCAGCGTACGCCCGGCAAGGGGCGGTGATTCTGCCATTCTCAGGCTTGTGCGGCACGCGTCTGGGGCGGCTGTTGGGCCCTGCCCTAGGCTGTCTGGCAGTAGGCAGGCGGGAAAAGTCTGACTGGGTAGTCAGTCACGGCGCTTTACCCGGGCAGGCGTGGTGGGTAACGTCTGCGCCTATGTCTCTATAACAAGTCCTACAAGGAACCGCGTCATGAGTGAGTTGATTGCTTACCACCTCGAAGACGGTATCGCGACCCTGACCTTGAGCAACGGCAAGGTGAATGCCATCTCTCCGGCGGTGGTCAGTGCGTTTAATGAAGCGCTGGACCAGGCGGAGAAAGACCGCGCGGTGGTGGTGATCACCGGCACGCCGGGCATTCTGTCCGGTGGGTATGATTTGAAAGTGATGACCGCCGGCCCTAAAGAGGCCATCGGCCTGGTGACCTCCGGCTCGACGCTGGCACGTCGCTTGTTGTCGCACCCGTTCCCGGTGATCGTGGCGTGCCCTGGGCATGCGGTGGCAAAGGGTGCGTTCCTGCTGTTGTCGGCGGATTATCGGATCGGTGTGGAAGGCCCGTTCAGCATTGGTCTGAATGAAGTGGCGATCGGCATGACCATGCACTACGCCGGGATCGAGCTGGCGCGGGATCGCCTGAGCAAGGCGGCGTTCCAGCGCTCGGTGATCAATGCCGAGATGTTTGACCCGCAAGGCGCCGTGGGCGCCGGCTTCCTCGACAAGGTGGTCGCACCCGAGGAGCTGCACGCCGCCGCCCTGGAAGCGGCGCGCCAGTTGAAGAAGATCAACATGAACGCCCACAAGCACACCAAGCTGAAGGTGCGCAAAGCGCTGTTGGACGCACTGGATGACGCGATCATTCAGGACCAGGGCCACATCCTGAGCTAAGCCCCTACTGCTATCACAGCAAAAGCCCGACCCTGCGTCGGGCTTTTTCTTACAAATAAACCTGATCCTTCCTTAGCCGCTCTAGCCGGGCCATATCGGCATATGTTGAAACATGTGCTCAAACATCGCCTATCTCCTACGTCTGTAGGGGCAATTGCCGAATACAGTGCACATCCGTACACTGCGCCACCTTTTGTCCCGATGGGCCGTGTCGATGCTTTTTCTGTTACGTATGTTGTTGATGGGCCTGCACTTTATGCTGGCCGGCGTGTTGGGCGTGCTGCTGGGCGTGTGCCGGCCGTTCAACCCGGATAACAGCCGCCTGTGTGCACGCCTGTACGCGTTGCCGGCCATGTGGATCCTGGGGCTGAACGTGAAGGCCGATGTGGATTCGCTGCGCAACAAGCCGGGCACGTGTGTCGTCATCGCCAACCATCAGTCCAACTACGACCTGTTTGTGTTCGGCACCGTGGTGCCTCACCGCACGGTGTGCATTGCCAAGAAAAGCCTTAAGTGGGTGCCGCTGTTCGGCCAATTGTTCTGGCTGGCGGGCAATGTGTTGATCGACCGCGGCAACGCGCACAAGGCGCGCCGCGCGATGCTCACCACCACTCACACCTTGCAGCATGAAGACACCTCGATCTGGGTGTTTGCCGAAGGCACGCGCAACCTGGGCAAGGGCCTGCTGCCGTTCAAGAAAGGTGCGTTTCATATGGCGATTGCGGCCGGTGTGCCCATCGTGCAGGTGTGCGTCAGCAACTATGTGAACCATATGCGGCTCAATCGCTGGAACAGTGGTGATGTGCTCATACGTTCTTTGCCGCCGATTCCTACTACCGGGATGACGTCGGATGACATTCCCGCTCTGCTGCAGGCGTGTCAGGCGCAGATGGCGGAATGCATTGCGCAGATGGATGCGAGTGTTGCGCGGGGGAGTTGTGAAGCGCGGGTTGCTTGAGATTGGAGGGCGGTCAGTGGGCCGGCGCGAGCAAGCTCGCTCACTACGGAAACCGGCAACACGAGCCGTAACAATTGAACTCGCTTCGGGCTAAGCTGCCAGACACCTGTCCTCCTAATAAGAAGCGATCTGCACCATGGGTAGAGTTGTTGCGGCCGCCGTCTACAGCGCCGGTAAGAAAGTCACTGATATCACCCTGGACGAAGGCGCGGCCTGGGCCGCCAAACCCGACCACTTTGTGTGGATCGGCCTGGAAGAACCCAACGCCCAGGAGCTGGCCAACCTGCAACGCCAGTTCAACCTGCATGAACTGGCCATCGAAGACGCCCTGGAAAAACACAGCCGGCCGAAGCTGGAAACCTTCGGCGATGCGCTGTTCATCGTCACTTACTCACCGGTGCGCGAGAACGGCAAGCTGGTGTTTATCGAAACCCATATCTTTGCCGGCAACGGCTACATCATCACCGCGCGTAACGGCCATTCGGCGTCCTACGGCTATGTGCGCCAGCGGTGTGAGGCGCGGCCGCTGCTGCTGGAACATGGGGAAGATTTCGTGCTGTATGCCCTGCTGGATTTCGTCACCGAAAACTACCAGCCGGTGAGCGAGGCGATCCACGCCGAGATCGACGAGCTGGAGCGCAACGTGCTGTGCAATTCGCTCAACGAAAACGATATCCAGAACCTCCACGGTCTGCGCCGCGACGTGTTGCGGCTCAAGCGTTATGTGGCGCCGATGGTGGAGATCAGCCAGGAGCTGCAGAAGCTGAGCTTCCCGTTCATCGACAAGAACATGCGCCCGTACTTCCGTGACGTGCAGATCCACGTGACACGCCAGATGGAAGACCTCACCACCCTGCGTGACATCGCCAGCCAGACCATCGAGATCGGTGTGCTGCTGGAGGCTTCGCGCCAGAGCGTGGTGCAGCGCAAGTTCGCCGCGTGGGCGGCGATCCTGGCGTTCCCCACGGCAGTGGCGGGGATTTATGGGATGAATTTCCAGAACATGCCCGAGCTGCAATGGCACTACGGCTATTTTGCGGTGCTCGGGTTTATTGCGGTGGGCTGCACGGGCTTGTGGGCCAGTTTCAAGCGGTCGGGGTGGTTGTAAAACGTTGCCGACGCACGACCGCCATCGCGTTTAAGCCGTGGCTTCGGGTTTGTGGGCCACGAAGCGCATCATCCACTCCGCCACGGTTGCGCCGTGGTGGTCACGTTCCAGGCTGGCGACGCCGTGGGTGTAGACCTTCTCACCCAAGGTTGTCTGAAGAATTTCCAGCAGTTCGCGGGAATAGTCGTGGATGAATTCCGGGTGGCCCTGGAAGCACAGCACCTGGTCTTCGATGTGGTAGGCGGCGTACGGGCAGAAATCGCTGGAAGCGATCACCGTGGCGTTGTCTGGCAGCGTAGTGACCTGGTCCTGGTGGCTGATCAGCAGGGTCAGTTCTTCTACCACCGGGCTCATCCACGGGGCCTTGGCGTTCAGTTTGTAATCATGGATGCCCATGCCCCAGCCTTTGCTGGCGCGCTCGGTCTTGCCGCCCAGCAGCAGTGCCAACAGTTGATGGCCGAAGCAGATACCCAGCAGCTTGTCGCCACGCGCATAGCGTTCGAGCAGGTAGGTCTTGAGAGTCTGGATCCACGGGTCGGTACCGAAAGAGTCGGCCTTGCTGCCGGTCACCAGGTAGGCATCGAACACTTCATCGTCCGACGGGTATTCGCCCTGCACCACGTTGTAGACGACAAAGTCAGCGGCAATCGGTTGCTTGGTAAACAGGCGCTTGAACATCTGCCCGTACCCTTGGTACTGATCGATCAAACCTGGACGCAGGATATCGGTTTCCAGGATACAGACGCGTAGCGACATAAAAAATACCTGACACGGTGATGGGAATAATGCACACCCCAGAGCCTGCCTTGAAACACCCCTTCAAGGCAAGTCCCACCGGACGCTCTCTACAGTGTGGGAGCGGGCTTGCTCGCGAAGGCGGTGGTTCAGTCACTGCCTGCTTTAACTGGCCCACCGCTTTCGCGAGCAAGCCCGCTCCCACATTTTGATCACCGAAAGGCTTCCCCCTGGGCGGCTTTTTCAAGTAGCAAGGCCGGAGGGTTGAACCGCTCTCCGTATTGCTCAGCCAGGTAACGCGCACGGGCGATGAAGTCGTTCAACCCAAACTGGTTGATAAACTGCAACGCGCCGCCACTCCACGCGGCAAAGCCGATGCCGAAGATCGAGCCGACGTTGGCATCGGCCGTGGACATCAACACGCCCTCCTCCACACAGCGCACGGTTTCGATGGCCTGGATAAACAGCAAGCGGTCGCGCACATCCTGCGGCGAGATCTGGTTGTCGGCGCGTTCAAAGCGGCTTTTCAGCTCCGGCCACAGGTGCTTCTGCCCGCCATTGGGGTACTCATAAAACCCGCCACCCGCCGCCTTGCCCAAGCGCTTGTATTCATTGACCAACAGGTCGATCACCGCCGTGGCCGGGTGTGCCGGCATTGCCTTGCCTTCCGCCTGCAGATCCTTGGCAGTTTGCTGCCTGATGTGGCTCATCAGGCTGAGGGACACCTCATCCGAGACGGCCAGCGGCCCCACCGGCATGCCGGCCTTGCGCGCCTCGGTCTCGATCATCGGCGCGGCCACGCCCTCGCCGAGCATGGCAATGCCTTCGTTGGTGAAGGTGCCGAACACCCTTGAGGTGAAGAAACCCCGGCTGTCATTGACCACGATCGGGGTTTTCTTGATTTGCAGGACGAAATCAAAACCCCGGGCCAGGGTTTCGTCGCTGGTCTGGGCGCCCTTGATAATTTCCACCAGCGGCATCTTGTCGACCGGGCTGAAGAAATGCAGGCCGATGAACTTGGCTTGATCCGGCACGGCCTTGGCCAAGCCGCTGATCGGCAGCGTGGAGGTATTGGAGGCGATCACCGCATCAGCGCCGACCACGCTGTGTGCAGCGGCCGAGACTTTTGCCTTGAGTTCACGGTCTTCAAACACCGCTTCGATGATCAGGTCGCAACCGGCCAGGTCGGCGTCGGCGGCAGTGGGAAGAATGCGTGACAGGATGATTTCTCGCTGCTCAGCGGTCATTTGCCCACGGCTGACCTTCTTGTCGAGCAACGCTGCCGAGTGCGCCTTGCCCTTCTCGGCTGCGGCCAGGTTGATGTCCTTGAGCACCACGTCGACGCCGGCACTGGCGCTGACATAGGCAATGCCCGCCCCCATCATCCCGGCACCGAGCACACCGACCTTGCGCGTCACAGAGGGCGCAACCCCCTGGGGCCGCGAGCGGCCGGCGTTGATGTCGTTGAGCTGGAACCAGAAGGTACCGATCATGTTCTTCGCCACTTGCCCGGTGACCAGCTCGGTGAAGTAGCGGGTTTCGATCAAGTGCGCCGTGTCGAAATCCACCTGGGCGCCCTCTACGGCGGCACAGAGGATTTTCTCCGGTGCGGGGAAGCAGCCCTGGGTCTTGCTGCGCAAGATCGACGGCGCGATGGCCAGCATCTGCGCGACTTTCGGGTTGGACGGCGTGCCGCCCGGCAATTGATAGGCCTTGCTGTCCCACGGCTGTTTAGCGTCCGGATTGGCGAGAATCCAGGCCCGGGACTTGGCCAACAGCTCATCACGATCTGCTGCCAATTCATTGATCAAGCCAGCTTGCAACGCCTGTTGCGGTCGCACTTTCTTGCCTTCCAGCAGGTAGGGCAAGGCCTTTTCCAACCCCAGCAGGCGCACCATGCGCACCACCCCACCGCCGCCCGGCAACAGGCCCAGGGTCACTTCCGGCAACCCCAGCTGTGTGGATGTGGCATCCAGCGCAACCCGGTAATGGCAGGCCAGGCAGATTTCCCAGCCGCCCCCCAGTGCGGCGCCATTGATCGCGGCCACCACCGGTTTGCCGAGGGTTTCCAGGCGACGCAACTGCGCCTTCAGCTCCAGCACGCCGTCATAGAAGTCCTTGGCGTGAGCCTTGTCGACCTTGATCAGCTCATTGAGGTCACCGCCGGCAAAAAACGTCTTCTTGGCCGAGGTGATGATCACCCCGGCAATACTGTCCTTTTCTGCTTCCAGGCGCGTAAGCGTGGCCGCCATGGCTTCGCGGTAAACGCCGTTCATGGTGTTGGCGCTCTGGCCGGGCATGTCGAGGGTCAGCACCACGATCTGGTCCTGGCCTTTTTCGTAACGAATGGCTTGGGTCATGACAGGTTCCTTGGGCTCAGAGCCGTTCGATGATGGTGGCGATGCCCATGCCACCGCCGACACACAGGGTGGCCAGGCCGTAGCGCTGCTGGCGGGCTTCCAGCTCGTCGAGCAAGGTGCCGAGGATCGCGCAGCCGGTGGCGCCCAACGGGTGGCCCATGGCAATAGAGCCGCCGTTGACGTTGACTCGCGTAGCGTCAATGCCCATGTCCTTGATGAACTTGAGCACCACCGAGGCGAAGGCTTCGTTGACTTCAAACAGGTCGATGTCCTCGACCCGCAGGCCGGCCTTGGCCAACGCTTTGCGGGTGGCCGGCGCCGGGCCAGTGAGCATGATGGTCGGGTCGGTGCTGGTGACGGCCGTGGCAACAATGCGCGCTCGCGGTTGCAGGCCCAGTTCGCGGCCTTTCGCTTCGGAGCCGATCAGCATCAGCGCGGCGCCATCGACAATGCCGGAGCTGTTGCCCGGCGTGTGCACATGCTGGATGCGTTCCACATGGCTGTAGACCCGCAGTGCCGTGGCGTCGAAGCCCATCTGCCCCATCATTTCAAAGCTGGGCTTGAGTTTGCCCAGGCCTTCGAGGGTGGAGTCGCCGCGGATGAACTCGTCATGGTCCAGCAGCACGATGCCGTTCTGGTCCTGCACCGCAATCAGCGACTTGTTGAAGGAACCGTCTGCGCGCGCCCTGGCAGCTTTCTGCTGGGACTGTAGGGCAAAGGTATCCACGTCCTGGCGCGTGAAGCCTTCCAGGGTGGCGATCAGGTCGGCGCCGATGCCCTGGGGCGTGAAGTGGCTGTGCATATTGGTGTGCGGGTCGAGCACCCAGGCGCCGCCGTCGCTGCCCATGGGCACGCGGGACATGGACTCGACGCCGCCCACCACCACCAGGTCTTCAAAGCCGGAGCGCACCTTCATGGCGCCCAGGTTGACCGCTTCCAGCCCAGAGGCGCAGAAGCGGTTGATTTGCACCCCGGCGACGCTGATGTCCCAGTCCGCCACCAGCGCGGCGGTCTTGGCGATGTCGGCGCCCTGGTCGCCCACCGGGGTGACGCAGCCCAGCACAATGTCATCCACCTGGCGCGTGTCGAGGTCGCTGCGTTGCGCCAGCGCGGTGAGCAGGCCGGCCACCAGGTTCACCGGTTTGACGCTGTGCAGGGCACCGTCCGCCTTGCCTTTGCCACGGGGCGTGCGTATCGCATCAAAGATCAAAGCTTGGGTCATGACGTCCTCTAACCGCTGTGCATGTGTGCCCCTACCTTAGGCCCGATTGACACGGTTTCAATGACGGATGCGCTCATTGCTTTTGACCCCCACGCTCGGACGAACGGTAGGCTACGGCGGCAATTGCTTGATTAATCGTTTTAGCTGTCTAGCCAAGGGTCTGGCGCCAAGATGGCGATAGGCCTCATTCCGTTTTTAGCGCAATTGCTGATTAGCTGATATGAAATGGATCTAAGCCACGCAGAACGAGGGCTCTAAGGTTGAATCTGTAAGGAGCTGCTGCCGGGTTTTGCTGGAGCAGCTGTAAGAAAAGTGCAACGTCACATCGCGATACTGAAATAAACCGGCACGCATTTGACGCTCAGGAATAACAACAAAAGGCAGTCAGCCATGTTCAAGCACACGAAAGTTCGTCAGGCGGGACTTATTCTGTTCGCCACCACACTGATTCTGATTTTGCCCAACCTGACCAAGGTTATTGGGTGACACACCGATCCCCACATTCCGTGCACACCGTGCACCAGGACTGCAGCTTTTGGCAGCACCTGCCGGGACATTGCGCATAGCGGTCCCGTTGCAGGGGCTGTCTTTTTGCGTGCGAATTTCCGGTATCGTGAGCCCCACCGCCACTTCACACCGGGCTCTCTCTTGAAAACCATCCTTGCCGCTTTCGCCTTGCTGCTGGCCTTGCCGGTTTCAGCTGCGCAATTGACCATCGAGCTGGACCACACCACCAAGACCTGGCAAACCGCCGACCTGCTCAAGCTGCCCGAAGCGCAGACGGTGCAGATCGCGGATGACGTTTCCTACAAGCGCAACATGACCTATCGCGCTGTGCCGCTGGCGGTGTTGCTGCCGGGTCTCGAGCCCCAGAACCATCTGCAAGCCGTTGCCCTGGATGGGTTCGCCGCCGAACTCGCTGCCGCGCCGCTGCTGCAAAAAAGCGGCGCCCGCGCCTGGCTGGCGGTAGAAGACCCGGCCCACCCGTGGCCTCCGCTGGCCGACGGCAAACCCAGCGCCGGGCCGTTTTACCTGGTGTGGACCGACCCGCAGGCCGGCCGTATCAGCCCCGAGCAATGGCCGTTCCAGATCTCCGGGATCAAGCAGTTGAAGACGGTTGCCGAGCGCTTCCCCGCCCTGTTGCCGGCCCCCAAGCTGGCGGCCAATGACCCGATCAATCAGGGCTTTGCGCTGTTCCAGAAAAACTGCCTGGCTTGCCACCGCCTCAATGGCGCAGGCGATGCGCAAGTGGGGCCGGACCTGAACATTCCCTACAACCCCACCGAGTATTTCAGCGGCGACTTCCTCAAGCGGTATATCCGCGACCCGCAGAGCCTGCGGCATTGGCCGCAGGCAAAGATGCCGGCGTTCGCGGCCAGTGTGCTGCCAGACAATGAGTTGGATTTGTTGGTGGGGTATTTGAAGCACATGGCCGGTCGCAAACAGCAACCCTGAGCCCAAACACATATCAATTGTGGGCGCTGGCTTGTGTGGGAACTGGCTTGCCTGCGATGGCATCACCTCGGTGCATCTGTTGTACCGAGGCGTCAGCATCGCGGGCAAGCCCGGCTCCCACACAAGCCAGCTTCCACATTAGATCTACGTCGCCTATTGCTGCTGGACTGAAATGACGGGCGTCGGTGCCACAAACACTTTGGCATGCATCTGTTCATGCCCGCCGCCACGGCGCATGCCGCGTACCGGGCAGGCGTCGAGGTAGTCCAGGCCCACGGCCAGCTTCAAATGCCGTTCCGGGCGGGCCAGTTGGTTGGTCACGTCAAAACTGTACCAGGCGTCATCCAGCCAGGCTTCGGCCCAGGCGTGACTGGCCAGGTGCGCGCTGTCTTCGCTGTACAGATACCCCGACACATACCGCGCCGGAATCCCCAGGCTGCGCGCGCAGGCCAGGAATGCATGGGCGTGGTCCTGGCACACCCCTGCCCCGCCAGCAAAGGCCTGGGCGGCGCTGGTGTCGACTTCAGTGGCGCCCGGCGTGTAGACCATCGCCTGGTTGAGCCCGTGCATCAGGTCGATCAGCGCCGTGCGGTCGCGACGCTGATGGCAGTGCTGCTCGGCAAACCGGCGCAACGCGTCATCGGGTTCGGTCAGGCGTGTGCTGCGCAGGAACGGGAAGGCTGATTGGCTCTCGTGTTCAGCCTCGCGCAACTCGTCGATGTCGACCTGGCCCCGGGCGCCGATGATGATGGCTTCGTGGGGCTCATCCAGGGTCAGCACATGCAGGATATTGCCGAACGGGTCCACCTGCGCGCGCACCGGGCGGGGCAGGTCAAGTTGCCAACTGAGCACGTGCTGGCGCTCGCTGTCGTGGGGCGTGAGGCGCAGGTACTGGATGCTTGCACGCACCTGGTCCTCGTAGTGGTAGGTGGTTTCGTGACTGATGGAGAGTCTCATGCGGCCTCCAGGTAGGAACTGTAGATGGCGTCGCCCAACTGGCGCACCAAAGGAATAAAGTCGGTCAGCCAGGCGTGCAGGCCTTCCTCGAGGATTTCGTCGATGGGTGTGAAGCGCAGGCGCGCGTCCATCTCGGCCGCCAGGCGTTGGGCCGGCCGACCGTTGAGGCCGGGCAGGCTGGCGAGGATCTGGTCGATCTCCTCACTGCAGGCACGCAGCGAACGCGGCACATCGGCGCGCAACAGCAACAACTCAGCGACTTGTCGAGCGCCAGGGGCATCACGGTAGATCTCGGTGTACGCCTCGAACGACGACAACGCCCGCAACAATGCACTCCACTGGTAGTAGGCGTGGGCCGTGCCGTCAGTGACGGCGGCGGCCTGATCGCCAGCCATTTCGTAGCGCGCATCCAGTAGACGCAAGGTGTTGTCGGCTCGTTCAATAAAGGTGCCCAGGCGAATGAAACGGAAGGCATCGTTACGCATGATGGTGCCGTAGGTGGCACCGCGAAACAGGTGGGAGCGCTCCTTGACCCACTCGCAGAAGCGGCTCATGCCGTAGCGGCTGAGGCCCTGCTGGGCGATGTCGCGAATATCCAGCCAGGTGGCGTTGATGTTTTCCCACATGTCGGCGGTGATTCGCCCACGCACCGCATGGGCACTGGCCCGCGCAGCACCGAGGCAGCTGTAGATGCTGGCGGGGTTGGCCGCATCCAGCGCAAAAAAGTGCAGCAGGTGTTCGGCATGCAGTTCGCCATGGCGTTCTCGGTAATCATCCAGCGTGCCGGTGATCAGCAAAGGCATGGCCAGTTCGTGCAGGCCGTCGCCATGCCCGTCCTGCGGCATCAACGACAGCGAATAGCTGACATCGAGCATGCGCGCGAGGTTTTCCGCACGCTCCAGGTAGCGCGACATCCAGTACAGGTCGGAGGCAGTTCTACTCAACATGGCATCAGTCCTCCACCACCCAGGTGTCTTTGGTGCCGCCGCCCTGGGAAGAGTTGACCACCAGCGAGCCTTCGCGCAGGGCCACGCGGGTCAGGCCGCCCGGCACCACGCGGGTTTCCTTGCCGGACAATACGAACGGGCGCAGGTCGATGTGGCGTGGCGCGATGCCGTTCTCGACAAAGGTCGGGCACGTGGACAAGCACAAGGTGGGCTGGGCGATATAGGCGTGGGGCTTGGCCTTGATGCGTGCACGGAAGGCTTCGATCTCCGCCGCCGTGGACGCTGGACCCACCAGCATGCCGTAGCCACCGGAGCCCTGGGTTTCCTTCACCACCAGGTTCGGCAGGTTGGCCAGCACGTGGGACAGTTCGTCAGGCTTGCGGCATTGGAAGGTAGGAACGTTCTTCAGGATGGGCTCTTCGTCCAGGTAAAACCGGATCATCTCGGTGACGAAGGGGTACACCGACTTGTCATCCGCCACCCCGGTGCCAATGGCATTGGCCAGCACCACGTTGCCCGAGCGATACGCGGCGAGCAGGCCGGGCACGCCCAGCATCGACTCCGGGTTGAAGGCCAGCGGGTCGAGGAACGCGTCGTCAAGGCGACGGTAAATCACGTCCACGGCCTTGGGGCCGTCGGTGGTGCGCATGAACACGCGGTCATCGCGCACGAACAGGTCGGCGCCTTCCACCAGCTCCACGCCCATTTCCCGGGCGAGGAAGGCATGCTCGAAGAACGCGCTGTTGAAGCGGCCCGGGGTCAGCACCACCACGCTGGGGTTATCCAGGGGGCTTGAGCTTTTCAGGGTGTCGAGCAGCAGGTTGGGGTAATGGTCGATGGGCGCGATGCGCTGGGCAGCGAACAGCTCGGGGAACAGGCGCATCATCATCTTGCGGTCTTCGAGCATGTAGCTGACGCCGCTGGGGGTGCGCAGGTTGTCTTCCAGCACGTAGTAGGTGCCGTCGCCATCACGTACGAGATCGACCCCGGAAATGTGGGAATACAGATCGCGGTGAAGGTCCAGGCCCTGCATGGCCAACTGGTATTGCTCGTTGGCCAGCACCTGTTCGGCGGGGATGATCCCGGCCTTGATGATGCGTTGTTCGTGGTACAGGTCGGCAAGAAACATGTTCAGCGCCTTGACCCGTTGGATGCAGCCCCGCTCGACAACCCGCCATTCACTGGCCGGAATACTGCGTGGGATGGTGTCGAAGGGAATCAGGCGCTCGGTGCCCTGCTCGTCCCCATAGAGCGTGAAGGTGATTCCGGCGCGGTGAAACAGCAAATCGGCTTCGCGCCGGCGCTGGGCCAGCAGTTCAGCCGGGGTTTCGGCCAACCATCGGGCGAACTCGCGGTAATGGGGGCGAACCTGCCCTGCCCCATCGTACATTTCGTCGTAATAAGTGCGGATCATGCCGTACTCCTTGTCACCCGGACGCAAGAACCATCGCAAGGCCCGTGCCAGCGGCATAAACACTTGAAAATCAGTGAGTTGAATTCATACGAGGCCCGTGTCGCACCGTCCTGGTGCGCAGAATGCCCGACGCCAGGCCGCACGCTTCATCGCAATGCGGGCTTTGGCTATCAACAGCATAGCCAGAGTTGATTTCACTGCCCGGCCAACCCTGCGGATAATCACCACCATCTGCTGAACAGGACTCGTCCTACAGCTTCAACCCATGCGCAATCGGTAACGTGGTGTTTCGTGTACCCACCGGCTCCTCCGGTCTTCCCTTTAGGCCACCCTTCTTAGGGTGGCTTTTTTTTCGCCTCGAAAAATCGCCATCGCCGGCAAGCCGAGCTCCTACAGGGGTGGTGGTGACAGCACTGCACAAACAAAAACGGCCGACCCGAAGGTCAGCCGATATGCTGTGTTTCTCATACTGCTACATGGGTAACCCACGCACCTCCTGCTTGACGCCCCAGCCTTCGATGATCCCGCCCAGCGGCTCGACCACCGCCTCAAAGTCTTGCTCGAAGTCTCCTATGCCGTCGTAGGTCGCGAACATGATTTTGCTCAGTTCCAGGTACCAGGCGCCGTCGTCGCGCGCACTGACCTGGGCATTCAGGGATTCCCCGCGAAACCGACCCGCCGCCCTGCGCGCCCGTTCCTCATCCGGAAAAATGGCGTAGAACTCGATGGGGTGGAAACGTGAGAAGTCGAAGCCGCCTTCTTTCATGCGGCGCAGAACGTTGGTGCTGATGTCTTCTTGATAGGCTGTGCTCATGAAAAGTGCTCCTCAAATTGATGGATAGACTTTCCGTGCTTCCCGAAGCCCGCGCCCTACTGGCGCGGGTGCTACGGCAAATAACAACACCGAGGGAAAACAAGCATGTAGCTGACAAGACCAGACCTTAGCGAATCATTCGCTGATCTCGATTGCAGAGTAGCGCGAAGCTATCACCTCCACCAGAGGCGCTTTAATGGCAGTCAGGGAATGTTCAGGCGGCAGGCGAGATGTCGAGGATCTGGATACTGTTCTGGTCTTTGAGGATCTTGACCGTCGGCTCGGGCTTGCGGCCCTCCAGGTCATTGAGGTCAAGCTCGGCCGCAACGGGCACCAGCTTGTTGCGAATCATGTGCGCAGCGTCTTCGAGGCTGGGCTTTTGTTCGCAGGTGAACTGCTCCACAGCCTTTACGCCGTGGTCATCAACGAAGGTAATTTGCCACGTTTGCATCGGTGCCTCCTCGATAAAGCCCGCGTGTGGGCTCACATCTATCTGGACCTTGGGGGTTCGCCAAACGTTCCACCCAAGGCCGGAGGCACCGGACCGGTAGCGCTTACTTCTCGGCGCGTTCCTTGAGGGCTTTCAAGGTGTTGAACGGCGCGTCCACCACGAACTTGTTGGCCAACCACGACGGCACGCTGCCGCCTGGCTCGGTGTGCACCTGATAGGTGACTTCGGTCTGGTTGTCGCCTTTGGGTACCAGCTTCCAGTAGCCGTCCACCTGGGCCACACGCACGTAGCCTTTGACTTCTGGCTGGTAGGTCGGCACTTCCAGCAGCTTGCGAGTCACGGTGCCATCAGCCGCTTTGCTGGTGGTGATTTCCAGGATGGAATCGCGGTCGGTCACCGGGAACGGTGCCTTGAACTGGGTGTAGGTCCAGCTCTTGTCACCTTCGGTCTTCAGCAGTTTCTGCGATTTGCACTCGTGGATCCAGGTGCAAGCGCCGACGGCGTCTTCCTGCAGGGCAACGATTTTTGCCACGGGTGCCTTGATCACGGTCACACCGCGATAGGCCTTGTACTTGGAGCCGGCAATTTCGCTCAGGGACACCTTGATACCGTCTTCGTCCTTGGCGACTTGCCAATCCTCAGCCTGGGCAGTGGCAGCAAACAACACCGTAACACCGCACAACACAGCCATTCGTTTCAGCGAACCCATTGTTGTATTCCTTATTGTTGAAGTTCCGATAGTAAAGCCCATCAAGCCGCCGTCATCTGCTCCCACCAGCCGATCAACCGGATGGCATCGGCCTGGTCGGTGCCACACACCTCAGGATCTGCCTTGAAATCACTGCATACCGCAGGGCGCTCCGGCTGGCCGAACAACAGGCATAGCTGTTCGACCGACAAGTGCAGGCAACGCTCCCCCGCAGGTTTGCCCTGGGGCATTCCCGGCAGCGGTGAACTGATGGAGGGGGCGATGCAGCAAGCGCCACAGCCTTCACGGCATTTCATGACCAGCAGGTCCTCGACGACTCAATGTGGATGGCCGGGCTAGAGTACGCCCTTAAACAGCCGTTTTAAAATGGTCTAACAGGGGTTTTTCGCACAAAACAAACGTGACTGACCAGTCTGCGACAGATGGTCGAGGGTCGGGGTCACCTTCAGGGGAACAGTTTACTGCTTGAATTCGAAATCCAGCGCGGCGCCTTCCACCTCACGCCGTTCTTCGTTACGCAGTTGCAGCTTCATTTCGTTGCTGAGCAGACGGCCGTTGATCTGGAACGCGCTGTTGTCGGACGGCTTCTCGCCGAACATGGGCGGCAACAACGGCACACTCTTGGGCTTGGGCATGGTGCCAATCGGCTGCAAGTGCCTGACCATGTCCGAAGGCAGCGAAAGGTCCAACTGTGCGGGTGGCAGTTGGGTCTGGGCCACTTCATGGGCCGATTTGGACTTGCTGGCGATCGGCGCACGCTTTTTGACCGTCGCCGCCTTCTTCTTGACTGCCGGGGCTTTTTTCGCCGGGGCCGGTTTTTTCGCGGGGGTCTTCTGCTGGCTAGTGGCGGCGGGCTTGCTGTCCGTCACGGGGGTTGCCGCCAGCACCGTGCCGACGTTGCACAGGCTTAGCAGGCCAATCACCACAGCAGCGCGGAAAATAGAAGTCATATCGCCAACAGCATTAACGGCAGAGGGCCATATGCTCGCTTGTTGTGCGCGGCATGACAAGCGTGCTGATCAGCCAGCGAGCGGTACTGTCCCCAATGCACGCCTCAAAAACCCGCTGCAGTTTCCTGGCACAACTGGCTGGCAAGCATGCCCAGTGTCATCAGCGCGCGCTCTGCCTCACGGTTCCACGGGGTGCCGCAGTTGAGGCGGATACAGTGGTTGAACTGTTCCGTATTACTGAATATCACCCCCGGCGCAATGCTGATGCCCTGCTGCAGGGCGCGCACGTGCAATTCCTGGGTATTGACCCGCCCCGGCAAACTGACCCACAAGATAAAGCCCCCCGTCGGACGGGTCATTTGCGTGCCTTCCGGGAAATACTGCTGCACCGCCAGCTGAAACGCGCTGAGGTTCTTGCGGTATTCCTGGCGGATGTAGCGCAGGTGCCGGTCATAGCCACCGTTTTCCAGGTACGCCGCAACGCCCATCTGGGTCACGCTGCACGCCGAATGGGTACTGAACATCTGCAAACGCTGGATTTCCTGCTGGTATTTGCCGGCGATCATCCAGCCGATGCGCACACCGGGTGACAAGGTCTTGGAAAAGCTTGAACAGTAGATCACCCGATCCAGGCGGTCGTAGGCTTTGAGCGCCTTGGTGCGGCCCAGCTCGAACATCAGCTCGCCGTAGATATCGTCCTCGACGATCTGGATATCAAAGTCCGACGCCAGGCGCAGCAGTTGCTTCTGGCGCTCCTCGGGCATGGTCGCGCCCAGCGGGTTGCTCAAGCGCGTGGTCAGCACCAGGGCCTTGATCGACCATTGGTTGGCAGCCAATTGCAGGGCTTCCAGACTCATGCCGGTGGCCGGGTCGCTGGGGATCTCGATGACTTTAAGGCCCAACAGGTCGGCCAGTTGCAGCAAACCGTAATAGGTCGGTGACTCGGCGGCGATCAGGTCGCCAGGGCGTGTGAGCACACGCAGCGACATCTGCAACGCATCGACACAGCCGTGGGTGATCACCACTTCGGAAGGGTCCACCACCACGCCGGCGTCGCGCATGCGAATCGCGACCTGGCGGCGCAGCGGCTCGAAGCCAGGACTGAACATGTAGCTGAATGCCCGTGGGCTCTGGAAGCGCGTGACCTTGGCCAACTGCTGATGCAATGCCCGCACGGGCAGGTAGTCGACACTCGGCACAGCCGCGCCCAGCGGGAACACCCCTTCGCGGCGCGACTCGACCAATACCTGCTGGATGATGCTGCTGCGGGTGACCAACCCCGGGCGCTCGACCCGTGCGATGTCCGGCGTAGGGGCCGTCAGCGCGGGGGTCTGGTGCACGTAGTAGCCCGATTGCGGCCGCGCCCGGATCAGCCCCTGGTCTTCCAGGTTGGCGTAGGCCTGCAATACCGTCGCATGGCTCACATTGAGCTGGGAGCTCATCTTGCGCACCGAAGGCACGCGCTCCCCCGGTTGATAGACACCGCGCCGGATATCCTCAGCCAGTTGCTGGGCGATACGTTGGTAAAGCAACAGATTGGTCATGACGCAGCACTCGATTTCACGGGTATTTTATTTTTGTGTGAAACATACCGGCACAGTTTAGAAGTGTACGGGGACAGTTGCCACAATAGTCGAGCGCGGGCGGGAGTGACAGTAAAAACTGTAAGGGTGGTTGAACAGAATCGCAGGCATAAAAAAACCGATCAATGATCGGTTCACAGAGAGCTGTAGGAGCTGGCTTGCCAGCGATGGCATCACCGCTGTTTACCTGACACACCGAAGTGCCTGAATCGCCGGCAAGCCGGCTCCTACAAGAGACTTTAGCGGGCGGCGCCGAGTTGGCCTTTTTCGTCGGAGAAGACGATCTCGACCCGACGGTTCTGCGCCCTGCCCCGCTCGGAAGCGTTGGCCTCCACCGGGTACTGGTCGCCGTACCCCTGGACTTCGATACGCTGCTCATCGATGCCCAGGTCCATCAACACATCGGCCACCGATTGCGCACGGTCGCGGGACAGTTTCAGGTTTTCCTGCTCGCCACCGGTGTTGTCGGTGTAGCCCTCGATGCGCACTGTGCGCTTGGGGTTCAGTTGCAGGAACTGCACGATTTTCAGCACGGTGCGGTTGGCGGAGTTTTCCAGCTCGGCTTCACCGGTGTCGAACAGCACATCCCCCAGGGTCATCACCAGGCCGCGGTCGGTCTGGGTAGTGGTCAGGCTGGCGATTTGCTGCTCCAGCCACTTGCCCTGCTGCTGCACACTGGCCAGCTTGTTTTCACGCAGGGCCAATTGCAGGCGCTGGCGCTCCAGTTCGAGCTTGACGCCGCGCTCGGCGTTGAGCGCCTGCTCAGTGTGTTCACGGGCGATGGCACTGTAGCGCTGGCTCAGGTAGGCGTAGTGCACCACGTCGGCGCCGCTGCCCCAGTAGCTGGACAAACGGTCGGCGCGGGCGAGGGACTCGCCGGCCCGGATGATGTCCTTGGGCGCAAAGCGCAGCACATTGGCGTCTTCCTTGACCTTCTGGAAGTCATTGCTGGCCAGTTGCAACGCCTGTTCGCTGTTGGGCTGGTTGGCACAACCGCCCAATACCGCGCTGCCCAGCAGCAACACACAGCTCAAACCACGGATCAACGGGCTCATTGGGCTTCTCCCAACTGCAATTGCTTGCGCAGGCGGGTGATGCGCGTGTTGAGCACATTCAGTTGTTCCTGGCTCTTGCGGGTCAGCACCTGGGCTTCGGCCAGGCGTGCGTCCAGCTCGGCCTGTTCGGCACGCATGCGCGCGTGTTTGTAGGACTGATCGGCCATGTCAGCCTTGGCCCGGGCGAATTTGTCTTCAGCCAGTTTCAGTTCAGGCGATTCATCAGTACTGGCGCCCACCGCACTGGCTTGTTCCAAGGCCTGCTGGGTGAGGCGAATTTGTTCATTCGGTGCCGGATCGGTTGCACATCCCGCCAGAGCGACAACGGCGAGGGCCGCGAAAAGAGGTCGAAGAGTCACTGAAAATCCTTACTTTGCTGGGGTGCCGACGGGTTGCTGCAATTGCGCTTTCCAACGCTCCAGATTGCGCTGCAACGCCGCTTGCGCCACACCGGAAGCGGGCAATTCTGTCATCTTTTTCGCCAACTGTCCGCGCAGCCACGGATCATTGCAGGCCGAGTTGTGGGAAATCGCCAGGTACAGGCCCGGCTGGTCGATGGGCACTTCGCGGGCGACCAAGTCATTGCTCATGCCCAGGGTCTGGGCCATCGCCATGCCGGAATAACGCCCAGCGAGCACGTAGTCCACCTCACCGAGCAGCAGCTTCTGAAACGCCGGGGTCAGGTTGGGCAGGCGCTGCAAGCTGAGTTGTCGGCTGGCAAACATCTCGAACTCGGCACTCAAGCGCGCCCGCTCCGACACTGCGCCCTTGTGGCCATGCAGGTCAGCGGCCGAGGCATACACCAGCGGCGAATCCTTGCGGGTCCACACCAGGTAATCGATCTGCACCAGCGCCGGGTGGATGTAGTCGAGGGTTTCCAGCTCGCCCAGGTTCAGCGGCGCATCGGCCAGGATGTCCATGCGCCCGCTGCGCACTTCATCCAGTGCCAGGGAGCGCTTGCCGCCGTAGAGCAGGTCGATTTTCAGGCCGAGGTCGTTGCCCACCTGTTGCAACACGTCGGCGGTGGCGCCGATCAGGTGCGTCGGATCTTGCGGGTCACGCCACAGCAGCGGTGGCGCGTCCGGGCTGCCGGTGATCACCAGGCGCTCGCATTTGCCGGCGGCCAGCGCCAGGCCCGGCAACAACGCAAGCCCCAACAATACACTCCAACGACGCAATTCCATGACCCCTCCTCCCAATGACAAACGCATCCCTTGTAGGAGCCGGCTTGCCGGCGATGGCGTCCGTACGATCAATACAGATTTGACAGCCCCATCGCCGGCAAGCCGGCTCCTACAGGGCAAAAAAAAGCCCGGTCATAAGACCGGGCTCTTTATAAGTGAAGCGGCTGGATTAGACCAGCTTCTCCAACTCAGGTACGGCTTCGAACAAGTCCGCCACCAGGCCGTAATCGGCCACCTGGAAGATCGGTGCTTCTTCGTCCTTGTTGATCGCAACGATCACTTTGGAGTCTTTCATACCGGCCAAGTGCTGGATCGCGCCGGAGATACCGACGGCGATGTACAGCTGTGGCGCAACGATCTTGCCGGTCTGGCCGACCTGCATGTCGTTGGGTACGAAACCTGCGTCGACGGCCGCGCGGGAAGCGCCGACCGCGGCGCCCAGCTTGTCGGCCAGGGCGTACAGGTGTTTGAAGTTGTCACCGTTCTGCATGCCACGGCCGCCGGAAACGACGATCTTGGCAGCGGTCAGCTCAGGACGGTCCGACTTGGCCAGTTCTTCGCCAACAAAGCTGGAAGTGCCAGCGTCGTGGGCAGCGGCGACGGCTTCAACGGCAGCCGAACCCCCTTCTGCAGCAACCGGGTCGAAACCGGTGGCACGCACGGTGATCACTTTGATGGCAGCGGTCGATTGCACGGTGGCAATGGCGTTACCGGCGTAGATCGGGCGCTTGAAGGTATCAGCGCTTTCAACCGAGATGATCTCGGAGATCTGGTCAACGTCCAGCTGCGCGGCAACGCGTGGCAGGATGTTTTTGCCGTTGGAGGTAGCGGCAGCCAGGATGTGGCTGTAGCCAGCGCCCAGCTCTGCAACCAGCGGGGCCACGTTTTCCGGCAGCTGATGCGCGTAGGCCGCATTGTCAGCGTTCAGGACTTTGCTCACGCCTGCGATTTTCGCGGCGGCTTCAGCCACGGCGCCAGCGCCCTGGCCTGCTACCAGCACGTGAATGTCGCCACCGATTTTAGCGGCAGCGGCCACGGTGTTCAGGGTGGCCGGAGCCAGCGCCTTGTTATCGTGTTCTGCGATTACCAAGATAGTCATGGTTAGATTACCTTCGCTTCGTTTTTCAGTTTCTCGACCAGTTCTGCAACCGACTTGACCTTGATGCCCGCGCTGCGAGCAGCCGGTGCTTCAACCTTGACGGTCTTGTTGGTGGAGGCGGTGGAAACGCCCAAAGCGTCTGGAGTAACCGACTCAAGCGGCTTCTTCTTGGCTTTCATGATGTTTGGCAGGGACGCGTAGCGCGGCTCGTTCAAACGCAGGTCGGTGGTGACGATGGCCGGCAGTTTCAACGAAACGGTTTGTGCGCCGCCGTCGATTTCACGGGTCACTGCGACGCTGTCGCCGTTCACTTCAACTTTGGAAGCGAAGGTGCCTTGGCCGTAACCGGTCAGGGCAGCCAGCATCTGGCCAGTCTGGTTGTTGTCGCTGTCGATGGCCTGTTTGCCGAGGATCACCAGTTGAGGCTGTTCCTTGTCGACAACGGCTTTGAGCAGCTTGGCAACGGCCAGGGAGGTCAGGTCTTCAGCGGACTCGACCAGGATAGCGCGGTCAGCGCCCAGTGCCAGGGCGGTGCGCAGCTGCTCTTGAGCAGTGGTAGGGCCGATGGAAACCACGACGATTTCAGTCGCCACGCCTTTCTCTTTCAGGCGTACAGCTTCTTCCACAGCGATTTCGCAGAAAGGGTTCATCGACATCTTGACGTTAGCAAGGTCGACGCCGGAATTGTCCGCCTTGACGCGAACTTTCACGTTGTAATCGACAACGCGTTTGACAGCTACAAGAACCTTCATGGATTCCTCGTTACTCTCCGGTGAAAAGAAAGTCGCCTAGGCGAACCTGGCGGTTGATGCTCATCGGCACACAAGGGCACCTCCAAAAACGTCGGCGGATGACCTTGCTCACGGGAAGTGATGACCGTTCGTCAGTAGTGACTGAGAGGTCATTCTTTATCGCAGCGTGTAAACTGCGCGCCATTGCTTGGACGCGCGCCACCTTTCTTGCTTTTGGACGTGCTCTTGAAACCTGCAGTCTGCCTACGGTTAGCGCAAAACCGACCGTATATTGACCGGAACACCTATTCTGGTCAATACGGCAAAATAGCCAGTCATAAGCCGCGCCACTTGGATTTACCTAGCCTGCGGGCAATTCAAACAAACGTTTGTATTGGACGCTGACAGTGGTGTAGATATAATGCGCCACCTAGAGAGAAAGGTGGGTCTTGCCGTTGCTGCAAGACGACACCGAACCTCCACCCATTAGAAAAAAAAGCCTGTTGAGCCTTGAGTAGGAGATAGCCTGTGGAACGCGAATACATGGAATTCGACGTGGTCATCGTCGGCGCTGGCCCGGCAGGCCTGTCTGCCGCCTGCCGACTGAAGCAGAAGGCCGCCGAAGCCGGTAAGGAAATCAGCGTCTGCGTGGTCGAGAAAGGCTCCGAAGTCGGCGCACACATCCTGTCCGGTGCCGTGTTCGAGCCACGCGCCCTGAACGAACTGTTCCCGGACTGGAAAGAACTCGGCGCCCCGCTGAACACCCCCGTGGTGCGCGATGACATCTATGTACTGCGCAGCGCCGAAGCCTCCACCAAGGTCCCTGACTTCTTTGTGCCCAAGACCATGCACAACGAAGGCAACTACATCATCTCCCTGGGCAACCTGTGCCGCTGGCTGGCCCAACAGGCCGAGAACCTCGGCGTGGAAGTCTACCCAGGCTTCGCCGCCCAGGAAGCACTGTTCGACGAAAACGGCGTGGTACGCGGGATCATCACCGGTGACCTCGGCGTCGACCGTGAAGGCAACCCGAAAGAAGGCGTCTACACCCCGGGCATGGAACTGCGTGGCAAGTACACGCTGTTCGCCGAAGGTTGCCGTGGCCACATCGGCAAGCAACTGATCCAGCGCTTCAACCTGGACAGCGACGCCGACGCCCAGCACTACGGCATCGGCCTCAAGGAAATCTGGGAAATCGACCCGGCCAAGCACCAGCCAGGCCTGGTGGTGCACACCGCCGGTTGGCCGCTGGACATCATGAGCGCCGAGAACACCGGTGGCTCGTTCCTCTATCACCTGGAAAACAACCAGGTGGTCGTCGGCCTGATCGTCGACCTGTCCTACAGCAACACCTTCCTCTCGCCGTTCGATGAGTTCCAGCGCCTCAAGCATCACCCGGTGCTGGCCCAGTACCTCGAAGGCGGCAAGCGCATCAGCTACGGCGCCCGTGCCATCTGCAAAGGCGGCCTGAACTCGTTGCCGAAGATGGTCTTCAAGGGCGGCGCGCTGATCGGTTGCGACCTCGGCACCCTGAACTTCGCCAAGATCAAGGGCAGCCACACCGCGATGAAGTCCGGCATGCTCGCCGCCGACGCCGTGGCCGACCGCCTGTTTGCCGAATCCGAAGGCGGTGATGAACTGACCGCTTACGTCGACAGCTTCAAGAACAGCTGGCTCTACGAAGAACTGTTCGCCAGCCGTAACTTCGGCCCGGCGATGCACAAGTTCGGCCCGATCCTCGGCGCCGGTTTCAACTGGTTCGACCAGAACATCCTGGGCGGCAAGATGCCGTTCACCCTGCACGACACCAAGCCGGACTACGCCTGCCTCAAGCTGGCCAAGGACAGCAAGAAGATCGACTACCCCAAACCCGACGGCAAGTTGAGTTTCGACAAGCTGAGCTCGGTGTTCCTCTCCAGCACCAACCATGAAGAAGAGCAGCCGTGCCACTTGAAGCTCAAGGACCCGAGCATCCCGCTCGGCACCAACCTGCCGCTCTACGACGAACCAGCGCAGCGCTACTGCCCGGCCGGCGTGTATGAGGTGATCACCAAGGAAGACGGCGAGAAGCGCTTCCAGATCAACGCCCAGAACTGCGTGCACTGCAAGACCTGTGACATCAAGGATCCTTCGCAGAACATCACGTGGGTTACGCCGGAAGGCGCGGGCGGGCCGACTTACCCGAATATGTAAGCCAAAAGTAGGCTCCCAAATGGGAGCCTTTTTTATAGCTGACACGACGCGGTCAATTGTGGGAGCTGGCTTGCCTGCGATAGCGGGGGGTCAGCTACACATAAGACACTGACAGACCGCTATCGCAGGCAAGCCAGCTCCCACATTGACCGAGTTGAATCAATAAGATTTAGGCAGCGCGCTCTTCCCCCGGGCTGCGCTCGAAGTAGCGCTTGTACTCGCGGCTGAACTGCGACGTGCTCTGATACCCCACGCGGTGCGCCGCCTGCGCCACGCCCATGCCCTCCACCAGCAGCAATTGCTGGGCCTTGAGCAGCCGCAAACGCTTGAGGTACTGCACCGGCGACAACATCGTGCAGCGCTTGAAATGCTCGTGAAAGGTCGACGCACTCATGTGCGCATAACCGGCCAGGGTTTCGATGTTCAGCGGCTCGTCATAGTGAGCGTGCAAGTGGCTCAACGACGTGGCAATCCGCGAAAACTGCCCCTGCTGTTCCACCAAGGCGCGCAGCACATCCGCCTGTGGCCCGCGCAGTGCGGTGAACAATAATTCGCGTACCCGCGCCGGGCCCATGATCCGGCTTTCCAGCGGATCGTGCAGGCACTGCAGCAGTCGCTCGACACAACCGCGCATCGCATCATCGAGCACCACCGAGCTCATCGACTCCAGGGTTTGTGCGGTCGGCGGCGGCCCGGCCTGGATTCCCATGGCCATCACCAACTCGCCCAGCACCACGCGGTCGATGCCCACCGTCACGCCGAACAGCGGCGCATCCGGCGCCATGGCAAAGGTCTCGCACTCGAACGGCACCGGCATCGCCTGGATCAGGTAATGCCCGGCGCCGTACTCCAGCGTACGCGGGCCCAGGTACGCAACTTTGCTGCCCTGGGCCACGAACATCAGGCTCGGCTCATAGATCTGCGGCCCGCGCGCCACGTCGCAACTGGCGCGCAGTACCTGCACGCCGGGCAGGTTCGTCGGGGAGAAACCGTCGCAGGGCGTAAGCCCCTCGATCAAGGCAACCAGGGTGGCGTTGGCATCGAGATGGCGGGTCAACAACATGGCAAAAAACTTCGCGAAAAAGGGATGAGAACATCATCGCAGGTCTGAAGGCCCATGGATCCAAACACCCGGCACTCCCGGACGAATAGGCATGAGGTTCGGAGCAATCGCCATGGCCGCCCACGGACCCGGCGCGGAGAATGCGCCGCCTCACCTGTGATTGCTTTTGCGAGGTTGCCTCCATGTACACCGCTATCGGTTATGCCGCCCAGTCGCCCACCACGCCCCTGGCCCCCATGTCGTTCGAGCGCCGCAGCCCGCGCGCCGATGACGTAGCCATCGAGATCCTCTACTGCGGCGTGTGCCACTCCGACATCCACCAGGCACGCAACGAATGGGGTATCGCCGTGTACCCGCTGATGCCCGGCCACGAAATTGTCGGCAAAGTCACCGCCGTCGGCGCCAGCGTCACCGCGCACAAAGTCGGTGACCTGGTCGGCGTCGGCTGCATGGTCGACTCGTGCCGTCACTGCGACGCCTGCCACGCGGACCTTGAGCAATACTGCCTCGAAGGCCCGACCATGACCTACGCCACCCCGGACCGCGTAGACGGCAGCAACACCATGGGCGGCTACTCCGACAGCATCGTGGTCAGCGAGCACTTTGTGGTGAAGATCCCGGCCAAACTCGACCTGGCCAGCGCCGCGCCGATCCTCTGCGCCGGCATCACCACCTACTCGCCGCTCAAGCACTACGGCGTGAAGGCCGGCGACAAAGTCGGCGTGTTGGGCATGGGTGGTTTGGGCCACATGGGCATCAAGTTCGCCAAGGCGATGGGCGCCGAAGTCACCCTATTCACCCGCTCGGCCAGCAAGGCGGAAGAAGGTCGTCGCCAGGGTGCCGACCACGTGATCGTGTCCACCGACGACGCACAGATGCAGGCCGCCGCCGGGCAGTTCGACTTCCTGCTGGACACCATCCCGGTGCAGCACGATCTGAACCCCTACCTCGACACCCTGCGCTTTGACGGCGTGCATATCCTGGTCGGCCTGATCGAACCGGTCGACCCACCGGTCAACGCCGCCAAGCTGGTATTGGGCCGTAAAGTGCTGGCCGGCTCGCTGATCGGCGGCATTGCCGAAACCCAGGAAGTCCTGGATTTCTGCGCCGAGCACAACATCACCTGCGACATCGAAATGCTCGACATCCGCCAGATCAACGAGGCTTACGCCCGCATGATCGCCGGCGACGTGAAGTACCGCTTTGTCATCGACATGGCGACCTTGAAGGCCTGATCAGGCCTTCGCGCCCAACTCCGCTGACAGCCGCGCTGCGACCTGTTTGATCACAGGGATCAGCTCGGCCATTTTCTCCAGCGGCATGTAGGGCACGGTACTGGCGATGCTGATGCCGGCGACGATTCGCCGGCTGGCATCGCGCACCGGTGCCGCCACGCAACGGATCGACGGTTCGTTGTCTTCCAGATCGAACGCAAAGCCCCCCACCACGTACTCGTGCATGCGCTGCTCAAACTGCGCCCAGGACTGTTCCGGGTGTTGCGGCCACGGCTGGTGTTTGCCGACAACCGGCTGGCTCACTTCGTACAGGCGCTGCCATTCCTGCACCGTGTCATCCAACAACAACGCCTTGCCAATACCGGTACGCGCCAACGGCATGCGATGGCCGACCCGCGAGCGCATTTCCGGGCCGTTGCGCCCCGGGTTCTTGTGCAGGTACAGCACGTCGTCGTATTCACGGATGGCCAGGTGGATGGTGTCGCCGGTCAATGCCGACAGCTCATCCAGATAAGGAATGGCCAAGGTCACCAGCGGCAACTCTTCACGCGCCTGGAAACCCAGTTCGATGAGCTTGGGGCCCAGCAGGTAACCGACTTGCGGCACCACGCGCAGGTAACGCTCTTCCACCAGGCAACTGGCCAGGCGATGGGTGGTGCTGCGCGTGGTGCCGATGCGCCTGGCGATCTCTTTCAGATCCCGAGCACCGGCCGCCACCGCCTGTACCACGCCCAGGCCACGCAACAGGGTCTGGGTGCCGGTGGGGGCGGCGTCTTTGACGGGGGACTGAGGGTTTTCCTGCATATCGGGCCTATGTGGGAAGTACGAAAACGGCGCCATTATGGCAAAAGCTGAACGTCAATACAGTGGAGATCCAAATGTGGGAGCGGGCTTGCTCGCGAATGCGGTGTGTCAGAAATAGATGGGCTGGCTGACACAAAGCATTCGCGAGCAAGCCCGCTCCCACATTGGATTTTCAGGGTTGTTTAGATCGGGGTTCTCAGCGCTGCTTCATGCGGTCAATGATCACCGCCAGCAACAGGATCGAACCCCGGATCACGTACTGGTAGAAAGTGTCGATGTTCTTCAGGTTCATCGCATTCTCGATGATCGCCAGAATCAGTACCCCGGCAATCACATGGCGGATCATGCCGATGCCCCCGCTCAGCGACACCCCGCCCAGCACGCAAGCCGAAATCACCGTCAACTCAAACCCCTGGCCAATCATCGGCTGGCCCGAGGTCATGCGTGAGGCAAGGATCACCCCGGCCAACGCGCCGATCAAACCGTGCACGGCAAAGATGATGATCTTGGTGCGATCAACGTTCACCCCCGCCAGCAATGCCGCTTCCTGGTTGCCGCCGATGGCCATGGTGTTGCGCCCGTAGGTGGTGTAGTTGAGCAGCCAGCCAAAGAACACAAAGCACAGCACGGTGATGATGATCGGCACCGGCACGCCCATCAACTGGCCGTTGCCGAACACGAAGAAGCCTTCGTCCATCACGCCGACGGCCTTGCCGTTGGAGAAGATATAGGCCAGGCCGCGCACGATCTGCATGGTCGCCAGCGTGGCGATCAATGCATTGATGCGCAGCTTGGCGATCACGATGCCGTTGATCAGCCCCACCACCAGGCCCATGGCCAACGCCGCCGATACGCCGAGCACCACGCTGTCGGTGTCGCGGATCACGATCCCCGCCACCACCCCGGCACAGGCGATCACCGAGCCCACCGACAAGTCGAAATGCCCCGACGCCAGGCAGAACAGCATGGTGCACGCCGCAATGCCCACGGTGGAAATTGCCAGGCCCAGGCCGCGCATGTTCAGCGGCGAAAGGAAGTTGTCGATGAACAGCGCGCTGAGCACAAAGATGGTCAACGCCGCCAGCAGCATCACCCAGTCGTCGAGGAACTTGCGCTGGTTGAAACCCGGCCAGAAGCCCTTTGCAGTTTTTACCTGTGACATACCTACACCCTCGAATTCTTCAAGCCCGCGAACGCGGGAGAGCCAGTTGCAACAGGCGTGCTTCGTCCGCCTGTTCGCGGGTCAATTCACCGGTCAACGCCCCTTCGCTCATCACCAGAATACGGTCGGAGATGCCCATCACTTCCATCAGGTCGCTGGACACCACGATCACCGCAATGCCGCTGGCCGCCAGGTTATGGATGATCTGGTAGATCTCCGACTTGGCACCGATGTCGATACCGCGAGTCGGTTCGTCGAGCAGCAGCACCTTCATCGGCATCGACAGCCAGCGACCGAGAATGGCCTTCTGCTGGTTGCCCCCTGAGAGGTACATGATTTTCTGCTGCGGGTTCGGCGTCTTGACCTTCATCGCCTTGATCTGCTGCTCGGCGTTGCCCTTCTCCCAGCCTTCGCGCAGCAACCAGCCAAACGCCGAATGGGCGCCGCGCGCACTGATATTGATGTTCTCCGCCACGCTGGACAGCGGAATAATGCCTTCCTTCTTGCGGTCCTCCGGGCACAGCAACACGCCGGCGGCAATCGCATCGCGGGGTGAGTGCAACTGCAGCGTTTGCCCACATAGCTCCAGGCTGCCAGCACTGCTGCGGGTCAAGCCACTGAGCAGCCGAAACAGCTCCGTGCGCCCTGCCCCGACCAATCCGAACAGGCCAAGAATCTCGCCCTTGTGTACCTTCAGGCTCACCGGTTCACGCAGGCCCGGCCCCAGCAAACCCTCGACCTTGAGCGCCACCTCACCCGTCTCGCGGGGCCGGTAGTCGTAGATATCCTGGATATCGCGGCCAACCATACAGGTCACCAACTGGTCATGGCTCAGCGTGCTCATGTCATCAAACGTGCGCACGTATCGCCCATCCTTGAACACGGTGACCGCATTGCAGATGCGGAACACTTCCTCCATGCGGTGCGACACGTAGAGCACCACTTTGCCCTCATCCCGCAGGCGCGTGATGATCGCCATCAAGCGGTCGATCTCCCGCGCCGACAGGCTGCTGGTGGGTTCATCGAAGGCAATCACATGGGCGCCACGGGACAGCGCCTTGGCGATTTCCACCAACTGGCGCTGGCCCAGGGACAACCGCCCGAGCTTTTCCTCCGGGTCGATTTCATCGGCCAGCCCCTTGAGACAGGCCAACGCTTGCTTGCGCAACTGGCTGCGATTGACCACGCCGAAGCGCGTCGGCAAATGCCCCAGGAACAGGTTTTCGGCGACGGTCATCTCCGGCACCAGGTGCAGCTCCTGATGGATCACCGCCACGCCGCTGGCAATACTGTCGGCAGCGTTCTTGAAGGCCATGGTCTGTTCGCCGATCTGCACCGTGCCACTGCTGGGCAGGTAGGCGCCGCCGAGGATCTTCAGCAAGGTCGACTTGCCCGCGCCGTTCTCGCCCATCAGCGCGTGCACCTCATGAGGTCGCGCTTCAAAGCTGATCTGCGCCAGGGCTTTCACACCGGGAAATTCCTTGCCGATGCTATTGAAGCGCAAGGCCGCGCCGGTCATTTCCACAGACCGATCTTGCTCAACTCTTCCTTGAAGTTGGCACGGGTGATCAGGGTCACGTTATCCAAGGCGGTGAACTTGGCAGGCTCGGTGCCCTTGGTCACCCACTCGAACATCGCGCTGGCGGTCTTGTAGCCCGACGCGTCAGGGCTCAGCAGCATCGAGCCGTAGAAACCGGTGTCGGATTTCTTCAGTTCCTCGATGGCGTCGGTGCCGTTGATACCCACGCCGATCACGTTGGCCGCCTTGAAGCCCGCGCTTTCGGTGGCACGCACGCCACCCAACACCGTGCTGTCGTTCATGCCGCCGATGATCAGGTTTTTCGCAGTGCCCGGCAGTTTCACCAAGGCCGAATTGGTCGAGTCCATGCTGCCCGGCACGTCGAGGGTTTTCTGTGCGCTGAACAGGATATGGTCGGCCGGCAAGCCTGCGGCCTTGAGGCCTTCTACCGAACCGTCGGTGCGTTTCTTGCCGGTTTCCAGTTCGTCAAAGGTGTTAATGACGGCATAGGTTTCCTTCCAGTCCCAGTTGCGATGCTTGGCTTCGGCGGCCATGGCTTCGCCTTGTTTCTGGCCGATCTTGTAGGCGTCCAGGCCGACGTAAGGCACGTCTTCCATGGGCTTGCCCTTGGCGTCGACAAAACGGTCGTCCACCGCCAGCACTTTCAGGTTATTGAGCTTGGCCTTGGCCATGATCGCCGGGCCGAGGGAGACGTCCGGCGGGCAGATCACAAAGCCCTTGGCGCCGTTGGCGGCCAAGGTATCGATGGCCGACAGGGTTTTCTCGCCGTCCGGCACGGCGATCTTGATCACGGTGAAGCCCTGGTCCTTGCCGGCTTTCTCGGCGAACGCCCACTCGGTCTGGAACCATGGCTCCTCGGCCTGCTTGACCAGAAAGCCGATCTTCACTTCTTCGGCCGATGCGAAACCGCTGAACGCCACTGCCAGCGCCACGGCGCCTAGTGTTTTCTTGAACATGAACCACCTCTTGTTGTTATTGAAGAGCTGCGAGTTCTAGTCGTGGTACATCACTGACCGCCCGCCATCGATCATCAGGCAGGTGGCATTGATAAAGGGCGCCTCGTCGGTGGCGAGGAACAGCGCGGTCATCGCCACCTCGATCGGCTGGCCGATGCGCTTGGGCGGGTGCAGGTCGAACGCACGCTGGCGCTCGGCATGGGGGTCGGGAAAACCGTTCCAGTAGTCGACGTTGAGCTGGGTCTCGATGTAGCCCGGGGCGATGGCGTTGACG
>NZ_JACARO010000076.1 GCF_013386585.1 Pseudomonas sp. P7548 | reverse complement strand
CTGCATTCCAGAGTTGGAACTCGGTCAGATGTGGGAGCGGCGGTGCGACGATTCGACTTGCTCGCGAAGGGGCCAGCCCGGGCAACGCAATTACTTGAACCTGCGCTCCACGCCTTTCTCCACCAAAATCTTCGCCGAAATCTCTTCCACCGAAAAATGCGTGGAATTGATGTGCGCAATGTTCTCGCGACGGAACAGGTTTTCCACTTCACGTACTTCGAACTCGCACTGGGCGTAGCTGGAGTAGCGGCTGTTGGGTTTGCGCTCGTTGCGGATGGAGGTGAGGCGGTCCGGGTCGATGGTCAGGCCAAACAGCTTGTGCCGGTGCGAGCGCAAGGCCGACGGCAGTGTCAGGTGCTCCATGTCGTCTTCGGTCAGCGGGTAGTTGGCTGCACGGATACCGAACTGCATGGCCATGTACAGGCAGGTGGGCGTTTTGCCGCAGCGGGACACGCCCACCAGAATCAGGTCGGCCTTGTCGTAATAGTGGGTGCGGGCGCCGTCGTCGTTGTCGAGGGCGAAGTTCACCGCCTCGATACGCTCCATATAGTTGGAGTTGTGGCCAATGGAATGGGACTTTCCTACCGAGTATGAGGAATGTTCACTCAGCTCCTGTTCCAGTGGCGCCAGGAACGTGGAGAAGATGTCGATCATGAAACCATTCGACGTTGCGAGAATCTCACGAATGTCCTGGTTGACGATGGTGTCGAAAATGATCGGACGAAAACCGTCTTTTTCGGCCGCCAGATTGATTTGTTGTACCATGGCCCGCGCTTTATCCACGCTGTCGATATAGGGCCGTGTGAATTTGGCGAAGGTAATGTTTTCGAACTGCGCGAGCAGGCTTTGACCCAATGTTTCGGCTGTGATGCCGGTGCCGTCGGAGATAAAGAAAGCAGATCGTTTCATTTGAGCCCTGGGCCTTAAGCTGATGACGAATCTTGGATATGATAGGCGCGATTTTGCCGTCCCGCAGTGGGCCGCATTCTCACTTATTTTCCAGGTCCAGGCCACAAACGCAGGCGAACGCTCCTACTGAGCAGCCGGCGTCCTGAGCTTTTCCAACACAGAAAGTGGAGAGATCACCTTGGTAGAGTACGTAGTTTCCCTCGATAAGCTCGGCGTCCATGATGTAGAGCATGTGGGGGGCAAGAACGCATCCCTCGGCGAGATGATCAGTAATCTTGCAGGCGCTGGCGTCTCGGTGCCTGGTGGTTTCGCCACCACGGCCCAGGCCTACCGCGACTTCCTCGAGCTGAGCGGCCTCAACGCCCAGATCCACGCCGCGCTGGACGCCCTGGACGTCGATGACGTCAACGCCCTGGCCAAGACCGGCAGCCAGATCCGCCAATGGATCATGGAAGCCGAGTTCCCCGAGAAGCTCAACGAAGAAATCCGTACCGCCTTCGCCACCTTGTCGGCCGGCAACCCGGACATGGCCGTTGCCGTGCGTTCCTCGGCCACCGCCGAAGACTTGCCGGACGCCTCTTTCGCGGGTCAGCAGGAAACCTTCCTTAACATCCGCGGCGTGGAAAACGTCATCCGTGCGGCCAAGGAAGTGTTCGCCTCGCTGTTCAACGATCGTGCCATTTCCTATCGCGTACACCAAGGTTTCGACCATAAGCTGGTGGCCTTGTCTGCCGGTGTGCAACGCATGGTGCGTTCGGAAACCGGTACGGCCGGCGTAATGTTCACCCTGGACACCGAATCGGGCTTCCGTGACGTGGTGTTCATCACCGGCGCCTACGGCCTGGGCGAAACCGTCGTACAAGGCGCGGTCAACCCCGACGAATTCTACGTGCACAAGCACACCCTTGAGGCTGGCCGCCCGGCTATCCTGCGCCGTAACCTGGGCAGCAAGGCAATCAAGATGATCTACGGCGACGAGGCCAAGGCCGGTCGCTCGGTAAAAACCGTTGAAGTCGACAAGGCCGAACGCACGCGTTTCTGCCTGACCGACGCTGAAATCAGCGAATTGGCCAAGCAAGCGATGATCATCGAAAAGCACTACAAGTGCCCGATGGACATCGAATGGGCCAAGGACGGTGACGACGGCAAGCTGTACATCGTGCAGGCCCGTCCTGAAACCGTGAAGAGCCGCACCTCGGCCAACGTCATGGAACGCTACCTGCTGAAAGAAACCGGTACCGTGCTGGTGGAAGGTCGCGCCATCGGCCAGCGCATCGGCGCCGGCAAGGTGCGGATCATCAAGGACGTGTCCGAAATGGACAAAGTCCAGCCAGGTGACGTGCTGGTCTCCGACATGACCGACCCCGACTGGGAACCGGTGATGAAGCGCGCCAGCGCCATCGTCACCAACCGTGGCGGGCGCACCTGCCACGCGGCGATCATCGCCCGTGAACTGGGTATCCCAGCGGTCGTGGGCTGCGGCAACGCCACCCAACTGCTGAAAGATGGCCAAGGCGTTACTGTGTCTTGTGCCGAAGGCGACACCGGTTTCATCTTCGAAGGTGAGTTGGGCTTCGATATCAAGCAGAACTCCATCGACGCCATGCCGGACCTGCCGTTCAAGATCATGATGAACGTCGGCAACCCAGACCGCGCCTTTGACTTCGCACAGCTGCCGAACGCCGGCGTGGGCCTGGCCCGCCTGGAGTTCATCATCAACCGCATGATCGGCGTGCACCCCAAGGCCTTGTTGAACTACGACGGCCTGCCACTGGACCTCAAGGAAAGCGTCGACAAGCGCATCGCCGGCTACAACGACCCGGTGGGCTTCTACGTCGAGAAGCTGGTGGAAGGCATCAGCACCCTGGCGGCGGCGTTCTACCCGAAAAAGGTCATCGTGCGTCTGTCGGACTTCAAGTCCAACGAATATGCGAACCTGATCGGCGGCAAGCTGTACGAACCGGAAGAAGAAAACCCGATGCTGGGCTTCCGTGGCGCTTCGCGTTACATCAGCGAATCGTTCCGTGACTGCTTCGAACTCGAGTGCCGCGCCCTCAAGCGCGTGCGCAACGAGATGGGCCTGACCAACGTTGAGATCATGGTGCCGTTCGTGCGCACCCTGGGCGAGGCGAGCCAGGTGGTGGACCTGCTGGCCGAAAATGGCCTGACCCGTGGTGAAAACGGCCTGCGCGTGATCATGATGTGCGAACTGCCATCCAACGCGATCCTGGCCGAAGAATTCCTGGAATTCTTCGACGGGTTCTCCATCGGCTCCAACGACCTGACCCAACTGACCCTGGGCCTGGACCGCGACTCGGGGATCATTGCCCACTTGTTCGACGAGCGTAACCCTGCGGTCAAGAAGCTGCTGGCCAATGCCATCCAGGCTTGCAACAAGGCCGGCAAGTACATCGGCATCTGCGGCCAAGGCCCTTCCGACCACCCTGACCTGGCCAAGTGGCTGATGGAGCAGGGCATCGAAAGCGTCTCGCTGAACCCCGACTCCGTGCTGGAAACCTGGTTCTTCCTGGCAGAAGGCCAAGCGTCCGTCTAAGGTCGTTACGTCAAAAGTGCCGGTCACTCTCACAGGGTGACCGGCATTCTTATCTGTACAGGGCGGGAATCCTTGCGGACGCCGCCCTTTTTTGTGCAAGAGCATTATGCAAAGCAGCAGCAACCTGTTTCCCGTCGCCCTGATCAGCGCTGAACGTCGTGGCGACCTGAGTGAAGATGTGTACCGCCTCAAGCCCGGTAACAGCCCCGACGGCACCGTCGAGTTGGCCGTGACCCGCTTGGGCTTGGCCGATGTCCCGGAAAACCGGGGCATCCCGGTTATTTTATTGCACGGCAGTTTTTCCAACCGGCGCTTCTGGTACTCGCCTAAAGGCATCGGCCTGGGCGCTTACCTGGCGCGGTTGGGGTTTGATGTCTGGATCCCGGAAATGCGCGGCCATGGCCTGTCCAAGCGCAATCATGACTACGCCCGCAACCGTGTGGCCGACTACGCACGTTACGATTTGCCGGCAATTGGGGCGTTCGTGCGTGAACAAAGCGCGCAGGTTCCCCACTGGATCGGCCATTCCCTGGGCGGCATCAGCCTGGCGGCGGCCCTTGGCGGGCAGCACTTGGGCGCGCCGGCGGTGGCTTCGGTGGCGCTGTTTGGCAGTCAGGTCAGTCGCACCCACTGGCCGTTGAAACTACCACCGGTGGAGTGGACGGGCCGCTTGCTGTTGAAACGCTTTGGTGAGGTCTCCGGCTCGCGCCTCAAGCGCGGCCCCGAGGATGAACCGGCCGGCGTGATGATCGAGGCCATGCGCTGGAACGGCCTGTTTGGCCGCTTTGGCGAAGGCAAGAACGATTGGTGGAAAGGCTTGGCAGAGGTCGATGTGCCGCTGCTGGCGGTGAGTGCGGCGGGTGACCAGCAAGACCCGGACTGGGCGTGTCGCAAGTTGTTCGAGCAAGTCGGTTCAGAGCACCGTCAATACCTGTGTCTGGGCAGCCAGCAAGGGTTTACCGGGGATTTCGGCCATGTGGAGATGCTGGTCAGCAAGGCCGCCCAGGCCGAAGTGTGGCCATTAGTGGCGCAATGGCTGAAAGACCCGCTGACACCTTTATTCGGGGCACAATCGGAGGTGGCGGCAACGGTTTGACGAAGCGCTCTGCCAAGGGCGTTTCACTCGTGTGTGGTTGCGGCTAAGATATGACGCGTTAAACGCTTCTGGTCATATTCAGTCGCGCAGTGGCTATTGCGTTGCGCCGTTGGGGGTGGGAAGGTCTGCCCCCGCTGTGCCTGGCGCTTCTTTCGAAAGACACCTCTTTGCCAGAAAGGAATTTTTCAATGAACCATTACGTGACCCCCGACCTGTGCGACGCCTACCCTGAACTCGTACAGGTGCTTGAGCCGATGTTCAGCAATTTCGGCGGCCGAGATTCCTTTGGTGGCGAGATCGTCACCATCAAGTGCTTTGAAGACAACTCCCTGGTCAAGGCGCAAGCCGACCTGCCGGGTGCAGGCAAAGTGCTGGTAGTGGACGGTGGCGGCTCCCTGCGCCGTGCCTTGCTGGGTGACATGATCGCCGAGAAAGCGGCGAAAAACGGCTGGGAAGGGATGGTGATCTACGGCTGCATTCGCGATGTCGATGTCATTGCCCAGACCGACCTGGGGGTGCAGGCCTTGGCGAGCCACCCGATGAAGACCGACAAGCGCGGCATTGGCGATCTGAACGTGGTCGTGACCTTTGCCGGCGTGACATTCCGTCCGGGCGAGTATGTCTATGCCGACAACAATGGCGTGATCGTGTCGCCAAGCCCGCTGAAAATGCCTGAATAAACCGCTGCAGACGAAAGGGGTGAGGATGTTCGAGGAAGAAAACGCGCAATGGGGGCTGGTGCATGCCCTGGTGCTGGACGGTAAAGGCGGTGCGCGTTCGATTGCCCGGACAGAGCTAGACGACCTGCAACTGCAGCCTCAGGAAAGCCTGTGGCTGCATTGGGATCGCAGCCACCCGCAGACTCAGACCTGGCTGCGCCGGTCCAGTGGCTTGAGCGAGTTCGCCTGCGACTTGCTGCTGGAAGAAAATACCCGTCCGCGCTTGTTGCCGCTGCCGGATGACGAATTGCTGCTGTTTCTGCGCGGGATCAACCTCAACCCGGGCGCCGAGCCGGAAGACATGGTCTCGGTGCGGATCTTTGCGGCGGCCAGTCGCGTGATTTCCCTGCGTCTGCGGCCCTTGCGCGCCACGGACGAGCTGCTGGTGCAGCTGGCGGACGGTAAAGGCCCGAAAACCGCTTCGGAACTCATCCTTTATATGGCGCAGTACCTGACTAATAAAGTGCAGGACCTGGTCACCGACCTGTCTGAAATCGTCGATTCCGAAGAAGAAAAACTCGATGCCGACGAACGGTATACTCCGGAGCACGGCAACGTTTTGCAGATCCGTCGGCGAGCGGCTGGGCTGAAGCGATTCCTTGCGCCGCAGCGGGATATTTTTGCCCAGCTGACGCGAATCAAATTGCCGTGGTTTTGTGACGACGATGCCGACTACTGGAACGAATTGAACAACAGCCTGACCCGCTACCTGGAAGAGCTGGAATTGACCCGGGAGCGCGTGGGGCTTGTGCTGGAGGCTGAAGACCGGCGCTTGAGCGTGCGCATGAACCGCACCATGTACCGCTTCGGCATCATCACCGGGATCTTCCTGCCAATGAGTTTTCTCACCGGCTTGCTGGGCATCAATGTGGGCGGCATTCCGTTCTCCGCCAGCCCCTACGGATTCGTGATTGCCTGCCTGATGATGGTGGCGGTTGCGCTCGGACAATGGTGGCTTTTTCGACGATTACGCTGGGTTTGACCTGAATATGACCTGAACGTAGGAAAGGTCCCATGTGACCCCAAGAATTTTACCCTCGTCTTTTAAATCACTTGCGAGAGGTCTTTATGCACGATCCGTTCGAACAGTCTTTGCGTGACATGCTCAATGCCTCGCCATCCAACCGGGATGACGATGCCTGCCTGGGCCGCGTGTTGAAAACCGCCAACCGTCAGGTAGGGGCGGGTGACCTGTTCGGCCTGCTCGGTCGTTGGCTGCCGGCGTTGATGATGGCCCTGAACAATGGTTCGGCCCACGTATCGCCGGTTTCCCGTCGTAAACCTCTTGCTCGCACTGCTGATAAGGCTGATTGAATATGGAACTTGATCTCTGGACCCAGAGCCTGGTCACCGCGATGACCGCATTGTGGACCAAGGTGGCTAACTTCATCCCCAACCTGTTTGGTGCCCTGGTCCTGGTGTTGCTGGGTTTTGTCGTGGCCAAGCTGCTCGACACCCTGCTGTCCAAACTGCTCGCCAAATTGGGCCTGGACCGCTTGATGGCAGGCACTGGCCTGACCAAGCTGCTGGGGCGTGCCGGCCTGCAAGTGCCGATTTCCACCCTGATCGGCAAGATCGTCTATTGGTTCGTTCTACTTATTTTTCTGGTTTCTGCGGCTCAATCCCTTGGCCTTGAGCGAGTTTCAGCTACGCTCGACATGCTGGCACTGTATTTGCCGAAGGTTTTCGGCGGTGCGCTGGTACTGCTGGTAGGTGTCTTGCTGGCGCAACTGGCCAATGGGCTGGTGCGCGGCGCCGCTGAAGGCGTGGGGTTGGACTATGCTGCCGGCCTTGGGCGGATTGCCCAGGGCTTGGTCATCATCATCAGTATTTCGGTCGCGATCAGCCAGTTGGAGGTCAAGACTGACCTGCTCAACCACGTGATCGTGATCGTTTTGATTACCGTTGGTCTGGCCGTTGCGCTGGCCATGGGGTTGGGAAGCCGGGAAATTGCCGGGCAGATTCTTGCGGGAATCTATGTGCGTGAGCTGTATCAGGTTGGGCAACAGGTGCGTATAGGCGAGGTCGAAGGACAGATCGAGGAGATCGGCACGGTCAAGACGACGGTGCTGACCGATGACGGCGACCTGGTGTCGCTGTCCAATCGGATCCTCCTGGAGCAGCAGGTCAGTAGCCGCTAACCCGGCAAACCCTGCTAATGTACGCCGCCGCAAACCCGGGTAGCCGGGCTGTAGCGGACATTGACCTGACTGTCGGCACGACTTGTTTTGAATAAAGCCCAAACGCTGTCCACGCGCTATGACCCCCGTGAGCTCTCTGATGAGGAGTTGGTCGCGCGCTCGCACACGGAGCTGTTTCACGTAACACGCGCGTACGAAGAATTGATGCGCAGATATCAACGCACTTTGTTCAACGTTTGTTCAAGGTATTTAGGGAACGATAGAGATGCGGATGATGTCTGTCAGGAAGTGATGCTCAAGGTGCTGTATGGCCTGAAGAACTTTGAGGGCAAATCGAAGTTCAAGACATGGCTATATAGCATCACGTACAACGAGTGCATCACGCAGTATCGCAAGGAACGGCGAAAGCGTCGCTTGATGGACGCGTTGAGTCTAGACCCCCTCGAGGAAGCGTCTGAAGAGAAGGCGCCAGCACCCGAGGAGAAGGGCGGACTTGATCGCTGGTTGGTGCATGTGAACCCGATTGACCGGGAAATTCTGGTGCTACGATTTGTCGCAGAGCTGGAGTTTCAGGAGATCGCTGACATCATGCATATGGGTTTGAGTGCTACAAAAATGCGTTACAAACGTGCTCTTGATAAATTACGTGAGAAATTTGCGGGCGAGACTGAAACTTAGTGCGTGGCAAATATCTCTTACGTGTAGGCAAGTTCTGTTAGACTTGTCGCCGAGTTGTCCCCCGGTTTGTGGGACTGCTTTACAATCACCAGATGGGGATTTAACGGATGAAACTGAAAAACACCTTGGGCTTTGCCATTGGTTCTCTTATTGCTGCCACTTCTTTCGGCGCTCTGGCACAAGGCCAAGGCGCAGTTGAAGGCCAGCTGTTCTACAAGAAGCAGTACAACGATAGCGTCAAGCACATCGAAGACGGCTTCAACCCTGGCGCAAGCATCGGTTACTTCTTGACCGACGACGTGTCGATCAACCTGAACTACGACACCACCAACCACACCCGTTCGAACGACGGTACTGGCAACCAGAAGATCAAAGGTGACACTGGCAGCGTGACTGCTCAGTACCACTTCGGTCAGGCCGGTGTTGATTCCCTGCGTCCATACGTAGAAGGTGGTTTCGGTCACCAATCCCGTACCAACGTACAGGCTGACGGCCACAGCGGTCGCGACCAGTCGACCCTGGCTATCGCTGGCGCTGGTGTGAAGTACTACTTCACCAACAACCTGTTCGCCCGTGCTGGTGTTGAGTCTGACTACAACCTGGACAACGGCAAGTGGGACTACTCCGCACTGGTTGGCCTGGGTGTGAACTTCGGCGGCAACGCTGGCGCAGTTGCTCCAGCTCCTACCCCAGCACCAGCTCCAGAGCCAACTCCAGAGCCAGAAGCTCCAGTTGCTCAGGTTGTTCGTGTTGAGCTGGACGTTAAGTTCGACTTCGACAAGTCCGTTGTTAAGCCTAACAGCTACGGCGACGTGAAAAACCTGGCCGACTTCATGAAGCAGTACCCACAAACCACCACCGTGGTTGAAGGTCACACTGACTCCGTAGGTCCAGACGCTTACAACCAGAAGCTGTCCCAGCGTCGTGCTGACGCTGTTAAGCAAGTTCTGGTCAAAGACGGTATCGCTCCTAACCGCGTTAGCTCGGTTGGCTACGGTAAATCCCGTCCAGTTGCTGACAACGCAACTGAAGCAGGCCGTGCTATCAACCGTCGCGTAGAAGCCTCGGTAGAAGCTCAAGCTGCTCAGTAATTACTGAGTGGTAGAAAAAAGCCCGGCTTAGGCCGGGCTTTTTTTCGCCTTGAGTTTGCCTCAGGCGCTGGCGAGCGCAACGGCGCAAGCGGCTTGAGCAGAGGCGGCAACACGGCCGATCACCAGGATCGCCGGGCTCTTAAGGGCAAATGCGTGCGCGTCTTCCTGCAGGTGCAACAGGTTGCTGCGGCATTCCCGTTGCTGGGGCAGTGATGCATTCTCGATCATCGCCACCGGCATATCGGCAGCCATTCCGCCGTCGAGCAATTGCTGGCGAATCTCCTCAAGCTTGGCCACCCCCATGTACACCACCAATGTGGTGCCGCCTTCGGCCAGTGCACGCCAATTAAGGTGGCTGTCGTCCTGAGTGTGCGCCGTCACCAGCGTCACCCCACGGCTCACACCCCGCAAAGTCAGCGGAACAGCGCAATTCGTCGCCCCCGCCAGGCCGGCGGTAATGCCGTTGACCAATTCCACTTGCACCCCACGTTCGCGCAGCCAGGCTGCTTCTTCGCCACCCCGGCCGAAAATGCACGGATCACCCCCTTTAAGCCGCACCACGCACTTGCCCTGGCGGGCATAACGCAGCATCAGGCGGTGGATGAAATCCTGCGGGGTGGAGCGGCAACCGCCACGCTTGCCGACGGTGATCACCCGCGCACCGGCACAGTGTTCCAGTACGGCCACGTTGACCAGGTCGTCGATCAGCACCACATTGGCCTCACGCAGCGCTCGCACCGCCTTGAGGGTCAACAGCTCGGGGTCACCGGGGCCTGCGCCCACCAACCAGACTTTTGCACTCATGTTGTTCCCCTCACACACTGATCGCGATTGGCTGCGGGCTGCTGGCCAAAAGACGTTTGATTTCCGGCACACAGGAGCCGCATTGGGTGCCGCAGCCCAGTTCCCGCTTGAGCCCATCCAGGTCCAGGCCCCGGGCGATACCTGTGCACACCGCGTTTTCGCTGACGTTCTTGCAGTTGCACAGCACTTTGTTGCTCGCCGCGGTTCCGCCCGGGGGGGCGCTCAACGGCGCCAACAGCCAGCGCCGCAGTTGGTCGTCGGTGCGGCCCTCCAGCCACAGGCTTTGCAACCAATGCCGCGCCAAGGTTTCGCCGGCCAGGCGCAAGGCCGTGATGCGGCCTTTTTCGATCTTCACGCGTTTGCCGATCGAGCGGCGTGGGTCGTCGTAAGCCATCACTGGCCCGTCGTTGAGGCCCAGCAGTTCATCGATTCGGGTCAACAGCTGCAGGTCGGGCGCCTCGCTATGGGCGGCGCGTATCAATAACGCGGGCCGCTCCCGCCCGGCCAGGCTGAGGCTGACGTAGGCAAAGCCCTCGCACAGCGGGCGCAGGGCTTCGAAGTGTTGCTGCACATCACCTTCGATCAACGCGAACAGTTGCCACGGCAGTTGCACCGCTTCCAGGCGCACGCCGCTGTGCTTGAGTTCCGGTTGTTTGGACAAGGGATCAAACGCCGGCTGGGTCAGCGCATTCACGCCGCCCTTGAGAAAACGATCACCCCAGTGCATGGGCAGAAATGCCTGCCCCGGGCGCAGGCTGTCATCACTGCTGACCGCCACAATCACCTGGCCGCGACGGCTTTTCAGGCTGACCAGATCACCTTCTTTGAAGCGGTGCCGGCGCAACTCATCCGGGTGCAGGCTCAACAACGCCTCGCTGACATGCCCGAACAACTGCGCCGCCGTACCCGTGCGGCTCATGCCATGCCATTGGTCGCGCAGGCGCCCGGTAATCAGGGTCAGCGGGAAGCGCGCGTCACGTTGCTCCTTCGCGGCGCGGTAAGGGTCGGCAACGAAGCGTGCCCGCCCGTTGTCGGTCGGGAACACACCGTCGGTGTACAGGCGTGAGGTACCTCCCTCGGCGCCCTGGGGGAACGGCCATTGCTGCGGGCCGATACGATCAAGCAAGGCGTGGCTGATGCCCGACAAGTCCAGGTCACGGCCACGGGTCAGCATCTTGTATTCGTCAAACACCTGCGCGGGCTGCTCAAAGGCAAACAGGCTGCTCAAACCCGGACGCAGGCGGCGCTCCAGGCGCTGTGCGAAATCCACGGTAATTGCCCAGTCCGGTCGCGCTTCTCCCGGTGGGACGATGGCACGGCGCACGTGGGAAATACGCCGCTCGGAGTTGGTCACCGTGCCTTCCTTCTCCCCCCAACTGGCGGCGGGCAACAGCAGGTCGGCGTAGGCGGCGGTCTCGGTGGTACGAAACGCCTCCTGCAGCACCACGAACGGGCAGGCGGTCAAGGCTTCGCGCACACGGTTCTGGTCTGGCAGTGATTGCGCGGGGTTGGTGCAGGCGATCCACAATGCCTTGACCTTGCCAGCTTGCACCTGCTCGAACAGCTCGACAGCCGTGAGCCCGGTAGACGCTGGCAACGAATCAACCCCCCAATACGCCGCGACCTGCTCGCGATGTTCAGGGTTGGCGGCCTCACGGTGCCCGGGCAGCAGGTTCGACAAACTGCCCGTCTCGCGCCCACCCATGGCATTCGGCTGGCCGGTCAGGGAAAACGGCCCGCAGCCGGGCCGGCCAATCGTGCCGGTGGCCAGGTGCAGGTTGATCAACGCGCTGTTTTTAGCGCTGCCCGCCGTGGACTGGTTAAGCCCCATGCACCACAACGACAGAAAACTGTGGGAGGTCCCGACCCATTCCGCACACAGGCGCAACTGCTCGACGCTGATGCCACAGAGCTGCGTGACCATCTGCGGCGTGTAGTCGTGCACCAGGCGTTTCAGCTCGGCCAGCCCCTCGGTATGCGCCTCGATAAACGCGCGGTCGATCCAGTCTTCCCACAGCAGCAGGTGCAAGATCCCATGGAACAGCGCGACGTCTGTCCCCGGCAGGATCGCCAGGTGCAGGTCAGCCAAATCGCAGGTGTCTGTGCGACGTGGGTCGATCACCAGCACTTTCATCTGCGGGCGCCGCGCCTTGGCTGCTTCCAGGCGTCGGAACAACACCGGGTGCGCGTAGGCCATGTTGCTGCCGACGATCATCACGCAGTCGCTGCTCTCCAGGTCTTCGTAGCTGCAAGGTGGTGCGTCGGCGCCCAGGCTGCGCTTGTAGCCGACCACCGCCGAAGACATGCACAGCCGCGAGTTGCTATCGATGTTGTTGGTGCCCACCAGCGCCCGCGCCAGCTTGTTGAAGCTGTAGTAATCCTCGGTGAGCAATTGCCCGGAAATATAGAACGCCACACTGTCCGGCCCGTGTTCGGCGATGGTCTGGGCGAACACGTTGGCCGCGTGCTCCAGCGCGGTGTCCCAATCGGTGCGGCTGCGCGCCAGGCCTTTGCCCAGGCGCAACTCGGGGTACAAGGCGCGGGCGGCCAAGTCGCCGGTCAGGTGCAGGCTGGAGCCCTTGCTGCACAACTTGCCGAAGTTCGCCGGGTGGTCGGGGTCGCCTTGCACGCCAATAATTTGCTCGCCGTCATGTTCGATCAACACGCCGCAACCCACGCCGCAGTAGCAGCAGGTAGAGGCGGTGGTCTGGCGGTTCATCACACAGCGTCCCGCAGGGCCAGCAGCACACGGCCGTTTTCCACGCGGGCCGGGTGGTGATGGGCGCAACCGATGTCCGGGGCCTGGGCTTCGCCGGAGGCGAGGTCGATCTGCCAGTTGTGCAACGGGCAGGCCACGCGTTTGCCGTAGATCAGGCCTTGGGACAGCGGACCGCCTTTGTGGGGGCAACGGTCATCGAGGGCGAAGACTTCGTCGTCACTGGTACGAAAAATCGCGATATCACCCTTGGGCCCGTTGATGATGCGCGATCCCAGGGTGTTGATGTCGTCGAGGGCGCAGATATCCAGCCAGTTCATGCCGGCACCTCCAGTTGTTTGACGGGGATGACCTCGAACTCCTTCTTCAGCAGCGGTTGTTCCAGGCGCTCCTTCCACGGGTCCTGTTCGAACGACAGCGAGAATTGCAGGCGCTCGTTAAGGGCCTGGCGGCGCGCCGGGTCTTCCAGCACGGCCTTCTTGATGTGCTCCATGCCCACCCGTTGCAGGTAGTGCACGGTGCGCTCAAGGTAGAAGGCTTCTTCGCGGTACAGCTGCAGGAAGGCGCCGTTGTACTCGCGCACTTCTTCGGCGGTTTTCAGCTTGACGAAGAACTCGGCGACTTCGGTCTTGATGCCGCCGTTGCCACCGATGTACATCTCCCAGCCGGAGTCGACGCCAATAATGCCTACGTCCTTGATGCCCGCTTCCGAGCAATTGCGTGGGCAGCCGGACACCGCCAATTTGACCTTGTGCGGCGACCACATGTTGAACAGGTCATGCTCCAACTCGATGCCCAGTTGTGTGGAGTTCTGCGTGCCGAAGCGGCAGAACTCGCTGCCGACGCAGGTCTTCACGGTGCGGATGGACTTGCCGTAGGCGTGGCCGGACGGCATGTCCAAGTCTTTCCACACCCCCGGCAAATCCTGCTTCTTGATCCCCAGCAGGTCGATGCGCTGGCCGCCGGTGACCTTGACCATCGGCACGTTGTACTTGTCGGCCACATCGGCGATGCGCCGCAGCTCCGACGGGTTGGTCACACCACCCCACATCCGTGGGACCACGGAATAGGTGCCGTCTTTCTGGATATTGGCGTGGGCGCGTTCGTTGATCAGGCGCGATTGTGGGTCATCCTTGGCTTCGCCCGGCCAGGTGGAAATCAGGTAGTAGTTCAAGGCCGGGCGGCAGGTGGCGCAGCCGTTGGGCGTGCGCCAGTTCAGGTAGCTCATGGTGCCGGCGATGGTCAGCAAGTGCTGCTCGCGGATGGCTTGGCGGATCTGCCCGTGGTTGAGGTCGCTGCAGCCGCAGATGGCCTTTTCGCTTTTCGGCTTGACGTCAGCGGCGCCGCCCACGGTGTTGATCAAAATCTGCTCGACCAGGCCAACACAGGAGCCGCAGGAGCTGGCGGCCTTGGTATGTTTCTTCACCTCGTCGACGCTGAACAGCCCCTGTTCCTGGATCGCCTTGACGATGGTGCCCTTGCACACGCCATTGCAACCGCAGACTTCGGCGTTGTCAGCCATGCTCATGGCCTTGTCCTGGCCTTGATGGCCGACATCGCCCAAGGCATTTTCGCCGAACATCAAGTGATCGCGGATCTCGCCGATGGCGTGGTTCTCACGGATCTGGCGGAAATACCAACCGCCGTCAGCGGTGTCGCCGTACAGGCAGGCGCCGACCAGGATGTCGTCCTTGATCACCAGTTTCTTGTACACACCGCCAATCGGGTCGGAGAGGGTGATGGTCTCGGTGCCTTCGCCGCCCATGAAGTCGCCGGCCGAGAACAGATCGATGCCGGTGACCTTCAATTTGGTCGAGGTGACCGAGCCTTTGTAGGTGGCAAAGCCCAGCTGTGCGAGGTGGTTGGCGCAGACCTTGGCCTGTTCGAACAGCGGCGCCACCAGGCCATAGGCGATGCCGCGGTGGCTGGCGCACTCGCCGATGGCGTAGACGCGCGGGTCGTAGGTTTGCAGGGTGTCGTTGACCAAAATCCCACGGTTGCAGGGAATGCCGGATTTTTCCGCCAGCTCGGTGTTGGGCCGGATACCCGCCGCCATCACCACCAGGTCGGCAGGGATGATGTCGCCGTTCTTGAACTGCACCGAGCCGACGCGACCGTTGCCCGCGTCATGCAGCGCCTGGGTCTGTTCGCACAGGCGAAACACCAGGCCACGGCTTTCCAGCTCGGTCTGCAACAGTTGGCCGCTGGTCTTGTCCAGCTGACGCTCCAGCAGCCATTCGCCGATATGCACCACAGTAACGTGCATGCCGCGCAGCATCAGGCCGTTGGCGGCTTCCAGGCCCAGCAGGCCACCGCCGATGACCACGGCGTGCGTGTGGGTCTTGGCGGTGTCGATCATGGCTTGGGTGTCGGCGATGTCGCGGTAGCCGATCACGCCCTGCAACGTATTACCGGGGATCGGCAGGATGAAAGGGGTGGAGCCGGTGGCGATCAGCAGGCGATCGTACTCCGCCTCGGTGCCGTCTTCGGCGATGACGATGCGTTTGACGCGGTCGATCTGCACCACTTTACGGTTGAGCAGCAGCTTGATGTTGTTGTCCAGGTACCAGCTCAAGTCGTTGAGCACGATCTCTTCGAAGGTTTGCTCGCCGGCCAGTACCGGCGACAGCAGGATGCGGTTGTAGTTGGTGTGCGGCTCGGCGCCGAACACGGTGATGTCGTACAGGTCGCTGCTCAGCTTGAGCAATTCTTCAAGGGTGCGAACCCCGGCCATGCCGTTGCCGATCATCACCAGTTTGAGTTTTTTCATGTCGTTCTCCGCAATGGCTCGACCAATCACGCGCAAACAAAAAAAGGCGTCCCCGCTAGTTACCTAGCGAGGACGCCTTTGTCCTGGTCCCGTTCTCTCGGGAAACTCGCCCCTTCGACGTTGAAGGTGCGGCTGTATGTGGGGTGTTGTGTCAGCTAATGCAGCGGTTGTGCCAAGTTGCCTTGTGCCCGGGTTTACGGGGCTTGCGCAAAAACTGGAGTGGGGATTTGCTCCCTAGTGGTGCAACAACCAGTACAGCAGCACCAGATTGATCAGCAGTGACACCATCGCCAGGGTCTGCCAGACCTTCAACGGTTCACGCTCCAGCAGTGGCCTGGGTCGCACGCTCAACTCGCGGCGATCGGCTTGCTCCAGCACCAGCAGCCATTCCTCGGCGGTTTCATAACGCTGCGCGGGTTGCGCCGCTACAGCCTGTTCCAGGCTCAGTGGCAGCCAATCCGGCAGGTCCGGGCGGTAGCGGCTGGCGCTGACAGCTTGGGTGAAACGCGGCCGTTGGAAAGCCTCGATTTCACCGTAGGGGTAATGCCCGGTGAGCAGGTAATACAAGGTAACGCCGACGCTGTACAAATCCTGCTGCGCTGTAGGCCGGTCACCCGCAAAGGCCTCCGGTGCGATAAAACTCGGGGTGCCAGGCAGCAAGTGAGCGCGGTCTTCAGAAAGGCCCGGGCAGTAGGCCAGGCCGAAATCCAGCACACGCAGTTCGCCGTCGTCCCCCAGCAGCAGGTTTTCCGGTTTGATGTCGCGGTGCAGGATCTGCCGTCGATGCAGCATGCCCACGGCCCGCAGCAAGCGCTCGGCGATGGACTGCCATTGCGCCAGGGGCAGCGGGCCTTGCTGCTGGAACAGCGCAGCCAGGGTTTGCCCGGGGTATTCGCGCATCACGTAGTACAAGTGCTGACGCCCGCTGGCGGCATGCACTTCCGGAAACGCGCGACCGGCCACCCGCCGTAAAAACCATTCTTCCGACAGCAGGGCCTGGCCGGCATCGTTGTCGTCGTCACGGTTGAGCGGCAAGGTTTTCAACAGCCAGGGTTGCTGCTGGGCATCGCGTACCCGGTACAGCAACGACTGTCGACTCTGCGCCAGCACGCTTTCCACCTGCCAGCCTTCAAAGCGTTGCCCAGCCTTAAGCGGCGGCGGCAAAGGCCACTGCTGCAACTGCACCAAGGCATCGCCGAGGGTGGCCGCGCCCAGCGTGTCGATGCGCACCAGCAAAGCGCTGGCGTTGTCCTGGCTGCCGGCCAGATGAGCGGCGTTGACCAGGGTGTTCACGGCCAGGTCGAGGTCGGTTTGTTCGCGCAGGATCGTGCTGATGCTGTGATCGCCCAACGTGGCCCACACCCCATCGCTGAGCAGCAGGAAGCATTCGCCCGTGCGCAGTTCGCCGTCGAGAAAATCCAGCACCAGGTGCTGATCCAGGCCGAGGGCGCGCTTGAGCACATGCTGCATGCCCGGTTGCTCCCACACATGGTCTTCGCTGATGCGCTGCAACTCGCCGTCCAGCCAGCGATACACCCGGCAATCGCCAACGTGGGCCAGGGTGAAGCGCTGGCCGCGAAACACCAGGGCGCTGAGGGTGGTCAGCAACGGCTGGCCACCGCCGTTGGCCTGCAGCCAGCGGTTTTGCGCGAGCAGCAGGCGTTCCAGGGCCTGGGCCACGCCCCAGGTTTGCGGCGTGGCGTAGTAATCCAGGGCCAGGGCCTGCAAGGTCGAGCGCGCCGCCAACCCGCCATCGGCACATTGGCTGACACCGTCGGCCAATGCGCACAGGTAACCTTTGCTGGCGGCCAGTTCCGCGACCGGCGTGACCACGCGCAGGGCGTCCTGGTTTTCGGCCCGTGGGCCGATGGCGCTGGCGTGGGCGACGCTCAGTTGCAGGCTCATCAGACGCGCGCAGCGGTCACGGCGGCCGAACCCCAAGTGGTTCTCCAGCGGCGTTTCACGCCGTGCAGGCCGAACCAGGCCAGCACGCCAAGGCTGGCGAACAACCACAGCGCCATCTGGTAACTGCCGGTGCTTTGCTTGATCGCACCCATGCCGGCCGCCAGGGCAAAACCGCCGATCCCACCGGCCATGCCGATCAGGCCGGTCATCACGCCGATCTCACGGCGAAAACGCTGCGGTACCAGTTGGAACACCGCGCCATTGCCTGCGCCGAGGCCGAGCATGGTGCAAACGAACAGCGCCAAGGCCGCATAGGAACTCGGCAGGTTGAAGCCCACCGCCGCGATGCAGATCGCCGCCACGCTGTACATGCCGAGCAGGGTGCGGATCCCGCCGAACCGGTCGGCCAAGGCGCCGCCCAACGGACGCATCAGGCTGCCGCCAAACACGCAGGCCGCGGTGTAGTAGCCGGCGGTAACCGGGCTCAGGCCGTACTGGTCGTTGAAGTAGCCGGGCAGGGCGCTGGCCAGGCCGATGAAACCGCCAAACGTGACGCTGTAGAAGAACATGAACCACCAGCTGTCGCGGTCACCCAGGGCCTTGAAGTAATCGGCCATGGATTTGGCTTTCGGGCGTTCCGGTGCATTGCGCGCCAGCCAGGCGAAGACGATCAGGGTAAGCACCAGCGGGATCAGGGCGAAGCCGAACACATTGCTCCAGCCAAACGCTGCGGCCAGCACCGGTGCGAGCAAGGCCGCAAACACGGTGCCGGAGTTGCCGGCGCCGGCGATGCCCATGGCCTTGCCCTGATGTTCGGCGGGGTACCACTGGGACGCCAGGGGCAGGGCGACGGCAAACGACGCACCGGCCATGCCCAGGAACACGCCCAGCAACAAGGCTTGTTCGTAGCTGTGGATGCCCAGCTTCCAGGCGCCCAACAGCGCGGCGATCACGATCACCTGGCCGATCAGCCCGGCGGTTTTGGGCGACAGCTTGTCGGCCAGCATGCCCATCAGAAAGCGCAGCACGGCGCCCGCCAGGATCGGCGTCGCCACCACCAGGCCACGCTGCTGGGTGGTCAAGTGCAGGTCGGCGGCGATCTGCACCGCCAACGGGCCCAGCAGGTACCAGACCATGAAACTCAGGTCGAAATACAGGAACGCGGCAAACAGGGTCGGGGTGTGCCCGGATTTCCAGAAGCTTGATTTCATCACGCACCTCAACGGTTGGGAGTCTTGTAAGAAGGCCGGGTGATGGAACAGCCGGCGAAGGCTGCCCCACCGGCCCCATGCGCTGGGGCCAAAACGAAAAAACGCCGCCACCGGGTTTGCGGGGGGCAAACCGGATGTGCGACGTCTTTGTCGTGGAGGGGCAACCGCCGTTGGTTACCTGTGATGAATGCTTAGCAAGAGCTGAGCCAAATCAGCCGAGCAGCTCACTCATGGCGATAATCTGCTCGGCCACCTGGATCAGTTTCTGCTGGCGGCTCATGGCCTGGCGGCGCATCAGGGTGTAGGCCTCTTCTTCATTGCAGCTCTTCATTTTCATCAGCATGCCCTTGGCCAGCTCGATGCGCTTGCGCTCGGCCAGTTGCTGGTCCCGTGCCTGGAGCTGGGCGCGCAGGGCCTGGTCGCTCTCGAAGCGCGCCATGGCCACGTCGAGAATCGGCTGGAGGCGCTGGGCCTGGATGCCTTCGACAATGTAGGCGCTGACGCCGGACTTGATTGCCTGGCGCATCACATTCGGGTCGTGCTCATCGGTAAACATCACGATCGGCCGTGGCTGGTCGCGGCTGACCAGCACCACCTGCTCCATCACATCGCGCCCGGGTGACTCGGTATCGATCAGGATCACGTCCGGTCGCACCGTTTCGACGCGCGCCGGCAGGTCGATGGTCAGGCCCGACTCATCGATGACCTCGAACCCGGCCTCAATCAGCGCGGCCCTAAGCCGACCGACCTTGCGCGGAGTGTCGTTGATCAACAGGATTCGCAACATATCCGTGCTCCTGTCAGCGCAAGGCTTGGCGGCTGGTGTGGTCGGTCATGGCGTGCAGGCGGAAGCTGCGCGCGTAGGCGGCGGGGTCGCTGCCGTCCCAGACCTTGCCGTCGATCAATTGGCTGCTGCGCATGTCCTGGGGGCTGCTTGAAACATTCACGGCGCTGGCGGCTTGACGATACAGGTCCAACTGCTGGACCTGGCGGGCGATGCCCAGGTAGTCCGGGTCTTCGCGCAGCAGGCCCCAGCGGCGGAACTGGGTCATGAACCACATGCCGTCCGACAGGTAGGGCAGGTTGACCTCGCCATCGGCAAAAAAGCGCAGCGCGTGAGGGTCTTGCCACTGGTTGCCCAGCCCATCGTCATAGGTGCCCAGCAGCCGGGGTTCGATGCAGTCGAGTGGCGCATCCAGGTAGTCGCGGGCGCTGAGCAGTTGTGCGGTAGAGCGACGGTTTTCCTGGCTTTCTTCAATAAAGCGGCTGGCTTCGAGAATGGCCATCACCAGCACCCGCGCCGTGTTGGGGTATTGCTCGACAAACGCCTGGGTGCAACCGAGCACCTTTTCCGGATGATCCGGCCAGATCGCCTGGGTGGTGGCCAGGGTGAAACCTTGATGTTGCTTGACTGCGCTGGCACACCAGGGCTCGCCGACGCAAAACCCGTCGATGCGCCCAGCCTGCAGATGCGCAACCATCTGCGGCGGCGGGACCACCACACTGTCCACGTCCTGCAAGGGGTGGATGCCTTGGCTCGCCAGCCAGTAATACAGCCACATGGCGTGTGTGCCCGTGGGAAATGTCTGGGCGAAGGTCAGTTTTGTTCGGCTTTGGTGCACGTGGCGATCCAGTGCCTCGGGAGTGGTCACGCCTTGCTGCTGCAGGCCGTGGGACAGGTTGATGCTCTGGCCGTTCCTGTTGAGGCCCATCAGCACCGCCATCTCGGTGGGCGCCACCCCGCCGATGCCCAGGTGCACGGCATAGATGAGTCCATACAGGCTGTGGGCGGCATCCAGCTCACCGCTGACCAGTTTGTCGCGCAGGTTAGCCCAGGAGGACTGGCGCTTGAGGTTCAGCGTCAGCCCGTAGGGTTGGGCGAAACCCTGGGTGGCGGCAACCACCAGTGAGGCGCAATCGGTCAGTGCCATGAAGCCCAGGTCCAGGCTGCTCTTTTCCGGAGCGTCACTGCCGTTGACCCAGGCCAACGGATTATTCACCGGGCTGTTGCCGACTGAATCGTTCATCAACACCTACCTTTTCTCTGAAAAAAAAGCGTCGTTCCCTCGGATGGCGCTATGGGCCATTGAAGGGTAACGACGCCTTTGTCTGTAGGCCTGCTCCGACGCTGGTGCGGGCCCTGATGCAATGTCTGTAGCAAGGCACATGCCACGCGTTGCCGTCAGCTTTTCATCAAGATTGAACGCCGCTTGCCTTTCAGTATGGCCGCTTCGCTACGCCAGACCGCTGAGGAAACCTCACCTTGCACGCTGACTCCGCCGCAACGATGACCTGTCACCGACTATGCCGGTGGGCGTTGTGTGTCGTGTTGCTGCTCAGCTGTGCAGCGGCCTGGGGTGATGAGTACCAGGCGCAGGAGGAAAGCCTGGGCACATTTTTCAATGCACTGTTGGGGCCCTTGGGTGTGGCGGTGGTGGTCAGCCGACGGGTTGAGCGCAAGCGTGTCAGTGGAACATACGACTTTGCAGCCCCCGAACAGGTGCTGGAGGCGTTGGCTCGGCAGGAGGGATTGATCTGGCACCGCGACCGGCAAACGCTTTTCCTCTACGAGGCTGCCGAGATCAGGAGTTCGGCCGTCGTGCTCCGGCATATTTCCGTCAGCAAGCTGCGCAGCCTCATGCAAGGGGCAGGGCTGGATGAGCCCCGCTTCCCTCTGCGTGATGGCGGGCAGCGCATGTTTTATGTGTCCGGGCCGCCGAGCTATGTCGACCGCGTGCTGCAAATGGCGCAATTGATGGACCGCCGGGCCGTGAAGACGCCCGTGCAGGCGCAGGCCTTCGGCGTGGTGGAGGTGCTTCACCATTTTGTAGCGGACCGCCAGGCGGGCACCGGTGCAGATAAACCTGTGGTACCGGGGATGGTTTCGATGATCGAGGCCCTGCTGGCGCGTAAACAGAAGAGCCTGCTGGCAGACAAGGGCTTTGCGGTCATTGCCTACCCCGACACCAACAGTTTGCTGGTCAGGGGCACACCTGCGCAGGTGCGGCTGGTCAAGCAATGGGTGGCGGAACTGGACGTGCCCCAACAGACGAATGAAGCACCGCCCTCTGACGTCACTCAATGAATTGAAGGGCGAAACCAGTGGTGAACCTTGGCATGGGTAGCGAATTGTCTTACCGGGTACTTCCGGAAGTCGTCGGGTCTATGGGCTTTGTCCTGCCGTACGTTGCAGAACAGGTTTTTATAGTCGTGGCGTTGATTGGGCAACCGGTGCAGGAAATAGTGATTTCAATGTCGAACGTCGGATACAGAGGTGTGCATGGCCGTCGCAAGTGATGGGTTGGCGACGGCCCTGGTTTTTGATCGCTGGACCTTGCACGGCGATGGCCGGTTGACGGGGGAGGGCGCGGACATTCAATTGCCGCCCAAGGAGGGCCAGGTACTGCGCTTGTTGCTGGCTTCCGGTGGGGCGCTGATGACCAAGGATCGCTTGCTGGAACAGGCATGGCCCCGGGGTGAGGTGGCCGAGGAGTCGCTGACGCGGTGCATCTACGCGTTGCGCAAGCACCTGAAGGCCGACAAGGGGTTTATCAAGACGATCTATGGCCGGGGGTACCGTTTTACTTGCGCGGTGCAGGCCGAAGAACCGAGGGTATGTTCGGTGTGCGGGCAGGCCCGCAATGGCTAGTGCGTGGAGCAGGAGCCTGCTGCTGGCTCTGTGGATGGGCAGCAACACGGCGTTGGCCGACTGCTGGGACGAAGCTGCCAGCCGCTATGACCTTGAGCCTGAGTTGCTGCAGGCTATCGCTGCCGTGGAGTCGGGTTATCGCACGCAAGCGGTCAACTACGACAACCGCAACGGCACGCGAGATATCGGCTTGATGCAGATCAACAGCATTCATTTGCCGCGCCTGCTCAAGCAAGGCATTACCGAAGAGCGGCTATTGAACGAGCCTTGCCTTTCGGTGGAGGTAGGCGCGTCGATCCTTGCCGAATTCGTCCGGCGTTTCGGTTACAACTGGACGGCAGTGGGCTCCTACAATGTGGGGCCGGGCCCGGGCCCGCAGCGTGAAGCCTTGCGCATGCGCTACGCCGAAAAGATCTGGGCGCGCTATGAGGCGCTGGTAGCGCGGCGCTATTGACGATTGGACGGCATGCCTCGCGCGCGCGCCGTGACCCCGGCTATAATCGCCGCCACCTTTACCGCCATCCGAGTCTAGCCCGCCCATGTATACCCTGGCCCGCCAGCTGTTGTTCAAACTCTCTCCGGAAACCTCCCACGATCTGTCCCTGGACCTGATCGGTGCCGGTGGCCGACTGGGGCTCAATGGCCTGGTATGCAAGGCGCCGGCGAAAATGCCGGTGTCGGTGATGGGGCTGGACTTCCCCAACCCGGTCGGCCTGGCTGCCGGCCTAGACAAGAACGGCGCGGCCATCGATGGCTTCGCACAGCTGGGTTTCGGTTTTGTCGAAATCGGCACCGTGACCCCACGGCCACAACCGGGCAACCCCAAGCCACGCATCTTCCGCCTGCCGGAAGCCGAGGCGATCATCAACCGCATGGGCTTCAACAACCTGGGGGTTGATCACCTGCTGTCACGGGTGCAGGCGGCGAAGTACACGGGGATTCTCGGGATCAATATCGGCAAGAACTTCGACACCCCGGTTGAACGTGCGGTGGATGACTACCTGATCTGCCTGGACAAGGTCTACGCCCACGCCAGCTACGTCACCGTCAACGTCAGTTCGCCCAATACCCCGGGCCTGCGCAGCCTGCAGTTCGGCGATTCCCTCAAGCAATTGCTCGAAGCCCTGCGTCAGCGCCAGGAAGACCTGGCCATGCGCCACGGCAAGCGCGTGCCGCTGGCCATCAAGATTGCCCCGGACATGAGCGATGAAGAAACCATACTGGTGGCCCAGGCCCTGGTGGATTCGGGCATGGACGCTGTGATTGCGACCAACACCACCCTCAGCCGTGTCGGTGTCGAAGGGCTGGCCCATGGTGACGAGGCGGGCGGTCTGTCGGGCGCGCCGGTGCGTGACAAGAGCACTCATATCGTCAAGGTACTGGCCGCCGAGTTGGCGGGGCGCCTGCCGATCATCGCCGTGGGTGGCATCACCGAAGGCAAGCATGCGTCCGAGAAAATCGCGGCCGGTGCCAGCCTGGTGCAGTTGTACTCGGGCTTTATCTACAAGGGCCCGGAACTGATTCGCCAGTCGGTGGATGCGATCGCTGCACTGCGCTGATGCTTCTATTGCAGGAGCAGGCTTGTGTGGGAGCGGGCTTGCTCGCGAAAGCGGTGGGTCAGTGAAACAAGTTTCGACTGAAAGAACGCCTTCGCGAGCAAGCCCGCTCCCACAGTGAGTCCGAGTACGTCGGGTAGTTTTTCCCAGCCAATAAAAAGGGCTCCATAAAGGAGCCCCCTGGGCCGAAGCCCGCCGCCCGGATGGGGCGTGCATGGTAAGTCGTTACAAATCCAAAGGTGGTGTGTCGGAATTAAGTGCCCTGATTAGCCGACGGCGTGAAGTTCGTTGAGTCTGTGGATGCCCGCAGTGCCAGTCATACCGTCCCAGTTGTCGCCGCGTCCTTCTCGCCAGCCGTTGATCCAGGCTTGGCGTACCGACGGTAGAGTAAATGGGCAAAGCTCACGGGATTTTCCATGAACGCCATATTGATATCCGCGTAAAAATGCTCTTTCCAACGGATCACGCTTAAGTCTTCTCATAGGGTGTTTCCCTCACTTGTTGACTGTCTAGATATCCTTCGGCCTCGTCCGAGGCCGGGCAGAGTTTTTCTGCCGTTGGTGGGCTCGCTGCCGGCGTGGCGAGCCAATGTGTCGGCGTCGTTACGGCGCCAACCTGTGTTGAGTTCTAACCAATAGGTCACATGGATTCAATGACCGTTTTGTCATAAGCACGTAACGATAACGATGCTATAGCCATAAGCTGGGATGGCTTTTCGCCCCATTTGTCTGGCAAAGCCAGCTATGATGCACCCTGCATAGAGGATGGGTTTAATCCTTTAGTGAGAATGCCCGCTCGTTGCAGTCGGTTATTATTCGACGAAGGGTCGGAATATTTCTTTTTGTTGCCATCGTTTATTTATCTGCCCCGGCAATCACGGCCCAAAGGCCCGGCAGCCGGGGTGGGACGGCACATTCGTGCCACGCGAGCACTCTTCAAGAAAAGTGCTTGATTGAAAACCGAGCCGGCGATGCGTCGCCCGTTCATTTATTGCTGAAAAGCCTGGAATGCCCCATGTCGGACCGTTTTGAACTCTTCCTCACCTGCCCCAAGGGCCTCGAAGGCCTGCTGATCGAGGAAGCCGTCGGGCTTGGCCTTGAGGACGCCCGCGAGCACACCTCGGCCGTGCGCGGCATGGCCGACATGGAAACCGCCTATCGCCTGTGCCTCTGGTCGCGCCTGGCCAACCGCGTGTTGCTGGTGCTCAAGCGCTTCCCGATGAAGGACGCCGAGGACCTCTACCACGGCGTGCTGGATATCGAATGGGCCGACCACATGGTGCCGGATGGCACCCTGGCGGTGGAATTCAGCGGTCACGGTTCGGGCATCGACAACACCCACTTCGGCGCCTTGAAGGTCAAGGACGCCATCGTCGACAAACTGCGCACGCCGACCGGCGAGCGCCCGTCCATCGACAAGATCAACCCGGACCTGCGCATCCACCTGCGCCTGGACCGTGGCGAAGCCATTCTTTCCCTTGATCTGTCCGGCCACAGCCTGCACCAGCGCGGCTATCGCCTGCAGCAGGGCGCGGCGCCGCTGAAGGAAAACCTGGCTGCCGCAATCCTGATCCGCGCCGGCTGGCCGCGCATTGCTGCCGAAGGCGGTGCGCTGAGCGACCCGATGTGCGGCGTGGGCACCTTCCTGGTCGAGGGCGCGATGATCGCCGCCGACATGGCCCCCAACCTCAACCGCGAACTGTGGGGCTTCACCACCTGGCTGGGTCACGTCCCGGCGTTGTGGAAGAAGTTGCACGCCGAGGCCACCGAACGTGCCGCCATCGGCATGAACAAGCCGCCGCTGTGGATCCGGGGCTACGAAGCCGATCCGCGTCTGATCCAGCCCGCGCGCAACAACATCGAGCGTGCTGGCCTGAGCCATTGGATCAAGGTGTACCAGGGCGAAGTCGGCACCTTCGAGCCGCGCCCGGACCAGAACCAGAAAGGCCTGGTCATCTGCAACCCGCCTTACGGCGAGCGTTTGGGTGATGAAGCCAGCCTGTTGTACCTCTACCAGAACCTCGGCGAGCGTCTGCGCCAAGCGTGCATGGGCTGGGAGGCGGCGGTGTTCACCGGCGCGCCCGACCTGGGCAAGCGTATGGGCATCCGCAGCCACAAGCAGTATTCGTTCTGGAACGGCGCATTGCCGTGCAAGTTGCTGCTGATCAAGGTCAACCCGGATCAGTTCGTCACCGGCGAGCGCCGCACCCCGGAGCAGCGCCAGGCCGAGCGTGAGCAAGCCGCTTATGATCAAGCCCCGGCTGCGCCGCAAGAGCGCCAATACAACAAGAACGGCAACCCGATCAAACCCGCACCGGCACCTGTGGTCGAGCAAGCGCGGCTGAGTGAAGGCGGTCAGATGTTCGCCAACCGCCTGCAGAAGAACCTCAAGTTGCTGGGCAAGTGGGCCAAGCGTGAAGGCGTGGATTGCTACCGTGTGTACGATGCCGACATGCCGGAATACTCCATGGCCATCGACCTGTACCACGATTGGGTGCATGTGCAGGAATACGCCGCGCCTAAATCCATCGACCCGGAAAAAGCCTCCGCGCGTATGTTCGATGCCCTGGCTGCCATTCCCCAGGCGCTGAACATCGACAAGAGCCGCGTGGTGGTCAAGCGCCGCGAGCGCCAGAGCGGCACCAAGCAGTACGAGCGCCAGAGCGCCCAGGGCAAGTTCACCGAGGTCAGCGAGGGCGGCGTGAAGCTGCTGGTCAACCTCACCGACTACTTGGACACCGGCCTGTTCCTCGATCACCGCCCGATGCGCCTGCGCATCCAGAAGGAAGCGGCCGGCAAGCGCTTCCTCAACCTGTACTGCTACACCGCGACCGCCAGTGTGCATGCAGCCAAGGGCGGCGCGCGCAGCACCACCAGCGTCGACCTGTCCAAGACCTACCTGGACTGGGCCCGCCGCAACTTCTCCCTCAACGGTTTCTCCGACAAGAACCGCTTGGAGCAGGGTGATGTGATGGCCTGGCTGGAGGCCAGCCGCGATGAGTTCGACCTGATCTTCATCGACCCGCCGACCTTCTCCAACTCCAAGCGCATGGAAGGCATCTTCGACGTACAGCGTGACCACGTGCAGTTGCTCGACCTGGCCATGGCGCGCCTGGCACCGGGCGGCGTGCTGTACTTCTCGAACAACTTCCGCAAGTTCGCGCTGGAGGACAACCTCAGCGAACGCTACGCGGTCGAGGAAATCAGCGACAAGACCATCGACCCGGACTTTGCGCGCAATGCCAAGATCCATCGGGCGTGGAAAATCACCGCGCGCTGATCGCCGTGACACAAAAGCCGCAAGCCTGATAATTCCGGGTTTGCGGCTTTTTTACGCTGGTCAAACCCTGGGCCGCTAGCTATAACTAAGGCCTAGCCAAAGTGACACCCCCCGCACGCTGGCGTTGTGAGTGTTGCCTATGCCGATGCAAGCCGTCCGCCCGAAAATCCTTGGCTTTATCAGTGAGCAGGCGTCGGCTTGGCTGGTGGCATTGGTGGTGTTATTGGCCGGTTGCTCGCTGACGGCCATCATCGCGTGGGCGGCTGCCGACCTCTATCAACAGCAGGTTCGCCAACGTTTCCAGCTGCTCGTCAACGAACGCTACACCCGTCTTCAAGAGCGCTTCGAGGACCAGGAACAACGCCTGGGCAGCCTGCGGCGTTTCTTCGTCAACTCCGATGATGTCTCCCGCGAAGAGTTTGACGGCTTCGCCCAACCCCTGCTGTTGCGCGCCCGGGCCTATGCCTGGGCGCCTCGGATTTTTCGCGACCAACGCAGCCAGTTTGAACAGGAAATCTCCCGTCAGCGCGGCACGCCTTTCAGCATTCGGGAGCTGAACTCGTCGGGCGACCTGGCTCCCGCTGCCGAGCGCGATGAATACGTACCGGTGTTGTACAGCCAGACCCAGAGCCTGCTCGGTTCGCCCCTGGGCTTTGACTTGCTGGCCCAACCCCTGCGGCGTTCGGCCCTTGAACGTGCACAAAAGACTGGCAAGCCTGCGGTGTCCCAGCCCATGCAACTGGTGGGCGTTGAGCCCGCTTATGCTGCCGGCGTGCTGCTGGTGGCGCCGGTCAGCAAGCTGTCGGAAACCGAGCCCTTCGGTTTTGTGATGGCGGTGATCAGCATGCGCCAACTGGTTGCCGACGGCTTGCCCAAGCCGAACCGCGACAACCTGGTGATGCAGATCATCGACACTTCCGACACCCAGCAACGCGTGCTCTACGCTTCCAGCAACGCGGTGGGCGACAGCGATCTTACGGCCGCGCGCCGTCTCAGCCTGGGCGATCATGTCTATGCCCTGAACCTGCGGGCGAGCCAGGTGTTCGACCTGGCCAATCACTCCTCCCTGAGCACCATCTTGACCATGGGCGGGCTGCTTAGCCTGTTGCTCAGTGCCTTGCTTTATGTGTTGGTCAGCCAGCGCCAGCGGGCGCTGAAGATGGTCGAGCAGCGCACTGAACAATTGCGTTTGCGTGAGCAGGAATTGCGGGGCGCACACGGGCAATTGCGCAGTGTGCTGAACGCCGCCACCCAGGTCGCGATCATCGCCACGGATTTGCGTGGGGTGATCAATACCTTTAACGCCGGTGCCGAGCAGATGCTGGGGTTCAAGGCTGACGCGGTGCTGGGGCGCATGACCCTGGAAAGCCTGCACCTGGCATCGGAGCTGGACGCACGCGCCGCCAGCTTGAGCGTGACCTTGGGCAAACGCATTCCCCCAAGCCAGGCGATGCTGGTGGAAAGCCCGGACAATCTGCACGAGGCCAGGGAGTGGACGCTGCTGCGCCAGGACGGCAGCCAACTGACCGTGAATATGCTTGGCACTGTATTGCTGGATGACCATGGCCTGTGGATCGGGCACTTGGCGATCTACCTGGATGTCACCGAGCAGAAACGCGCCTACGAAGCCTTGGCCGCACGCGACCGCCTGCTGAAAAAGCTCAGCGCTCACGTGCCCGGCGGGATCTTCCAATTCACCCTGGAACCCCAGGACCAATGGCGTTTCATCTACGCCAGCGATGGCATGCGCGATATCTATGAAATCGAGCCGGGGGTGCTGCAGCAGGACGCGAGCAAGGTGTTCGAGCGCATTCACCCGCTGGACGCAGAGCGGGTGCGGGTGTCGATTCGCCTGTCAGCCTTGCAGTTGAGCCATTGGCGCGAAGAGTATCGCGTGCTGTTGCCGCAACGCGGCCTGCGCTGGATTCGGGGTGAAGCGACGCCAGAAGAACTGCCGGGCGGCGGTACGTTGTGGCATGGCTATGTGTCGGACATTTCCGACCTCAAGCGGGTGGAGGAGGAGTTGCGTGCGCTCTCGATTACCGACTCCCTCACCGGCATCCATAACCGGCGCTATTTCCAGGATCGCCTCAAGGCCGAGATGAGCCGGCTCAACCGCACCTCGGGGGCGTTGTCGTTGATCATGCTCGACATTGACCACTTCAAGCGCATCAACGATCAGCACGGCCACGGAGTGGGCGACGGTGTATTGCAGGAAGTGTGCAAGCGCATCAGTCAGCGCCTGCGCCGCACCGACGTGTTCTGCCGCCTGGGGGGCGAAGAGTTTGTGGTGCTGTGCCCCAACACCGATGCAGGCCAGGCCTACAGCCTGGCGATGGAACTGTGGCAGGCCTTGCGCAGTGTGCCGATGGAGTCGGTTGGGGTGGTGACCGCGAGCTTTGGCGTGGCCAGTTGGCGGGTCGATGAAGGCATCGATGGGCTGTTGCTGCGCGCGGATTCGGCGGTGTATATGGCCAAGCAGGCGGGTCGGGACCGTGTGGAGGCTGAACGGCTGAGCGCCTGATCCTCGACGCATGACAACTGTGGGAGCGGGCTTGCTCGCGAATACGCAGTGTCAGTCTCAGATGTATCGACTGATCCAACGCTTTCGCGAGCAAGCCCGCTCCCACTGGGTGTTGCGTGCTGCCTAGAGGACCGGGGCGGCGGCCACCGCTTTGGGCTGGCGATACAGGTCGAGCAACACCTGATCCAGCACGGACGAAGCGCCCCACGGTTTCGAGTCGTTGAGAATCGCCACCACCACCCAGCTGTTGCCGTTGTTGTCGCGGCTGAACCCGGCGATGGCGCGCACGGTATTCAAGGTGCCGGTCTTCACGTGGGCTTCGCCGCGCATGGCCGTGGTTTTCAGGCGTTTGCGCATGGTGCCGTCGGTGCCGGCAATCGGCAGCGAGCTGATGTATTCCGCCGCGTAAGGCCCTTTCCAGGCCGCTTGCAGCATGGCCGCCATCTCACGGGCGCTGACCCGTTCGGCGCGGGACAGGCCGGAGCCGTTCTCCATCACCAGGTGCGGCGCGGTGATGCCTTTTTTCGCCAGCCATTGGCGCACCACGCGTTGCGCAGCCTTGGCGTCGTCGCCGTCGGCATCGTTGCGGAACTGCGCGCCCAGGCTCAGGAACAACTGCTGGGCCATGGTGTTGTTACTGTATTTGTTGATGTCGCGGATGATCTCGGCCAGGTCCGGCGAGAATGCGCGGGCCAGCACCTTGGCATCTTTGGGCACGGGGGCCTGGATATCACGGCCCTGGATGGTGCCGCCCAGTTCCTGCCAGATCGCGCGCACGGCACCGGCGGTGTAGGTGGCGTGGTCAAGCAGCGACAGGTAGGTCTGCGAGCTGCAGCCATCGCCCAGTTGGCCACTGACGGTGACGGTGACGCTGCCATCGGCCGCCGTGACCGGGTTGTAGCGTACGTCGCCGGTGCACTGCTTGGCGTTGGAGACTTTCACCTGGTTGTCGATGCGAATGCTGGCAATCGGCGGTTCGACCGACACGATCACCCGGCCCGAATCGTTGCGGGTCACGAAGCGCAGGGCCTTGAGGTTGACCAACAGGGCGTCCGGCTTGACCAGGAACGGCTTGTTCTCGTCGTTGCCGTCGTCGTTGAACTCCGGCAATTGCGGTTGGTTGAAGAAGCCGCGGTCCAGCACCAGGTCGCCGGTGACTTGCTGCACGCCGTTGGCCCGCAGGTCACGCATCAGCAGCCAGAGCTTTTCCATGTTCAGCTTGGGGTCGCCGCCACCCTTGAGGTACAGGTTGCCGTGCAACACGCCGCCGCTGAGGGTGCCGTCGGTGTAGAACTCGGTTTTCCATTGGTGGTTGGGGCCGAGCATTTCCAGGGCGGCGTAGGTGGTCACTAGCTTCATGGTGGAGGCGGGGTTGACCGATACGTCGGCGTTGAACACGGTGGGGGTGCCGGGGCCGTTGAGCGGCAGCATCACCAGGGACAGGGAGGTGTTGGGAATCTTGGCTTTCTGCAGGGCCTGTTGGACATTCGGCGGCAGCGTGTTGTTGATCGGGGCGGCGGTGACGGAAAAGGCCAGGGGCAGGAGAACACTGGCAAGCAAAAAGGGACGCAAAGATTTGATCATAAGAAGTAAAACCCTACTGCTGAGGAGGGTGAAAAAGGCGAGGGGTAAATAGGAAAAATCCCTCAATGGTCATGAAAGTGTCGGCATTATGCCCCAAGGTGGATCCACTTGTAGCTGAACGATAGCTGGTATTGGGCGTTTTTTTTGCGGGTCAATGGCCGCCTGTCCCAGAGAGTCGGGCAATCGCCGCCTTAAACTGCTAAAGTGCCGCCCGTTATTACTTAAGAGGATTGTTCCAATGGCGACTAACCGTTCCCAGCGTCTGCGCAAAAAACTGTGCGTTGATGAATTTCAAGAGCTGGGTTTCGAACTGAACCTGGACTTCAAAGAAGACCTGAGTGAAGAAGCGACCGACGCTTTCCTCGAAGCATTCATTAAAGAAGCCATGGAAGCCAATGGCCTGGGCTATGTTGGCGGCGATGACTTCGGTCTGGTTTGCCTGCAGAAGCGTGGCTCGGTCAACGAAGAACAGCGCGTAGCTGTTGAAAGCTGGCTCAAAGGCCGCAGCGAACTGAAAAGCGCTGAAGTCAGCCCGCTGCTGGACGTGTGGTATCCGGAAAAGCCGATCAACGCGGCTAAGTGATACTCAAAAAAACGGCGACCTGAGGGTCGCCGTTTTTTTATGCCTTGCGCCAGTTCAGAATCAGCAGCGTCAACACCCCCGCCACAATCCCCCAGAACGCCGAACCGATGGAGAACAGCGTCAAGCCAGACGCGGTGACCATGAAGGTGATCAGCGCCGCTTCCCGCTCCTTCGGCTCATTCATGGCAATGCTCAAGCCATTGATGATCGAGCCAAACAGCGCCAAGGCTGCAATCGACAGCACCAGTTCCTTGGGCAAGGCGGCGAACAATGCCGCCAAGGTAGCGCCAAACACCCCGGCAATCCCGTAGAACACACCGCACCACACCGCCGCGGTGTAGCGTTTGTTGCGGTCTTCATGGGCATGGGGGCCGGTGCAGATGGCCGCGCTGATCGCCGCCAGGTTGATGCCGTGGGAACCGAAGGGCGACAGCACCAGGGAAGCCAAGCCGGTGGCTGTGATCAGCGGCGAGGCCGGCACGGTGTAGCCATCAGCGCGCAGCACGGCAACACCGGGCATGTTCTGCGAGGTCATGGCCACCACAAACAGCGGGATGCCGATGCTGATGGTGGCGGCCAGGGAGAAGTTCGGGGTGGTCCACACCGGCGTCGCCACTTCCAGGTGAAAGCCGCTGAAATCCAGCAACCCCATCAGCCCCGACAGTGCGGTGCCGATCACCAATGCGGCCAGTACCGCGTAGCGCGGCGACAGGCGCTTGATCACCAGGTAAGTGAAAAACATCCCCAGCACCAGGCCGGTGCGATGCTGCGCGGCGACGAAGATCTCGCTGCCGATCTTGAACAGGATGCCGGCGAGCAAGGCCGCCGCCAGCGATGCCGGGATACGCTTGACCAGTTTTTCAAAGCTGCCGGTCAGCCCGCAAATCGTCACCAGCACCGCGCAAGTGATGTAGGCACCGATGGCTTCGCCATAACTCACGCCGCCCAGGCTGGTGATCAACAGCGCCGCGCCGGGGGTGGACCAGGCAATGGTGATCGGCGTGCGATAGCGCAGGGACAGGCCGATGCTGCACACTGCCATGCCGATGGAGATCGCCCAGATCCACGAGGAAATCTGCGCCGTGGTCAAGCCAGCCGCCTGGCCGGCCTGGAACATCAGCACCAGGGAGCTGGTGTAGCCGGTCATCATGGCGATGAAACCGGCCACGACGGCGGACGGCGAAGTGTCGGCCAACGGGCGCAACGGCGCTTGGGTGGCGTGTGTCATGGCGAGGTGTTCCTTTTACCTGAGGCTTTTTACCGATGAAGGCGCGGATTCAAGCCTAAACTCAAACGTAACCACTCATTGCAATACAGCCGACACCGCAAACAGCCGTACAGTGTGTTGGCGCAACCGGTTGTGTACAATGTGCCCTGGTTTTAGGTGATACTTGCCAGCGACACGCTGTTGCCGTATTACGATAAAGCTGCCGCATTACCGTCAATTCGCCGCCGTTCTCCAAACCCGAGTGCCCATGAACGAACAGTTGCAACCTCTCAAGAAACAACCGCGAGCTGGCAAGGCCGGTCGCAGCGGAACCCAGGACGATATCGTCTATGCGCATATCTTCGAGGCGATCCTTGAACAACGCCTGGCACCCGGTACCAAATTGAGTGAAGAGGCACTGGGCGAAATCTTTGGCGTCAGCCGCACCATCATTCGCCGTGCGCTGTCGCGCCTGGCCCATGAAGGCGTGGTGCTGCTGCGGCCCAATCGCGGTGCCGTGGTTGCCAGCCCGAGTGTCGAAGAGGCCCGCCAGGTGTTCATGGCGCGGCGTCTGGTGGAGCGCGCGATCACCGAGCTGGCGGTGCAGCACGCCACCGCCGAGCAACTGGCCGAACTGCGCCAGATGGTCAACGACGAGCGCGACAGTTTCTCCCGGGGCGATCGCGGTGCGGGCATTCGTCTTTCCGGCGAATTCCACCTCAAGCTGGCCGAAGCGGCGAAGAACGCGCCGTTGATCAGCTTCCAGCGCAGCCTGGTGTCCCAGACCTCGTTGATCATCGCCCAGTACGAAAGCGGCAACCGCTCGCACTGCTCCTACGATGAACACACCCAGTTGATCGATGCGATCGAAGCGCGGGACGCGGTGCTGGCGGTGGATTTGATGATGCACCACATGGATCACATCGACAGCAAGCTCAACCTCGATGAAGAGAGCGCGTCGGATGATTTGCATGCGGTGTTTTCGCACCTGTTGCAGACCAAGAAGCCAGGGCGCTCCTCGATCAAACTCTGATCCCAATAAAAAATGTGGGGGCCGGCTTGTGTGGGAGCTGGCTTGCCTGCGATGGCATCACCTGGGTCTAACAGAAAGACCGAGGTGTCTGCATCGCAGGCGAGCCAGCTCTCACAAAAGCCCGCTCCCACATTGGGTTTTGTGGTGTACCTGAAATTAGCGCTGGTGTACGAGCTGCCCCGCCGCATACGTCTGCAACACCGTCCGATCATCCCCCAGCGTCATCAACACAAACAACGTCTCGGCGATGTTGTTCGCCTGTTTCAAGCGATAGCTCAGCAACGGCGTGGCGTTGTAATCCAGCACCAGGAAGTCCGCATCGGTGCCCGGCTGCAGCGTGCCGATCTTGTCTTCCAAGCGCAGCGCACGGGCACCGCCCAGGGTTGCCAGGTACAGCGACTTGAACGGGCTCAACCGCGCGCCCTGCAACTGCATCACCTTGTACGCTTCATTCAAGGTTTGCAGCAGCGAGAAGCTGGTGCCGCCGCCCACGTCGGTGCCCAGGCCTACGTTGAGTTTGTGTTTTTCCGCCATCGGCAGGTTGAACAAGCCACTGCCGAGGAAGAAGTTCGACGTAGGGCAGAACGCAACCGCCGAGCCGGTTTCTGCCAGGCGCGCGCATTCGTCGTCACACAAGTGTACGCCGTGGGCAAACACCGAGCGCTCGCCGAGCAGTTTGTAGTGGTCGTACACATCCAAGTAGCCGTTGCGCTCCGGGAACAGTTCCTTCACCCACTCGACTTCCTGCTTGTTCTCACTGATGTGGGTCTGCATGTAAAGGTCCGGGTATTCGCCCAGCAATTGCCCGGCCAGTGCCAGTTGTTCCGGCGTGCTGGTCGGCGCAAAGCGTGGGGTGACCGCGTAGTGCAGGCGGCCCTTGCCGTGCCAGCGTTCGATCAGTGTCTTGCTTTCCTGGTAGCCGCTTTCGGCGGTGTCGGTGAGGTAGTCCGGCGCGTTGCGGTCCATCATCACCTTGCCGGCGATCATGCGCAGGTCGAGTTTCTCGGCTGCTTCGAAGAATGCATTCACCGACTGCGGGTGCACGCTGCCAAACACCAGTGCAGTGGTGGTGCCGTTGCGCAGCAGTTCCTTGATGAAGATATCCGCGACTTCTTCGGCATGGGCCTTGTCGGCGAACTGGCTTTCGCACGGGAAGGTGTAGGTGTTGAGCCAATCCAGCAACTGCTCGCCGTAGGCGCCGACCATGCCGGTTTGCGGCAGGTGGATGTGGGTGTCGATCAGGCCGGGGGTGATCAGTGCGTCCTGGTAGTGAGTGACTTCGATGTCGGCGGGCAACGTCGGCAACAAATCACCGGCATGGCCAATGGCGCTGATCTGGCCGTTTTCGATCACCAGCAGGCCGTCTTCAAAGTACTCATAGGAGGCTTCGATCCCCACTTGCGCAGGGTCGGCGATGCTGTGCAGGAGGGCGGCACGGTAGGCTTTGCGAGTCAAAGGCATGGTGATCTCAATTCAAATGGCTTGGCTGCGGCGTGACGCCGGCAGCAGTTTGGCAATGGGTTCGGCGCTGGCGGTGTGCTGGCCGAAATTGGCGTTATAGGTGGCGATGATTTCGCCGGCGATGGAGATAGCGATCTCCACCGGCAGTTTGCCCTTCACCTCGGTGAGGCCCATGGGGCAACGCATGCGTTGCAGCTGCGCGGCGTCAAAGCCGCGATCACGCAGGCGATGTTCGAACTTGACGCGCTTGGTCTTCGAACCGATCAGGCCGAAGTAGGCGAAGTCGTTGCGTTTGAGCAGCGCGGCGGTGAGTTCCAGGTCCAGCGCGTGATTGTGGGTCATCACGATGCAGTAACTGCCCACCGGCAGGTCGGCAATTTCATCGACCGGCTCTTCGCTGACGATTTTACGCACGCCTTGCGGGATATGTTCCGGAAACTCCTGGTCACGGGAATCGATCCAGCGCACCCGGCACGGCAGGCTCGCCAGCAACGGCACCAGTGCGCGCCCCACGTGGCCGGCGCCAAACACGGCGATCTGCGCCTGCACCTGGCCCATGGGTTCGAACAGCAACACGGTCACGCCCCCGCAGCACTGGCCCAGGCTGGCGCCGAGGCTGAAGCGCTCCAGGTGGGTGTTCTGCTGGCCACGCACGAGCATGTCCCGGGCGATCTGCATCGCTTTGTATTCCAGGTGGCCGCCGCCGATGGTGTCGAAGGTTTGCGCGGCGCTGATCACCATTTTGGAACCGGCGTTGCGTGGCGTGGAGCCGAGTTCTTCGATGATGGTCACCAGCACGCAGGGTTCACCGCGGTTCTGCAGGTCGGCGAGGGCGCTGATCCAGTTGTTCATGTTCACCTCAACATCTCTGTTGTCAGTTCTGCCGTCTTCGCGAGCAAGCCCGCTCCCACAGGGGAATGCATTTCAAATGTGGGAGCGGGCTTGCTCGCGAAAGCAGCGCCCCGGTCTAAAGCGAAGCCATCTCGGTTTCAGTTTCCACAGGCGATGCAGCTTTCAACTGCCGCATCTGCTCACACCCCCACAACACCCGCTCCGGCGTCGCCGGCGCATCGATCTTCGGCTGATGGCGATAGTCGCCCAGGCTCGCCACCGCATCCTTGATCGCGCACCACGAGGCAATCCCGAGCATGAACGGCGGCTCGCCCACGGCCTTGGAATGGAACACCGTGTCTTCCGGGTTCTTGCGGTTCTCCACCAGCTTCACCCGCAGGTCCAGGGGCATGTCGGCCACGGCCGGGATCTTGTAGCTGGCCGGGCCGTTGGTCATCAGCTTGCCCTTGTTGTTCCACACCAGCTCTTCCATGGTCAGCCAGCCCATGCCCTGGATGAAGCCGCCTTCCACTTGGCCGATGTCGATGGCAGGGTTCAGCGAGGCGCCCACGTCATGCAGGATGTCGGTGCGCAGCATCTTGTATTCGCCGGTCAGGGTATCGACGATCACTTCGCAGCACGCTGCGCCAAAGGCGAAGTAGTAGAACGGCCGGCCCCGTGACTGGCTGCGGTCGTAGTAGATTTTTGGGGTCTTGTAGAAGCCGGTGCTCGACAGCGAGACCTGGGCGAAATACGCCTGCTGGATCAACGCCTCGAACGTCAGGATCTGGTCACGCACCCGCACATGGCCGTTGTGGAATTGCACATCCGCTTCGCTCACGTCGTATTTGCGTGCGGCGAACTCCACCAGGCGCTGCTTGATGGTTTCGGCAGCATTCTGTGCGGCCTTACCGTTCAGGTCGGCACCGCTGGAAGCGGCGGTTGGCGAGGTGTTGGGCACCTTGTCGGTGTTGGTCGCGGTGATCTGCACGCGGTCGATTTCCACTTGGAACACTTCGGCCACCACTTGCGCGACCTTGGTGTTCAAACCCTGGCCCATCTCGGTGCCGCCGTGGTTCAGGTGGATGCTGCCGTCGGTGTAGATGTGAATCAGCGCACCGGCCTGGTTGAGGAAGCTGGCGGTAAACGAAATGCCGAACTTCACCGGGGTCAGCGCCAGGCCTTTTTTCAGGATCGGGCTGTGGGCGTTGTACAGGCGGATCGCTTCGCGGCGCTCGGCGTATTGGCTGCTGGCTTCCAGCTCGGCGGTCATCTCTTCGAGCATGTTGTGCTCGACGGTCTGGTAGTAGTGGGTGACGTTGCGCTCGGTCTTGCCATAGTAGTTGGCCTTGCGCACCGCCAGCGGGTCCAGCGCCAGGTGGCGGGCGATGGCGTCCATCACCTCTTCGATGGCGACCATGCCTTGCGGGCCGCCGAAGCCGCGATAGGCGGTGTTGGACGCGGTGTTGGTCTTGCAGCGGTGGCCGTTGACCGTGGCGTCGCCCAGGTAATACGAGTTGTCGGAGTGGAACATGGCCCGGTCGACAATCGAGTTGGACAGGTCCGGCGAGCAGCCGCAATTGCCTGCCAGTTCCAGGTTGATCCCGTGCAGGCGACCGTTGTCGTCAAAACCCACGTCGTATTCGATATAGAAGGGGTGGCGCTTGCCGGTCATCAGCATGTCTTCGACGCGCGGCAGGCGCATCTTGGTCGGCTGGCCGGTGAGGCGTGCAACCACCGCACACAGGCACGCGGGGCTGGCGGCCTGGGTTTCCTTGCCGCCAAAACCACCGCCCATGCGGCGCATGTCCACGACGATCTTGTTCATCGACACGTCCAGCACTTCGGCCACCAGCTTCTGCACTTCGGTGGGGTTCTGTGTGGAGCAGTAGACGATCATGCCGCCGTCTTCGGTGGGCATTACCGAGGAGATCTGGGTTTCCAGGTAGAAGTGTTCCTGGCCGCCGATGTGCAGGGTGCCCTGGATACGGTTTTTTGCCGTGGCCAATGCGCCCGCCGAATCGCCGCGCTGGTGGGTGTGGCTGTCGAGCACAAAGTGCTTCTTGCGAAACGCCTCGACCACGTCCAGCACCGGCTCCAGGTCTTCGTATTCGATCACGGCGGCCATCGCCGCTTTGCGTGCGGTTTCCAGGTCGCGGGCCGCCACCGCCAGCACCACCTGGCCAACGAACTGCACGGTGTCGATGGCCAGCAACGGGTCGCCGGGCATCAGCGGGCCGATGTCTTTCAGGCCCGGCACGTCTTCGTGGGTGATGGCAATGCGCACGCCTTCAAAGGCGTAGCAGGGCGCGGTGTCGATGCTGATGATGCGCGCATGGGCGCGGTCGGACATGCGTGCATACAGGTGCAACTGGTTGGGGAATTCCAGGCGGTCATCGATGTACTGCGCTTCACCGGACACATGCTTGGCGGCGCTGTCATGCTTGACGCTGCGGCCCACACCGGAGGTGAGGTCCTGGGCGAACAGCTCGGCCAGTTCAGCCTGGGTTTTAACGACGGCGTGATGGTTAGACATAAGCGGTCACCCGAGTCTCGATGTGTGGCGTTTGCAGCTCGATGAAGTATTTGCGCAGCAGGTTCTGGGCGCTGAGCAGGCGGTATTCCTTGCTGGCGCGGAAGTCCGACAGCGGGGTGAAGTCTTCGGCCAAGGCGGCGCAGGCTTTTTCCACGGTGGCAGCGTTCCAGATCGCGCCGATCAGCACGGTTTCGCAGTGCTTCGCACGTTTGGGGATGGCGGCCATGCCGCCAAAAGCCACGCGGGCATCGCTGATCACACCGTTGTCGAGCTTCAGGTTGAACGCGGCGCAGACGGCGGAAATGTCATCGTCCAGGCGCTTGGAAACCTTGTACGCACGGAACAGCGCGTGGCCCTTGGGCACAATGATCTTCTCGATGAACTCGCTGTCCTGGCGGGCGGTGACGCGGTAGTCGATGAAGTAGTCTTCCAGCGCCAGGGTGCGGCGGGTGTTGCCTTTGCACAGCACGATCTGCGCGCCGAGGGCGATCAGCAGCGGCGGCGAATCGCCGATGGGCGAAGCGTTGCCGATGTTGCCGCCCAGGGTGCCCTGGTTGCGGATCTGCAAAGAGGCGAAGCGGTGCAGCAGGTCGCCGAAGTCCGGGTAAGCGTGGTGCAGCGCGGCGTAGCAGTCGGAGAGGGCGGTGGCGGCGCCGATTTCCAGGCGGTCGTCGAAGTCTTCGATGCGCTTCATCTCGTCGATATTGCCGACGTAGATCATCACCGGCAGCGTGCGGTGGAACTGAGTGACTTCCAGTGCCAGGTCGGTACCGCCCGCCAATAGCCGGGCTTGCGGATAGGCGTCATAGAGGTCAGCCAGGTCGGCGACGGTCAGCGGCACCAGGCAGCGCTTGTCGCCGCTGTTGAGTTCGCCGGTTTGCGTCGGCGCGATGGCTTTGAGCTGGGCGATCGTCTCGGCCTGTCGGCTGTCGAACTGGTCCTGCGGTTTGTTGCAGCACGCCTGTTCGGCGGCGGCCAGGATCGGCCGGTAGCCGGTGCACCGACACAGGTTGCCGGCCAGGGCTTCGTGGGCCTTTTGGCTGTCGGGGGCATCGCTGTTCTTTTGCAGGGCGAACAGCGACATCACAAAACCCGGGGTGCAAAAGCCGCATTGCGAGCCGTGGCACTCGACCATGGCCTGTTGCACGCTGTGCAGTTGGCCCTGGTGCTTGAGGTCTTCGACGCTGATCAGTTGCTTGCCGTGCAGGGATGACACAAAGGTCAGGCACGAATTGAGGCTGCGGTAACGGATCTGCTCGACGCCGTGTGCATCGGTATGCAGCTCGCCGACCACCACGGTGCAGGCACCGCAATCGCCGCTGGCGCAGCCTTCCTTGGTACCGGATTTGCCCAAATGCTCGCGCAGGTAGTTGAGCACCGTCAGGTTGGGGTCCAGGGCGTGCTCGCTACGGAGTTCCCTGTTAAGTAAAAACTGGATCACGGAAGGCCTCGCAGACTCATTATTGTTGTTAACCGCTTTGCGCCGAATCTAGTCATCTCTGACTTTTCGGTCAATGATTTTCTGACCAGAAGGTCAAGAAAATGCAGTCGCAACACTTTCAATTATGGTCCAGTCTTCTGGAACCGGCGTTTTCAGGGGCTTTTGGCTTTTCAACATTGCTTATTTCATGCCAAATTCGCCACGGTGGGCGTAGCGCCATCAGCGGGCCAATGCGCTACACTGCCGCGCTTGTACCGATAGAAGATTTTGAAGGGAAAACATGACGTTCAAGGCGCCGGACAGTCTCGCCGAGCAAATTGCTCACCACCTCGCCGAACGTATCATTCGCGGCGATCTCAAGCCTGGGGAGCGGATCCAGGAACAGAAGGTCACGCTGGCACTCAACGTCAGCCGTGGTTCCGTGCGTGAAGCCTTGCTGATCCTCGAACGCCGCCACCTGATCGCGATCCTGCCGCGCCGTGGCGCCCACGTCACCGAGCTCACCGCGCACAAGGTGCAGAGCCTGTGTACCTTGATGGGCGAGCTGTACATCCTGCTGGGCAACGCCGTGGCCCAAGGCTGGCAGACCCAGGCCGACATGGGCCCGTTCCTGCAGATCCAGCAGCGCCTGGTGGCGAGTTTCGAGCGCCAGGACATCCGCGCGTTCGTCGAAGAAAGCTTCAACGTGATGCGCGCCGCGTACCCCTTCGCCAATAACCCGTACCTGCAGGAAACCGTCGAGAACCTGCAACCGGCGATGAACCGCGCCTATTACCTGGCGCTGGATCAGCGCAAGGCGTCGATGAGCGAGTACCTGACGCTGTTCGAGCAACTGCTCGCCGCCGTGCTCGCCCGTGACCTGGTGCAGATCCGCCAAGTGCTCTCGGCCTACGGCCAGCGCAGTTGCTCGCTGGTCATCGCTGCGTTGGCGGACGCCTAAACGTGCGGCTCAAGTGCATCAAACTGGCGGGGTTCAAATCCTTCGTCGACCCGACCACGGTGAACTTCCCCAGTAACATGGCGGCGGTGGTCGGGCCCAACGGTTGCGGCAAGTCGAATATCATCGACGCCGTCCGCTGGGTGATGGGCGAGAGCTCGGCGAAAAACCTGCGTGGCGAGTCGATGACCGACGTCATCTTCAACGGCTCCACCAGCCGCAAGCCCGTGAGCCAGGCCAGCATCGAACTGGTGTTCGATAACTCCGATGGCACCTTGATCGGCGAATACGCGGCCTACGCGGAAATCTCCATCCGCCGCAAAGTGACCCGCGACAGCCAGAACAGCTACTTCCTCAACGGCACCAAGTGTCGCCGTCGGGACATCACCGATATTTTCCTCGGCACAGGCCTGGGCCCGCGCAGCTACTCGATCATCGAACAGGGCATGATCTCCAAGCTGATCGAAGCCAAGCCCGAAGACCTGCGCAACTTTATCGAGGAAGCGGCCGGCATCTCCAAGTACAAGGAGCGCCGCCGCGAGACCGAAAACCGCATTCGCCGTACCCATGAAAACCTCGCTCGCCTCACCGACCTGCGCGAAGAGCTGGAGCGCCAGTTGGAGCGCCTGCACCGCCAGGCCCAGGCCGCCGAGAAGTATCAGGAATACAAGGGCGAAGAGCGCCAGCTCAAGGCACAACTGTCGGCCCTGCGCTGGCAGGCGCTGAATGATCAGGTGGGCCAGCGCGAAGCAATCATCGGCACCCAGGAAATCAGCTTTGAGGCCCTGGTGGCCGAGCAGCGCAACGCTGACGCCAGCATCGAGCGCCTGCGTGACGGTCACCATGACCTGTCCGAGCGTTTCAATCTGGTGCAGGGCCGCTTTTATTCGGTGGGCGGCGACATTGCCCGCGTCGAGCAAAGCATCCAGCACGGCCAGCAGCGCCTGCGCCAGTTGCAGGATGATTTGAAAGAAGCCGAACGTGCGCGCCTGGAGACCGAATCCCACCTGGGCCATGACCGCACCTTGCTGCTGACCCTCGGCGAAGAGCTGGACATGCTCACCCCCGAGCAGGAAGTCACCAGCGCCGCTGCCGAAGAGGCCGCCGCCGCCCTGGAAGAATCCGAAACCACCATGCACGGCTGGCAGGAGCAGTGGGACACCTTCAACCTGCAATCCGCCGAGCCGCGCCGCCAGGCTGAGGTGCAACAGTCGCGCATCCAGCAACTGGAAACCAGCATGGAGCGCCTGGCCGAGCGCCAGCGCCGCATGCAGGAAGAGCGTGCGTTGCTGTCTGCCGACCCGGAAGACGCGGCGATCATGGAACTGAGCGAGCAGCTGGCCGAAAGCGAAATGACGCTGGAAGAGCTGGAAGCCAGCGAAGAACAACAAGTGGAGCGCCTGGAGCAACTGCGTCAGCAACTGCAACAGGCGACCCAGGCCCAGCAGCAGGCCCAGGGTGATCTGCAGCGCTTGAACGGGCGCCTGGCGTCCCTTGAAGCCTTGCAGCAGGCCGCGCTGGACCCCGGCACCGGTACCGCCGAATGGCTGCGCGACCAGCACCTGGCCGAGCGCCCACGCCTGGCCGAAGGCTTGAAAGTGGAAGCGGGTTGGGAGCTGGCGGTGGAAACCGTGCTGGGTGCTGACCTGCAAGCGGTGTTGGTGGATGATTTTGGCGGGTTCGACCTGTCGGGTTTTGCCCAGGGTGACTTGCGTTTGCTCAGCCCTGCGGCGGACGGTATGCGAGTATCGGGCAGCTTGCTGGATAAGGTTGAAGCAGCGATTGACCTGTCGCCGTGGCTGGGTCAAGTCAAACCGGTGGATTCGCTGGAGCAGGCGCTGGCCCGGCGCGGTCAACTGGGGGCTGGTGAAAGCCTGATCAGCCGCGACGGCTATTGGGTCGGCCGGCACTTCCTGCGGGTGCGTCGCGCCAGTGAAGCAGAGAGCGGCGTGTTGGCCCGGGGCCAGGAGATCGTCAACCTGATCGCCGAGCGTGAAGAGCGCGAAGCCACCCTTGAAGGTCTGGAAACCCAGCTGCAAACCCTGCGCGCCACCCAGCGCCAGCAAGAGACCGGCCGCGAACACCTGCGCCGCCTATTGCAGGACGAAGCGCGCCAGCAAGGCGAGCTGAAAGCCCAGCTGTCCGCGAGCAAAGCCAAGGTCGAGCAACTGACCCTGCGCCGTACCCGCCTCGACGAGGAAGTCGCCGAGATGGGCGAGCAGCGCGCCCTGGAACACGAACAGATTGGCGAGGCGCGCCTGCATTTGCAGGAAGCCCTCGACAGCATGGCGCTGGACACCGAGCAGCGCGAACTGCTGCTGGCCCAGCGCGACAGCCTGCGCGAGCGCCTTGACCGCGTGCGTCAGGAAGCCCGTCAGCATAAAGATCACGCTCACCAGTTGGCGGTGCGTCTGGGTTCGCTCAAGGCTCAGCACGCGTCCACGGCCCAGGCCCTCGAGCGTTTGGAGATGCAGTCCGAACGCCTCACCGAAAAGCGCGAGCAACTGAGCCTCAACCTGGAGGAGGGCGAAGCGCCGCTGGAAGAGTTGCGTCTCAAGCTCGAAGAGCTGCTCGACAAACGCATGACCGTCGACGAAGAACTCAAGACCGCGCAGATTGCCCTGGAAGACGCCGACCGCGAACTGCGCGACGCCGAGAAGCGCCGCACCCAGGCCGAGCAGCAATCCCAGCTGATCCGCGGCCAGCTCGAACAGCAGCGCATGGAATGGCAAGCCCTGACCGTGCGCCGCAAGACCCTGCAGGACCAGTTGCTCGAAGACGGCTACGACCTGCACGGCGTGCTCAATACCCTGACCGCCCAGGCCAACGAGAAAGAAGCCGAAGAAGAACTTGAGCGCATTGCTGCACGTATCCAACGCCTCGGCGCGATCAACCTCGCGGCCATCGACGAATACCAGCAGCAGTCCGAGCGTAAACGTTACCTGGACGCCCAGGACGCCGACTTGGTCGAAGCCCTGGACACCCTGGAAAACGTGATCCGCAAGATCGACAAGGAAACCCGTAATCGTTTCAAAGATACCTTTGATCAGATTAATGGCGGTTTACAGGCCTTATTCCCGAAAGTTTTCGGTGGAGGCAGCGCTTACTTGGAACTGACGGGCGAAGATCTACTCGATACAGGGGTAACGATCATGGCGCGGCCTCCGGGCAAGAAGAACAGCACCATCCATTTGTTGTCCGGCGGCGAGAAGGCCCTGACCGCATTGGCCCTGGTATTTGCGATCTTCAAGTTGAACCCGGCGCCGTTCTGCATGCTCGATGAAGTTGACGCCCCGCTGGATGACGCTAACGTTGGACGGTATGCACGCCTGGTTAAGGAGATGTCCCAGACTGTGCAGTTCATCTATATCACCCACAACAAGATCGCCATGGAAATGGCCGATCAACTGATGGGTGTGACGATGCACGAACCGGGCTGTTCGCGCCTGGTGGCGGTGGACGTGGAAGAAGCGATGGCGATGGTGGAATCCTGAACCACGCTTTGAAAGAGAATTTTCAGCAGGATGTAAGGTGATGGAGCCGGCTGTGAAATATGGCAAATGGACATATTTGTTCAAGGCATTTTGACAGACGGTGTAAAGTTATCTTTGGTCGTGCTAGTTTAATGTCAATTTTTCGTGTGCGTGGGCAAAACGTCAGTCAGAACATAGAGTTGGCGCCACGTTTTAAAGCGGTTTGCACGGTGCTAAACCCCTTATTTTTCAGCATTTTTTATTAGAGGCACGGGATTACATGGAAATCGGTCTGCGCGAGTGGCTGATCGTCATCGGCATTATTGTCATTGCCGGTATTCTTTTTGATGGCTGGCGCCGGATGCGTGGCGGCAAGGGCAAGCTCAAGTTCCGCCTGGACCGAAACCTGTCCAACCTGCCGGACGACGACGGCAGCGCCGAGCTGCTGGGGCCGCCCCGTGTGCTGGATACCCATAAAGAACCGCAACTGGACGAGCACGACCTGCCGTCGATGAGCGCACCGCTGCGAGAAGCCCGTGAGCCGTCCTCCAAGCGTGGCAAGCGCAACAGTGCGCCGGTCGCCGAGCCGCATCAGGGCGACCTGAACCTCGACGTCGATGAAGGCCCGAGCTTCAGCAGCCGCGACGATGATTTCCCGGACGAGAACATTGGCAAGAGCACCGCGCCGCGCCAGTCGGTGAACGACCAGCCGGCCGCTGAAGAAGTGCTGGTGATCAGCGTGATCTGCCGCGACGCCGCCGGCTTCAAGGGCCCGGCACTGTTGCAGAACATCCTGGAAAGCGGCCTGCGTTTTGGCGAGATGGACATCTTCCACCGTCACGAAAGCATGGCGGGTAACGGCGAGGTGCTGTTCTCCATGGCCAACGCGGTCAAGCCGGGCACGTTCGATCTGGACGACATCGACCTGTTCAGCACTCCGGCCGTGAGCTTCTTCCTCGGTTTGCCAGGCCCGCGTCACCCGAAACAAGCGTTCGACGTGATGGTGGCGGCAGCCCGCAAGCTGTCCCAGGAACTCAATGGCGAACTCAAGGACGACCAACGCAGCGTCCTGACCGCCCAGACCATCGAACACTACCGTCAGCGCATCGTCGAGTTCGAGCGTCGCGCCCTGACACAGAAACGCTGAGGTTCGATCTTAAGCGTTGTCTGTAGAATCCGTGCACTAACATATTGAGCAGCTTCGGCTGCTCTTTTGCTTTATGAGAGAACACCCATGACCGCCGCCCACACCCGCATCCTCGAACTGCGCGCTGAACTGGATCAGCACAATTACCGCTACCACGTCCTCGACGAGCCGAGCATTCCGGACGCCGAGTACGACCGGCTGTTCCACGAGCTCAAGGCCCTGGAGGCCGAGCACCCGGAGCTGGTCACGCGGGATTCGCCGACGCAGCGGGTGGGCAGTGCGGCGCTGTCGGCGTTCACCCAGGTCAAGCATGAGATCCCCATGCTCAGCCTTGGCAACGCATTCGATGAAACCACTATGCTGGAATTCGATCGCCGGGTCACCGAAGGTCTCGACCTGCCGGTGGGCGACCTGTTCGGCGGCGGCGCGGCGGTGGAATACAGCTGCGAACCGAAACTGGACGGCCTGGCGGTCAGCCTGTTGTACCAGGACGGCGAGTTGGTACGCGGTGCCACCCGGGGCGACGGCACCACCGGCGAAGACATCAGCGTCAACGTGCGCACCGTGCGCAATATTCCGTTGAAACTGCACGGCAGCGGCTGGCCGGCGACCCTGGAAGTGCGTGGCGAAGTGTTCATGTCCAAGGCCGGGTTCGAGCGGCTCAATGCTTCGCAACTGGAAGTCGGCGGCAAGACTTTCGCCAATCCGCGCAACGCCGCTGCGGGAAGCCTGCGTCAGCTGGATTCGAAGATCACCGCCAGTCGGCCGCTTGAGTTCTGCTGCTATGGCGTGACCACCGATATCAGCGACACCCACATCGGCAACCTGCAACAGCTGCAGAAGTGGGGCATGCCCATCAGCCACGAGCTGAAGCTGGCCAAGGGCATCCAGGATTGCCTTGAGTACTACCGCGATATCGGCGAGCGGCGTAACAGCCTGCCATACGAGATCGACGGCGTGGTATTCAAGGTCAACAGCATTGCTTCCCAGCGTGAACTGGGCTTCCGCGCCCGCGAACCGCGTTGGGCCATCGCCCATAAATTCCCGGCCATGGAAGAGCTGACCGAGCTGCTCGACGTGGAATTCCAGGTCGGCCGCACGGGCGCCGTCACCCCGGTGGCGCGTCTCAAGCCGGTCAAGGTCGCGGGTGTCACCGTGTCCAATGCCACCTTGCACAACATGGACGAAGTGGCGCGACTGGGCGTGATGATTGGCGATACCGTGATCATCCGCCGTGCCGGTGATGTGATCCCGCAAGTCGTCTCCGTGGTGCTTGAGCGCCGTCCGGAAAACGCCCGCGCGGTGCCTATTCCCGAGAGCTGCCCGGTGTGCGGTTCCCATGTTGAGCGCACCCAACTGGTCAAGCGCAGCAAAGGCAAGGAAACCGTCAGCGAAGGCGCGGTGTACCGCTGCGTCGGGCGCCTGGCGTGTGGGGCACAGCTCAAGCAGGCGATCATTCACTTTGTCTCGCGCCGCGCCATGGACATCGACGGCCTGGGCGACAAGACCATCGAGCAATTGGTAGACGAGAAGCTGATTGGCTCGCCGGCTGATCTCTACAAACTCAAGTACGAACAGATCATCGACCTGGAAGGCTTTGCCGATATCTCCAGCAAGAAGCTGATCACGGCCATCGAAAACAGCAAGACGCCGACCCTGGCGCGCTTTATCTACGCCTTGGGTATTCCCGATGTGGGCGAGGAGACCGCCAAGGTGCTGGCGCGCTCCCTGGCGTCTCTGGAGCGCGTGCAGAAGGCCTTGCCGGAAGTGCTGACGTACTTGCCTGACGTGGGCCTGGAAGTGGCGCATGAGATTCACAGCTTCTTTGAAGACAGCCATAACCAGGAAGTGATCGGTGCATTGCTGTCGCCTGAAGAGTGCGGCCTGCAGTTGCAGGATCAGGGCGACTTGAGCGCCGAGTTCGCCGCCAGTACCACCTTGGGCGGGTTGCTCGACAAGCTGCACGTGCCGAGCGTTGGCCCGGGGGCGGCGCAGAAGCTGGCGGACAAATTCGGCAGCCTCGAAGGTGTGATCAAGGCCGATTGGCTCGACATGCGTCAGGCGCTGCCCGAGAAGCAGGCCAAGGCCGTGCGTGACTTCTTTGATAACCCCGACAACGCCAACCGCGCCCTGGCCATCGAGCAACAGCTCCGCGACTTCGGCATGCATTGGCAGAGCGAGAAAAAAGTCGTCGAAGGCTTGCCCGAAGCAGGGCATACCTGGGTGCTCACCGGCTCCCTGGAGCGGATGAGCCGTGACGTGGCCAAGGACAAGCTGGAGAGCCTGGGGGCCAAGGTGGCCGGCTCCGTTTCGGCGAAAACCCACTGCGTGGTCGCCGGGCCGGGTGCGGGCTCC
>NZ_JACARO010000075.1 GCF_013386585.1 Pseudomonas sp. P7548 | reverse complement strand
GCAATACCTGGCCACCCTGCTCAGCCGCCCGATGGCCGGGCGCATGTCCGACAACGTCGGCACCAAGCGCGCCATCGTGCTGGGCCTGGCGGGCATTCTGCTCAGCGGTGTGCTGACGTTCCTGGCAACGCTGGTGCAAAGCGCACCGACCTTGAGCCTGGGTATCCTGATCGTCGCCCGCCTGTTGCTCGGCGTGGCCCAAGGCCTGATCGGCGTGGGCACCATCAGTTGGTGCATGGGTGCGGTCGGCGCCGAGCACACCGCGCGCTCGATTTCCTGGAATGGCATTGCCTCCTACGGCGCCATCGCCATTGGGGCGCCGCTGGGTGTTGTGATGGTGGCCGAGTACGGCTACACCAGCCTTGGCATCGCGTTGTCGGTGCTGGCAGCCTTGGGCCTGATGCTGATCCGCAACAAGCCGTCGGTGCCGGTGGTGCGTGGCGAGCGGTTGCCGTTCTGGGCCGTGTTCGGACGTATTGCGCCGTTCGGGGCCAGCCTGTGCCTGGCCTCCATCGGCTACGGCACCCTCACCACCTTTATCACGCTGTACTACCTCAACCGTGGCTGGGCGGGCGCGGCGTACTGCCTCACGGTGTTTGGCGTGTGTTTTATCCTGTCACGGCTGGTGTTTATCTCGGCCATCAGCCGTTTTGGCGGGTTCAGGGCGGCGATTGCCTGCATGACCATCGAAACCCTGGGCCTGACCCTGCTGTGGCTGGCGCCGTCCACCGGCGTCGCGCTGATCGGCGCCGGGCTGACAGGCTTTGGTTTGTCGCTGGTATACCCGGCGCTGGGCGTGGAAGCCATCAAGCAAGTGCCCAACAGCAGCCGGGGCGCGGGGTTGAGCGCCTATGCCGTGTTCTTCGACCTCGCCCTGGCGATTGCCGGGCCGTTGATGGGATTTGTGGCGCTGAACCTGGGTTACGGTTGGATCTTTTTCTGCGCTGCGTTGCTGTCGGTCACGGCATTGGCCGTGACCGTGCTGCTCAAGCGCCGCGCTTACTGATCGGCCGTCTGCAACCCAGCGCGGGTCGATTGACCCAAGGTGTGAGTGAAGAAGCGCCCGGCCTCTGATACCAGGTCGCGGTGGATGCCTTCGCGGTCAACCCCGTCGGCATCGGTGCAGATCGCCGGCATGGCGGCCAGTTGGTCGCTGTCACACGGCGCCATGAACACGAAGTGCCCTGCCCCGGCCAGCAGTTTGAAATCTGGCGGCTCCGGCAGTTTGCGCGCCAGGGCGGCGGCGTTTTTATCCACGGCAACCAATTTGTCGCCGTCGCCGCTGTAGAGCAGCACCGGCACGTGCACATCGGCCAGGGTGTGGCGGCCGAACATCAGGCTCAGCGGCGCCATCAGCATCAGTGCGTGAATGCGCGGGTCGGCTTGCGGTTGCAGGTCGTCACGGTCGACCACCAATTCGCCTTTGGTGGTGCAGGCATCTCGGTCTTCCGGGCGTTCCTGGCAATAGCGACGCAGGCGATCAAAGTCAGGCTTGGCCCCCGCCAGGATCAGCGCGGTTTCGCCACCGGCCGAATAGCCGATCACCCCCACCTGATCAACGTTGACGAAGGGTGAGAGCATCGGGTCGCCCAGGGTGGCGGTAATGGCTTCGGAAATCTGGATCGGCCGCCCGTACAGGTTGCTGACCGTGCCCAGGCGGCTGTGGTCCTTGTAGTTGTCGCCAGGATGCAGCACCGCCACCACCACAAACCCCTTGCGCGCCAGGGACGTGGCCAGGTCATGCAGGGCCAGCGGTGTACCGGTATTGCCGTGGGACAGCATCAGCATCGGGAAGCGCCCGATGGCGACCTTGGAGTCTTCAGTAGCCGCGACGTGGTAAGGGCCCAGTTGGGTGGAATGTTGATCGTCGGTGGACGGATAGAACGCGATGGCCTTCATCGGCTGCAAATCCAGCGGATCAAGGAACGTCATGCGGTGGAAGCCCACACTCCAATGCGGGTGCGGCGCTGGGGCGGCGTGCACTGAAATCAGGCCACCGAGCAAGGAAAGTACCAAAACAGCACAAAGACGCATCATGAGGATGTCCACCTTTGCTGCATTAAAACCGGCATGTCTGTTTGAAAAGTCCATGGTTCAAGGTGCTCGTACCGGGTGGTAAACCCATGACTGCATAACCTGGGCCAAAGTAGAGACAGCGGGTAAACGAAAAAACTCCGTACTCCGGTCGTGTTCAGGTGACCAGAATACAGAGTTTAGGCGCCCGGCTTCAGATTGAAACCGAGCAAAGGCGAAATTTACACAAGCCTTACGCGGCGGCGAACAATTGTTCGCTGATAAGTACGTTGGCGTCGCTCAGGGCTTTGCTGCGCACTTCATCACCGTAGGCTAGGCCTTGGGCGCGGACGAATTCGATGTCGGTGATGCCCAGGAAACCAAACACCAGCTTCAAGTACTCTTCATGGCCGACGTTGCTCGGCTGGCCAGCGTGCAGGCCACCGGCGGTGGACACGATGATCAGCTTTTTGCCACCGCACAGGCCTTCAGGGCCGGCTTCGGTGTAGCGGAAGGTCTGACCCGCCACCGCGATGCGGTCGATCCAGGCCTTGAGTTGCGAAGGCACCGAGAAGTTGTACATCGGCGCACCGATCACCACGGCGTCGGCGGCGATGAATTCGGCCAGGGACGAAGCGCTCAGTTCAGCCTCGTGCTTTTGCACGGCATCGCGCAGTTCGGCGGCAGTGCCCAGGGCGCCCAGGGTCAGACCGGAAAAGTGGCTGATACCTTCGTTTGCCAGGTCACGGTAAGTCACGCTCACACCTGGCTCTGCGGCTTGCCAGGCCTTGACCACGCCTGCGCTGAGCTGGCGGGACGCCGAGTTGTCGCCGAGGATGCTGGAATCGATGTGCAACAGTTTCATGCGGGATCTCCAAGTGAGGATCGCCACTGGGCGATCAATTGAGGTTGATCCTACACATGAACCCAATAAACGATTAGACCGCTCAAACGCGACTGTTTGTCCTGCCAGCAGGACAATCCGATTTCAACCCTGATTCAATCCCACCGGTTTATTGCCCAATCCTCTGCGGCGCTGGATTTCACTCGCGCCACGCGGCATTCTCGCCGCACATCTGCCAGCCACCGGGCCTGCCATGCACGCGAACTCCCCCGTCCTGACCAAGGGCCTGACCCTGCTGCTCGCCATCTGCTGCGGGTTTTCGGTCGCGACCATCTACTACAACCAGGCGATGCTGCCGTTGATTGCCACCAGCTTCGACGTCACCACCGCCCATGTCGGGCAGATCGCAATGCTCACCCAGCTCGGCTACGCCAGCGGCCTGCTGCTGTTTGTGCCGCTGGGCGACCGCATCAGCCGGCGCACGCTGATCCTGGCCGTACTGTGCCTGAACTTCATCAGCCTGCTGGCCTCGGCCTCGGCGCCCTCGTTTACCTGGCTGCTGGTGGCGAGCGGGCTGCTGGGCCTGTCAGGCATCAGCGCCCAAGTGATCATCCCCGCCGCGTCCGACCTCAGCGAGCCGGCGCAAAAAGGCGCGGTCCTCGGCTTGATGGTCAGCGGGCTGTCCGCCGGTGGTCTGCTGGCGCGGACCGTCAGTGGCGTGGTCAGTGGTTGGCTGGGCTGGCGCGGCATGTTTGCCCTGGCGGCAGCCTTGGACGTGCTGCTGTTTATCGCAATCCTGACGCGCATGCCGGTGTCCATCTCCACCAGCAAACTGGCCTACGGCGCCTTGCTCAAATCGTTGTGGGGCCTGGCCCGGCAGCACCCTACCCTGCGCCTGTCGGCCCTCAAGGCGGGCTTGGTGTTTGGCGCACTGAACGTGTTCTGGGGCTCGATGGCGGCACTGCTGGCCTTGCCGCCCTATGGCTTCTCCAGTGCGCAGGCGGGCTTGCTGGGGCTGTCGGCGATCGTCGGCATCCTCCTTGCCACCACCATCGGCCAACAGACCCGTCGCCACAGCCAGCTATTGGAATGGGTGGGCATCACCACCGTGCTGGTGGCCTTTGGACTGATCTACGCCTTCGGCCCCAGCGGCTGGTGGTGGCCGATCCTCATCGCGGCGACCTTCCTCGACCTGGGCAACCGCATCAACCAACTGGCCAACCAGACCCGCGTGCTGGCGCTGGAACCTTCGGCCACCAGTCGCCTGAACACCGTATTCATGGTGGTCTACTTCATCGGTGGCGCCCTGGGCTCCGCGGCCGGCGCCTTCGCGTCGCAGCACTACGGCTGGCAGGGCCAGGCGCTGACCGGCGCGGGGTTTGCCGGGCTGGCCCTGCTGATTACCCTTCTCAGTGGGACGACACGTAAATCGATGACGTCGTAGGCGCCGGCAGTGCGTAGGTGCGCTTCATCCACTGGATCTCGTCCAAGGGCGTTCGCCCGAAGAAGCGCTTGAACTCGCGACTGAACTGCGAGGCGCTTTCATAGCCGACCCTGGCACAGGCAGCGGCGGCCGTCATGTCGCTGCGCAGCATCAACAAACGCGCCTGGTGCAGGCGCGTGGACTTGAGGTACTGCATCGGCGACGTGTCGGTGACCGTGCGAAAGTGCGCGTGAAAGCTCGGCACGCTCATCATCGCCTCACCCGCCAGCGCTTCCACATCCAGGGGCTGGTGATAGCACGCATGGATCTTGCGGATCGCCCGCGCCACCTTACCGAACTGCCCCTGGCGATTGAGCGCAGCCCGCATCGAGCCGCCCTGCTCCCCCGTGAAAATCCGGTAGTAGATTTCGCGCATCAAGGTCGGCCCCAATATCTGCGCCTCCATGGGCACGCTCATCACCTCCAGAAAACGCAGCAATGACTCACTGAGTCGCTCATCCATGGGCGAGGAATACATGCCCCGGGGCTTGGCCTGCGGGAGTTCGGGGAAGTCATCCAGCGCCAGCATCAACTCGGCCGCCAGGGTGAAGTCCAGCCGCAGGTACACCGCCAGCATCGGTTCCGCTTCGCTGGCCTCGGTTTCCATGGTGAACGGCACCGGCACCGACACCACCAGGTAATGCTGGGCGTCGTAGCGGTAGATCTCTTCGCCCAGGTAGCCGCTCTTGCGCCCCTGGCACACGATCACGATGCCCGGGTCGTACAGCACCGGCACGCGGTGCAGCGGTCGATTTGAGCGTAGGAAACGCACGTCATCCAATACGGTCAGGTTATAGCCTTCAACAGGCGCCAGGGCGCCCATCAGTTCGACAATTCGCTGTGTACGGCCCACGGCGGCGGCTCCTCTGCAAAGCCACACAGTACTGCGCCAGAGGTGGCTGGCGCTACGCACTCATAGGAATAGGCAATCAGCACATTGGAATGGATATTCGCCCAGACCGCGCTTTTCCGTAGCCTGAAACAGCACTTTCAGCCCACGGAGATTCCCCCATGCTTATCGTCTACAACCCTGCAACCGGTGAAGAAATCGGCCGCGTGGCCAAGCACTCTGCGGCCGAGGTGAAGGCCGCCGTCGACCGCACCTGCGCCGCCTTCCCCGACTGGTCCGGCAAACTCGCCAAGGAGCGCAGCGACATCCTGCGCCGCTGGCACGACAGCGTGAAGGCCGACAAGGAAGCCTTCGCCGAACTGCTGTGCCGTGAAAACGGCAAATGCCTGAGCGAAGCCCGTGGCGAGATCGACTACGGCCTGGGTTTCATCGAGTGGTACGCCGAAGAAGCCAAACGCGTCTACGGCGACACTATCCCCACCCACGACCGCAACGCCCAAGTGATGGTCACCAAGGAAGCGGTCGGCCCGGTGGCGGCCATTACGCCCTGGAACTTCCCCTTCATGATGATCACCCGCAAGGTCGCCACGGCACTGGCGGCCGGATGCACCATGGTGATCAAGCCCGCCGAGGACACGCCGCTGACCGCCCTCAAGCTGCTGGAATACGCACGCAACGCCGGCATCGGCGAAGGCGTATTGGAAGTGGTGGTGGGCGACCCCAAGGAAATCGGCCCGATCCTCACCGGCGACCCGCGTATCCGCAAGATCACCTTCACCGGCTCCACCGCCGTGGGTAAGTTACTCGCCGCGCAATGCGCCGCCACCGTCAAGAAGATGACCCTGGAACTGGGCGGTAACGCACCCTTTATCGTGTTCGACGACGCCAACCTGGACGACGCCGTACACGGTTTGGTGAGCGCCAAGCTGCGTAACTCTGGCCAGGTGTGCATCTCGCCCAACCGCATCTTTGTGCAGCAGGGCATCTTTGAAGCGTTCACCGAGCGCCTGAAGCAGGCGGTCGCCGCGATTGAAGTGGATCAGGGCCTGCGCGAAGGCTTTGTGGTCGGGCCACTGGTCAATCAGCTGGGTTTTGACAAGGTGGTGCGCCTGGTGGAAGACGCCAAGGCTGCCGGCGCCACCGTACTCATGGGCGGCAAGCCTCACGCCAAAGGTGGCCTGTTCTACGCGCCGACGATCATCACCGGCCTGGGGGATGACTCGCCGCTGGCCACCCAGGAGATCTTTGGCCCGGTGTTCGCCCTCTATTCTTTCAACGAGGAAGAAGAAGTGATCGAGCGTGCCAACAGCACCGAGTTCGGCCTGGTGGCCTACGCCTACACCTGCGCGCTGGGCCGTTCATTGCGCCTGTCTCGCCGGCTCGAAGCGGGCATGGTGATTCTGAACTCGGGCTCCGTGGGCACCGCCTCGATTCCGTTCGGCGGCATCAAGCAGTCCGGTTATGGCCGCGAAGGCAGCTATTACGGGATCGAAGAGTACGTGCACGTGAAGTATGTGTTGATGGCCGGCATGTAGGGGCTGGATTTGCCCGTGCCACACGCGGATAGTTCGTCCCACTGACAGGACACTGGGTTGATCATGCAAGACCTCAACGACCTCTACTATTTCGCCAAAGTCGTGGAAGCCGGTGGCTTTGCCGCTGCCGGCCGCCTGCTGGGCATTCCCAAATCGCGGTTGTCGCGGCGCATTGCGGAACTGGAAGAACGCCTGGGCGCCCGCCTGCTGCAACGCACCACCCGTCAACTCACCCTCACGGCCGTCGGCGAACGCTACCTGCGCCACTGCCAGGCGATGTTGCTGGAAGCGGAGATGGCCGACGAGGCCGTGGCCAGCATGTCCAGCGAGCCCCGTGGACGGTTGCGGGTCAGTTGCCCGGTGGGTATGGCCCAGCACATGTTGCCGGAAATGGTCGCGGGTTTTCTCGCCGCCCATCCGCTGGTGCAGCTGGAAATGACCCTGGTCAACCGCCGCGTCGACCTGGTCGCCGAAGGCATCGACGTGGCTCTGCGGGTTCGCGAGCTGGGCGATGAAGACCCATTGCTGGTGACCAAGCGCCTGCGCCAGGCCCAAACCTTATTGGTCGCCAGCCCCGCGGTTCTAAAGGGACGGCAGATCAACACCCTGGAAGATCTCAAGCAACTGCCGGTGCTCGGCGCGCTGGAGGCCGACCGCCTGGTTCACCTGCGCCTGATCGACCCCCAAGGCAATGCCGAGGACTTGTCGATGGAGGCGCGCCTGGGCATCGACGACTTTATCGTGCGCAAGGCCTGCGCCCTCAAGGGCCTGGGGTTTACCGTGTTGCCGATGATGTACTGCGAAGAAGAATTGGCCAGCGGCGCGTTGGTACAACTGCTGCCCGAATGGTCGTCGCCGGGCGGCTGGCTGCAGGCGGTGTACCCACATCGCCGTGGCGTGCTGCCGGCCATTCGCGCGTGGATCGATTACCTGGAAGAGGCCTTCAAGGGCTGTGGAGATCGCTTGTTATGAAAATGACCGAGGCCCAAGTCGCGGCGTTCTGCCTGAGTTTGCCCGGTGCTCGGGAGGACTATAAATGGGGCGGTGTGCGGGTGTTTTCGATTGCTGGCAACAAGATGTTTGCCTTGCAGAACTTGCGGGGGGAGTCGTTGGCGTTCAAGGTGGACAAGGAGTTGTTTCTTGGGCATGTCGACCGGCCGGGGATTCATCCGGCGCCTTATTTGGCGCGGGCGCAGTGGGTGATTATGAATACGCCGTATCCGCTGGGGGCTGAGGAGTTGCGGGGGCTGTTGCAGCGGTCTCACCAACTGGTGGTGAGTAAGTTGCCCAAGCGGACGCAGGTGGGGTTGCGCCTGGAGTGAGGGGGGCTGACAGGCGATGGTTTTCCGACTGCCGCCCTGCGATCAAAAATGTGGGAGCGGGCTTGCTCGCGAAAGCGGGATGGCAGGCAATGTGGATTTTGGATCAGATTGAGTACATATCCGTTATTGGGGTAACGGCCGCTATTGGTTCCGCCCTTACGGCGGCTCACTTTTGAAAAGCCCAAAAGTAAGCAAAAGGCNNTTACCCCCCAAATCCCTGTCAGATTCCGGCCAGCGTGTTTGACGGGGCGCCTAAGATCAAAAGCCAGATCAAGAGCAAGAGCGGCTCGCTTCGCATCGTGGTTACGGTTGCGGTTGTGGTTGGGTGCTAGTGCCTAGAGGACTGACAGCAGCGTGCCGCCCAGGAACAGTTGGTCCAGCCAGAACACTTGGTGCAACAGCACGATCACCCAGAACAGCACTTGGTAAGACACTTTACGCGTCTTGTGCCGGAAGACTTGCTGGGCGAGCAGCGCGCCCGGCCAGCCGCCTGCTAGTTCGACGGCGTGCAGGATGTTTTCCGGGGTGCGGCGGCCTTCGGTCTGGGCCTTGCGCTTGTCGTTCCAGTACATCAGGAACGCCACCACGCTGACCACGCCGTAGGCCGCGAGCGGGATCAGCGTTTCGCCGCGATGCCAGAGCAAGGCTGAGCCCAGCAGCGGCGCGGCGCACAGCAGCACGAAGATCAGCGCCTTCAGGCGTGGGTGCTGGATGTTCATGGCTTGACCGCTGTCCAGTCGATCCAGCCGAACTGCCAGGTGGCCAGGATCACCAGGCCGAACGCGATGCGGTACCAGGCAAAGGCCGCGTAGCTGTGGCTGGCGATGAACTTGAGCAAGGCCTTGACGGCGATCATTGCGAAGATGAACGAGGTGACAAAACCAATGGCGAACACCGGCAGGTCATCGGGCTGGAACAGGTGGCGGTACTTGTAGCCCGAATACACGGCGGCACCGACCATGGTCGGCATGGCCAGGAAGAACGAGAACTCGGTGGCGGTCTTGCGCGACAGGCCGAACAGCAGGCCACCAATGATGGTCGCACCGGAACGCGAGGTGCCCGGGATCATGGCCAGGCACTGGGCAAAGCCCACCTTGACCGCGTCTTTCCAGGTGATGTCGTCCACGGTTTCGGCGTGTACCGCATGCTGGCGGCGCTCGGCCCACAGCATGATCACGCCGCCGACGACCAGCGCCGTTGCCACGGTGATCGGGTTGAACAGGTAGTGCTTGATCAGGTCGGCAAAAATCACCCCCAGTACCACCGCCGGCAGTACCGCGATGATCAGGTTGACCGTGAAGCGCTGGGCAGTGCGCTGGGTCGGCAAGCCGGTGACCACGTCGAAGATCTTGCGCCGGAACTCCCAGACTACGGCGAGGATCGCGCCCAACTGGATGATGATATTGAACGCTTCGAAGCGTTCGCCGCCGAAGCCGATCAGGTCGGCGACGATGATCTGGTGGCCGGTGCTGGAGATCGGCAGGAACTCGGTCAGCCCTTCCACAACGCCCAGTATCAATGCCTGTATGGCGGTCCAAATGTCCATGTTTCTCCCAAAGGTGGTGCGTATTTCTAATGATTCAAAGAGGCGAGCGCTTCTTCAGGCGCGGCGTTGATAATCAACGCCGGCGTGCAAAAATTGCGTGAAAAATCAGGCGGTACTCAGGTTTTCCGATTGCAGGCCGAAAGCCTATCAGACAAGCCGGAAATGTCGATGCAGCACCCACAATTATAAAAAGCACGGAGTGACAGGACCATGAACAGTTTGCGCAGCATGTCGATCAGCCGTCGTCTCTGGCTGATCCTGATCGTCGCCGTGTTGATGCTGTTGACCCTGGGCCTGCTGATGCTCAAGCAGATCCACGGCGACCTCTACCAGGCCAAGCGCCAGCAGACCCAGCACGTGGTGCAGACGGCCAGCGGCGTCCTCGCCTATTACCAGAACCTCGAAAAGACGGGCGTGCTCACGCGCGAAGCCGCGCAGAAACAGGCGTTGAGCGCCGTGCGCGGCCTGCGCTACGACCACGACGACTACTTTTGGATCAACGACCTCACCCCCGTGATGATCATGCACGCCGCCAACCCCAAGCTGGACGGCCAGAACCTCTCGGCCATCCGCGACCCGGACGGGTTTGCGGTGTTCAACGAGTTCGTGATCCTGGCCAAGGCCAAGGGCGCCGGCATCGTCAACTACCGCTGGCCGAAGCCGGGCGCCGAAGCGCCGGTGGAGAAAACCTCGTACATCCAGCTGTTCGAACCCTGGGGCTGGATCATCGGCTCTGGCGTGTACGTGGACGACGTGCAGGCCGAGTTCAAGGGCCAGGTGTGGAAAGCCTCACTGATTGGCCTGGGCATTGCGCTGGTCATGGCCTTGCTGGTGACAGTGATCGCCCGCAGTATCGTCAACCCGTTGCAGGCGGCGGTGAATGCCATGGGCAATATCGCCAGCGGCGAAAGCGACCTGACCCGCAGCCTGGACACCCACGGCAATGATGAGGTGACCCAGCTGTCCCGGCACTTCAACAGCTTCACCGCCAAGCTGCGCCAGGTGGTGGGCCAATTGCAGGTGTGCGCCAACGCCCTCGGGCAGTCCTCCACCGAGCTGGGCACCAACGCCAGCCAGGCCCACGACCGCAGCCAGCAGCAGTCGCAGCAGATGGAACTGGTGGCCACGGCCATCAATGAAGTGACCTACGGCGTGCAGGACGTGGCGAAAAACGCCGAGCACGCCGCCAGCGAAATGCGTGACGCCCAGGCCCAGGCGCAGCAAGGCCAGGTGAACATCGACGGCAGCCTGCAGCAGATCGACCAGCTCTCGGGCACCATCAGCCAGGCCGTAGAGGTAATCCGCACCCTGTCCAGCGAAAGCACACAGATTGGCGGCGTACTCGAAGTGATCCGCTCCATCGCCGACCAGACCAACCTGCTGGCCCTCAACGCCGCCATCGAAGCGGCTCGCGCCGGCGAGCAAGGCCGGGGGTTTGCGGTGGTGGCCGATGAAGTACGCCTGTTGGCCCAGCGCACGCAAAAGTCCACCGCCGAGATCCAGGTGATGATCGAGCGCCTGCAGGGCCACTCGGAAGCGGCGGTCAAGGTGATCAGCGACAGCCACAGCGCGTCGCAACTGACCATCGAACAAGCCGGCCAGGCCGGGGCCAGCCTCAATGCCATCGGCCAGGCGCTGCGCAACCTCAACGGCCTGAATGCCTCGATCGCCAGCGCCACCTTGCAACAGGCCCACGTGGTCGAAGACATCAACCAGAACGTCACCCAGGCGGCGGGCCTGTCCCACAGCACCGCGTTGGCGGCAGAACAATCGAGCGTCGCCAGCGCGCACCTGCGCGGCCTCAGCGAACAACTCGATGGCCTGCTGCGCCAATTCAAAATCTAATCTGCAGTGAGCGGGCTTGCCCGCGCTGGGCTGCGTAGCGGCCCCAAAAAAATGGGAGCGCTACGCACTCCAGCGCGGGCAAGCCCGCTCACTACAAAGCCAATGCCTAAGCCTATCTTCTTTGGTTACAATCAGCGCCCTCTTCGTCTCCCCTAAGGAACCGCCATGTCCGGGCTTGAACTGTTCGCCGCCGCCCTGGGGGTGATCGCTGTCTGGCTGACGGTCAAACAGAACCCCTGGTGCTGGCCTATCGGCCTGGTGATGGTGCTGCTCTACACCTGGATATTCTTCGACGTAAAACTCTATTCCGACATGCTGCTGCAAGTGGTCTATGCCGCGCTGCAGGTTTACGGCTGGTGGCAGTGGACCCGCGCCGGCGAGGTCAAGCAGGGTCGCCAGGTGACCAGCCTCGGCTGGCCGGCGATCATGACCAGCCTGGCCGTGGGTGCGGCCGGCAGCCTGTTGTTGGGCGCGGCCATGGCCCACTGGACCGACGCCGCTCAGCCCTGGCTCGACGCCGCCCTCACCGGTTTCAGCCTGGTCGCGCAGATGTGGATGGCGCAGAAACGCGTGCAATGCTGGCCGCTGTGGATCGCGGTGGATGTGATTTTCGTCGGCCTGTTCCTCTACAAAGGCCTGTACCTCACGGCCGCGCTCTACGCGCTGTTCACCGTGATCGCCGTGCAGGGCTGGCGTGAATGGCGCGCCGACCCGGCGCTGCGCGCATGAAGGTGGTGGTACTGGCCGGCCCCGAGTCCAGTGGTAAAAGCTGGCTGGCGGCGGAACTGCAAGCGCATTTTGGCGGCGTGATGGTCGGCGAATACGTGCGCCACTTCATCGATCAACATCAGCGCGACACCACCCTGGCCGACATCCCTGACATCGCCCACGGCCAACTGGCCTGGGAAGATGCCGCCCGCGCCAGGCAGCCCGGCCTGCTGATCCTCGACACGCACTTGCTGACCAACAAGCTGTGGAGCCAGACCCTGTTCGGTGACTACCCGAGCTGGCTCGACAGTGAGCTGCTGGCGCGGCACTACGACCTGCACCTGGTGCTGTCCCCCGAAGACGTGGAGTGGACCGCCGACGGCCAGCGCTGCCAACCGGAGCTGGCGGACCGCCAGGCGTTTTTCCAGGGCAGCCTGGACTGGATCGAGCAGCATCAGCAGCCAGCACTGGTCATTCGCGGCAGCTGGGAAGCGCGTCGCGCCACTGCGTTCAAAGCCGTTGAACAACTCCTTGCCGAGGCGCCTGCATGACTCACCCACTGCGTATCGCCATCGTCGGCGGCGGCCCTGGCGGCCTGACCCTGGCGCGTATCCTCAGCCGTCACGGTGTGGCCGTCTGCGTATTCGAACGTGAAAGCGGGCCGCTGGAGCGCCCGCAAGGTGGCACGCTGGATCTGCACGTGGAGTCCGGCCAGTTCGCGTTGCAACAAGCCGGCCTGGACGATGCCTTCAAGCGCATCGCCCGCTATGAAGACCAGGGATCACGGCTGATGGACCATCACGGCCAACTGCTGTTTGAAGACCCGAACCCCGAGGCGAAGGACCGCCCGGAAGTCGACCGCACGCAGCTGCGCCAGATCCTGCTGGATTCCCTGCCCGAGGGTTGCGCGAAGTGGGGCGTGAGCATCAACCATGCCAGCCAGGGCGATGACCAACGCTGGACGCTGCATCAAGGCGACCGCCATCACGGGCCTTTTGACTTGGTGGTGGGTGCCGACGGGGCCTGGTCGAAAATCCGCCCGTTGTTGTCGCCTTATCAACCGCAGTACAGCGGGTTGACCTTTATTGAATTCAACATCGATGACGCCGACCTGAGGCACCCACTCGCCGCTCGCCTGGTCGGTCGCGGCACGCTGCAGGTGGCCGGCGAAGCCCGCTCGATCATCGTGCAACGCAACGCCAACGCGCACCTGCGCGGCTATGCGATCTTCCGCGTGCCTACGGATTGGGCGGCAAACACAATTGATTTGTCCCACGCGCCTTCGCTGAAAATCCAATTCCAAGGCTGGCACCCAGACGTGCTGGCGCTGTTTGACGCCGCCAGCCCCACCCTGCTCGTCCGTCACATCCACGCCCTGCCCGTCGGCCATCGCTGGGCTCATCGGCCCGGGTTGACCTTGATCGGGGATGCGGCGCACTTGATGTCGCCGTTTGGCGGCGAAGGGGTGAATGCTGCGATGCTCGACGCTGCCGAACTGGCGCAGCACCTGCTGGAGACACCTGACGGCTCGAAAGCCGTGCAGGCGTATGAAAACCACATGTTCGAACGGGTGATGCCGGCAGCCCAGGGCAGCGCCGAGGGCGCCGCCCTGCAGCTATCCCATGACAGCGTGGCGCTGTCCCTGGCCCACCTGCATCAACACCTCACGCCTCAGTAACCCAGGGACAAGCCGGTGTTACGACGCGGGTCATTCGCACCGTAGAAACGGTTGTTACCCACCGGCTTGCCACCCAGGGACGGTGCGCCCACCAGGATCGCGGCCAAGTGGTTGGCGTCCTGCGGGCCGGCGAACTTGTGGCCCCAGCTTTCGAGGATCTTCTGGGTGTCCGGGCTGACCGCGAAGGTTTCCAGGTTGGTGGTTTCAGGCATCCACTGCTGGTGGAAACGCGGCGCGTCCACGGCTTCCTGGATGTTCATCTTGTAGTCGATGACATTGAGGATGGTCAGCAAAGTGGCTGTGATGATGCGGCTGCCACCCGGCGTACCCACCACCATCACGGCCTTGCCGTCCTTGGTCACGATGGTCGGGCTCATCGACGACAGCGGCGCCTTGCCCGGGGCGATGGCGTTGGCTTCGCCCTGGACCAGGCCGTACATGTTCGGCACGCCAACCTTGACGGTGAAGTCGTCCATTTCATCGTTGAGGATCACGCCGGTCTTGCTCGCCATCACGCCTGCACCGAACCAGTCGTTGAGGGTGTAGGTGACCGAGACCGCATTGCCCCACTTGTCGACGATGGAGTAGTGGGTGGTGTTGTTGCCTTCATGGGGCGACACGCCGGGCTTGATGGCTTGGGAATCGCCGGCCTTCTGCGGTTCGATGGCGGCGCGCAGCTTGGCGGCGTAGTCCTTGTCCAGCAGGTGGGCAATCGGGTTCTTCACGAAGTCCGGGTCGCCGAGGTAGCTGTTACGGTCCACGTAGGCGTGGCGCATCGCTTCGATCTGGTAGTGCAGGCCTTGGGCCGAGTGGTAGCCCAGGTCGGCCATCGGGTAGCCTTCGAGGATGTTCATGATCTGGCAGATCACTACGCCACCGGAGCTCGGAGGCGGCGCCGAAACCACGTGGTAGCCACGGTAATCGCACTCGATGGGCGCCAGCTCACGGGTCTTGTACTTGTCCAGGTCAGCCTGGGTGATGATGCCTTTGCCGGCTTGGCTGGAATCCACCAGCGCCTTCGCTACCCAGCCTTTATAGAAGCCATCAGTGCCCTTGGCAGAGATTTCCTTGAGGGTCTTGGCCAGGTCTTTCTGCACCAGCTTCTGGCCCACCTGCATCGGTTGGCCGTTGTGCAGGAAGATCCCGCGCATGTCCTTGTCTTTTTCGAACTCGCCGGTGGCGGTGTGCAGCAGGTCGATATCACCCTGCTCCAGGGCGAAGCCGTTTTCCGCCAGCTTGATCGCCGGGGCAATCACCTGGGCGCGCTTGAGGGTGCCGTATTTGCTCAGGGCCAGTTCCATACCGGACACGGTGCCAGGCACGCCCACGGCCAAATGGCCCTTGGCGCTCAGGCCGTCAATGACCTTGCCGTCCTTGTCCAGGTACATGTCGGCAGTCGCCGCCAGCGGGGCTTTTTCGCGGAAATCGAGGAAGGTCTTGCGCCCGTCGGCCAGTTGCACGGTCATAAACCCGCCACCGCCCAGGTTACCCGCCGCCGGGTACACCACGGCCAGCGCATAGCCCACAGCGACGGCCGCATCCACCGCGTTGCCGCCGGCCTTGAGCACGTCCACACCCACATGAGTGGCCAAATGCTGGGCAGTCACCACCATGCCATTTTCACCGGCCACCGGGGCCTGGGAAGCGGCTTGCACACCACTGACCGTCAACACCAGGGCAGTGGCAATCAAGGTACGGCTGAAGGGTTGGTATTTCATCCATGGCTACTCTATTTATTGAGGTGCACCAAAATAGCCCGTTCAGGATCCAATCCCCAGCGCAATGGCGTTTTTATTACAGAACTTGTCGGTCACAGAACGGCCGAAAAAATGCCCATGCTATATTTCGCGCCCTGACTGTCGCGCAAGGCGCTCCCCATGGTGATCAAGAAGACCGGCATTCGTGCCCAACAGGCGGACCAGACACGTGCACGCATCCTGCAGGCGGCAGTCAAGGTGTTCACCCGCGACGGGTATTCCGGCGGCCGTGTCGACAGCATTTCCAAGGCGGCCGACTCCAACGATCGCATGCTGTATTACTATTTCGGCAGCAAGGAACACCTGTTCGTCTGCGTGCTGGAACACATCTACGAGCAATTCAACAAAGCCGAAAGCAAGCTCAAGCTCGACCTCAATGCGCCAGTGCAGGCCTTGCGTGATCTGGTGGGGTTTATCTGGAACTACTACGTCAAGCACCCGGAATTCGTGGCGATCCTGAGCATCGAGAACCTGCACCAGGGCAAACATGCGCAGCAGTCCGGCGAGATGCGTCGGTTGTCAGGTGAGGCGGTTGGCGTGTTGCGGCCGATCATCGAGGCCGGCCAGGCGCAAGGTGTATTTCGCCAGGACGTGGACCTCAAGCACGTGTATCTGATGATTGCCTCGCTCTGCTACTTCTATAACTCCAACCGCCACACCCTCAGCTCGTTCCTCGGTGAGGACCTGACCGACAAGGGGCAGCAGCAGGATTGGCTGGCCTTCATCACCGACCTCGTGCTGCGCGGCGTCACCCCGATTTCCCTGTAGAAACCGAATCCAAATGTGGGAGCGGGCTTGCTCGCGAATGCGGTGTATCAGTCTCTGGAGCTGTTGACTGAACCGCCGCATTCGCGAGCAAGCCCGCTCCCACAGTATTAACCGCGGCGTGTCAGTGAGTGCCGGGATTGGCCCGCAGGTGCGCCACCTTCTGCTCCAACCCCTGCCACTGCGGCGCATTCGGCGCAAATTGCCCACGCAGGTACGCCGCCAGATCCGCCACCTGGCTGTTGGACAAGCTGTCCTTGAACCCCGGCATGTACCCCAGGTCCTTGGTCGCCGGGTTGCTGATGCCTTGCAGGATCACCTTGATCAAGTTGTCCGGCTGGTCGCTGTGCACGTTGGTGTTGGTGGCCAGTGACGGGCTCACCCCAAACAGTTTCGGCCCCAGGCCATCGGCGTGACAGGCCTTGCACGAACCTTCGAAAATGCGTCGGCCGCTGGGATTGGGCACAACCACCGCGGCGGCTTGCGCCTGGGCTGTCGCTTCGCCATTGAGCGACGCCAGATACACCGCCATCGCCCGGATATCCGCCTTGGGCAGTTTCGACAACTCACTCACCACTGGCCCCATCGGCCCGGCCGCCACGCCATGGGCGTCCGAGTACCCCGTACTCAGGTACGTGAACAACTGATCCTCGGTCCACGGCGTCGGCGCCTTGGACAACCCGGTCAAGGCCGGCGCCTCCCACCCATCGACCATGCCACCGGCAAGGAACGCCTTGCCGCCCTTCTCCGCGCCCATCAGGTTGCGCGGCGAGTGGCACGCCGCGCAGTGCCCCAGGCCATTGACCAGGTAATTGCCGCGATTCCATTGCTCACCGCGCTCCGGCTGCACGGTGATTTCGCCGCGCCTTAAATTCAACGCGTTCCACCCTGCCATCAACGGCCGGATATTGAACGGGAAGCGCATGGCATTCGGCGTCGGCGCCTGGCTCACTGGCGCTTGGCTCATGAGGTAGGCATACAGCGCCTGCATGTCGGCGTCGTTGATATTGCGAAACGCCGTGTAGGGAAACGCCGGGTACAGGTTGCGCCCATCGCGGCCAATGCCGTCACGCATGGCCCGCTCAAAGGCCGGGTACGACCAGGCACCAATACCGGTCTTTACGTCCGGGGTGATATTGCTGCTGTAAAGCGTACCAAACGGCGTTTCCATCGCCAGCCCGCCCGCATTGGTCGCACCACCCGGCGCCGTGTGGCACACCGCACAATCGCCAACGGCGGCGAGCAAGCGGCCGCGCTCCAGGGTGGCCTTGGACCAGGTGCCGGCAGCGGGCGGGGCAATCGGCGCGATCTCACTGTGAAAGGGCCAGGCCGTGGCCGCCAAGGCGCCCAAGGTGGCGAACAGCGCCCCAAACCACCACTTCTTGCGTTTCTCCGGCGACTTGGCCGGTTCGCCCAACGTGCCGGCATTCAGCGCCGCCAATACCCGTTCCGGGGTGATCGGCAACTCACGAAAACGAATGCCGGTGGCGTCATAGATCGCATTGGCAATCGCCGCCGCACTGGGCACCGACGCCGATTCGCCCGCGCCCATGGGCGGCTGGTCCTGGCGCGGCATCATCAGCACGTCGATCTTCGGCACTTCCGGAAAGGTCAGGATCGGGTAACCGCCCCACTCCTTGCTCGCCACCGTCGACTCTTCAAAGGTCACCCGTTCCTTCAGCACGCGGCTGGTGGACTGGATCACATTGCCGTGGATCTGATGCTGCACCCCTGCCGGGTTGATCATCATCCCCGAGTCATGCCCGATCACCACCCGCGTCACCGACACGTCGCCGGTGTGCTTGTCGATGGCCACGTCCGCCACCCAGGCCGCCCACGCCGCGCCAAACCCTGGGAACTTGCTGTGGATGTAGCGCGCATAGGCAAAGCCGCGACCGCGCAGCAGGTGGTCCTCGTTGGCGGTTTGCATCGGCGCGGTGCGCGGCGACCAGTTCGCACGCTCGGCGGTGGATTTCACCAGGTCGATGGCGCGCTCGTCCTTCAGATAGCGCAGGCGGTACTCCACCGGGTCGACGCCGGCGGCAAAGGCCAGTTCGTCGATATAGGATTCATGGGCAAAGGTATTGGGCAATGCCGACACCCCGCGCATCCACGACGCGCGCACGATGGGCGCCATGTCGTTGATGGTCACGCGCATGTTGTCGATGTCGTAGGGCGGGATCGAGGTGCGGTCGCCCATCTCGAACATCGCGGCCACGGGTTCGACGCGACCCGTGAGCAGCAACGCCAGGGTCGGCGCGCCGTTGGAGGGGTAGCTGGTTTCGAAGTCGTAGGCGGCGATGCTGCCGTCAGCATTCAGCCCGCCGTCCACCTCCATCAATTGCGCCGTGCCCTTGGGCTCCCACAGGTGTTCCTGTTCGCGGGTCAATTGCACGCGCACCGGTTTGCCGACGGCACGGGACAACAGCAAGGCATCGGCGCACACATCATCGGCGCAGTTGCGCCCATAGCAGCCGGCCGCTTCCATGCGGATCACGTCGATCAGCCCTTCCTCGCACTCCAGCAACCACGCCAGGTCGGCGCGCAACAGGTGCGGGTTCTGACTGCCCGACCATACCCGACTGCCCGCCGGCGAATAGTCCGCCACGCCGCAAGAGGGCCCGATCGAGCCGTGCATCTGATAGGGCCACAGGTAACTGCGCGGCATGCGCTGGCTGGCGCCGGCCAGTGCCTCGTCGACATTGCCCTGATCGAGCACCGTGCGGCGGACCCGTGGGTTGTCGCGGATCGCCTGCTCCACGTCGCTCATGTCCGGCAAGGCGTGGTTCCAGGGCTTCCAGTGCACCTGCAGTTCATGGGCCGCCTTGATCGCCTGCTCTTCACGCAAGGCCACCACCCCGACAAAGTCGCGGATCACCACCACGGCGACAATACCCGGAATATGCGCGATGGAGGCCTCGTCCACGCTCAGCAGGCTATTGCCGACAAACGCCCCGCAATCAAGCCCCGCATACGGCGGGCGCACCACGCGGCCGTGAAGCATGCCGGGCACGCGCATGTCGTGCACATAGGTCAGCTCGCCGGTGGCCTTGCCGGGGATGTCCACTCGCGCAGCGCCCTTGCCGACCAAGCGGTAATCCTCGATGGCCTTGAGTGGCGCATCACCGCTGATACGCAGTTGATCGTGCTGGCCGCCAACCAACTCGCCATAGGTGGTGGTGCGTCCGTCTGCGGCGTGGATCACACCGGCTTCAACCTTGAGACTGCCCGTGCTCACGCCCCAGCGCCCTGCCGCCCGTGCCAACAGAAAACGTCGTGCTTCGGCTGCGGCGTTGCGCAACGGGATGGCGGAAATCTGCAAGGTCGCACTGGCAATAGTTGCCCCCTGGTTGGGCACGCGCTCAGTGTCGCCGAGCACCATCTTGACCTGCTCCAGCGCCAGGTCGAGTTCTTCGGCAACGATTTGCGCCAGCGACGTACGAATACCGGTGCCCAGGTCCACATGACCGTTGAAGGCATAGACCAGGCCGTCATCGTTCACGGCGATAAACAGCCCCAGTTCCTTGGGCTTCACCGTCGGCGTGCCGCCCTTGGCCACCGGCCCCGACGGCGGCAACACGTCATCGACGATCAACAACACACCGGCCTTGGCCAGCCACTGGTCACGGGAAAGGGTCGTATCGGTCATGCTCATCAATCCACCGTCATGAGGCGAGCGGCACGCAGCACCGCACGCAGGATTTCGATATGGGTGCCGCAGCGGCAGAGGTTGCCCGAGAGTTCATTGCGCACCTCGGCCTCGCTGGGGTTGGGGTTGCGGTCGAGCAAGGCCTTGGCGGTCATGATCATGCCGTTGAGGCAGTAGCCGCATTGCGCGGCCTGCTCGTCGATAAAGGCCTGCTGCACCGGGTGCGGCGCGTGGCGTGTGCCCAAGCCTTCCAAGGTGACGATCTGGCGGCCCACCGCGCCCGACAACGGGAATACGCAAGCCCGTGCGGCTACGCCGTCGATGATCACGGTGCAGGCACCGCACTCGCCCAGGCCGCAGCCGTACTTGGGGCCGTTGAGTTCCAGGTCATTGCGCAGCACCAGTAACAGCGGGGTATCCGCCATGGCGCTGACTTCGCTTGTTTGGCCGTTGACCTCAAGCGCTACCGTGATGTGCTGGCTGATCATTCGCTTCGCCTGTGCCAATTGGTGAAGTGGTCACTACACGAAACAGCCAAAAAAAAGCGCCGCGGACCTGGGGCCTCGCGACACACTTGGCTGGTGAAGTGGCTACTACATCAACTCAGAGCAAAAACGGTGCCAGTACCGGCTTATTCCTGCGGGTCGTCGATCATTTTGCGCAGCAGGAACAGCATCGCCACCCGTTCGGCGGGGTTGAGGTTACTCAGGGTCAGTTCGCTGATCTGCGCGGCACGCGGCGCGGTCTGGCCCACCAGTTCGGCGCCGGACGCCGACAAGTCCACCACCACCTTGCGCTTGTCCTGGGGGTCAGGCTCCAGGGTAATCAGTTCCTTGGCCTTGAGCCGCTCGACGATGCCGCGAATGGTCGCCTGGTCGACGGCGGTGGCCTTGACCAGCTCGGTCAGCGAACTTGCACCGTGATCGCGCAGGGCACACAGGGTGACGAACTGCACGGCGGTGAGCTGGGAGTCACCGACATTCTGCTGGAAAATCGCCAGGTGGCGCTGGTAGGCCTTGCGCAGCAGGTGGCCAACTTGCTCGGAAAAGATGTAGGAATCAGGCACGGCGGGCTCGGAAGGTAGCGGGCGATGGGGAGGCATATTACCTCATACACCTGCCAGAACGCTTTTACTGTGGCGAGGGAGCTTGCTCCCGCTGGGCTGCGCAGCNNCGCTTCGCGCCCCAGCGGGAGCAAGCTCCCTCGCCACAGAAGCAGGGGGGATGTTTAGCGAGCCAGGGAGGCTGCGGGGGCGACGACGTCACCGGCGATTACCACGGCCTCGTCGTCCAGATACACATCGCAATGACGCAGCGGAATGTCCATATGGCACGGCGTCTTGCGTGTGCCGCCGACTTCAGTGTTCGGCCCGGTGGAGAACAGGAAGTTGCCATAGAACGCCCGCGCGTCCATGCACATGCCGTCGTTCTTGTCGTGCAGGCCCATGGCCGTCCACTGCGCCCGTGGCTGCAGGCCCCAGCCAATATGGGAGATGCCGTACACCTCGGGGTCGTTGAAGTACTTCATGTAGTCGCGCAGGTACTCAGCCTCGAAGCCGCCGTGGATCCTGGTGATAAAGCCCTTCTCGATCTCCAGGGTGATCTTCTCGCGGGTGTAGGTCTTGAACGGCAGCAGGATGTCGCCGATATCCAGCACCAGCACGCCCTCGGCGGTTTCTTCGTTGGGCCACGAGAACAGGAAGCCGCTGGGCCAGTGGTCCCAGCGCCCCGGCTCATCGGCAAAGCCGTACTCAGTTACCGACGGGTATTGCCCCAGGGCGGCGCGGAAATCACTGCCGGCGCGGGATTTGACGTGGATCGAGCGGGCCTTTTTCAGCAACTGCTCCGCCGCCAGAACGCGCACCTTGTCTTCCTCGGTGGGCAGCATGCGCGCCAGCACTTCCGGGGGCTCCACGGCCAGCAGGATGCGCGTGCCGGTCTTGAGGATCTGCTCCTGCTCCGGCGAGTGCAGCAACATCATGGTGTCGACGATCAGATCCGCCGCCTCCAGAGCACGTTGGGCGGCGAGGTTGCCGGTGAGCGCGGTGTCGCCGCAGTAAGCGGTCATGTCATTGCCCATCGCCTTGGGATGATTGAACGACGGCAGCTCCACCGCATACACCTTGGCCCCCAGCCGCTGGGCGGCGTCCATGGCGGCACGCACGGTGCGCGGGTCGGAGTAATGGCTCTTGAGCACGGCGACGCTCTGGGTCGGGTCGACCTTCGACAGCTTCAACACATGCTCGAACATCTGGGTCAGTTCGCAATCGCTTACCGGCATTTTCCTGTCTCCTGTGGGGCTGCACCAAGTTCAAGCACCGCGCTTCACTCTAGTGCACTTTTATAGCGTACACGCCAATTACTGACGATAAGACCTGAATTGCAGGCTGACTGCAAGCGCCGCGCCAAAACGTTACCAATCCACACAAACCCACTATTTAATGGCTACAACCCGTTACACAGGATAAATATGGCCAAAAAATAAATTTTCAGACGCGGGCTTCCCATTTCAAAAAATGAGCGTATACACTTTAAAAACCTTGCGGACAGACGCCGCCAAAAATCAAAAAGAGAGAGGATCACGCCCCATGGGAAGCACACAGAAAATCGCCATCGTCGGCGCCGGCCTTGGCGGTGCCGCAGCCGCCACCCTGTTGCAGCAAGCTGGCTTCGATGTGGACATCTACGAGCAGGCGCCAGAATTCTCCCGGCTGGGTGCGGGGATCCACATGGGTCCTAACATCATGAAAATCTTCCGCCGCATGGGCATCGAAAAGCAGCTGGACCTGATGGGCTCGCACCCCGAGCACTGGTTCAGCCGTTGCGGCGAAAGCGGTGATTACCTGTCACGCATCCCCCTCACCGGCTACGGTGCGTCCTACATCACCGTGCACCGCGGTGACCTGCATGCCCTGCAGATGTCCACCCTCAAGCCGGGCACCCTGCACTTCAACAAGCGCCTGGAAACCCTCGAAGAAACCGACACCCAGGTGCGCCTGACCTTCGCCGATGGCGAGGTGACCTACGCCGACATCGTGATCGGCGCCGACGGCATCAACTCCAAGATCCGCGAAGAACTGCTGGGCGTGGAAAAACCGCTGTACAGCGGCTGGGTCGCGCACCGGGCGCTGATCCGTGGCGACCAGTTGGCCAAGTACGACCTCAAGTTCGAAGACTGCATCAAGTGGTGGACCGAAGACCGCCACATGATGGTCTACTACACCACCGGCAAGCGCGACGAGTACTACTACGTGACCGGCGTGCCCCACGCCGAATGGGACTTCCAGGGCGCCTTCGTCGACAGCAGCCGCGAAGAGATGTTCGACGCCTTCAAGGGCTACCACCCCACCGTGCAGGCGCTGATCGAATCCACCGAAAGCGTGACCAAATGGCCGCTGCGCAACCGCAACCCATTGCCGCTGTGGAGCCGTGGTCGCCTGGTGCTGCTGGGCGACGCCTGCCACCCGATGAAACCGCACATGGCCCAGGGCGCCGGCATGGCCATCGAAGACGCTGCCATGCTCACTCGCTGCCTGCAGGAAACCGGCATCAGCGACTACCGCACCGCATTCCAGCTCTACGAAGCCAACCGCAAGGAACGTGCATCCCGCGTGCAGGCCGTGTCCAACGCCAACACCTGGCTGCGCACGCAAGAAGACCCGGCCTGGGTCTACGGCTATGACCTGTACGCCCAGGAGCTGAAATCGGGGGTGGCCGCGTGAGCACCTTCCTCTACGGCGGCAACGTCCAGGCCAATGGCATCCGCCAGCACTACCTGCGTTACGGCGGCAAGGGCCCGGCGCTGATCCTGATCCCGGGCATCACCAGCCCGGCGATCACCTGGGGTTTTGTGGCCGAGCGCCTCGGCGCGCACTACGACACCTACGTGCTCGACGTGCGTGGGCGCGGCCTGTCGTCCACCGGCCCCGAGCTGGATTACAGCGCTGAGACCTGTGCCGACGATATCGGCGCGTTTGCCCAAGCGCTCAACCTGGACAACTACCATCTGGTCGGCCACTCCATGGGCGCGCGCTTTGCCGTGCGCAGTGCGGTCAAGCACCCCCAAGGCGTGAACCGCGTGGTGCTGATCGACCCACCGGTGTCCGGTCCCGGCCGCCGTGAATACCCAAGCAAGTTGCCGTGGTACGTCGACTCCATCCGCCAGTCGCTGGTCGGCATGGATGCGGAGGCCATGCGCGCCTTCTGCGCCACCTGGACCGAGGAACAACTGCAATTGCGCGCCGAATGGCTGCACACCTGCTTCGAGCCGGCCATCGTGCGCGCCTTCAATGATTTTCACGACGTCGACTTCCATCAAGACCTGCCCCACCTCAAGGCCCCTGCCCTGTTGATGGTGGCCGGGCGTGGCGGCGTGATCCTCGATGAAGACGTCGCCGAGATTCAGGACCTGCAACCGGCGATCCACGTGGTTCGCGTGGCCAACGCCGGGCACATGATTCCGTGGGACGACCTCCAAGGCTTCTTCGACGCCCTGGGCGACTTCCTACCCACCGAACAATAAGGGAAACCATCATGCTCAAGCCTTACCGCATCGGCCAGATCGTGCCGAGCTCCAACACCACCATGGAAACCGAGATCCCGGCGATGCTCACCGCACGCCAGGCCATCCGCCCGGAGCGCTTTACCTTTCACTCCAGCCGCATGCGCATGAAGCAAGTGCGCAAGGAAGAGCTGGCGGCGATGGACGGCGAGTCCGACCGTTGCGCCGTCGAGCTGTCTGACGCCAAGGTCGACGTGCTGGGCTACGCCTGCCTGGTGGCAATCATGGCCATGGGCCTGGGTTATCACCGTAACTCCGAGCAACGCCTGCGCAAGGCCACCGCCGACAACGACGCCAACGCCCCGGTGATCACCAGTGCCGGTGCGTTGATTGAAGGCCTCAAGGTGATGGGCGCCAAGCGCATCGCCATCGTTGCGCCGTACATGAAGCCGCTCACCGAGCTGGTGGTGAACTACATCCGCGAAGAAGGCTTTGAGGTGGTGGACTGGCGCGCGCTGGAGATCCCCGACAACCTCGAAGTGGCCCGCCACGACCCGGCCAACCTGCCGGCCATCGTCGCTGGCATGAACCTGGAAGGCGTTGACGTGATCGTGCTGTCTGCCTGCGTGCAGATGCAATCGCTGCCGGTGGTGGCCAAGGTCGAGGCGCAAACCGGCAAACCGGTGCTGACCGCTGCCATCGCCACTACCTACGCCATGCTCAAGGCCCTGGACCTGGAGCCCATCGTGCCCGGCGCCGGCGCACTGCTCTCCGGCGCTTACTGAGGGGCTTTGTGATGAACGAACAATCCGCCGACGCCAACTACCAGGGCGTATGGGGTAATCGCATCGGCTTTGGCAAAAAGGCCGCGCTGCTGATGATCGACTTCATGCAGGGCTACACCACCGAAGGCGCACCGCTGTTTGCGCCAGGCGTGGTCAGTGCCGTGGCCGAAAGCGTGGAGCTGTTGGCCACCGCGCGTAAACATGGGATTGCGGTGGTGCACACCAATATCCGCTACCATCCCGGCCATTTCGTCGATGGCGGGATCTGGGTCAAGAAGGCCCCGGTCATGAAAGACATGGTCGAAGGCAACCCGCTCGCCGCGTTTTGCAGCGAGGTGTTGCCCCAGGCCGATGAAGTGGTGATCACCAAGCAGTATGCCAGCGCGTTTTTTGGCAGCAGCCTGGCCCCGATGCTGCACGCCCAAGGCATCGACACCGTGGTGCTGGCCGGCTGCTCCACCAGCGGCTGCATCCGCGCCACGGCGGTGGATGCCGTGCAACACGGGTTTCGCACCATCGTCGTGCGCGAGTGCGTCGGCGATCGACACCCGGCCCCCCATGAAGCCAACCTGTTCGATATCGACAGCAAGTATGGCGACGTGGTGAGCAAGCAGGAGGCGATGAGTAAGTTCAGGGAGCAATAAGACGCTATTAGGAACTGCGCCATAGAGCGTGGTCCTGAAAAAACTGAGGGCCCATTGGAATGCAATCTAATGTGGGAGCGGGCTTGCTCGCTCCCACACCGGATCACCTCCAGCAGGACCCCCTCAGTCTTCTGACACTGCCTTTGGAAGTCGCTTCTACAGCACTCCGAAGTGCTGGAACAAAGCGGCCGTATAAAAACCATAAGTCACCGCCAGGAGACACCCCAATGCCCATTGCGAATGCAGCGCCCGCGACCACCGTCGCCGACCCCGTCACCACGCTCTACCACAAGATCACCTGGAAGCTGATTCCGTTCCTGTGTTTCTGTTACCTCGCGGCCTACCTGGACCGTATCAACATCGGCTTCGCCAAGCTGCAGATGCTCGACCAACTGCACTTCAGCGAAACCGCGTTCGGCCTCGGCGCCGGGCTGTTCTTCGTGGGCTACATCATCTTTGAAGTGCCAAGCAACCTGGTGCTGGAGCGGGTGGGCGCGAAGATCTGGATCGCGCGCATCATGATCACCTGGGGCCTGCTGTCGGCCTGCACCATGCTGGTCACCTCCACCACCCAGTTCTACATCCTGCGCTTTTTGCTTGGCGCCGCCGAAGCGGGTTTCCTGCCGGGCGTGCTGTATTACCTGACCACCTGGTTCCCCACCCACCGGCGCGGGCGCATCATCGCGCTGTTCATGATCGGCCTGCCGCTGTCCAGCGTGATCGGCGGCCCGCTGTCCGGCTGGATCATGGGCCACTTCGACCAGATGGGCGGCCTGCGCGGCTGGCAGTGGTTGTTCCTGATCGAGGCTGTGCCCAGCGTGTTGCTCGGCGTGCTGACGTTCTGGGCCCTGCCCAACACCTACCAGCAGGCCAAATGGCTGTCGGATGAAGAAAAAGCCCTGCTGGAAAGCGAACTGCGCAAGGACGAGGCCGACGCCACCGGCAGCAAGCACAGTTTTCGCGACGGCTTCTTCAACCTCAAGGTGTGGATGCTCGGCGGGATCGACTTCTCGATCCTGCTCAGCGCCTACGCCATGGGTTTCTGGATGCCGACTTTCATCCGCAATGCCGGCGTGACCGACACCTTCCATATCGGCGTGCTCACCGCGCTGCCGAGCATCGCGGCCTTGCTGGGTATGCTGCTGATCGGCGCCAGCTCGGACAAACACCGCGAACGCCGCTGGCACATCATCGTGCCGTTCTTCATCGGCGCGGCGGCCATGGCCACCAGCACCTTCTTTACCCATAACGTGGCGGCCACCGTCGCGCTGTTCGCCATCGCCTCGGCCGCGATCATCGGCGCGGTGCCCGTGTTTTTCAGCCTGCCGGCCACCTTTCTCAAAGGCACCGCGGCTGCCACGGGCTTTGCCCTGGCCTGTTCGGTGGCGAACATTGCCGGCTTGGTGAGCAACTCGTTGATGGGCGTTGCGATCGACGTCACAGGCAGCAGCGCAGGTGCCTTGTGGTTTTTCGCGGGCTGCCTGATCCTCAGCAGCTTCCTGGTCATCGCCTTGCCGGCGAAACTGGTGAACCGTTGACAACAATAATTTTTCGGATGAATCACCATGCAAGGCTTCCTGAAACGCTGTGCGCTGCTCGTTGCGGTCGGTTTATGTGCCGGTACCGCGCAAGCTGCTGAAAAGGTCATCTTCGACACCGACTTCAACGTGCTCAACGATGACGGCCAGGCCTTCATCATGCTCGCCCAGCTGCATGCGCAAAAACGCATCGAGTTGTTGGGCATGACCCTGGTCAGCGGCAATGCCTGGGTCGACCAGGAGCAGGTTGACGCCCTCAAGGCCGTGGAACGCATGGGCGTGGAAAAAGAGGTGGGCGTCTATTCCGGCGCCGCCTACCCGCTGCTGCATGACTACGCCACCTACGAGGCAGAAAAAACTCTGTTCGGCGCGGGCTGGCCGGGGGCGTTCAAGAACCCTCGCCCTACCTCACCGTCGCAGTTGATCGCGCCACCGGACGGCCTGGCCACCCACACCCAACTGCGCAGTGAAACCGCCGCGCAGTTCATCGTGCAGAGCGTGCGGGCCAACCCGCACCAGGTGACGATCCTCGCGGTCGGCCCGCTGACCAACATCGCCCTGGCCATACGCTCGGCGCCGGACATCGTGCCGCTGATCAAACGCATCGTGTACATGGGCGGCGCGCTGGAGATCCCGGGCAACACCACGCCAGCGGCGGAGTTCAACTGGTGGTTTGACCCGGAGGCCGCGAAGATCGTGTTGCGCTCACCGATCGAACACGTGATTTTCCCCAACGACGTGTGCGAGAAAGTCACCTTCGACAAGGCGGTGTACCAGCGCGTGATCGCCAAGAAAGGCGCGATTGCCGACCTGTACAAGCATGAGTTCGGGCCACTGTTCGACAAAGACCCGGGCTACCACAGTTTCACCTGGGACAGCTTGCCCGCGCTGTATTTGGTCAACCCGCAGATCGTCACCGAATCCCGCGACCTGTGGGTAGACGTGGACGCCACCTTCGGCGCTGACTACGGCCGCGCACTGGGCTACAAGAAAGGCGCGCCGGTGGGCACGCAAAAAGCCAAAGTGGTGTTCGGCGTAGACCAAAAGCAATTCTGGGATGGCTACGTCAACCTCGTGACGCTGCCAACACCGGTCAAACACTGACCGGCCTGATCGCTCCCACCGGGCGTGGGAGCGATCTTTTTTTCAGCCTGCCGCCGCAAACCCGCGCTGCAAATCCTCGATCAATGCCGCCACGTCCTCCAGGCCGATGTGCAGGCGCACCACCGGGTTCAGCCCGCGATCGGCTGCACTGTCGCGGTCCTGGGTATCGGCCACGGTGACCAGGCTTTCATAGCCGCCCCATGATGCGCCCAACCCGAACAGCTGCAAGCCGTCGATCAACCGCTCGACGTACGCCGCGTCTGCATTGGCCAGCTCAAACGACAACAACCCATTGCTGCCGGTGAAATCCCGTCGCCACAACGCATGCCCTGGGTGCTCCGGCAACGCCGGATGGAACACTCGCTTGACCTGCGGTTGCGCCTGCAGCCACTGGGCGATCTCCACCGCGCCGCGCTCATGCACGTCCAGGCGTGACGCCAAGGTGCGCGCGCCCCGCAACACCAGGTAAGCATCGTCGGCACTCACCGCGTTGCCAAAGGTGTCACTCATCCGGCCCAACGCCGGCCAGGCCGCTGCGCTGGTGCACACGCTGCCCATCATCACATCGCTGTGGCCGCCGAGGTATTTGGTGAGGGCCATGATCGAGATGTCCGCGCCCAGCGCCAGCGGGCGATACAGGTAGCCCGAACCCCAGGTGTTGTCGACGGCCAGCAGGATATTGCGCGGTTTGCACAAGGCCGCAATGGCCGGCAGATCACACAGCTCATAGAGCAATGAGCCCGGCACTTCGGCGTAGACCAGCCTCGTGTTGGCTTGCAGTTGCGCTTCGAGCCCCTTGCCGTCCGGCGCAAAATAACTGACTTCAATGCCAAACGGCTGCAGGAACTCCCGGGCCAGCTTGCGCACCGGGGAGTACACCGCGTCGGTGATCAACACGTGATCGCCTGGGCGCAGATAAGCCAGGAATACCTGGGCTGCCGCAGCCAGGCCGGTGCCATAGAGACGCGTGCGATAGCCACCCTCCAACTCGGTGACCAGGTCTTCCAGGGCATGGGAGGTGGGGTTGCCCCGAGCACCGTAGGTCAGTACGCGTTCACTGTCGCGGCGGGCGCGGGCATCGCGCATCTGGGCGAAGTTGTCGAACAGCACCGTGCTGATACGCGTGACCGGCACGTTGACCGCACGGCCACCCTGGCCTTTTTCCGTGCGGGCGGCGTGGATCAACCGGGTACGCACACGGGACGTCGGCACCAGCGGCTTGAGGCTGGCGATTTCCGCCGGACTCATCTGTGCCAGCAAACCGATTTCCCAGGCCAGGTACTGGCGCGCGGCGTCCTTGTTGCCGCTGTGGCGGTCGTGGGTGAAAAACAGGAAGTCGATGCACTGCGCGTCCGGTGGGCTCTGCGGGTCTTCACTCACCGGCAGGCCGGCGGCAGCCCAGGCGGCAAAACCACCGTCGAGCAGTTTTGCGTCCAAGCCAAGGGCTGCAAACGCTGCCAGCGCCGGATCATCAGCCACCAGCACCAAAGGGCGCTGGTCGGCGTTGAGCAGTGAGCGGATCGACCAGCGCGAGCCTGGGATATGCCCCTTGCGGTACACCATGCTCGGGCGCAGGTCGATCAGGTTGACTTCACTCAGCTCAAAACCTTGTGCGCTGATCAGCGGCAAAGGTTCGTAAGCCACCGGCGCCTGCACCGGCAAGGCCAGGCCACTGTCGATCCCGCCGCTCAGCACATACGCCTCATGCCCCAACTGACGCAACCAACTGGCCACGATCGACGCGCGAATACCATCGCTGTCGAACAGCACCACCCGGGCCTGGCGCACGCCGATGTACAGGTCGGTGGACTGGACCAACTGCCCGCCCGGCGTGTGTTGTGCACCGGGCAAGGTGCCTGCGGCAAACTCCTCGGCGGTGCGCACGTCACACAGGAACAGGCTGCGCCCCGCGTCATCGGCCCATTGCCGCACCTGCTCCGCTGACACGCTCACCACCCCCGCCCGCTGTGCCAACTGCTGCGCGGCGTGGCGCTGTGCAGCCAGATCGCTGCTGACCGCGTCGGCGTAGCGTCGGGTGCTGCCGTGCTCCAGCTGGAAATCTTCCAGGTACCAGCCCTGGGTGCCGTTTTCCAAGGCGTAGACCGGGTTCTTCACGCCCAGGTTGATCAGCGTCTGCGCGCCGATGATGCTGCGGGTGCGCCCGGCGCAATTGACCACGATGGGTGTGCTGTCGTCCGGCACCAAGTCGTGCACGCGGTAGCCCAGCTCACCGTTCGGGCAGCAGATGGAGCCGGGGATGGTCATCTTGCGGTATTCATCGAACGGCCGCCCGTCCAGCACCACCAACGGCTCACCACGGGCCTGCCACTCGGCCAGTTGCCGCGCCGTGACGTGGGGCGTGTGGCTGGCCTCTTCCACCAACTCGCCAAACGCCTTGGACGGCACATGCACGCCCGCAAACAGCTGCAAACCCGCCGCCTGCCAACCGTCTGCGCCACCCTCCAGTACATGCACCCGGCGGTAGCCCAAGGCGTGCAGGCGCTGTGCGGTACGTGTGGCCACTTCGCCCTGGTCCTGATCGTAGATCACCAGGCGCACCTGGGGGTTCGGCGCCAAACGGCGCACTTCCAGTTCCAGGCGGCTATAGGGCAGGTTCACCCCGTGGAACAGATGGGCTTCGCCGTACTGCCCGTGTTCGCGCACGTCGAATACGGCGATTTCCTGCCCGTCGAACAGCCATTGCTGCAGTTGACTCGGGGTGATGGTCTGGCTCATGGAAGTCCCAACAAAGTATGAAATGAGTTACTGCAACGCCAACGAGCGCTCGCCCGCCGCCACGTCGCGGCCCTTGGCATAGGCGCGCTGCACCGCCGGCCGCACCTTGATGCGCTCACGCCAGGCCTGGATGTGCGGGTAGCTCGCCAGGTCCTGGCCTTGGCGCAGCGGCTGGATCCACGGGAAGATCGCCATGTCAGCCACCGAATACTCACCCGCCACGTAGGGCACTTCGCCCAGGCGCTGCTCCAGCACACGGTACAAGCGGGTGGCTTCGGCATTGAGCAGGTCGAGGGCGAACGGAATCGGCTCCGGCGCCTTCTCCTTGAACAGCTGCAACTGGCTCAGGTAGGGGGTGATGTGCCCCACCTGCCAGAACAGCCACTCCTGCACCTTCTGCCGCTCGGCAGTGCCGGCCGCAGGCAAGAACTGCCCGGCGCTGTCAGCCAGGTAATTGAGGATCGCGCCGGATTCGAACAGGCTCAGCGGCCCCTCGGGGCGATGGTCGACAATCGCCGGGATGCGCCCGTTGGCACTGATGCGCTGGAAGTCCGCGTGCTTCTGCTGGCCTTCACGGATGTTCACCGGCACCAGTCGGTACTCGACACCCAGCTCTTCCAGCAGGATGCCGACTTTCAAGCCGTTTCCCGTGGGCCAGTAATACAGATCAATCATAAAAACTCCCTCGGACGAACGCCGATCATGCTGTGGAAACGGGCTTTTGTGGCGAGGGAGCTTGCTCCCGCTGGGCTGCGCAGCAGCCCCAACACAGGCACCGCGTGTTTCCAGTTGAAAATCAATCGCAGGGTTCAGGGCCGCTACGCGCCCCAGCCGGAGCAAGCTCCCTCGCCACAGAAAGTGCTCCCACCGTTAATGGGTGGCATGCTTATCAATAGGCTTTGATGGACGGCGCCATTTGCGAGGCGTTGTAGTTGAGGATGCGTCCGTCCGCTTCCACGCCATACCGGCCGTTCAGCGATTCCAGCGGCAAGCCGTACAAGTGGAAATGCAGGGTCGCCTGCTCGCCTTCCACCTTGATGCCGTGCAGGTCTTCACCGAGGAACGAGATCGACGTACCGGGCTGCACGATCACTTCCTTCTCCAGGCTCAGGGTGGTGAAACCAGGCTCGCGACCTTCGTCACTGCGGGTGTAGACGTAGTTGATCTCCTGGCCTTCGATGGCACTGATGATCGCCCAGGTCTCGTGGTTGTGCGGGATCGTGCTTTTGCCCGGCAGCAACGAGTTGAGGTACAGGGTCGGCGTGTCGCCGTCGTCATTCAGGCGATAGCGAAAGGCCGTGCTGCCCTGCCCCGGCACCGGCGCGGGGAATTCGTCGAAGTTGAACAGGTCACGGCGTTCGGCCAGGGCTTCCAGCAGACTGACGATTTCCACCAGGGCCGCACGGTCTACGCCGCGCTGATTGATCACGCGGATCTGCTGCAAGAACGCTTCGATCACGTCGGCACGGTTTTCGGTACTCATCACGCATTTCCTCTTATCAGACAGACAGGCTGTATCGGCTCAAATTGGTCAACAGGTACGGGTCGTGGGCGATGGGGCCACGGCGCCCCGAATCGCCCAGGGCATGGCGCAGGAACGTCTGGGTGCGTTCGCTGGCCGGGTGCTGGAAGATCTGCTGCGCGCTGCCATGCTCGACGATCACGCCGTTTTCGGTGAAATACACCACGTCGCTGATCTCTTCGGCGAAGCGCATTTCATGGGTGACCAGCACGCAGGTCATGCCCTCTTCAGTCAGTTCGCGGATGACGGTCAGCACTTCGCCGACGGTTTCCGGGTCCAGGGCAGAGGTCACTTCGTCGAACAGGATCAGCTCCGGGCGCATCGCCAGGGCACGGGCAATCGCCACGCGCTGTTGCTGACCGCCGGAGAGCTGGCCCGGGTAGGCGTCGGCCTTGTGTTCCATGCGCACTTTGGCGAGCAACGCCCGTGCGTCTTTCTCGGCATCGGCACGGCTGCACCCCAGTACCTTGCGCGGGGCGATCACCAGGTTTTCCAGCACCGACAGGTGCGGGAACAGGTTGTACTGCTGGAACACAAAGCCCACGCGCTTGCGCAACTCGATGCGCTGGGCTTCCTGGGCCAGGGTGTCGACCTGGGTCTGACCCACGCGAATGCTGCCGCGCTGGGGCTGCAACAACCCGGTGATGCAACGCAGGATCGTGGATTTGCCCGAGCCCGACGGGCCGATGATCGACACCGCCTGGCCGCGCTGCACGTCCAGGTCGATGCCCTTGAGCACCGGGTTGGCGCCGAACGACAGGTGCACATCCCGCAGGCTCACCAAGGGTTCAATAGAAGGCATAACGGCGCTCCAGGTGTTGGGTCAGGCGGGAAATCGGGTAGCAGTAGGCAAAGAACAGCACCAGCAGGCTCAGGTAGATCACCACGGTGAAACCGGTCATGTTCACCGTGTTGCTGGCGATCTGCGCGGTGTCGATCACGTCATGCACGCCCACCAGCGAAGCCAGCGCGGTGCCCATGGTCACCACCGCATACAGGTTCATCCACGGCGGCAACATGCGCTTGAAGCACTGCGGCAGGATGATCGAACGGAACAGCTGGCCCCGGGTGAACGCCAGTGAACGCGCAGCCTCCCACTGGGTGCTGGGGATCGAGCCGATGGCGCCGCGAAAGATCTCCGCCACGTTGGCGCTCGCCGGCAAGGCCAGGCCGAGGGTGACCTTGACCCAATCGGGGAACGACACATAGCTGCTGCCAATGTGGATCTCGAACGGGAACACGTAAGTGGTGAAGTAGATCAGCACCAGCCAGGGCGCATTGCGAAACACCTGCACCCACAACCGCGCAACACCGCCCAACGGCGACAAGGCCAGCGCGCCGATCAACAGGCCGAGCACCGAGCCCAGCCCGATCGCCACCACGCTGATCAAGATGTTCTGGCCAAAACCGGCCACCAGTGCCGGCGACCATTGCAGCAATGCCGACAGCACCGGGAATGAATCAATGGCCATAGCCGGGCATCCTCAGGCGCGCTTCCAGCCAGCGCCCCACACAATTGACGGTAAAACTCAGCAAGCCGAAAAAGCTCAGGATCAGAATCATCAGCTCCAGCACGTTGTCACTCTGGGTCCAGATCATGATCGCCGCGTAGGTGATGTCGCCCACCGCAATCGCCGAGGCCACGGCGGTCATCTTCACCAGGTCGATCAGGTTGTTGATCAGCGACGGCAAGGCAAAACGCAGGGCCAGCGGTAACTGCACGTTCCATAGCAACTGGCGGTTGCTGAAGGCCAGGGAACTGGCGGCCTCCAGGGTTACGGCGGGCACCGCTTCAATACCGGCGCGCAAGGCTTCGGCATGGAACGCGCCCTTGTGCAGCGAGATCACGATGACCACCCAGGCGAACGGCGTGAGTGGGTTGGCGGCGCCGACGGCCTGGGTCAACAGCATGTTCAACACCAGGAACGCGCAGTACAGCTGCACCAGGGTCGGCGTATTGCGCGTCACCTCCACGAACACCCGCGCAGGCTTGGCCAGCCACGGGTTGCCCGACGTCAGCATCGCTGCCAGGCCGGTGCCCGCCAGCAGGCTGCCGATGATGGTGAACACACAGAGCAAGCCGGTGGTCCACGCGCCCTGTACCAGCGTACCGCGCTGGTAGACGTCGAGCAGGAAGTTGTAGTTCAGACCAATGCTTGCAGCCCAGTGGACGAACGCCTCCATCATTGCAATTTCCCGCAGGCAGCGGCGATGCGCCGCCCGGCTTCGGCCACGCTGTCGGTCGCGGTGGCAATGGACAGGCGAAACCACGGCGACAGGCCGTAGGCACTGCCCGCCACACCGGCCACGCCCTCTTCCAGCAGCCAGGCCACGACATCCTCATCGCTGTCGATGCGCACCCCGTCGGGACGATGGCGCCCCAGCAGCCCGGCGCAGCGCACGAACACAAAGAAGCCGCCCTGGGGTTCCAGCACCTCCAGACCTTCGACGGTTTCAAGGGTGTTGACCAAGATGTCACGGCGCAACTGGTAAGCCGCAACTTGCTCAGCGAGGAAACCCAGCCCACCGTTGTAGGCCGCCAACGCCGCCGCCTGCCCCACCGATGAAGCCCCGGAGGTGGATTGGGATTGCACCACGGCCATCGCGTCGGTGAGGTGCTTGGGCCCGGCACCGAAGCCAATGCGCCAGCCGGTCATGGCATAGGTCTTGGACACACCGCCCACCAACAAGCTGCGCGGCAGCAGGTCCGGCGCCACGTTCAACAGGCTTTGGGGTGGATGCCCGTCAAAGCGAATGTGCTCGTACAGCTCATCCAGCAGGACCAGCACCTGGGGATGGCGACGCAGTACCTGCGCCAACTCGCGCAACTCGGCTTCGCTGTACACCGCGCCGCTGGGGTTGCCGGGGCCGTTGAGGATCAGCCAGCGCGTGCGCCCGGTGATGTGCTGTTCCAACTGGGCCGGCCGCAATTTGCAGCCCTGCTCCAGCCCGCATTCGATGAACACCGGCTCGCCGCCGTTGAAGCGCACGCTGTCAGGGAACGACGGCCAGTACGGGGTGGGCACCAGCACTTCATCGCCGTCATCCAGAGTGGCGGCAAACGCATTGAAGATGATCTGTTTGGCGCCGTTGGCGATCACGATGGACGACAGCGGATAGTCCAGGTGGTTTTCCTGCGCCAGCTTGCGCTGCACCGCCAGGCGCAACGCCTTGACGCCCGGCGTGGGCGTGTATTTGGTCGCGCCCGCCGCGATGGCCGCATAGGCGGCCTGTTTGATGTGCTGCGGCGTATCGAAATCCGGCTCGCCGGTGGTGAGGTCGAGGATATCGCGCCCGGCCTCACGCAATTCGGTGGCACGGGACTTGGCGGCCGCGTTGGCCGACAGCGACACCCGCTGCACGCGCCGGGACAGGCGTACGGTCATGGCTGCACCTCAAGGACTTTGCCGGGATTGAGCAGGTTGTGCGGGTCGAGGGCCTGTTTGATGCGACGCATCAGATCCAGCTCCACCGGGCTTTTATAACGGCTGAGCATGCCGACCTTGCGCTGGCCGATGCCGTGCTCGGCGCTGATCGAACCACCATGGGCATGGGCGCTGTCGTGCACCAGGGCGCTCAGCTCGGCGTAGTGAGCCATGTGCGCCTCCACCGTCGAATCCAGCGGATGGGCCACGTTGTAGTGCAGGTTGCCGTCGCCCAAATGGCCGAACGTGAAGTTGCGCACACCGGGAAAATGTTGCTGCAGCAACGCGTCGGTATGCGCGACGAACGCCACCACCTGTGAAATCGGCACCGAGATGTCGTGCTTCATATTGCGCCCGGCGCGCTTCTGCGCCTCGCTCATGTTCTCACGCAACAGCCACAGGGCTTCGCTCTGGGCGAGGCTTTCGGCGATCAGTGCGTCGCTCAACAGGTTGTTTTCGAAGGCATCGCCCAGCACCCGCTCGAAGGCTTCCCGTGCCTGACTTTCGCCGTGGTTATCCGAGAGTTCGATCAAGGCGAACCAGGGTTGGCCGGCGTTTTTGAACGGTTGCGGGCCGTCGGGGAACTGCTCGCGCAGCAACGCCAGGCAGTCTGCCGTGAGCAATTCGAACGCCGTGAGGCTCGCGCCAAACCCCGCCCGGGCATGGGACAGGAACGCCACGGCCTGGGCCAGCTCATCAAAGGCCAGAAACGCCGTGGCCTGGGCCTTGGGCAGCGGGAACAGCTTGAGGGTGGCCGCCGTGATAATGCCCAGGGTGCCTTCGCTGCCGATGTACAGGTCACGCAGGTCGTAACCGGTGTTGTCCTTGCGCAAGCCACGCAGGCCGTGCCAGATCTCGCCTTCGGCGGTCACCACTTCCAGGCCCAGGGTCAACTCGCGGGTGTTGCCATAGCGCAGCACGCCGGTGCCACCCGCGTTGGTGCCAAGGTTGCCGCCCAGGGTGCAACTGCCCTCGGCGCCCAGGCTCAGCGGGAACAGGCGATCGGCATCACGGGCCACCTGCTGGACGTTTTGCAGGATGCAGCCGGCCTCCACGGTCAGGGTGTCGTTGTCGGTGTCGATGTTGCGCACGCGGTTCATGCGGTCGAGCAACAACAAGACCGAACGCCCGCTGGCATCCGGCGTGGCGCCGGCCATCAGCCCGGTATTGCCGCCCTGCACCACGATGGGCGCTTTCAACGCCACGCAGGCGCGCACCACCGCCGCGACTTCTTCGGTGTTGGCCGGATGCACCGCCGCGATCACCTGGCCGGTGTAGCGGCCTTGCTTGTCGGTGAGGTAATGCGCGGCCTCTTCAGAGGTTTGCACATGGGCCGCGCCGAGCAGGTGTTGCAAGGTGGCGAACAACGCGTCACTCATGGCTGTACTGCTCGTGCAAATCACGCAGGGCCTGGGACGGTGCCATGCCGGTACGCTCGCCCAGGGCGATCAGGAAACCGCTCTTGTGCCAGTCACGCACGATGGCATCGAGCTTGGCCTGGGTGTCGTGTTCGCCCTTGCGAATCCAGATCACCGATTTGGACGGAATCAGGTCCCCCGGCAGCGGGATCTCATAACCGGACCATTCGGCATCACTGAGCAACGCATGCAGGGTCGGGCTGACGTGCACCGCCGCCACGCACCCGTTGCCGCGCAACGACAGCAGCGATTCGGACTGGCTGCGGAACGCCTTGATCTGCGCGCCGTAGGTCTCTTGCAGCGGCTTAATGAAGTTGCTGCCCTGGGACACGCACACCGGCTTGTCCTTGAGGTCGGCCCACTGCGTGATCCCGGCGCCTTTGCGAATCAACGCCGCGCCGCCGACTTCTTCATAGGGCGTGGGCACGTAGTCGAGGATCTCGGCGCGCTCTTCGGTGAACTGCATGTTGGCGATCAGGATGTCGACCTTGCCCTGCTGCAGGAACTGCACGCGGTTGGGCGCCAGCACGGACACCGTCTTGGTCTCGACGCCCAGCGCCTGGCCGATACCCTTGGCCAACTCCACGTTGTAGCCCAGGTGTTCACCGGTCTTGGGGTCGAGGGTGCCAAACGGCGGGCCGCTGAGGATCACGCCCACGCTGATGGCGTGGCGCTGCTGAATCTTGTCGAGGGTGGCATCGGCGTGGGCGAAGCCGGCGCACAAGGCCAGGCCGAGTGCGGCGAAGGTTTTGAAGTGCATGTTCAGGCGCCCTTGAACTGTTTTTGCAATTCCACCAGCGCCGGCGACGCGGGGCTGATGCGGTTACGGGTCTGGGCTTCGATCAGCCAGCCGCTGCGGTGCAGTTCCTTGACGATCGGGTCGAGCCTGGCCTGGGTGTCGCTCTCCCCGCGACGGGTCCAGATCACCGACGGCGCCGGGTTCAGCTCCGGGCTGATGGCGCGGTAGTCCTTCCATTCCGGGCTGTCGTTGATCAGCGGGTTGACCAGGGTGGAGTCATGCACGGCGGCCACGCAGTTGTTGCCACGCAGGGCCAACAGCGATTCGGACGAACTCTTGAAGGCTTTGATCTGGGCGCCGAATTCGGTCAACGGCTTCACGTAGCTGCTGCCCTGGGACGTGCACACCGGCTGGTCCTTGAGGTCTTCCCAGCGAGTGATCTTGCTGTCCTTGAGCACCGCGGCGGTGCCCCCGATGCGGTAGAACGGCGTGGGCACAAAGCCGAGAATTTCACCGCGCTCGGCGGTCCATTCCATGTTGGCGATCAGCAGGTCGACCTTGCCCTGTTGCAGGAACTGCACGCGGTTGGCCGGCAGTACCGGCACCAGTTGCACCTGCGCCTTGAGCTGACGCCCCAATTCATTGGCCAGGTCGACGTTCAAGCCCTTGGGTTGCTGGGTGCTCGGGTCGATGCTGCCGAACGGGCCACCAGACAGCAGCACGCCAACCACCAACACATGGCGTTGCTCGATCTTGTCCAGGGTCGCATCGGCCTGCGCCGCCACACTCGCCCCCAAGGCCACTGCCGTGCCCAGGACCCTCGGCAACCATTTCTTGAACATCATTGGACTTCCCCCAGGCTAATGATCGGCGTACCCCGACCTGATGGAGGGGCATGCTAGGGAGAGTGCGGGGGCAACGGAAATGCAAATATCTCATATCGTTATAACTTGCCGTGTATGGGCAACCTCGTATTCAGGCATAACCCATGTTTTATTGGACGCTATAAAAAACCGCTTCAACAACACATTAAAATCTGTAATGTTTAACTTCACGCCCTTGATATAAAAACGCCTCTGGAAATGGCCATGTCGACCCTCGATCTCGAACTCCTGCGCACCTTTATCGCCGTGGTCGACCACCACAGCTTCGCCGAAGCCGGCACGCACTTGGCGCGCACCCAGTCCTCCGTGACCCAGCACATGCAACGCCTGGAACAGCAAGTGGGCGTGAGCCTGTTTGAAAAACGCGGCCGGCAGAAACAACTGACCGAACCGGGTTTGCAGCTGTTGCGGCATGCGCGGCAGATGTTGTCGCTCAATGACGACGCGTTGAATTCGTTGCGTGAGAGCAGCTTGAGTGGGGTGCTGCGTATTGGTTCGCCCCATGACATTGCCGACACGATTTTGCCGCCGATCCTCAGCCACATCGCCCGCTCGGCACCGCGCTTGCGGCTGGAGATTGATGTGGGGCGCAGTCCGTTTTTGATGGATGACTTGCACCGGGGCAAGGTGGACATGGTGATTTCTACGCGCTCGGATCCAAACCTTGAGGGGTTTGCGTTGAGGACCTCGCCGGTGTGGTGGATTTGTTCGGCGCAGTACATTCACCAGCCGAGTGAACCGTTGCCGCTGATTCTGGTGGATGAGCCGAGTATTTATCGGCGGTATGCGTTGGAGGCGCTGGAGCGGGCGAATATCCCGTGGCGCCAGGCCTATCTGGCGTCGAATTTGATTGGGATTAAAGCGGCGACTCGGGCGGGGTTGGGGGTGACGCCGCGGAGTATGGAGATGCTGGGGCCGGATATGCGGGTGTTGGGGGAGACGGATGGGTTGCCGCGGTTGCCGGAGGTCACGTATTACCTTTGGATTCGGCCGAATACGGCGAATCCGATTGCGCGTAAGGCTTATGATTTGATTCGGGGGAGTCAGGGGTTGTGATTGGGGGTATATCCGTTTCTTCGGTAACGGCTACTTATGGTTCCGCCCTTACGGCGGGTCACTTTGGAAAAGAGCCCCAAAGTAACCAAAGGGCTCTTGCCCCAACACTCGGCACCTCGCCTAGGCTCGGTGTGCCCGTAATCCGACAGTGATTTGGGGGGCCACCGCC
>NZ_JACARO010000074.1:0-3214 GCF_013386585.1 Pseudomonas sp. P7548 | reverse complement strand
GTTGATGGTGAATGTTGATTTCTAGTCTTTGATTAGATCGTTCTTTAAAAATTTGGGTATGTGATAGAAAGATAGACTGAACGTTACTTTCACTGGTAACGGATCAGGCTAAGGTAAAATTTGTGAGTTCTCTTAGTTGAGAAATTCGAATTTTCGGCGAATGTCGTCTTCACAGTATAACCAGATTGCTTGGGGTTATATGGTCAAGTGAAGAAGCGCATACGGTGGATGCCTTGGCAGTCAGAGGCGATGAAAGACGTGGTAGCCTGCGAAAAGCTTCGGGGAGTCGGCAAACAGACTTTGATCCGGAGATGTCTGAATGGGGGAACCCAGCCATCATAAGATGGTTATCTTGTACTGAATACATAGGTGCAAGAAGCGAACCAGGGGAACTGAAACATCTAAGTACCCTGAGGAAAAGAAATCAACCGAGATTCCCTTAGTAGTGGCGAGCGAACGGGGACTAGCCCTTAAGTGGCTTTGAGATTAGCGGAACGCTCTGGAAAGTGCGGCCATAGTGGGTGATAGCCCTGTACGCGAAAATCTCTTAGTCATGAAATCGAGTAGGACGGAGCACGAGAAACTTTGTCTGAATATGGGGGGACCATCCTCCAAGGCTAAATACTACTGACTGACCGATAGTGAACTAGTACCGTGAGGGAAAGGCGAAAAGAACCCCGGAGAGGGGAGTGAAATAGATCCTGAAACCGTATGCGTACAAGCAGTGGGAGCAGACTTTGTTCTGTGACTGCGTACCTTTTGTATAATGGGTCAGCGACTTATTTTCAGTGGCGAGCTTAACCGAATAGGGGAGGCGTAGCGAAAGCGAGTCTTAATAGGGCGTCTAGTCGCTGGGAATAGACCCGAAACCGGGCGATCTATCCATGGGCAGGTTGAAGGTTGGGTAACACTAACTGGAGGACCGAACCGACTACCGTTGAAAAGTTAGCGGATGACCTGTGGATCGGAGTGAAAGGCTAATCAAGCTCGGAGATAGCTGGTTCTCCTCGAAAGCTATTTAGGTAGCGCCTCATGTATCACTGTAGGGGGTAGAGCACTGTTTCGGCTAGGGGGTCATCCCGACTTACCAAACCGATGCAAACTCCGAATACCTACAAGTGCCGAGCATGGGAGACACACGGCGGGTGCTAACGTCCGTCGTGAAAAGGGAAACAACCCAGACCGTCAGCTAAGGTCCCAAAGTTATGGTTAAGTGGGAAACGATGTGGGAAGGCTTAGACAGCTAGGAGGTTGGCTTAGAAGCAGCCACCCTTTAAAGAAAGCGTAATAGCTCACTAGTCGAGTCGGCCTGCGCGGAAGATGTAACGGGGCTCAAACCATACACCGAAGCTACGGGTATCACGTAAGTGATGCGGTAGAGGAGCGTTCTGTAAGCCTGTGAAGGTGAGTTGAGAAGCTTGCTGGAGGTATCAGAAGTGCGAATGCTGACATGAGTAACGACAATGGGTGTGAAAAACACCCACGCCGAAAGACCAAGGTTTCCTGCGCAACGTTAATCGACGCAGGGTTAGTCGGTCCCTAAGGCGAGGCTGAAAAGCGTAGTCGATGGAAAACAGGTTAATATTCCTGTACTTCTGGTTATTGCGATGGAGGGACGGAGAAGGCTAGGCCAGCTTGGCGTTGGTTGTCCAAGTTTAAGGTGGTAGGCTGAGATCTTAGGTAAATCCGGGATCTTAAGGCCGAGAGCTGATGACGAGCTAACTTTTAGTTAGCGAAGTGGTTGATGCCATGCTTCCAAGAAAAGCTTCTAAGCTTCAGGTAACCAGGAACCGTACCCCAAACCGACACAGGTGGTTGGGTAGAGAATACCAAGGCGCTTGAGAGAACTCGGGTGAAGGAACTAGGCAAAATGGCACCGTAACTTCGGGAGAAGGTGCGCCGGTGAGGGTGAAGGACTTGCTCCGTAAGCCCATGCCGGTCGAAGATACCAGGCCGCTGCGACTGTTTATTAAAAACACAGCACTCTGCAAACACGAAAGTGGACGTATAGGGTGTGACGCCTGCCCGGTGCCGGAAGGTTAATTGATGGGGTTAGCTAACGCGAAGCTCTTGATCGAAGCCCCGGTAAACGGCGGCCGTAACTATAACGGTCCTAAGGTAGCGAAATTCCTTGTCGGGTAAGTTCCGACCTGCACGAATGGCGTAACGATGGCGGCGCTGTCTCCACCCGAGACTCAGTGAAATTGAAATCGCTGTGAAGATGCAGTGTATCCGCGGCTAGACGGAAAGACCCCGTGAACCTTTACTATAGCTTTGCACTGGACTTTGAATTTGCTTGTGTAGGATAGGTGGGAGGCTTTGAAGCGTGGACGCCAGTCTGCGTGGAGCCATCCTTGAAATACCACCCTGGCAACTTTGAGGTTCTAACTCAGGTCCGTTATCCGGATCGAGGACAGTGTATGGTGGGTAGTTTGACTGGGGCGGTCTCCTCCTAAAGAGTAACGGAGGAGTACGAAGGTGCGCTCAGACCGGTCGGAAATCGGTCGTAGAGTATAAAGGCAAAAGCGCGCTTGACTGCGAGACAGACACGTCGAGCAGGTACGAAAGTAGGTCTTAGTGATCCGGTGGTTCTGTATGGAAGGGCCATCGCTCAACGGATAAAAGGTACTCCGGGGATAACAGGCTGATACCGCCCAAGAGTTCATATCGACGGCGGTGTTTGGCACCTCGATGTCGGCTCATCACATCCTGGGGCTGAAGCCGGTCCCAAGGGTATGGCTGTTCGCCATTTAAAGTGGTACGCGAGCTGGGTTTAGAACGTCGTGAGACAGTTCGGTCCCTATCTGCCGTGGACGTTTGAGATTTGAGAGGGGCTGCTCCTAGTACGAGAGGACCGGAGTGGACGAACCTCTGGTGTTCCGGTTGTCACGCCAGTGGCATTGCCGGGTAGCTATGTTCGGAATAGATAACCGCTGAAAGCATCTAAGCGGGAAACTAGCCTCAAGATGAGATCTCACTGGAACCTTGAGTTCCCTGAAGGGCCGTCGAAGACTACGACGTTGATAGGTTGGGTGTGTAAGCGCTGTGAGGCGTTGAGCTAACCAATACTAATTGCCCGTGAGGCTTGACCATATAACACCCAAGCAATTTGCTGACCTGAAAAGGCACCAGATTGCGGTGTGTGAAGACGAAATGAACCGAAAGTTCGACGCTCACAAAACACCGAAAACTATCACATACCCAATTTGCTGAA
>NZ_JACARO010000073.1 GCF_013386585.1 Pseudomonas sp. P7548 | reverse complement strand
GGGTTAGGGAGTTGTTGGGGAGGTAGGGGAAAGTTGTCTGCTACGGAGGAGGGAGCGGATGACTATCCGCTATCGGCCAATAGCTGACGTTGCCGACGGCCATAAGCAAGCGCTCGTAAGTGACCGTTTTCGACTCTGGCGGTCCTTCGTCAAGGACAAAAAGGATCAGGAGCGGCCACCCATTTCGTTCAATTGCAGATTTCCTGCTGAAAGGCGCCCAAAAATCTATATAGCACTCCTTATAGTAGGTCTTTGGTGGCCACCCATACTTGACAGTCACACGCCGTTGACTCAAATTGGCCACTGGCCATCTACGCCGGTTAGCTCAGAAAATGGATTTTCCAAATACGCTGGTGATTATTCTCATTACAAACGTTTTAACCGAATCCTTCCAAGGTAGTTTCGGCGACCGTGAGTTATGTGTAAATAACTAAAATTTTTTGGCTTGGGTGTCATATGTTTCATATGTTAAGCGTTGAGAATTTTAAAAGTTTCGCTACAAAACAAAGTATTAGGCTGGCGCCAATAACCTTGATTTATGGTCCAAACTCCTCAGGGAAAAGCTCGCTAATCCAAGCGCTGATGTTACTAAAGCAATCCCTTACAAGACCTAGTGAGCAAGGTGGACTAGTCTCCAATGGAGATTTTGTTGATCTGGGTGACTATGCTGCAATGGCACATAATCATGACGTAGAAAGCGAGATTAAATTTTCATGCTCGTACTCTCCACCGAAAAGCTCCACGAAAAATGATTGGTCTGCTGGGCTGATGTCACTGCCAAAAGCGCAACAAAGGACCCATGAATTTACTTACTTGCTTTCTGGGAGGAAAAAGCAAAATAAAAATGAGGAGTTTACTTATTTAAGTAATATTAAAACCACTTACGCGTCAGGAAAAGTTGATGCGTTCAATCTTGACTTGCGCTCTGAGTTAATCACTAGAGAGTCCGCGGAAAAAGCGCAGCGGTTAAAGCATGCGCGATCGTTTATTTTTGCATCTGCACAAAGCAGGGATTCAATATTTTCTTATCTGTCGAAACTTAAATTTATAGGCAAGGATCATCACAAGGGCATAGTCAAGGATTTAAATGACATAAGTTTTACTAGTGATCTAAACTATGCCACCCCATCATCAGTGGCAATCGAAGACAAGATTGAGAGTGGGTTTGGTGCCGCACTCTCAAATAACATAATTGGCTTGATAGCTAAAGATATACAAGAAGCATTTAACTCAATCACATACCTCGGACCTCTACGCAGCCACCCAAGTAGATTCTATGCACCAAAAGGGGATCAAAGTGGATCGGTGGGTAAACAAGGAGAAAATACAGCTAGATTTATTTATGAGAAATCTCCTGAGATAACAGGTGAGATTAATGATTGGTTCAGGAACTTTGAAATTCCTTATACCTTAACTGCTGAAAGCATAGGTTCAGAAGTTACCGGGTCCGTTATTTGTCTTCAGTTAAAAGATCTTAGAACTCAAGTAGTAGTTGGGCCTTCAGATGTGGGCTTCGGGATTGGACAGTTGCTACCTATTATTGTTGAAGGGATAGTCAGAAGCGAAAGTACAATTTGCGTAGAACAACCAGAAATACATTTGCACCCACGACTTCAGGCTCACCTTGCTAATTTTTTTATAGAGACGTGCAAAACAAACCAGTGGATCATAGAAACGCATAGTGAATCGCTGATGTTAAGGATGCAGAATAAAGTGAAAAATAAAGCGATCAAGCCTGGCGACATATCGATTATCTATGTCCATCCCACACAGTTTGGAGCACAGATCATTGAAATCCCGATGGATGAAGATGGTGATTTTCTAGCCGAATGGCCTGAAGGTTTTTTTGAAGAGAGATTCAAAGAAACTTTTGGATTTTAATTATGCTGACCGACTTTTACCTAGATAGAAGCGTATTCGATGCAGCAATACTTAAGGAGGATTCATGTGCTGCCATTCATGATGTTATCCTTGAGTATTGGAAGCGCTATGGGATTCTAATCGTTCCGAACAGTTCCGCACAAGAATATCTCGATTCGATTAAAACCTTGCCGCCGAAATTTCATCAGCGATGGATTACAGCCTTCACAGATTATTCAAAATTTCGTTCGTCAGAGCATTGGGGCGAGTGCGGTTCATATCCATCTTTTCAAAAGGTAACGTCACTTAGTGAGTTTTTCACAACTGCCTTGGCAGAGGATACCATTAGCGCGGTAATTTGCGATAATGAAAAAACTACCAGGTTCTGCTTTGAGAGCTTTTTTGAACTGGTTGGTATAGGTGCAATAACCGAGTCAATCCATTTTAATACCTCAAAAGACAGCTCCACAAAGGATATAGCTTTTAATTCAGACCTAAATAAGGTCTGGCAGGAAAAATTTAATAAATTTACCCAATTCAACAGCAAGATATTTATCTCGGATCGCTTTGTTTTTTCAAGTGTCTTAAGAGATCACGATAACGGTTACAAATCAAGCGTCGCTAAATTTATAGAAATGCTCCCGCTTGGAAAAAAATTTAACATTACCATCCTTTCGGATGGTGATCTGCCATCGAGTCAAAAGCAGATAGAGGTATCAAATTTTTTCACGAAGCACATTATGAATTCCCCGCCACTAGCGCAAAAAATCTCTAGTCTAAAATTGGTTTCTATGGGATCACTTGAATTTCAAAAATTTGCGCACGATAGGTATATAAGGTTTGACAGGCATGTTTGCCAAATAGGTGTTGGTATGGCGATATTTGAACGATACGAAGTCCCCGCGACAACCTTTACTGTGAAGATGCGTTATGAAAGCACTGCTCTAAATATCGAGCGGGTAGCCCTTACTAATCTGTGGTATGAGGTTTTAGAGCCATAACTGGAAAGGATAATTATGTTCTCCTATTCGGTATTCGAGAAATTTTCGGGACGAAATCGTACGTCCGCTATTGGCCGAGACCAGACCCTGAACTACATATGTAAAGCCGAAGGTTTAGCCCTGCTCCGGAGTTCATCGATTTCATGGGACGCAAGGCCGCCGAATCGTAACTGCCGCATACGACGATTCGGCATCAGTGAGCTATTGACTGGGGGTTCTCGTTATTCAGCGAGGGCAAGGCGCTTCGCGGTTGAGGAGCCTTGCCGTCATGAGCACGCCCAATTCGCTCAATTGGTGAATCGCCAGTGCAATGTCACGTTGCTTACCGCTGAGGTCTTCCGAGAGATCAAGCAGCAGCGTACTGACTGAGCTAAACGTCTCGTAGCTATTGGTAATGAGGCTTTCCGTACTGGCGTCGGAGCTGACGGTAAAGAGGACGGATGGGTCAGATGAGGCTTTGCACATAATCGTAATTCCCTAAGTCGGGCCACCACCCCACCGCTACTAAACGAAAGGGTGGCAGCTGTACGCAGGTTAGTAGACCGGGGAATTACGCAAAGCCGGCGCGCCCTAAGGCGCCCTACGCACAGCCACCATCAAGCACCGACAGGAATGTCAGATTGATGAAGCTTGTGCACTCAGCGTAATTGAACCACCAGGCTACTAAACCCGATCACCAAAAAATTCAGCGACCGCGCAACCATAGATTCCACCACCCCAGCACACAAGCCAGCGGATTCTGGGCTACTCGTAGGCAATCGGGCAACCCACTCGCCTCCTTTGGGAAATGTCCTAGGACGATTCCCTTATACCGTCACCACCACCTTGCCCACTTGCTGGTTCGCCTCCAAATACCTGTGCGCATCCTGCACCTCATCCAACCCAAATGTCTTCGCAATCACCGGCGGGAGCCCATCCAGGATGAACGCTTTGGCCCGTTCCAGCGCAGCCGGGTCAGCGACGATATCGGCATTACAGATACGCCTCGAGTGTCAAACATTCGCCCAGCACGGTGCTGTAGGTGTGGGACAGCTGTGGGGCAATGCGCGGAAAGGGGACAGACCCGCGTCAGGCAGGTCTGTCCCCTTTGTTCATTTACGGCAGCACCTTGGCGATGGCGTCAAACGCGACCATGTCGTCGATCACCTTGCCGCCAGTCGGCTGGGTCTGGGCCTGCCACACCACGATCACCACGTTTTTGGTCGGGTTGATGTAGACGTACTGGCCAAAGGTGCCGGCGGCGGTGAAGGCTTTGTCGGCCTTGGACGCGTCGGTCCAGCCGGGCCACCACATGGAGGCGAACTCGCCGTAGGCGGCGTCTGAGCCGGTGACGGCGCTGGCGAAGCTCAACCAGCCTTCCGGCAATACTTGCTTGCCACCGGCCTTGCCGCCGCTGAGTACGAATTGGCCGAAGCGGCCGTAGTCCTCAAGCGTGGCGCTGATGCCGCTGCCGCCGACTTCGTTGCCATTGGCGCCGTCGAGCCACCATTTGGCGTCGGTCTGCATGCCGAATGGGCCCCAGATTTTTTCGCTGAGGTATTGGGTGAGCGGTTTGCCCACGGCGGCGCTGACCAGTTGGCCCAGCACTTGGGTTTCGCCGGTGCTGTAGTTGGTGCGCGTGCCGGGTGGCGCGGCGGTGCTGAGGGTGGCCATGAACTTGAGCAGGGAGCCGGACACTTGTTCGCTGCGCAGCTGGATCAGGTGGCGTTCGTCGGAGGACGGGTCGGTGTATTGCTCGTTCCACTTGACCCCGGAGCGCATCGCCAGGATCTGCCGCACGGTGACCTGGTCGTAGGCGCTGCCGGCCAGGGCGGGCAGGTAGTGGGTGACTTTGTCGTCCAGGCTTTTGATCGCGCCGTCCTGCAGGGCGGCGCCCACCAAGGTGGAGGTGACGGACTTGGCTACCGACATCGACATCCAGCGGGTCTCGGCGGTGTTGCCGTGGGCGTAGCGCTCGTCGACGATCTTGCCGTCCTTGAGCACCAGCAGGCCGGTGACGCGGTTGGTGGTCACGTAGTCGTCGAGGCTGTAGTGCTTGCCTTTGAACTCGAACGCCACGGGGGCCAGGGGGTGGGCGCTGCGCGGCAGCGGGAATGGATGGCCGCCCGCCTTGATGGTGCGCACCGGGAACAGGCGGTCGGTGTTGCGGAAGGTGGTGATTGCCAGCTCCGGGCTGAGCCGGCCGTCGTAGATGGCTTGCACGTCGCCAATCGGCTCTTGTGCGTGGGGGTAGGGTTTGGCGGTGTCGGCGTGGGTGGCGCTGGCGGCCAGCGACAGCGCGAGGGTGGATGCGCACATCAGTACCCGCAGCGGGCGGCGCTCAAAGCGCGAGGACGGGCGAGGGAGCACGGGCATAAGAACCTCTTTGTTGTTTTTGGTCGGTCTTAATGGGCTGCGACGCCTCGGGGCTGAGGCGTCGCGAGCCAGCATGCTCGGAAGGGCGGGAAGTTGGCGCGCGGGATCGGGCCGGTTTATGCGTGGGATTGGGCCATGGCGTTAGGGCGCTGGTAGGTGGGCTCGCCAATCAGGATATCTTCAAAGAATGCGCCGATCGGCAGGGTGGGGTGGCACAGCTGTATTTCCAGCACCCAGACCATGTCGCTGGGCACGATCTCGACGTCGGCGAGTTTGTCCTGACTGAACAGGGCGTGGGGGAAGTCGGCGATGCGGTGCCCGGCCAAATTACGCTCCAGGCGCCAGCCTTTGGCGCGGGCGCTGTCTTCGGCGAAGTCATACAGCTGGCGCCCGGTAAGCCCTTGGTGCCAGGCGTCGCGGGTTTCGTCGAAGACTTGGTGCAGGGCCTTTACGCAGGCTTCATGCAACGGGTGCCCGCCGAATACGAAGGTGTCGCCGTAGTCGCCTTCGTAGCCGTCCCACACCGGGCCGAGGTCGACCACGGCGATGTCGGTGGCGCGCAATTGGCGCTGCGGGTCGATGCCTTGGCGGGGCGTGCGCACGGTGTCGTTGCCAAAACGGATGTAGGTGGGGTGCCAGGTGTGGGACGCGCCCATGGCCTGCAAGGTGTGGCCGGCCATGTCGAGGGCTTGGGCGGTGGTCATGCCCACCTTCAATTGCTCGGCGATGGCGGCCAGGGCCCGTACGGTTTGTTCGCGGGCGGCGAGCATGCCGTCCAGCGAGTAGCGCGGGCCGACTTTTTCCAGCACCGGGTCCAGGGCGTTGAGTGACGCGGTGGGCGCCAAGGCGCCGCTGGGCACAAAGGCTTCGGCGACAAAGCGATGGGCCTGGGCGCCGGCGGCCAGGCAGGTTTCGCGCACCTGGCTGATCATGCCGCTGTTGCCGCAGGCGTAGATCTGGCTGTCGGGCCAGTCGTGGGGCTGCGTGAGGGCGACCTGCTGCACGCGGGCGTCGACGGACAGCACGCGATGCCAGCGAAAGTGTGGGTGCGCCTGGCTGGCCCGGTCGAGAAATTCAGCGTCGTAGAAATCCGCCGGCGCTGCGTTGCCCCAGTACAAGCTCACCTCGGCCCCGCGCTCCAGGGCAGTCAGCAACAACGGCTTGATGCCGGCATACCCGGTGCCGGTGGCGAACAGCACCACCGGGCGCTCCCCCTTGTGTTGCCAGGTGCAGGCGCCCACCGGGCCTTCGAGGTGCACGCTAGCGCCCGCGTGCAGGGTCGGCAGGATGCCTTCGGAAAACCGGCCGCCGCGCACCTGGCGGATATGGAACACCAACTGGCCCTCGTCCTGGGCGGGCAGGTTGGCGACGGAGAAACAGCGGCTGTCGCCATCGTCCAGGCGAAACCGCAGGTACTGGCCGGGGCGTACGTCCAGGGGCTGGGCGGTGCGCAGCACCAGTTCGATGATATCGGCGCTCAATGGGCGATTGCTGACCACTTGCGCGGTGGTTTCCAGTGTCGGCGTGTCCAGCGACCAGCCGGGGATTTCCAGGCGCATGTCGCTGCAGGCGTGGCTCTGGCACAGCAGCATCTCGTCCGCCGCGAGGGGGTAGGAGGGCACGGGGGCGTCGGGCGCGAGCTGTTTGGCGCGGTACTCGCCGGCCACCACCTTGACCTTGCACGAACCGCAGGCGCCGCGACGGCAGGAAAAGGGCACGGCGAGGCCGCTGGCGAGCATGGCGTCGAGCAGCAAATGGTCGGCAGCTTCGAAGGATTTGCCCGAGGGCAACAGTTCAACGACATGGCGGTTGTGCATAAACACCTCGGGGCAATTGAGGCTCGATTGTTGCGGTAGACTAGGACCAGAAGAACCTCCAGTTTTGGATAATTCACATGGTCCAGCTTCGCAAATGGCGCCCCTTGCTCAAACTCGATGGCGCGCAGCCTCAGGCGTCGTACCGCAAGATCATCGAGGGCCTGGTGAGCGCGATCACCGAAGGCCGCCTGCGCCCCGGCACCTTGCTGCCCGGCACGCGGGAGATGGCGCAGTTGCTCAACGTCAACCGCAAGACGGTGATCCTGGCCTACGAGGAGGCGGTGACCAAAGGCTGGCTGGTGAGCATCCAGAGGCGCGGCACCTTTGTGAGCACGCAACTGGCCACCGGCGTGGTGGCGGCGCCCAGCGCGCCCCAGCCTTTTGCCCTGGCGCTGCGCGACACGCCAGCGGCGGATTATTTCTCCCCGGGCGAACAGGCCGTCGCGCTGCAACACCGGCCGGGTGCGCTGTTTTTCGATAACGGCGCCAGTGACCATCGGCTGTTGCCGCAAGCGGTGCTGCACCGTTATTACCGCAATGCGCTGCGCCACAGTTTCACCACCAACACCGTGCGCCATGGCAGCGAAGGCAGCAGTGCCTACCTGCGTCGGGCGCTGGCGGAAATGCTGCGGCATAACCGTGGCCTCACGGTGGGCGCCGAGCAGATTTGCCTGACCCAGGGCGTGCAGATGTCGCTGTACCTCACGGCCAGCGTGTTGCTCAAGCCGGGGGATGTGGTGCTGGTGGAGCGCCTGAGCTACCCGCCGGCCTGGGAGATTTTCCGCCAGTTGGGTGCGCGGCTGGTCACCGTGGACCTGGACGACGAAGGCTGCCGGGTTGATCAGCTCGATGCGCTGTGCCGCCAGCACGACGTGCGGATGATGTACCTCACGCCCCATCACCAATTCCCCACCACCGTCAGCCTGCGCGCCGGGCGCCGCCAGCAGTTGCTGGAACTGGCGCGGCTGCATGACTTCTGCATCGTCGAGGAAGACTACGACCACGAGTATCACTTTGCCGGGCGGCCTTATCTGCCGCTGGCCAGCGACAGCGCGCAGCGGCATGTGATCTACATCGGCTCGCTGTCCAAGTCCCTCGGTAGCACGTTCCGCTGCAGCTATATCGTGGCGCCGTCGAATGTGATCCAGGTGCTGGAGCGCACGGCGGCGGTGAGCCTGGGGCAGGGGGATGCGGTGATGCAGCGGATGCTGGGGGACTTGATCAACGATGGCGAGTTGAAGAAGCACCTGCGCCGGGTTTCCAAGGAGTACCGTCGGCGCCGAGAGGTGTTGTTGAGTGGCTTGCGGGAAGCGTTTGGCGAGCAGATCAGTGTGCAGGAGCCGGAAGGCGGGCTGGCGCTGTGGGTGAAGTTTGCCGACGCCATCGATGTCGACCGGCTGTGTGAAAAGGCGCTGGCGCTGGATTTGGTGGTGCGCAGCGGTCGGCTGTTTTCACCCTTTGGCCAGCGTGAGAATGCCTTGCGGCTGGGGTTTGCTTCGCTCGATCAGGCGGAAATCCGCACCGCGATCCAGCGGCTGGCGTTGGCGGCGCATGCGATTGCCGGCTGAGCTGGCCCCCCTTTGTGCCGAAACAGGACTACCATGCCACCCCGGCAGTGGTTACACGCGCTACCGATTGCTCTCTTTGAAGGTATCGCCATGTCCATCGACCAGATCAGCCTGCCCAAAGGCGTAGGCCCCCACGCCACCAAGCTTCTTGACGCCATCACCGGCGCCGCCACCCACGAAGCACTCAACCGCGCAGGCGGCAAGGCGGAAGGGTTTGTGTTGGGGCTGGAGTCCACCAAGGCCATCAAAAGCCAAATCGCTGAAGCGTTGTACGTGGCCTACGACGACGCCGCTAGCCACCGCGCCACCGAACTAAAAAGCTGACTTCACCGCCCCCTGTGGCGAGGGAGTGGAGCTGTCACGAAACTCATCATGGGAAAGTGTAAGGTTGCATGCTCCAGCGCATCTGCTTTCAAAGGACTGAACATGACACTGACCGTCGACACCCTGCTCGCACTGGCCATGGCCAACCCCATCAACGCCGAAATCACCGCACGCCTGCCAGCCCTCGGTGTCGAGCAGTGCATGCTCACGGCGGGCTGCCTGTTCCAGGCGGTGTGGAATCATCAGTCGAATTTGCCGGCCGATCATGGGGTGAAGGACTACGACGTTTTTTACTTCGACACCGACCTGTCCTACGAGGCGGAAGATAAAGTCATCCGCGCCGCCGAGCGCTTGTTCCAAGACTTGGGCGTCAACGTCGAGGTCAAGAACCAGGCGCGGGTTCATCTTTGGTATGGCCAGCGCTTTGGCCGGCCTTACCCGCAATTGCACACGGCCAAGCAGGGCGTGGACCGTTACCTGGTGGCGGGCACCTGCATCGGCCTGGAGATTGAAACGGGCGAACTGTACGCGCCCTATGGGCTGGAGGATGTGGCGCAGGGTGTGCTGCGCATCAACCCGTTGCACCCGGAGCCTGAGTTGTTTGCGCACAAGGCCCTCAGTTATCAGGCGCGCTGGCCTTGGTTGAAGATTGTGACGCCGGAATATTCCTGAAACCTGCGGTGAACTTTTACCCATTCTTCAGGCGTCCTATTCTGAAACACACCCTCTACAGCTGATCCCAGCTAAGGACAGGCCATGATCTTCCTGATTTTCCTTATCGCCTGCGGCGCCGCCGCCAGTACGGGCCTGATCTTCAAACCGGGCCAATGGTACGAGTCCCTCGTCAAACCCAGCTTTACCCCGCCCAATTGGCTTTTCCCCGTGGCCTGGACAGTCATCTATCTGCTGCTGGCCTGGGCCGGTTACCGCCTCACGATGATCCCCGGCAGCCAACTGGCCTTGGGCCTATGGGCGGCGCAGATTGCGTTGAACACACTGTGGACACCGGTGTTTTTCGGTGCCCATCACATCGTCGCGGGCATGGTGGTGATTGTGCTGCTGTGGCTAGTGGTGGCGGCGTTGGTGGTGATGGCGTTGCGGCTGGATTTGATCACCGGCTTGATCCTGTTCCCGTACCTGGCGTGGTTGAGTGTGGCAGTGGCGTTGAATTTCTCGATTTTGCGCAGTAACCGCTGATGGCTCATACCCCTTGGCCGGCCAGCGAGCCCGAGCTGGCGCAGATGCGCGCGTTCAACAAGAAGCTGGCCTGGATGCCGCGCTTTAAAATCCGCAACCGTGTGACGCCGCGTGTGATCCAGGCGTTGTTGCGCGTCAGTCAAAAAGTCAGGACACAACACCCTGCGCAAACCCGGCTGATAGGCGTGGGCAGCCAGCAGGTGCCGGTGCGCATCTTGCTGCCGAGCGGCCAGCCCAAGGGCGTGGTGCTGGATATCCACGGTGGCGGCTGGGTGATTGGCAATGCGCAGATGGATGACGATTTGAACCTGGGCATGGTCAACGCCTGCGACGTGGCGGTGGTGTCGGTGGATTATCGGCTGGCGGTCGACACGCCGGTGGAAGGCCTGATGGACGACTGCCTCACGGCCGCACGTTGGTTGCTGACTGCCGATGAGTTTGCCGGCCTGCCGGTGATTGTCGTCGGCGAATCGGCCGGTGGGCATCTGGCGGCGGCGACGTTGCTGGCGCTGAAACAATGGCCGGCGCTGCTGCAACGGGTGAGCGGGGCGGTGTTGTATTACGGCGTGTACGACCTGACCGGCACCCCCAGCGTGCGCGCGGCGGGGCCGGACACCTTGCTGTTGGACGGACCGGGCATGGTCACGGCCCTGGCGTTGCTGACGCCGGGGTTGAGTGATGAGGCGCGCCGGCAGCCGCCATTGTCACCGTTGTACGGGGAGTTGAGCGGCTTGCCCCCTGCGTTGATGTTTGTCGGGGCGTTGGACCCGCTGAAGGACGACACGCTGTTGATCGCCGAGCGCTGGCCGGGGGCGCAGGCACATTTGTTGCCGGAGGCGGCGCACGGGTTTATCCATTTTCCGGTCGCGATGGCGGGGAGTGTGCTTGCTTATAGCCGCAGGTGGATCAGTGCCCGGTTGGAGGGGACGGCGGGATGATCATCCAGCCCGTCACGCTGGAATGTATTCCCGAGGTGCTGAGCTTTGTGCTCAACGCCCGTGCCGAGCTGTTTCCGAAGCTCAGCGCGAGTGGCGTGCCGGATGACCTGGCGCGATTTGACGCGACCTATATTCAGGGCGACGGGCGATTTCTGGTGGCGCGCCATGACGACCACATCGTCGCGGCCATCGGTTATCTGCCGTATGACCATCGCTTCCCACAGCTGGATTATCGCGGCCGCAACACGGTGGAGAAGTGGTGCGCTTGTTTGTGTTGCCCGCCTTTCGCCGGTTTGGGCTGGCGGGGATGCTGTATCGCGAATTGGAAGCGCTGGCGCGGGCAGACGGGGTGGAGGTGATGTACCTGCATACGCACCCGTTTCTACCGGGCGCCATTGATTTCTGGGTTCGCCAAGGATTCACCGTGATTGACGTCGACCCCGACCCCGTCTGGCAGACCACCCACCTGCATCGCCCCCTGTAACAACCGTCAACACCCCGCCCCCTGTAGGCGCTGGCTTGAACTGGCGCAATGATCAAGGTGTTGGCAACCCCAGGCGATGCGCCTCTTGGCTCACATTCATCTTGTTACCCTCGAGTGCGGGCGGGTGGCCGAGCAGGCGTGTGGCCGGTTCCAGGCTGTCATCGGCGGGAATGAGCAGTACCTGCAAGGTCTGGGGATTGATCACGCCCCAGTTCGACAAGTCGTGGCCTGTAGTGAGCGGGCTTGCCCCGCGCGGCGGTGTGTCAGGCCCTTTATATATACCTGACACACCGCGGCGCGGGGCAAGCCCGCTCACTACAAGATGGCGGTAGGCTGTTTAATGGGGGCGTAGTCGCAGGATTTGCGCGCCGTCGAACGGGTCGGTGAGGTAGTGCGCCTGCACGCCGAACGTGTCCTGCAACCGTTGTGGCGTGAGCACGTCCAGCGGTTTGCCGAGGGCGACCAAACGGCCGTGGTCGAGCACGGCCAAGCGATCGCAGGTCAGCGCCTGGTTGAGGTCGTGCAGGGCGATCAGCGTGGTGACGGGCAGCGCTTGCACGCCCTTCAAGATGCCAAGCTGATGCTGGATGTCCAGGTGGTTGGTCGGCTCGTCCAGCAACAGAATCTGCGGCCGTTGTGCCAGGGCGCGGGCGATGTGCACGCGTTGGCGTTCGCCGCCGGAGAGGCTGCGCCAGGCGCGCTGGCTCAGGTGGGTGGCGTCGACGTCGTGCAGGGCCTGGCGCACGATGGCGTCGTCTTCCGCCGACCACGGGCTCAGCGCCGACAGCCAGGGCGTGCGGCCCAGGGCCACGGCGTCGAAGACGCGGATGGCGTCGTCGGTGTCGGCCTGTTGTTCCACCACCGCCAGTTGTTGCGCGATGGTGCGCCGGGACAAACTCCCCAGGCGCTGGTCGCCCAACCGCACGTCGCCGCTCGCCGGCGCGCGCAACCCGGCGAGCAACTTGAGCAGGGTGGATTTGCCGGAGCCGTTGGGGCCGACGATGCCGAGGGTTTCGCCTTTTTCGACGTCGAGGTGAATATCACGCAGCAACTCCGCGTCGCGCACCTTGAAGCCCAGGCCGCTGCAACTGAGCACACTCATCGCGGGTGCCTCCGGCCGATCAGGATCAGCGCAAACACCGGCGCGCCAACCAATGCCGTGACCACGCCCACCGGAATCACCTGGCCCTTGATCAGGGTGCGCGACAGCACGTCCGCCGCGATCAGGAACAGCGCACCACCCAAGGCACTCGCCGGCAATAGGCGCGAGTGCCCGGTGCCCAGCAGCAGGCGCACGGCGTGGGGGATCACCAGCCCGACAAAGCCGATGGAGCCGACGATCGACACCATTACCGCCGTCACCAGCGCGGCACAGCCCACCAACACGAACTGCACGCGGCGCACCGGGATGCCCAGGGAGGCCGCCGAGTCAGTACCGAAGGTGAATGCATCCAGCGCACGGCGGTGCCACAGGCACACCGCCAAGCCCGCCACGGCCACCGGCACCGCCAGCCACACCGACGGCCAACGCACGCCGCTGAGGTTGCCCAGCAGCCAGAACAGGATGCCGCGCGCCTGTTCGGAGCTGGCCGACTTGGTGATCAGGAACGCCGTGAGGGCGTTGAACAACTGCGAGCCGGCAATGCCTGCGAGGATGATCTGGCCGGTGCCGCTGGTCGAACCGCTGGCGCGTGCCAGCAGAATCACCAGGGCAAACGCCGCCATCGCCCCCACGAACGCCCCGGCCGACAACGACACCAGCCCGCCACCGACGCCGATCAACGCCACCAGCACTGCGCCGGTGGAGGCCCCGGCGCTGATGCCGAGCAGGTACGGGTCGGCCAACGGGTTGCGCAGCAGCGACTGCAGGATCACCCCGCAGGTCGCCAGGCCCGCACCGCACGCGGCGGCTACCAGGGCGCGGGTGAGGCGGTAGTTCCACACCACGCCTTCGTCGATGGGGTCGAGCACGTAGCCCGCCGCCCACAGTTTATTGGCGAGCACTTGCAGCACCACCTGCGGCGAGATGGCGGTTTCGCCGATGGCCACGCCGGCGAGCACGGCGGCCAGGAGCAGGGCCAGGGCGAGCAGGGTACGGGTCATTTGAGTGGGTCGTAGCCGTCGATGGCCGTGGCCAGTTGTTCAAGGCCGTCGAACGTACGGAGGCTGGCCTGCAGCGCCAGGGCGTCGAGGATGATGATGCGGTTGTTTTTCACCGCGTCCATGTTGCGGGTCACCGGGTCGCTGCGCAGGAAAGCCAGTTTCTTTTCATGGTCGTCGGCCGGGTAGCGGCGGCGGTCCATGCGTGCGATCACCAGGAACGTGGGGTTGGCCTTGGCGATGGTTTCCCAGCCGACGGCGGGCCACTCTTCATCGGACTGCACCACGTTGGTCAGGCCAAGGGTCTGCAGCATGAATTCCGGAACGCCCTTGTGGCCGGCCACGTAAGGATCGGCGGCCATCTCGGCGCTGGAGAACCACACCAGCGCACTGGCCTGCTTGAGGCCTTTGCCTTGGGCGGTGGCGACCGACTTGGCCAGGCGCGCCTTGAGTTCGTCGTTCAGCTGTTGGCCACGGTCCTGCACGTCGAAGATCTGCGCCAGCTGGCTGATGCTTTTGTAAATGGTCTCGATGCGGAATGGCTCCAGCCGCGTGCCGTCGGCGCCCACCAGGTTGTCCTTGCCTTCGCAGTCGGAGGGCAGCAGGTAGGTGGGGATCTTCAGTTCCTGGAATTGCTCGCGGGTGCCGACCACGCCTTGGGGGCCGACCACCCATTCCAGCTCGGCGGCCACCAGTTGCGGGCGCTTGGCGATCACCGACTCAAAGCTCGGCTCGTTGTTCGCCAGGCGCTCGATGGTGTCGTTCTGGGCCTTGAATTGCGGCAACACATTGTTGAACCACAGCGAAGTGCCCACCACTTTGTCGCCCACGCCCAGGGCGTAGAGCATTTCGGTGGCGGCCTGGCCGATGGTCACGCTGCGGGCGGGGGCTTGCTGGAAGGTCTGGGGGCTGCCGCAGTTTTCCAGCGTCAGCGGGTAATGGGTGGGCGCAGCCTGGGCCAGGGTGCAGAAGCCGAGGCCGGTGAGCAGGGCGGTAACGCGTGGCAGCATGGGGCAATCTCCGTTTGAACCGTACAGTGAGCAGGGGGAGGTACGGTCGTGGAAATACAGCCATGGACGCTGCCGAAGGGCAGGGCAAGGATGTCCTTCCCGGACACCCCGCCGGTCGTGATAACGCTTGGCCGGCAGGTCTCCTGACTCGTGCGTCGTCGCCACGCTCCGGCCTTCCCGAGCAAGGCTCAGTGGCAGTGTGGAGCAGGCTCAGCACCTACAGTTGCGGGGGCAGTTCCGATTGACGCGGGGGGCCGCGCTTCGGATTCCCTATTAGTCCCGTTTGGGAACCGGCGCGGTATGGTAGTCGATCGTACTGCCAAGGGGGAGAGAAAACCCGATCCCCCGTAGGAGCCGGCTTGCCGGCGATGGCGCCGGCGGAGGGTATTTGTGACCCAACTGTAGTGAGCGGGGCAAGCCCGCTCACTACAGGGCGGTGGGTTATTTGCGGTTCAGCCACACGGTTTGGGCGTTGCAGAATTCGCGTACGCCGAAGTGCGACAGTTCACGGCCAAAGCCGCTCTTTTTCACGCCGCCAAACGCCACCCGAGGGTCGGACACGCTGAAGGCGTTGACGAAGATCCCGCCGGTTTCCAACTGGTTGGCGATGTCGCGGGCCTTGGCCGCATCGGTGGTGTAGATGCTGGCGGTGAGCCCGAATTCGCTGTCGTTGGCCAGGGCCACGGCGTGGTCGGCGTCGCGGGCGGTGATGATCGAGGCCACCGGGCCGAACAGTTCCTGTTTGAACGAGGTCATCTGGTCGGTGACGCCGGCCAGCACGGTCGGCTCGTAGTAGTTACCGGCACCCGCGACTTTATTGCCGCCCAGCAGCAGGGTGGCGCCTTCTTCGAGGGTGGCCTGGACCTGGCCGTGCAGTTCGTCGCGCAGGTCGAAGCGCGCCATCGGGCCCACATAAGTGGTGGCCAGGGTCGGGTCGCCCATCACCAGGGCACGGCTGGCTTCGACGAATTTGGCGGTGAAGGCTTCGGCCACGCCGGCTTCGATGATCAGGCGCTTGGCGGCGGCGCAGACTTGGCCGCTGTTCTGGAAACGACCAATCAGGGCGGCTTGCACGGCGGCGTCGAGGTCGGCGTCGTTGAGCACGATGAACGGGTCGGAGCCGCCCAGCTCCAGCACGCATTTTTTCAGCGCAGCCCCGGCCTGGGAGCCGATGGCGATACCGGCGCGCACGCTGCCGGTGAGGGTCACGGCGGCAATGCGTGGGTCGGCGATGGCGCTGGACACGCCCTCGTTGCCCACGTTGATCACTTCAAACAGGCCTTCGGCAAAACCGGCTTTGTGGAAGGCCTGCTGGATCAGGTAGGCGCTGCCCATCACGTTAGGGGCGTGCTTGAGCACGTAGGTGTTGCCGGCGAGCATGGTCGGCACGGCGCCGCGCAGCACTTGCCACACCGGGAAGTTCCACGGCATCACGGCAAGGATCGGGCCCAGCGGGCGGTATTCGATCTGGGCGCTGCCGTTGTCCACCAGGGTCGGTTCCGGCGCCAGCATGGCCGGGCCGTGAGCGGCGTACCATTCGCTGAGCAGGGCGCATTTTTCGATTTCGGCACGGGCCTGGGCGATGGGCTTGCCCATTTCCAGGGTGATCATCTGCGCCATGTCTTCGGCTTGTTCACGCAGGGCGGCGGCCAGGGCCAGCAGCAGTTCGGCGCGCTGGCCGACCGGCTGGCGGCGCCAGGTGCGGAAGGCGGCGGTGGCGCGGTTCAGGGCGGCGTCCAGTTGCGCGGCGCTTTCGTAGGGGTAGCTGCCGACGGTTTCGCCGGTGGCCGGGTTGATCGAGAGAGCGTGGGTGGTTGCGTTCATGGCACCGTCCTGCTGAATGAATGGATTGGGTTCAGGCTACGGGGCTATCTCTTTTCTGGAAACTGAATAATATTAAGCAATACATTCACGATTGGAGAATGATGTGGATCTGGTGCAGCTGGAAATCTTCAAGGCCGTTGCCGAGCAAGGCAGCATCAGCGCCGCCGCGCAGTTGATTCATCGTGTGCCGTCGAACCTGACCACGCGCATCAAGCAACTGGAGCAGGACCTGGGCGTTGAATTGTTCATCCGCGAGAAGAGTCGCCTGCGCCTGTCGCCGGCCGGCTGGAACTTCCTCGGCTATGCGCGGCGCATTCTCGACCTGGTGCAAGAAGCCCGTGCCACGGTGGCGGGGGAGGAGCCCCAGGGCGCGTTTGCCCTGGGTTCGCTGGAGAGCACGGCGGCGGTGCGCATCCCGGCATTGCTGGCGGCGTATAACCAGAAGCACACCAAGGTCGAACTGGACCTGAGCACCGGGCCGTCGGGCACGATGATCGAAGGGGTGTTGTCGGGGCGACTGGCGGCGGCGTTTGTGGATGGGCCGGTGTTGCACGCGACCCTGGAAGGGGTGGCGGTGTTCGAGGAGGAAATGGTGGTGATCGCACCGTTGCACCATGCGCCGATTACCCGGGGGCAGGATGTGGCGGGGGAGAGCATCTATACGTTCCGCTCGAACTGTTCGTACCGCCATCACTTCGAGCGCTGGTTCTCACAGGATGGCGCGGTGCCGGGCAGGATCTTCGAGATGGAGTCCTACCACGGCATGCTCGCCTGCGTCAGCGCCGGTGCGGGCCTGGCGCTGATGCCACGCAGCATGCTGGAAAGCATGCCGGGGTTTACGGCGGTGAGTGTGTGGCCGCTGAGCGATAGCTTCCGGATTCTGCACACGTGGTTGATCTGGCGGCGGGGGACGGTGTCGCAGAGCCTGAACAGTTTTGTAAAACTGCTGGAAGAGCGCGCTCTAGAGCCAGCATAGATCAACTGTGGGAGCTGGCTTGCCTGCGATGGCATCTACTCGGTCATGCAGGAAGATCGAGTCGTCTGCATCGCAGGCAAGCCAGCTCCCACAGTTTTGATCTTCATCAGCCGCCGAATTGCAGGGTGCCCATGGCCAGTTTTGCCATGATCGCTGCGGCGCCCAGTTGCACCAGCCACAGGGCCAGACCACCGAGGAATACACCCAGCGCCACCTGCAACACCAGACTCTTCTGCCGCTTGGCCTGTGGCGCGCGCGGGGCGTAGTCATGCAGCTCGTCGCGGTCAGCGCGCAGGTCCAGGTCGTCGTTTCTCATAAGGCTCTCACAGCAAAGGGGCGGGCAAGGTTCAGTCTAGGGGCTGGCGACGAAAAAGGGGAAGCCATTGGCTTCCCCTTCTGTGCAACGGTTACCGGCTTAAAGCACCTGAACAATTGCCTTTGTGACCGCATCAATGTTCGACTGGTTCAACGCCGCCACACAGATACGGCCAGTGTCGAGGGCGTAGATGCCGAACTCGCTGCGCAGGCGGGTGACTTGCTCAACGGTCAGGCCGGAGTAGGAGAACATCCCGCGCTGGCGACCGACGAAGCTGAAGTCGTGGCCCGGAGCAGCCTTGGCCAGGTCGGCCACCATCTGCTCGCGCATGCCGCGGATGCGCAGGCGCATTTCGCCCAGCTCGGCTTCCCACTGGGCGCGCAGCTCAGGGTTGTTCAGCACCGCTGCCACGATCGCCGCGCCGTGAGTCGGCGGGTTGGAGTAGTTGGTGCGGATCACGCGCTTGACCTGGGACAGGATGCGCGCGCTTTCTTCCTTGGACTCGCCGACGATGGACAGTGCGCCCACGCGCTCGCCGTACAGGGAGAACGACTTGGAGAACGAGCTGGACACAAAGAAGGTCAGGCCCGACTCAGCGAACAAGCGCACCGCTGCGGCGTCTTCGTGGATGCCGTCGCCGAAGCCCTGGTAGGCCATGTCGAGGAACGGTACCAGTTTCTTGGCCTTGACCACGTCCAGCACGTTCTGCCAGTCGGCCGGGCTCAAATCGACGCCGGTCGGGTTGTGGCAGCAGGCGTGCAGCACCACGATGGACTGCGGCGGCAGGGCGTTGAGGTCTTCGAGCAGGCCGGCACGGTTCACGTCGTGGGTGGCGGCGTCGTAGTAACGGTAGTTCTGCACCGGGAAACCGGCGGTTTCGAACAGGGCGCGGTGGTTTTCCCAGCTTGGGTCGCTGATGGCCACGACGGCGTCTGGCAGCAGTTGCTTGAGGAAGTCTGCGCCGATCTTCAGTGCGCCGGTGCCGCCGACCGCTTGCACGGTGGTGACGCGGCCAGCGGCCAGCAGGGGCGACTCAGCGCCGAACAGCAGGGTTTGCACGGCCTTGTCGTAAGCCGCGATGCCGTCGATTGGCAAGTAGCCACGCGCGGCGTGTTGCGCCACGCGAATGGCTTCCGCTTCGGCAACGGCACGCAAGAGTGGAATCTTCCCCTCTTCGTTGCAGTAAACGCCTACGCCAAGGTTGACCTTGGTGGTTCGTGTATCGGCGTTGAATGCTTCGTTGAGGCCCAGGATAGGATCGCGTGGTGCCATTTCGACAGCGGAGAACAGGCTCATTTTTGCGGCAGCTCTATGGGGGAAGGGAGGGACGTGTCGCGCTCCAGCCGAATGCACTAGAGCGGTGCACAAACGGGGAGCTAGTATAGAGGCCATCACCGCCTGAGGCGACAACCGAAACGGCTTTTCGGCCAAGTTTTTCGGTTTATTTGCTGACCGTTAGTCTTATTGCAACATTGATCCTGAGCGTCAGGTAAGACGATTGCCTTGAAACCCGTCACATTCGGCACCACTTCTACAGCTATCATGGTTTTTTCCTGCAACCTGCGATGACTATTCGCGGGTTGCTGAGCTATTTCGTCCCTGGCGGTTTTGAGTCTGGGGTGACTTCACGAGGTACGTTATGTCGGATTTCCAGCTCGTCACCCGCTTCGAACCCGCCGGCGATCAACCGGAAGCCATTCGCCAGATGGTCGAAGGCATTGAAGCCGGCCTGGCGCACCAGACGCTGCTCGGGGTGACCGGTTCGGGCAAGACCTTCAGCATCGCCAACGTGATCGCGCAGATCAACCGGCCCACCCTGGTGCTGGCGCCGAACAAGACCCTGGCCGCGCAGTTGTACGGGGAGTTCAAGTCCTTCTTCCCGAACAATGCGGTGGAGTACTTCGTTTCCTACTACGACTACTACCAGCCCGAAGCCTACGTGCCGTCCTCCGACACCTTCATTGAGAAGGACGCCTCGATCAACGACCACATCGAGCAGATGCGGCTGTCGGCGACCAAGGCGTTGCTGGAGCGCAAGGACGCGATCATCGTCACCACGGTGTCGTGCATCTACGGCCTGGGCAGCCCGGAAACCTATTTGAAGATGGTGCTGCACGTCGACCGTGGCGACAAACTCGACCAGCGCGAACTGCTGCGCCGCCTGGCGAGCCTGCAGTACACCCGCAACGACATGGACTTTGCCCGTGCCACCTTCCGCGTGCGCGGCGATGTGATCGACATCTACCCGGCCGAATCCGACCTGGAAGCGATCCGCATCGAGCTGTTCGATGATGAAGTGGAGAGCCTGTCGGCCTTCGACCCGCTGACCGGCGAGGTCATCCGCAAGTTGCCGCGTTTTACCTTCTATCCGAAAAGCCACTATGTGACGCCACGCGAAACCCTGATGGGGGCCGTCGAGGGCATCAAGGTGGAACTGGCCGAGCGCCTGGAGTACCTGCGTTCCAACAACAAGCTGGTGGAAGCCCAGCGCCTGGAGCAGCGCACGCGCTTTGACCTGGAGATGATCCTGGAGCTGGGCTACTGCAACGGCATCGAAAACTACTCGCGCTACCTGTCGGGTCGTGAATCCGGCGCGCCGCCGCCGACGCTGTATGACTACCTGCCGCCTGACGCACTGCTGGTGATCGACGAGTCCCACGTCAGCGTGCCGCAAGTGGGCGCCATGTATAAGGGCGACCGTTCGCGTAAGGAAACCCTGGTGGAATACGGGTTCCGCCTGCCGTCGGCCCTGGATAACCGGCCGATGCGCTTTGACGAATGGGAAAGCATCAGCCCGCAGACCATCTTTGTGTCGGCGACGCCGGGCAACTATGAGGCCGAGCATGCGGGCCGTGTGATCGAACAGTTGGTGCGCCCGACTGGCCTGGTGGACCCGGAAATCGAAATCCGTCCGGCATTGACCCAGGTGGACGACTTGCTCTCGGAAATCACCAAGCGCGTGGCCTTGGAGGAGCGGGTACTGGTCACCACGCTGACCAAGCGCATGTCCGAAGACTTGACCGATTACCTGGCCGACCACGGCGTGCGCGTGCGTTACCTGCACTCGGACATCGACACCGTGGAGCGCGTGGAGATCATCCGCGACCTGCGCCTGGGCACCTTTGACGTGCTGGTGGGCATCAACCTGCTGCGAGAGGGCCTGGACATGCCGGAGGTGTCGCTGGTGGCGATCCTCGATGCGGACAAGGAGGGCTTCCTGCGTTCCGAGCGTTCGTTGATCCAGACCATCGGCCGTGCGGCGCGTAACCTCAATGGTCGCGCGATCCTGTATGCGGACCGTATCACCGGCTCCATGGAGCGGGCGATCGGCGAGACCGAGCGTCGGCGCGACAAGCAGATCGCGTTCAATCTGGCCAACGGCATCACGCCCAAGGGCGTGTTCAAGGACGTCGCCGACATCATGGAAGGCGCCACCGTGCCGGGCTCGCGCAGCAAGAAGCGCAAGGGCATGGCCAAGGCGGCCGAGGAAAGCGCCAAGTACGAGAACGAATTGCGTTCGCCGAGTGAGATCACCAAGCGTATTCGCCAACTGGAAGAGAAGATGTACCAGCTGGCGCGGGACTTGGAGTTCGAGGCGGCGGCGCAGACGCGGGATGAGATTGGCAAGTTGCGCGAGCGTTTGCTGGCAGTGTGATTTGCGGTGACGAGGCTGACGCCTTCGCGAGCAAGCCCGCTCCCACACTTGACCGCATTCTCATGTTGGAAATCGGTTGAATGTGGGAGCGGGCTTGCTCGCGAAGGCAGGCACCTCGGTCTGCCAGAATCACCCAAGCTGGTGTTACCATTCGCCCCTTGTTTCAATTTTCAGTTTTATCGCCCATTCGAGACCTGCCATGACCACCGTCCGCACGCGCATCGCGCCATCGCCTACTGGGGATCCCCACGTCGGCACTGCTTACATCGCCTTGTTCAACTACTGCTTCGCCAAGCAGCACGGCGGTGAATTCATCCTGCGGATCGAAGACACCGATCAACTGCGTTCCACCCGCGAGTCGGAACAGCAGATCTTCGATGCCCTGCGCTGGTTGGGCATTACCTGGGCCGAAGGCCCGGACGTCGGCGGCCCGCACGGCCCGTATCGCCAGAGCGAGCGCAGCGACATCTACAAGCAGTACACCCAGCAACTGGTCGACATGGGCCATGCGTTCCCGTGCTTCTGCACGGCTGAAGAGCTGGACCAGATGCGCGCCGAGCAACAGGCCCGTGGCGAGACCCCGCGCTACGACGGCCGTGCGTTGCTGCTGTCCAAAGAAGAAGTGGCGCGCCGCCTGGCGGCCGGTGAACCCCATGTGATCCGCATGAAGGTGCCGAGCGAAGGCGTGTGCGTGGTGCCGGACATGCTGCGTGGCGACGTCGAGATCCCGTGGGACCGCATGGACATGCAGGTGCTGATGAAGACCGACGGCTTGCCGACGTACTTCCTGGCCAACGTGGTCGACGACCACCTGATGGGCATCACCCACGTGCTGCGTGGCGAAGAATGGCTGCCGTCGGCGCCGAAGCTGATCCTGCTCTACGAGTACTTCGGCTGGGAACAGCCGCAGCTGTGCTACATGCCGCTGCTGCGTAACCCGGACAAGAGCAAGCTGTCCAAGCGCAAGAACCCGACCTCGGTGACCTTCTACGAGCGCATGGGCTTCATGCCTGAGGCGATGCTCAACTACCTGGGCCGCATGGGCTGGTCGATGCCGGACGAGCGCGAGAAGTTCTCGTTGCAGGAAATGGTCGACAACTTTGATTTGTCCCGCGTGTCACTCGGCGGGCCGATTTTCGATATCGAGAAGCTGTCGTGGCTCAACGGCCAATGGCTGCGTGACCTGCCGGTGGAAGAGTTCGCCAGCCGTGTGCAGCAGTGGGCGCTGAACCCTGAGTACATGATGAAGATCGCGCCGCTGGTGCAGGGCAGGGTGGAGACCTTCAGCCAGGTCGCGCCGTTGGCGAGTTTCTTCTTTGCCGGGGGCGTGAACCCGGATGCCAAGCTGTTCGAGTCCAAGAAGCTCTCGGGCGACCAGGTGCGCCAGTTGATGCAGTTGATCCTGTGGAAGCTCGAAAGCCTGCGCCAGTGGGAGAAGGACGCGATCACCGCGACGATCCAGGCGGTGGTGGAGTCCCTGGAGCTGAAGTTGCGTGATGCCATGCCGCTGATGTTTGCCGCGATCACCGGGCAGGCGAGTTCGGTGTCGGTGCTCGATGCGATGGAAATCCTCGGTCCGGACCTCACGCGTTTCCGTCTGCGCCAAGCCCTTGATTTGCTTGGTGGTGTGTCGAAGAAAGAAAACAAAGAGTGGGAAAAGCTGTTGGGCGCTATCGCTTAATCAGCCTGCTACAACGACGAAACCCCGGTTTTCCGGGGTTTCGCCGGTAAGTGATTGTTATCCCGGCAAAAAATTTTGAAAATTGTTGAAAATAAATTTGACACGTTTCCAAAGCGCCATTAAGATTCGCCCCGTCCTCACCGATGAGGGGCTATAGCTCAGCTGGGAGAGCGCTTGCATGGCATGCAAGAGGTCAACGGTTCGATCCCGTTTAGCTCCACCAATTTACAGGTTCAAGGTCTGGCCACACCGTCCTTGAATCGATCAGTTCTCAGCGCTGATCAGTTGTGCAGAAGGTTTTGTCCCCTTCGTCTAGTGGCCTAGGACACCGCCCTTTCACGGCGGTAACAGGGGTTCGAGTCCCCTAGGGGACGCCAGTTTCAACAAGCAGTTCGAAAGGCCTGCTGCGTCGCGAGACGAAAAATCTGGGGCTATAGCTCAGCTGGGAGAGCGCTTGCATGGCATGCAAGAGGTCAACGGTTCGATCCCGTTTAGCTCCACCAATTTACAGGTTCAAGGTCTGGCCACACCGGCTTTGAATCGATCAGTTCTCAGCACTGATCAGTTGTATAGAAGGTTTGTGTCCCCTTCGTCTAGTGGCCTAGGACACCGCCCTTTCACGGCGGTAACAGGGGTTCGAGTCCCCTAGGGGACGCCACGATTACCCGCTCTGCGGGATTTTTAAGGGTCATTCAATTATTGAATGGCCCTTTTGTTTGTCTGGCGTTTGGGTTTTTACCTCACCTGGTTACGGCATTCGTCGAACCACATGGGCGGTGCGCAAGGATTTGTTGATGCGCGCCAGTTCCTGCGCAGGGCTGACTTCCGGGCCCTGGTTCTGGGCGTTGATCAGTGCGACGTTCCACATCTCCACGCGAATGCCGGGCAAGCGTGACAAGGCGCGCAGGCAGGCCTGGTCTTGCGGGTCGTTCGGGTGATAGATGTTGGCGGTCTCGATGACCAGCGTGGTATTCGGGAAGCGCAGCTGAATCTCTTCCATGTATTGCTTGAACAGCACGCAGCACTGGCGGCACGGCGAGTTGTTGATGCTCACCACGATCTCCTGATAGCCCGCATCGAATACCCATTCATTGGCACGCAGCGCCTCCAGGAAGTTGGCTTCAGCGTGCCCGTCCTGGTCGTTGAAGAATTTGCCGAACGGTTGGTTGCCCACGCCTTCGGCTTCGATCTTCGCGATCAGCACCGTGCGAAAACCGCTGATGAAGTTGGCCGTGTATTCATTGTCGAAAACATAGGGTGCCTCGCCCGCCACCCATGCGCAGTTCTCGTTTTGCTGCGTCCAGGCCATGACGTTCTCTCCGCTGTAGGGTGTGTTGCATCGACAACGGCTGAAGCGACGGTTTTATTCCATTATTTGCAGAGGGGGCGCTCAGACGAGCGGTCATGCTGGTGGCTTGCCAAATATTATTATGGTAATAATATTCAACCCATGAGAAACGGAGGCTTTGATGAGCGATAAAAAAGCGCAAACCCGCGAACGCATTCTGCAGGCTGCCAGTGCGGCGTTGATCCAGCGCGGCCCGGCCGAGCCGAGCGTCGGGGAAGTCATGGGAGCGGCAGGGCTCACCGTCGGTGGGTTCTACGCGCACTTTGAAAGCAAGGACGCGCTGATGCTGGAGGCTTTCACTCAACTGTTGGCCAAGCGCCGCGCGTCGATCGACGACATGGACGAGCAACTGACCGGTGAAGAGCGCAGGAGCCTGGTAGCCGCGTTCTACCTGTCGCGCAAGCACCGCGACTCCACGGCCCAGGCCTGCCCGATCCCCGCCACTGTCGGCGAGATGGCGCGCCTGCCGGACACCTTCCGCGACGCCTTGAACGAACACGTGGAGCTGATGGCCGCCCAATTGGCCGCCAGCCCCGAAGACACCGACAAGGCCCTGGCCGACATGGCGTTGATGATCGGTGGCCTGGCCCTGGCTCGCGCCTTGGGCCCGGGTGAGTTGTCCGACCGTGTGTTACGCGCAGCCAAGTCGGCCGTGCGCTAAGAGAGGATTCGCATCATGGGCGCCCTGACCTGGATTCGTGGTTTCAATAACACCGTTGGCCGCCTGGCGCCGCACACGGTGGCGGGCAGAATGCGGCGTACCTTCATGACCCCGCGCGACCTGCCGCCGCGTGACTGGGAGTTGCCACTGCTGGCGCAATCGGAGCGCATCACCTTGCGTTTCGGTTTGTCCGCCCTGCGTTGGGGGCAAGGTCCTGCGGTGCTGTTGATGCACGGCTGGGAAGGGCGCCCTACACAGTTTGCCAGCCTGATCACCGCCCTGGTGCAAAACGGGTATTCGGTGATTGCTTTGGATGGCCCGGCTCATGGTCGTTCGCCGGGGCGTGAGGCGCACGTGCTGCTGTTCGCCCGAGCCATGCTGGAGGCGGCCAATGAGTTGCCACCCTTGCACGCCGTGGTCGGTCACTCCATGGGCGGCGCCAGCGCGATGCTGGCGGTGCAACTGGGGTTGCGTACCGAGGCGCTGGTCAGTATTGCTGCGCCGTCGCGCTTTCTCGATGTGCTGCGCGGCTTTACCCGGATGGTGGGTTTGCCGCCGCGTGCGCGCTCGGCGTTTATCCAGGAGGTCGAGCTAACCTTCGGCATGCCGCTCAAGCACCTGGATGTGGCTCACTACCAGATGAATATGCCCGGCCTGATCGTGCACGCCGAAGACGACACGTTCGTACCGGTCAAGGCGTCCCAGGCCATCCACGAGGCCTGGTTCGACAGCCGCCTGCTGCGCCTGGAGCAGGGCGGGCACCAGCGCGTGCTGGCCGATCCCCGCGTGATCGAGGGCGTATTGGCCCTGCTGGCCGGTCGTCGTGTGCAGGAGCGGCAAACCGCCTGATACACTGCTCCCGCCGACATCAATCGACTGGAGCAAGGCATGGGCTGGGATCTGGCAACACCGTTTATCATCGACCTGCAGGTCGCCGCTGAAGACATCGACGGCCTGGGGCACGCCAATAACGCGGTGTACGTGTCCTGGCTGGAGCGCTGCGCGTGGCGCCATTCCCAGCGCCTGGGGCTGGACCTTACCGAGTATCGCCGCCTGGACCGTGCCATGGCCGTGGTGCGCCATGAGATCGACTACCTAGCCGCCGGCTATGAGGGCGACGAGCTGCAACTGGCCACCTGGATCGTCGACTGGGACCAGCGCCTGAAAATGACCCGTCGCTTCCAGCTGATGCGCCCTCGCGATGGCGCGACCCTGCTGCGTGCGCAAACCACCTTTGTGTGCATCGAACTGTCCACTGGCAAGCCCAAGCGCATGCCGGCCGAGTTCCTCGACGGTTACGGCCCGGCGCTGCGCAACTGACAGGGGGTTAACGGTTGCGGTGGGAAACCCAGTAAACTGCGCCACGATTTTTGTTGAGTGTTTTCCATGCAAATTGCTTTGGCGCCCATGGAGGGGTTGGTCGACAACATCCTGCGGGACGTGCTGACCCGTGTCGGCGGTATCGACTGGTGTGTGACCGAGTTCATCCGCGTCAATGATCGCCTGCTCACCCCGGCCTATTTTCACAAGCTCGCCCCGGAGCTGCTGCACGGTGCCCACACCGCGGCGGGCGTGCCACTGCGCGTGCAATTGCTCGGCTCCGACCCGGTGTGCCTGGCGGAAAACGCCGCCCTGGCCTGTGAGCTGGGTTCGCAAGTGATCGACCTGAACTTCGGCTGCCCCGCCAAGACGGTGAACAAGTCTCGTGGCGGTGCGGTGCTGCTCAAGGAGCCGGAGTTGCTCAATCAGATCGTTGAGCACGTACGTCGTGCGGTGCCTGCGCACATCCCTGTGACTGCCAAGATGCGCCTGGGCTTCGACAGCCCGGACGGCGCGCTGGTGTGCGCCACGGCCCTGGCCGAAGGCGGCGCGGCGCATATCGTGGTGCATGCGCGCACCAAGACCGATGGCTACAAGCCGCCCGCCCATTGGGAGTGGATCCCGCGTGTGCAGGACGTGGTCAAGGTGCCGGTATTCGCCAATGGCGACATCTGGAGTGTCGAAGACTGGAAGCGCTGCCGTGAAGTCAGTGGCGCCGAAGACATCATGCTCGGCCGTGGCCTGGTGGCACGTCCCGACCTGGCGCGCCAGATTGCCGCCGCGCGCGCCGGCGAAGAGGTGGTGGAAATGACCTGGGCGCAGATGCAACCCATGCTCCAGGATTTCTGGACCCAATCGGTCGAGCAACTGACCGAGCGCCAGGCGCCGGGCCGCTTGAAACAATGGCTGGCAATGTTGACACGCAACTACCCCGAGGCGGTGGAGCTGTTCACGGCCTTGCGCCGGGAGACCGAGCTGGAGCAGGTCAGCCGCTTGCTGGGCATGCCACATCCCGCCGTCGCGGCGTAGCGATACCTCTTCAAGAAAGGGCGCCATTGGCGCCCTTTTCTTATTGTGAAATGGGATGGTCGGAACCGAATAACGCTGGAGCCCACGAACCTCGGGTACATCCCTCAGGAATCATGGTTCATGAATGCTCCGGTATTAAACGCCCCCGCTTTTGCATCACCGCCTCAGTACCCGTTCTCCGCCGGGCAGCCTTCAGTGCCGGTGGCGGAAAAAACCACCAACTGGGCTAACGCTTTTAATGTCGCCGAGCGACGGTTTGGTGAGAACTTTGACGGCACAAGCCATGCTGCCGTGATCAAAATGATGATGGCGACACTGGGTCCTACGCCGGCCGACATGTTCGATCAAGTCACGTCTTCTGGTAGCGGCTACGACGTGACGATGAAAGATGAATTCAAAGTGCATGTCTCGCAGGATGAATTGAGCCAAGTGGCCCAGGCATCGAGGTTTGGTGGTGATGACGTTGAGGTGGTCAGGGCTGCCAACTTTGCATTGGCGGTCTTTGTGAAACGCAAGCAGAGCGTCGGGGGGTATGCGAGTTTTGCGGCGGCGCTGGCCAAGACGCTCCAGGGTGAAACCACATTGAGATGCTTGCAGGGGATGGGGGTGTATGGCCTGTCCCAATATGTGTCGCCGGGTGAGATGGTGGGCGAGGGCGTGGTGGCGGTGATGGGTACCCACAACTTTGGCAGCACATTGGTCGTGGACGGGGTCGGTCGCCGCGATGGCTTTCCAATGCCAGTCGGTAATCGCTATGGCTACAGATTGTTCCCCAGTACTTCGCGGTCGAGTTCGGCTGGGGCAGTGCCCACCAGTGAAAAGCCTAAGGATATCTGGAGCGGCTTTTATCAGGGCGCCAATGGCAATTGCGCGACAGTGTCGGCGATCAAGGCTGCGATGATGAGATTTGGGCAGAAACCGAAGGATATTTTTCGTACGGTGACTGAGCGCCCCGAGGGTTTTGAAGTCACTATGCGCGACGGCTTCCCCTTAACGCTTACTCATGAAGAACTGGCCAAGGCCAGGCGGGTGTCGCAATTGACGGGGGCTGATCCGGTGTTGCTGGAGGATGCCAACTTCTTGTATGCGGTGAGCGCAAAGCGAGCGCAATCGGAGAACAACGACTTTCGCACAAGGCAGAGTTTCGAAGTGGCCATGCAGACGCTCAACGACGGTGATTTCCCTGGTAATGCACTGCGCCGATTGGGCTTGTTTGCCTACATACGCGAAAGCAATGCGGAGGAACTGGCCAAGGGCGCCATTGGTACCTTGGCCGGTAATGGGCATTCAGTGGCCGTGATTGATGGCGCCCTCGACCTGTTTGGGAAGAAGGAAAGCCTTCTTTCATCGAGTTGGATGAGCAATAGTTTGTGGGCGCAGAAGTTGGTATGACGGCTACCCCAACAACCGCCTGAACCCCTCGATCGGCAACGGCCGGCTATGCAAATACCCCTGGAACACGTGGCAACCCAGCCTCTGCAAAAACGCCAATTGTTCCGGGGTTTCCACGCCCTCGGCGATCACCTCCAGGTTCAAGCTGCGGGCCATGGCTACGATGGCGCGGATGATTTCGGCGTCGTTGGGGTCGTGGGTTGCATCGCGCACAAACGATTGGTCGATCTTCAGCGCATCCACCGGCAGGCGCTTGAGGTAGGTCAGCGACGAATAGCCGGTGCCGAAATCATCCATCGCAAAGCTGACGCCGAGCTTTTTCAGGCGGCGCATCTTGGCTACGGTGTCGTCCAGGTTCTGGATCACGATGCCTTCGGTGATCTCCAGCTTCAGCAGGCTGCACGGCAGTTGGTGCTGGCTGAGGCTGCGCTGCACCCGTTCCACAAAGTCGTTCTGGCGAAACTGGCGCGGGCTGATGTTCACGCACAGGCTGAACTTCAGCGGGTCTACCAGGCCGTCGGCGATCAATTGCTGAAAGGCGGCGCAGGCTTCGTCGAGGATCCAGGTGCCCACTTCCAGGATCAGGCCGCTGTCTTCCAGCACTTTGATGAATTCCGTGGGCGATTGCGCGCCCAGTTGCGGGTGCTGCCAGCGCACCAGGGCTTCGGCGCCGATGATCTTGTTGCCACGCGCATCCACCTGAGGCTGGTAATGCACGCTGAACTCGCCACGTGACAAGGCCAGGCGCAGGTCGGTTTCCATGCGCAGGCGTTCGCTGGCGGTTTTCTGCATGCTGTTGTGGAACATCTGCGTGGTGTTGCGCCCCGAATCCTTGGCGCGGTACAGGGCAATGTCGGCGCGCTTGAGCAGGTCGGCCGGGGTGGAGCCGTGATCGGGGATCAGCGCCACGCCAATGCTCGGCGTGACCTGCAGGCGGTGGCCGTCGAGGAACATCGGTTCCGAGAGCAGCTCGCGCAAGGTGTCGGCCAGTTCCTGCACCTGGGCGCTGACTTCGGTGCGCGTGCCATCCAGGCCGCTGAGCAGCACCACAAACTCGTCACCGCCCAGGCGCGCCACGGTGTCTTCCATGCGCACGCTGGCTTCCAGGCGCGCGGTGACGATTTTCAACACGGTGTCGCCCACCGGGTGCCCGAGTGAATCGTTGATGTGCTTGAAGTGGTCCAGGTCCAGGAACAGCAGGGCGCCGCGCAGGTTGTGACGCTTGAGCAGGGCGATCTGCTGGCTCAGGCGGTCCATCAGCAGGGCGCGATTGGGCAGGTTGGTCAGCGGGTCGTGGTAGGCCAGGTGGCGGATCTGCGCCTGAGCATTTTTCAGCAGGCTCACGTCGCGGGCGGTCAGCAGCAGGCAGGGCGTCTCGTTGAGGGTAATCGGTTCTACCGACACTTCCACCGCCAGCAACTCGCCGCGCTTGTTATGCCAGAGCATTTCCAGGTGATGGATGCGCCCCTTGATCTGCAACTCCGCCAGCAGCGCAGCGCGCTGGTTTTCATCGGCCCAGATGCCGATCTGGTACAGGGTGAGGCCGATGGCTTCTTCGGCGCGATAACCGGTCAGTCGGCAGAACCCGTCATTGACCTCCACGTACCGGCCGGTATCGCGCTCGGTGATGGAAATGGCGTCGGGGCTGGAATGGAAGGCCTTGGCGAACTTCTCTTCACTGGCCTTCAGCGCCGCTTCCGAACGCTGTTGCTGGGTAATGTCGCGCAAGGTGGTGACGATGCACGGCTGGTCGCCGACCTTGATCAGCCGGCTGGAAATCACGCAGGTCAGGCTCTGGCCGTTCTTGTGATGCACCACAATCGCCACATTGCTCAACGATTGCTCGCGAATCACTCGCTCGATGCGCTGCAGGCGTTTGCTGGAGTCGTCCCACAGGCCGATCTGGTCGGCGCTCTTGTCGATGACCTCGGCGGCTGTCCAGCCGAACGTCTGGGTAAAGGCGGGGTTGATCTCGATGAATTCGCCGCTGTCCAGGCACGTGACGCAAATGGGGTCGGGGCTGGCCTGGAACAGGCTGGCGAACTTTTCTTCGGAAGCAGTCAGGCGTTGCTCGCGTTCCACCTGGTCGGTGATGTCCAACAAGGTGCCGGCCATGCGCAGCGGCTTGCCGGCGTCATCGCGGTACAGGCGTGCGCGGCTTTCCAGATAGCGCGGGCTGCCGTCCTCCATCAGCACGCGATAGGTCAGTTGATAGTTACCTTCAGGGCCTTCGCGCAGGCTGCGGTAGGCGTTGCGCATGCCTTCGCGGTCTTCATCGGACATGCCCTCGAAAAATGCATCGAAGGATTCATGGAAGGGTTCGGGCGGCAGGCCGTGCAATTGGGCGGCGCGGGCCGAGCCGTAGAGCATGCCGGTGGGGATGTGCCAGTCCCAGGTGCCCAACTGCGCCGAGTCCAGGGCCAGGTCGAGGCGCTCCTGGCTGTCCTTGAGGGCCTGCTCGGCGTTTTTGCGCTCGGTGGTGTCCAGGAACGTACTGATCAGGTAGGCCTCGCCCTCCAGCTCGACTTTCTGCGCGCTGAGGGTGCCATCGTGGATCTGGCCGTTGCTGGCACAAAACTGCACCTCCATGGTGATCGGCTCGCCTTTGCGCTGGGTCGTCTTGACCAGCAGCGCACGCTGTTCGGGGTGGCGCCACAGGCCAAGGTCGAGGGTGGTACGGCCGATGACGTCGGCGACCGGCCAACCGAACAGCATCTCGAAATACTGGTTGGCCTCGCTGATCAGGCCGTCGGACTGGCGGGTGAGCAACACCATGTTCGGGCACAGGTGAAACAGCGTGGCGAAGCGTTTTTCGGAGTGGCCAAGGGCATTTTCCCGTTCGCGCTGGTGGGTGATTTCGCGGATCACCCCGATCATGCGACGGCGGCCGGCCTTGTCTGGCGCCAGGCTGCCGTTGATTTCCAGCCAGTGCAGGCTGCCGTCGGGCCATTGGATGCGGTGGTGCATGGCCTGCTCGAACGGTTCGCCGGCCAGCACGGCATGAAAGGCCCGCACCACACGGGCACTGTCTTCGGGGGCGAGCAGGTCGAGGTAGTCCAGGTCCTTGGGCAGCGGCTGCCGGGGGTCGAAGCCGAACAGCGCCTGGGTGCCCCGCGACCAGCTGATGCGCCCGCTGTCGATTTCCCAGCACCACGCACCCAGCCGGGCAGCGTTCAGCGCTGCCAGCAGCTGTGGGGCGCTGTCCCAGCTCTGTTCCGCCTCTTGAGGGTCAAGGGCGTAGATGCGGGGCAGGGGTGGCACGGAATCGACGGGGTTGCGCATTATCAAAGGGCCTTGGCTCGATGGGCGTTCGGCGCGGGTTGGTTCAGGCCTTGAGGCCGCACAGCTTCATGCCGGTATCCCTGGCAGATCGACCTGTGCATCCAATAGGCTCATGAAAGCCCGCGCAGCGTTCGACAGCGTCCTTTCGGTGTGCACGATATAGCCTAGCTGGCGACTGAGCTGTATGCCCGGCAAAGCGATACTTGCCACCTGATCATCGAGCATGGTGCGCGGCAACACGCTCCAGGCCAGGCCGATGGAGACCATCATCTTGATAGTTTCCAGGTAGTTAGTGCTCATCGCGATGTTCGGCGTGAGGCCCTGGGCTTCGAACAGCCGGCTGACAATATGGTGGGTAAAGGTGTTGCCACCGGGGAAAACTGCCGGGTGCTTGGCGATATCCGCCAGGCTGACGGTGCCGTTGCTGGTGAGGCTGTGTTCCGGCGCGACCACGAAATCCAGCGGGTCATCCCAGACCGGCGTGGCGCGGACGAGGTTGTGCGGGTCGGGCGCCAGGGTGATCACCGCCACTTCGGCGCGGCCGTGGAGGATTTCTTCGTAGGCCACTTCCGAATCGAGGAACTGAATATCCAGCGCCACGTTGGGGTATTCCCGGGTAAAGGTGCGCAGCACCGGGGGCAGGCGGTGCAAGCCAATGTGATGGCTGGTGGCCAGAGTGAGCCGCCCGCTGACTTCGCCGGTGAGGTTGGTGAGGGCGCGGCGGGTGTCATCCAGCACGTTGAGGATCTGATAGGCGCGGGGCAGCAAGGCCCGCCCGGCCTCGGTCAGGCCGACTTCACGGCCCAGGCGATCAAACAGGCGCACCTTCAATTGTTGCTCAAGGCCGGCAATGCGCTTGCTGATGGCCGGTTGGGTCAGGTGCAGGCGTTCGCCGGCGCCGGAGAAGCTGCCGGTCTCGGCGATGGCGATAAAGGCATTGAGGTTGGCCAGGTCCATTGCTGTATTCCAGTTGGTAATCCAAAGCATAAAAAATATGAATTTGAGTTATTTAATGTAGCGCCATACCATCAGCCTCACAAGCCAAAGGGTTATTGAAAAGCCCGGCGTATGAAATACCGCTGATGAGGACCGACTGATGGCCGGCAAAACGCTTTACGACAAGCTTTGGGATTCCCATGAAGTGAAACGGCGCGACGATGGTTCGTCGCTGATCTATATCGACCGTCACATCATCCATGAAGTGACCTCGCCCCAAGCGTTCGAAGGCCTGCGGCTGGCCGGGCGCAAGCCTTGGCGCGTCGACTCCATCATCGCCACACCGGACCACAACGTACCGACCACTCCCGAGCGCAAAGGCGGCATCGACGCCATCGCCGACCAGGTGTCGCGCTTGCAGGTGCAGACCCTCGACGACTACTGCGACGAATATGGCATCACCGAATTCAAGATGAATGACGTGCGTCAAGGGATCGTTCACGTGATCGGCCCGGAGCAGGGTGCCACCTTGCCGGGCATGACCGTGGTCTGCGGTGACTCCCACACCTCCACCCACGGTGCGTTCGGCGCCTTGGCCCATGGCATCGGCACTTCCGAGGTGGAACATGTGTTCGCCACCCAGTGCCTGGTCGCCAAAAAGATGAAGAACATGTTGGTCAAGGTCGAGGGCACCTTGCCGTTCGGCGTGACCGCCAAGGACATCGTGCTCGCCGTGATCGGCAAGATCGGCACCGCCGGCGGTAATGGCCACGCCATCGAGTTCGCCGGCAGCGCGATCCGCGACCTGTCCATCGAAGGCCGCATGACCATCTGCAACATGTCCATCGAAGCCGGTGCCCGCGTGGGCATGGTGGCGGCGGACGAAAAGACCGTTGAATACGTAAAAGGCCGTCCATTCGCTCCGCAAGGTGCCGATTGGGAGGCCGCTGTCGAAGCCTGGAAAGACCTGGTCTCCGACGCCGATGCGGTGTTCGACACCGTGGTCGAGCTCGACGCTGCCCAGATCAAGCCGCAAGTCAGCTGGGGCACCTCGCCGGAAATGGTGTTGGCCGTCGACCAGAACGTGCCGGACCCGGCCAAGGAAACCGACCTGGTCAAGCGCGGTTCCATCGAGCGCGCCTTGAAGTACATGGGCTTGCAGGCCAACCAGGCGATCACCGATATCCAGTTGGATCGCGTGTTCATCGGTTCCTGCACCAACTCGCGGATCGAAGACCTGCGCGCCGCAGCCGTCATCGCCAAAGGCCGTAAAGTGGCCTCGACCATCAAGCAAGCCATCGTGGTGCCGGGTTCGGGCCTGGTGAAAGCGCAAGCCGAAGCCGAAGGCCTGGACAAGATCTTCCTCGAAGCCGGTTTTGAATGGCGCGAGCCAGGCTGCTCGATGTGCCTGGCGATGAACCCGGACCGCTTGGAGTCGGGCGAGCATTGCGCCTCCACCTCCAACCGTAACTTCGAAGGGCGCCAGGGCGCCGGTGGGCGTACTCACCTGGTCAGCCCGGCCATGGCGGCTGCCGCTGCCGTCAACGGTCGTTTCATCGACGTTCGCGAATTGATCTGAGGAATACCCGATGCGTGCTTTTACCCAACACACCGGCCTTGTCGCCCCTTTGGATCGTGCCAACGTCGACACCGACCAGATCATCCCCAAGCAGTTCTTGAAGTCGATCAAGCGCACCGGTTTCGGCCCCAACCTGTTCGACGAGTGGCGCTACCTGGACGTGGGTTACGCCTACCAGGACAACTCCAAGCGCCCGCTGAACAAGGACTTCGTGCTCAACGCCGAACGCTACCAAGGCGCCAGTGTGCTGCTGGCCCGCGAGAACTTCGGTTGTGGTTCCAGCCGTGAACACGCGCCATGGGCCCTGGAAGAATATGGCTTTCGCAGCATCATCGCGCCGAGCTATGCCGACATCTTCTTCAACAACAGCTTCAAGAACGGCTTGCTGCCGATCATCTTGAGCAATGCCGAAGTGGATGAGCTGTTCAAGCAAGTGGAGGCCGAGGAGGGCTACCAGCTCACCGTCGACCTGGCCGCGCAGACCGTGACCCGTCCGGATGGCAAGGTGTATCACTTTGAAGTGGACGCTTTCCGCAAGCACTGCCTGCTCAATGGCCTGGACGACATCGGCCTGACCTTGCAGGACGGCGACGCGATTGCCGCGTTTGAAGCCAAGCACCGGGCGAGCCAGCCTTGGTTGTTTCGCGATGCTTGATTGGCGGTAGACCGTGCAGGCCCCATCGCGGGCAAGCCTGGCTCCCACATTGGAATGCATTCCAACTGTAGGAGCTGGCTTGCCGGCGATAGCGCCCGTACAACCACCCCAAAACCCAAGGAAAAACCACCATGACCACCACCGCCCACACCCAAGTCGTGCAAAAACAATTCGGCGAGCAAGCCTCCGCCTACCTGAGCAGTGCCGTGCACGCCCAAGGCACCGAATTTGCGCTGCTGCAGGCCGAGTTGGCCGGGCAGGGCAGTGCGCGACTGCTGGATTTGGGCTGCGGTGCCGGTCATGTCAGCTTCCACGTTGCGCCGCTGGTCAACGAAGTGGTGGCCTACGACCTGTCCCAGCAGATGCTCGACGTGGTCGCCGCCGCTGCGAAAGACCGTAACCTGGGCAACATCCGCACCGTGCACGGCGCCGCCGAACGCTTGCCGTTCGCCGATGGCGAGTTCGACTTCGTGTTCAGCCGTTATTCGGCCCACCACTGGAGCGACCTCGGCCTGGCCCTGCGCGAAGTGCGCCGGGTGCTGAAGCCGGGCGGCGTGGCGGCCTTTGTCGACGTCTTGTCACCGGGCAGCCCGCTGTTGGACACTTACCTGCAAACCGTCGAAGTGCTGCGCGACACCAGCCACGTGCGTGACTACAGCGCCGCCGAGTGGATGCAGCAGCTCAGTGAGTCCGGCCTGCATGTGCGCAACAGCAGCCGCCAACGCTTGCGCCTGGAATACACCTCGTGGGTCGAGCGCATGCGCACGCCAGAGGTGCTGCGCGCAGCCATCCTTGAGCTGCAACAGGCGATGGGTCAGGAAGTGCGTGACTACTACGACATTCAAGCCGACGGCACCTTCAGCACCGACGTGCTGGTGGTGTTTGCCGAGCGCTGATCGATTTTTCCCGACCTGCCCGCGGGCAGGCCGCTTGATGAAATGAGGAACCCATGAGCAAGCAGATTCTGATTCTCCCTGGCGACGGTATTGGTCCGGAAATCATGGCCGAAGCGGTCAAGGTCCTGGAATTGGCCAACACCAAGTACAGCCTGGGCTTCGAGCTGAGCCACGACGTGATCGGCGGCGCCGCCATCGACAAGCACGGCGTACCGCTGGCCGATGAAACCCTGGACCGCGCCCGTGCGGCGGACGCCGTACTGCTCGGCGCCGTGGGTGGCCCGAAATGGGACAAGATCGAACGTGACATCCGCCCTGAGCGCGGCCTGTTGAAGATCCGTGCGCAACTGGGCCTGTTCGGCAACCTGCGCCCGGCGATCCTCTACCCGCAATTGGCTGATGCGTCGAGCCTCAAGCCGGACGTGGTCGCGGGCCTGGACATCCTGATCGTGCGTGAACTGACCGGCGGTATCTACTTTGGCTCGCCACGTGGCGTGCGTGAGTTGGAGAATGGCGAACGCCAGGCCTACGACACCCTGCCGTACAGCGAAAGCGAAATCCGCCGTATCGCCCGTGTCGGCTTCGACATGGCCCGTGTGCGTGGCAAGAAGGTCTGCTCGGTGGACAAGGCCAACGTGTTGGCCTCCAGCCAGCTGTGGCGTGAAATCGTCGAAGAAGTGGCCAAGGACTACCCGGATGTCGAACTGAGCCACATGTACGTCGACAACGCTGCCATGCAACTGGTGCGCGCACCCAAGCAGTTCGACGTGATCGTCACCGACAACCTGTTCGGCGACATCCTGTCCGACCAGGCCTCGATGCTCACCGGCTCCATCGGCATGCTGCCGTCGGCGTCCCTGGACACCAACAACAAGGGCATGTACGAGCCTTGCCACGGTTCGGCGCCAGACATCGCAGGCCAAGGCATTGCCAACCCACTGGCGACCATTCTGTCGGTGTCGATGATGCTGCGTTACAGCTTCAACCTGAGTGAAGCGGCCGACGCCATCGAGAAGGCCGTGAGCCTGGTGCTGGACCAGGGTTTGCGCACCGGCGACATCTGGTCGCAGGGTTGCACCAAAGTTGGAACGCAAGAAATGGGCGACGCAGTAGTCGCCGCGCTGCGGAATCTGTAATCTCTCGGGCCCCCTTGCAGAAGTTTGCTGCAGGCGGCCCACTTTTTAACAAGGTGTAGTTGCGATGAAACGTGTAGGTCTGATCGGTTGGCGCGGTATGGTCGGTTCCGTGCTCATGCAGCGGATGCTGGAAGAGCAGGATTTCGATCTTATTGAGCCGGTGTTTTTCACCACTTCGAATGTGGGTGGCCAAGGGCCGTCTGTGGGCAAGGATATTGCCCCGCTCAAGGACGCCTACAGCATTGAAGAGCTGAAAACCCTCGACGTGATTCTGACCTGCCAGGGTGGCGACTACACCAGCGAAGTCTTCCCCAAGCTGCGCGAAGCCGGCTGGCAGGGTTACTGGATCGACGCCGCGTCGAGCCTGCGCATGCAGGACGACGCGGTGATCATCCTCGACCCGGTGAACCGCAAGGTCATCGACCAGCAGTTGGATGCGGGCACCAAGAACTACGTCGGCGGCAACTGCACCGTCAGCCTGATGCTGATGGGCCTGGGTGGCTTGTTCGAAGCCGGCCTGGTCGAGTGGATGAGTGCCATGACCTATCAGGCGGCCTCCGGTGCCGGCGCGCAGAACATGCGTGAGCTGATCAAGCAGATGGGCGCGACCCACGCGGCCGTGGCCGATCAACTGGCCGACCCGGCCAGCGCGATCCTCGACATCGACCGCCGCGTGGCCGAAGCCATGCGCAGCGATGCCTACCCGACCGAGAACTTCGGCGTGCCATTGGCCGGCAGCCTGATCCCGTGGATCGACAAAGAGCTGCCGAACGGCCAGAGCCGCGAAGAGTGGAAGGCCCAGGCCGAGACCAACAAGATCCTCGGTCGCTTCAAGAGCCCGATCCCGGTGGACGGCATCTGCGTGCGTATCGGCGCGATGCGCTGCCACAGCCAGGCACTGACCATCAAGCTGAACAAAGACGTGCCGATCGCCGATATCGAAGCGTTGATCAGCCAGCACAACCCATGGGTCAAGCTGGTGCCGAACAACCGCGACATCAGCATGCAGGAGCTGAGCCCGACCAAGGTCACCGGCACCCTGAACGTACCGGTGGGCCGCCTGCGCAAGCTGAACATGGGCACCCAGTACCTGGGCGCGTTCACCGTTGGCGACCAACTGCTGTGGGGCGCGGCCGAACCGCTGCGCCGCATGCTGCGGATCTTGCTGGAGCGTTGATCGCGTAAGGCAATAAGAAAAACCCGCGTTCTGGTGACAGGCGCGGGTTTTTTGTTGTTCTTGAGGTCGCCATTGCAGGCAAGTCGAATCGTCGCACCGCAGCTCCCGCATTTTGATTTGTGAACACGGTCAAATGTGGGAGCTGGCTTGCCTGCGATAGGGCCATCAGCTCCACCGCATAAGCCGGTTCAATTGCCTCACCCCCAGCCACCCGGTAAAGTGCCGCTCCCCCCGCAATGCCCGAGGCAGCCCCCATGACCCAGACCTTTGATATCGCCGTGATCGGCGCCACCGGCACTGTCGGTGAAACCCTGGTGCAGATCCTCGAAGAACTGGACTTCCCGGTGGGTGCCCTGCATTTGCTGGCCGGCAGCAACTCGGCCGGTGCGTCCGTGCCGTTTCGCGGCAAGAACGTGCGGGTCAAGGAAGTCGACGAGTTCGATTTCAGCAAGGTGCAGTTGGCGTTCTTTGCCGCGGGCCCGGCTGTAACCTTGAGCTTCGCCCCGCGTGCTACGGCGGCGGGTTGCTCGGTGATCGATCTGTCCGGTGCCTTGCCTGCAGAACAAGCGCCTCAGGTTGTACCGGAGGCCAATGCGCACGTGTTGAGCGGGCTGAGCAAACCATTTCAGCTCGGTAGTCCAAGCCCATCGGCCACCAATCTGGCAGTGGTGCTGGCGCCGTTGCGCGGGTTGCTCGATATCCAGCGCGTCAGCGTCACCGCCAACCTGGCGGTGTCGGCCCAGGGCCGCGAAGCCGTCAGTGAGTTGGCCCGGCAGACCGCCGAGCTGTTGAACGTGCGACCGCTGGAGCCGCAGTTCTTTGATCGGCAAATGGCCTTCAACCTGCTGGCCCAGGTCGGCAAGCCAGACGCCCAAGGTCATACAGCCCTGGAGAAACGCCTCGTACACGAGCTGCGCGCAGTACTGGACATGCCGTTGCTGAAGATTTCCGCAACCTGCGTTCAAGCCCCGGTGTTTTTTGGCGATAGCCTGACTGTGTCATTGCAACTGGGGGCGCCGGTCGATCTGGCGGTCGTCAACCGCGTGCTTGAGGCTGCACCGGGTATCGAGCTGGTCGAGGAGGGCGATTACCCAACGGCCGTGGGCGATGCGGTGGGCCAGGACGTGGTCTACGTGGGCCGGGTTCGCGCAGGTGTGGATGACCCCGCGGAACTAAATCTGTGGCTGACGTCAGATAACGTACGCAAAGGCGCCGCCCTGAATGCGGTGCAGCTGGCGCAGTTGTTGATAAAAGGCCTTGCGTAAAAGATACTTGGCGGCAATTTGTAGATTGATTCTAGCCAGGCGCTATGCTTGGCCCCAAGCAGCAAAAGATGCGCGTCGGTGACCTATCGGCTCGCCATGCCTTATGGCAGCGGTTACCAACCTTCTCGCGGGCCGGGGAGTGTTCAGACAAAGGATGAGGCTATGGTTCAAGTTCGCAAACTGGTGTTAGCAATAGCGGCCGCCTCGGCGCTGTCCTCCGGTATGGCGCAGGCGCTGCAGCTGGGGGAAATGACCCTCAAGTCGAAGTTGAACCAGCCGTTGTCGGTGGAAATCGAACTGCTCGATGTCGGTGGCCTCACCGCGTCCGAGATCACCCCGAGCCTGGCGTCGTCCCAGGCGTTTGTAGATGCGGGCGTCGATCGCCAGGCATTCCTCAATGACCTGACGTTTACCCCGGTCATCAACCCTAACGGGCGCAGCGTGGTGCGTGTCACCTCCAGCAAGCCGTTGCCCGATTCCTACATACGCTTCCTGCTGCAGGTGCAATGGCCCAATGGCCGCCTGATGCGCGACTACAGCGTGCTGCTCGACCCGTCCAAGTTCGATCAGGCAACACCTGCACCGACGGCAGCGGCTCCTGCGCCGACAGTGCGTTTGAGCGCGCCGGCGAATACCGCGCCTGCCTTCAGCAAACCGGCCCAGCACACCACGACTTCGCGCGACACCCTGTGGGAAATCGCCGAGAAGAACCGTAATGGCGCGTCGGTGCAGCAAACGATGCTGGCGATCCAGGCGCTCAACCCGGATGCCTTCATCGATGGCAATATCAACCGTTTGAAAACCGGCCAGGTCCTGCGCCTGCCGGATCGTGTGCAAGCCACCAGCCTGCCGCAATCGAAGGCCATTGCCGAGGTGACTGCGCAGAACAATGCCTGGCGCCAGGGCCGTCGCGCGGCGACGAACCCGGTGGCCGGCAAGCAACAACTGGACGCCACCAAGCGGACCCAGGCGGGCAGTGCACCCTCAAGCACCAACACCCAGGACAACCTGAGCCTGGTCTCGGCCGAGTCCGCCAAAAAAGGCGCGAAGGGCAAGGCGGGTGACAACCGCGCCCTGAGCGACAAGCTGGCGATGACTCAGGAACAACTGGACACCACCCGTCGCGACAATGAAGAACTGAAAAGCCGTGCGGCCGATCTGCAAAGCCAGTTGGACAAGCTGCAAAAGCTGATCCAGCTGAAAAACGATCAGCTGGCGCGCTTGCAGGCCGAAAAAGGCGACCCGGCTGCTGCCCCTGCGACGGCAGCGATGTCGGCGCAGTTGGCCAACGCTCCGGCCGCCGCGGCACCTGCCACGCCTGCGCCTGCGACCCCGGAAGCCACTGCGCCAGCCCCTGAGCCGATCAAGCCGCAAGCCGCGCCTGCCTCGGCCGAAGACAAATTCAACGACCTGCTGACCAACCCGATCGTGCTCGGCGTGGTCGGCGGTGCGGCGGGCCTGGTGGTGTTGCTGCTCCTGCTGCTGTGGGCGCGCCATCGCAACGCTCGCCGCGAAGAGGAAAAACACCTGCGCATGGCGCGGGCGCTGGCGGAAGAGCCGGAGTTCACCTCCAACCTCGATCATGACCTGCCACCAGACAGCTTCGAAGGCCTGGAGGTGCCAGCTCCCAATGTAAAGCTGGCAGCGGCCCCAACCCCCGCCCCGGTGGTTGAGGAGCCGGTAATCACACCAACCGTTGCCTCCGTGCTCGCGCCATTGGCCGTTGCAGTGGCCCCGATGAATTCCAGCGACGCCCTGGCGCAGGCCCAGTCCCATATCGATCGCGGCCACCTGAACCAGGCCGCCGATGTGCTGGAGCAGGCGATCAAGCACGAGCCCAAGCGCAGCGACCTGCGTTTGAAGCTGATGGAAGTCTACGGCCTGCAAAACGATAAGGACGGTTTCGTGACTCAGGAGCGTCAACTGGTGGCCAATGGTGAAAACCATGCCCAGGTTGAACAGCTCAAGTCGCGCTTCCCGGCCATGGCCGTGTTGGCGGCCGGTGTCAGCGCCGCGGTTGCCGCCGCCGCGCTGGACGCCCAGTACGTCAAGGACCTGCTGGAAGACAAACCGGCCGCACCGGCGCCGACGCCTGCTCCCGAGGCTGATGCGTTCGACACCGATTTCGACCTGAGCCTGGACGACCTGGAAGCGGCTTCCCCGGCTGTGGTCATCCCGGATGATGAGTTGAGCTTTGAGTCGGTGCTGCAACAGCAGACCGATGCCAAGGCCAGCCCGGACGATCTGTCGGACTTTGACCTGGACCTGCAACTGGACGCGCCGGGCTCTGCGCAGTCCGATGACGACTTCCTCTCGGGCCTTGAAGACCAGATGAAGGACGTGCCAGCCGTTGAACCGCCGACCCTCACGCCGGCTGCGCTGGACGATTTCGACCTGCCGGAAGACTTCGACCTGTCCCTGGCCGATGAGCCAGAGGCGCCTGGCGCTGCCAAGCCCGATGCATTTGCGTCGGAGCTGGATGACGTCAACGCTGAGTTGGATCGTCTGTCCCAGAGTCTGGAGCATCCGCCCATCGAGCCGTCCTTTACTGCTGAAGACGCGGCGCTGGGAGGCGATGAGCCGGAATTCGATTTCCTCTCCGGCACCGATGAAGTCGCGACCAAGCTGGACCTGGCCCAGGCCTATATCGACATGGGGGATGCCGACGGTGCGCGGGACATTCTCAGCGAAGTGCTGACCGAAGGTGACGAGGTTCAGCGCGGCGAGGCCAAGGAAATGCTCGGCCGTATCTGACGGGCGACGAAACTCTAATGTGGGAGCGGGCTTGCTCGCGAATACGATGGTTCAGTCACCATTTGCAGTGACTGACACTGCGCATTCGCGAGCAAGCCCGCTCCCACATTTGGCTCGGCGCCAGTCCTTAACAAAAGCGCCCATCTCGCTATTTCGGCCTTTATAATGGCCACCTTTGCGCAACTCATCAGGCTCTCAGTTCTTGGCAAATATAGATAACCCGGCTGCCGAAATGGCGGCCGCAGGCTTTTACCGCATCGCCCTGGGCGTGGAATACAAAGGCTCGCGCTATCGCGGCTGGCAGCGCCAGGCCTCGGGTGTACCGACGGTGCAGGAAACCCTGGAAAACGCCTTGTCGAAGGTCGCCGACTCGCCGGTGTCGTTGATGTGCGCCGGGCGTACGGACGCGGGTGTGCACGCCTGTGGCCAGGTGGTGCACTTCGATACCCAAGCCGAGCGCTCGATGAAGGCGTGGGTCATGGGCGCCAATATCAACTTGCCCCATGATGTCAGCGTCAGTTGGGCCAAGGTCATGCCTGCGCACTTTCATGCGCGCTTCAAGGCCATCGCCCGGCGCTACCGCTACGTGATCTACAACGATCAGATCCGCCCGGCGCACCTCAACGAAGAAATCACCTGGAACCACCGCCCGCTGGACGCAGACCGCATGGCCGAGGCCGCGCAGTATCTGGTCGGCGTGCATGACTTCAGTGCGTTCCGCGCCGGCCAGTGCCAGGCCAAGTCGCCGATCAAGGAAGTCCACCACCTGCGGGTGACCCGTCACGGCAAGATGATCGTGCTGGATATCCGCGCCGGGGCGTTCCTGCATCACATGGTGCGCAACATTGCCGGTGTGTTGATGACCATCGGCACGGGCGAGCGCCCGGTGGAATGGGCCAAGGAGGTGCTGGAAAGCCGGATCCGCCGTACCGGCGGCGTGACGGCTCACCCTTTCGGCCTGTACCTGGTGGATGTGGAGTATCGCGACGAGTTCGAATTGCCGGAACGTTTCATCGGGCCACACTTCCTCACCGGTTTCAGCGAACTTGGCGGCTGACGCCCGGAAAAGCTTTTGTTACCATCCGGGACTTTATCGGTCCGATGCCTGAGGTTTTCACGACATGTCCGCCGTTCGCAGCAAGATTTGCGGGATTACCCGCATAGAAGACGCGCTGGCGGCAGTCGAAGCGGGGGCGGATGCCATCGGTTTCGTGTTTTACGCCAAGAGCCCGCGTGCGGTGAATGTCTTGCAGGCACGGGCGATCATCGCCGCGCTGCCGCCGTTCGTGACCACCGTGGGCTTGTTCGTCAACGCCAGCCGCTGTGAACTCAACGAAACCCTGGATGCCGTGCCGCTGGACATGCTGCAGTTTCACGGTGACGAAAGCCCTGATGAGTGCGAAAGCTACCAGCGCCCTTACATCAAGGCGTTGCGCGTCAAGGCCGGCGACGATATCGCGGCGGCATGCGCGGCCTACACCGGCGCTCGCGGGATTTTGTTGGACACCTATGTCGAAGGCGTACCCGGGGGGACGGGGGAGGCGTTCGATTGGTCGCTGATTCCCGAGGGCCTGAGCAAGCCGATCATCCTGGCGGGCGGGCTCAACCCCGCGAATGTCGGGGCTGCGATTGAGCAGGTGCGCCCGTATGCCGTGGATGTCAGCGGTGGGGTGGAGCAGGGCAAGGGCATCAAGGATCACGCCAAGATTCGCGCATTCATGCAAGCCGTGCGCAACAGCAGTGGCGGGATGTGACGGCTGGCAGTCTGCCGCCGTCCATAACTACCACTGTGTAAAACAGCCCGGCGCCGCCTGCGGGAGGCCCGGAAATGAAGTGGCAACCTTGCACGGGCAGGTTGTCTGGAAGGCTGAGGAAGTGTGCAGGAAATGGCCGGTCGAACACCTGACCCCGTCCTGCATGCGTCATCGCCACATATGAATTTAGCTCAAGGGCATACGCGGGGCTGTGTTCAAGCCACCGGTACTGGAGAAAGAAAGCATGAGCAACTGGTTAGTAGACAAACTGATCCCTTCGATCATGCGTTCCGAGGTGAAGAAAAGCTCGGTTCCTGAAGGTCTGTGGCACAAGTGCCCATCCTGCGACGCGGTGCTGTACCGCCCGGAGCTGGAAAAGACCCTGGACGTTTGCCCCAAGTGCAACCACCACATGCGTATCGGCGCCCGCGCCCGCATCGACATCTTCCTTGATGCAGAAGGTCGCAACGAGCTGGGTGCTGACCTGGAGCCGGTCGACCGTCTCAAGTTCCGCGACGGCAAGAAGTACAAGGACCGCCTGACCGCTGCGCAAAAGCAGACCGGCGAGAAAGACGCGTTGATTTCCGTCAGCGGCAAGCTGCTGGGCATGCCTGTCGTGGTGTCGGCGTTCGAGTTCTCGTTCATGGGCGGCTCCATGGGTGCCATCGTCGGTGAGCGCTTTGTGCGCGCTGCCAACTACGCCCTGGAAAACCGTTGCCCGATGATCTGCTTCGCCGCCTCCGGTGGTGCGCGCATGCAGGAAGCCCTGATTTCCCTGATGCAAATGGCCAAGACCTCTGCGGTACTGGCGCGTCTGCGTGAAGAAGGCATTCCGTTCATCTCCGTGCTCACCGACCCGGTCTACGGCGGCGTTTCCGCCAGCCTGGCGATGCTGGGTGACGTGATCGTTGGCGAACCAAAGGCCCTGATCGGCTTTGCCGGCCCTCGCGTGATTGAGCAGACCGTGCGTGAAAAACTGCCGGAAGGCTTCCAGCGCAGCGAGTTCCTGCTGGAGCACGGCGCCATCGACCTGATCATCCCGCGTGGCGAGCTGCGCCCACGCCTGGGTAATCTGCTGGCACAGATGATGGGCCTGCCTACCCCTGTGTACGTTGCGCCTAAAGTCGAACCGATCGTCGTGCCACCGGTGCCAGCAAACCTATGACCCAACGTACCCTGGGCGAATGGCTCGCCTACCTTGAGCAGTTGCATCCGTCCGCCATCGACATGGGCCTGGAGCGCTCGCAACAGGTAGCGGCCCGCCTCGGGTTGGGCCGCCCGGCACCGCGCGTGATCACGGTGACCGGTACCAACGGCAAAGGCTCTACCTGCGCCTTTGTCGCCGCGCTGCTGCAAGCCCAAGGGCTGAAAGTGGGCGTGTACAATTCCCCGCACCTGCTGCGTTATAACGAGCGGGTGCAGCTCAATGGCGTCGAAGCCACTGATGAGCAACTCTGCGAAGCCTTCGCCGCACTCGATGCCGGGCGTGGCGAGATTTCCCTGACTTACTTCGAAATGGGCACCCTGGCGGCGTTCTGGCTGTTCGAGCGTGCCCAGCTGGATGTGGTCGTGCTGGAAGTTGGCCTGGGCGGGCGCCTGGACACGGTCAATGTGGTGGACGCCGACCTGGCGTTGATCACCAGCATTGGTGTGGACCACGCCGATTATCTGGGCAATACCCGCGAGTCCGTCGCCTTTGAAAAGGCCGGGATCTTCCGCCAGGGCAAGCCGGCGCTGTGTGGTGATCTTGACCCGCCGCACACCTTGCTCGACAAGGTGCGTGAGCTGGATTGCCCGTTCTTCCTGCGTGGCCGCGAATTCAGCCTGGAGATCGGTGAGCAGCACTGGCAATGGCGTGGGCGTGATGGACGCGGCCAAGTTGTCGAGTTGCGCGACCTGCCGTTGCTGAACCTGCCGATGGAAAATGCCGCACTGGCCCTGCAGGCCTATCTGCTGCTGGACCTGCCTTGGAGTGCCGAGCAGATCGCCGCTACCTTGCTGGCGACTCGCGTGGTGGGGCGTCTGGATCGTCGTGAGTTCGAATGGCAGGGTAAGCGCCTGAACCTGTTGCTGGACGTGGGACACAATCCCCATGCGGCCGAGTACTTGGCGCAGCGTTTGTCCCGCACGCCGCCGGCCGGTCGCCGCCTTGCCGTGTTTGGCTTGCTGGCCGACAAGGACCTGGAGGGCGTGGTTGCGCCCTTGCTGGGCAATGTCCAGGCCTGGGCTGTAGCGCCGCTGGATACGCCGCGTAGCCGCCCGGCCGCCGAGCTTGAAGCGGCCTTGCAGAACCTTGGTGCGCCGGTGGCGTCGTATGCAAGCGTGACTGATGCCCTTGAGGCGCAGTGCGCCGTTGCCACACCTGACGATGAGATTCTGTTGTTCGGATCATTTTATTGTGTTGCCGAGGCGCTTGAGTGGTTGGCCCGGCGCTCCACGGAGGAAGCTGCACATGGCATTACTGGATAGCGCATACAAGCAGCGAATGGTCGGAGCCCTGGTTCTGGTGGCGTTGGCGGTGATTTTTTTGCCGATGCTGTTTTCCCGCCAGGACGAGCAGCGCCAGGTTGTCGTAGAGGCCCCGGCTGCGCCCCAGGCGCCTGCAGTGCCCCAGGTACAGGTTGAGCCGGTGGTGGTGCCCGAGCCCCAGGCATTGCCGGAGGAAGAGCCGGTGCCGAGCGATGCGGAAGTGGCTGCCCAGCAGCCGCCTTCAGCGCCTGTGCAGCCGAGTGTGCCAGTGGTCAAGCCAGCGCCTGCTGCGCCGGTGGCAGCCGCGAAGCCCGCTGCCCCAGCACCTGCGCCCAAACCGGTAGCGCCGCAACCGGCTGCGCCGGGTAAGCCGGATGTGGGTCAGAGCCGCATCGACCCGAATGGTTTGCCGATCAGCTGGTCCATCCAAGTGGCCAGCCTGGGCAACCGTGAAGGTGCTGATGCCTTGCAGAAAAAACTGCGCAGCCAGGGTTATAACGCCTATATCCGCAGCGCCGATGGCAAGAACCGCGTGTTTATCGGACCGCTGATCGAGCGTGCCGAGGCGGACCGGCTGCGGGACCTGCTGGATCGCCAGCAGAACCTCAAGGGTTTCGTGACCCGTTTCCAGCCTGAGCGCGGTTAATACCGCCAGTCTCTGATTGGAATGCAAGCCAAATGTGGGAGCTGGCTTGCCTGCGATGAGGGTGGGTCAATCAACAGTAATGTTGAATGTGCCGGCCCTATCGCAGGCAAGTCAGCTCCCACATGGGTTTTGGGGTGTGGTTGAAATCGGGTTTTCTAACCCCAACCTATTGATTTGCAAAGCAGCCGTAATCACAGCTTACCGACAGCCCAGCGCTCTGCTAAAATGCGCCGCCTCATCTGTCCGTAGGCTGCACTGTGCCATTTACCTGGGTTGATTGGGCGATCGTTGCCATCGTCGCCATCTCCGCTTTGATCAGTCTAAGCCGCGGCTTCGTAAAAGAAGCACTGTCGTTGCTGACCTGGATCATCGCAGGAGTCGTAGCCTGGATGTTCGGCGGTTCACTGTCGGTCTACCTGGCCGGATACATCGAGACACCTTCGGCTCGCGTCATCGCGGGCTGCGCCATCATGTTCATCGCCACGCTGCTGGTGGGGGCAATGGTCAATTATCTTATTGGCGAGTTGATACGTGTCACCGGCCTCTCCGGGACCGATCGATTTCTCGGCATGGCCTTCGGCGCCGCACGTGGCGGCTTGCTGGTGGTTGTGGCGGTCGGGCTGTTGAGCCTGGGGCCAGTACAGCAGGATTCGTGGTGGCAGGAGTCGGTACTCGTGCCAAAATTTCTATTGGTTGCAGATTGGTCCAAGAACCTCATATTGGGGTGGAGCAGTCAGTGGCTGGCCAGCGGAATCAGCGTACCCGCTGACCTTCCGTTCAAGGAGCACCTCTTACCGGCCAAAACGCCTCAGTAAGTTGTGTTCAGTCAAGATTCATTAAGTAGGGGTTGCGTCGCATGTGTGGCATCGTCGGTATCGTCGGTAAGTCGAACGTCAATCAGGCGCTGTATGACGCGCTAACCGTCCTCCAGCACCGCGGCCAGGACGCTGCCGGTATTGTGACCAGCCACGACGGCCGGTTATTCCTGCGCAAGGACAATGGCCTGGTTCGTGACGTGTTCCATCAGCGTCACATGCAGCGCCTGGTCGGGCACATGGGCATTGGCCATGTGCGTTATCCGACTGCCGGTAGCTCGACTTCGGCCGAAGCTCAACCGTTTTACGTCAACTCGCCTTACGGCATCACCCTGGCGCACAACGGTAACCTGACCAACGTTGAACAGTTGGCCAAGGAGATCTACGAATCTGACCTGCGCCACGTCAACACCAGTTCCGATTCGGAAGTGCTGCTCAACGTGTTCGCCCACGAGCTGGCCCAGCGCGGCAAGCTGCAGCCGACCGAAGAAGACGTGTTTGCCGCCGTGACCGACGTGCACAACCGTTGCGTCGGTGGCTACGCCGTCGTGGCCATGGTCACCGGTTATGGCATCGTTGGTTTCCGTGACCCCCACGGCATCCGCCCGATCGTGTTCGGCCAGCGTCACACCGACGAAGGCGTCGAGTACATGATCGCCTCCGAAAGCGTGTCCCTGGACGTGCTCGGCTTCACCCTGATCCGCGACCTCGCGCCGGGCGAAGCGGTGTACATCACCGAAGACGGCAAGCTGCACACCCGTCAGTGCGCCGTGGCGCCGAAACTCACCCCATGCATTTTCGAACACGTCTACCTGGCGCGTCCGGATTCGATCATTGACGGCGTTTCGGTCTACAAAGCGCGCCTGCGTATGGGCGAGAAGCTGGCCGAGAAGATCCTGCGCGAGCGTCCTGAGCACGACATCGACGTGGTGATCCCGATTCCGGACACCAGCCGTACCGCTGCGCTGGAGCTGGCCAACCACTTGGGCGTCAAGTTCCGCGAAGGCTTCGTGAAGAACCGCTACATCGGCCGGACCTTCATCATGCCCGGCCAGGCAGCGCGCAAGAAGTCGGTGCGTCAGAAGCTCAACGCCATCGAGTTGGAATTCCGCGGCAAGAACGTGATGCTGGTGGACGACTCCATCGTGCGCGGCACCACGTGCAAGCAGATCATCCAGATGGCCCGCGAAGCCGGTGCGAAGAACGTGTACTTCTGTTCCGCGGCGCCTGCTGTGCGTTACCCGAACGTGTACGGCATCGACATGCCGAGCGCCCACGAGCTGATCGCTCACAACCGTTCGACCCAGGACGTGGCCGACCTGATCGGCGCCGACTGGCTGATCTACCAGGACCTGCCGGACCTGATCGAAGCGGTCGGTGGTGGCAAGATCAAGATCGAGCAGTTCGACTGCGCCGTGTTCGATGGCAAGTACGTGACCGGTGACGTCGACGAGGCCTACCTGAACAAGATCGAGCAGGCGCGTAATGACTCGTCGAAGATCAAGACCCAGGCGGTCAGCGCGATCATCGATCTGTACAACAACTGAGTAAACACCGGCCCTGAGGGGCCGGTTTTGTATCTTAAATAAAGAATTGAGTAAGGAGTGGCAGCATGAGTCAGGAATGGGATGCCGGTCGGTTGGACAGCGACCTCGATGGCGTAGCTTTCGATACCCTGGCTGTGCGCGCTGGCCAGCACCGCACCCCGGAAGGTGAGCACGGTGATCCGATGTTCTTCACCTCCAGCTATGTGTTCCGCACCGCGGCCGATGCGGCTGCGCGGTTTGCCGGTGAGGTGCCGGGCAACGTGTATTCGCGCTACACCAACCCGACCGTGCGTGCGTTCGAAGAGCGTATCGCGGCGCTGGAAGGGGCCGAGCAGGCGGTGGCGACGGCAACCGGCATGGCAGCGATCCTGGCGGTGGTGATGAGCCTTTGCAGCGCGGGCGACCATGTGTTGGTGTCGCGCAGCGTGTTCGGCTCGACCATCAGCCTGTTCGAAAAGTATTTCAAGCGCTTCGGCATTGAAGTGGACTACGTGCCCCTGGCGGACTTGTCTGGCTGGGATAAGGCGATCAAGGCCAATACCAAGCTGCTGTTCGTCGAGTCGCCGTCCAACCCGCTGGCTGAGCTGGTGGATATCGCCGCGTTGTCCGAAGTGGCTCACGCCAAGGGCGCGATGCTGGTGGTCGACAACTGCTTCTGCACGCCGGCGCTGCAACAACCGTTGAAGCTGGGCGCGGACATCGTCGTGCACTCGGCCACCAAGTTCATCGACGGCCAGGGTCGTTGCATGGGCGGTGTGGTGGCCGGTCGCAGCGAGCAGATGAAGGAAGTCGTCGGCTTCCTGCGCACCGCTGGCCCGACCTTGAGCCCGTTCAACGCCTGGATCTTCCTCAAAGGCCTGGAAACCCTCAACCTGCGGATGAAGGCCCATTGCGCCAACGCCCAGGCGCTGGCCGAGTGGCTGGAGCAGCAGGACGGTATCGAGAAGGTGCATTACGCCGGCCTCAAGAGTCACCCGCAGCACGAGTTGGCCCAGCGCCAGCAGCGTGGTTTCGGCGCGGTGGTGAGTTTTGAAGTGAAAGGCGGCAAAGAGGGCGCCTGGCGCTTTATCGACGCCACGCGGCTGATCTCCATCACCGCCAACCTGGGTGACAGCAAGACCACCATCACCCATCCGAGCACCACGTCCCACGGGCGTCTGGCGCCGGCGGAGCGTGAAGCGGCCGGTATCCGCGACAGCCTGATCCGCATCGCGGTCGGCCTGGAAGATGTGGCCGACCTGCAAGCGGACCTGGCTCGCGGGCTGGCGGCCTTGTGATCGAGTGGTCCATGGAAGCGGCGACGGCCAGTAACGGCCGTGTAGCGTTGGTGACAGGCGCCGCGCGGGGCATCGGCCTCGGTATCGCGGCCTGGCTGATCAGCGAAGGCTGGCAGGTGGTGTTGACCGACCTGGACCGCGAGCGCGGTGCCAAGGTGTCCAAGGTGCTGGGCGACAACGCCTGGTTTATCACTATGGACGTGGCTGACGAGAAACAGGTGGCCCAGGGCGTTGCCGAGGTGCTCGGCCAGTTCGGGCGCCTGGACGCGTTGGTGTGCAACGCTGCCGTAGCCGACCCGCACAACATCACCCTGGAAAGCCTCGACCTGGCTTACTGGAACCGGGTGCTGGCGGTAAACCTGAGCGGGCCGATGCTGCTGGCCAAGCACTGTGCGCCGTACCTGCGCGCTCACGGCGGGGCGATCGTCAACCTGGCCTCGACCCGTGCCCGTCAATCGGAGCCGGACACCGAAGCCTATGCGGCGAGCAAGGGCGGCTTGCTGGCCCTGACTCACGCACTGGCCATGAGCCTGGGGCCGGAAGTGCGGGTCAATGCGGTCAGCCCGGGCTGGATTGACGCGCGTGACCCGGCTGCACGGCGTGCCGAGCCGTTGAGCGATGCTGATCATGCCCAGCATCCGGCAGGCCGGGTGGGCACGGTGGAGGATGTGGCCGCGATGGTGGCGTGGTTGCTGTCGCGCCAGGCCGGTTTTGTCACCGGACAAGAGTTTGTCGTGGACGGTGGCATGAGCAAGAAGATGATTTACAGCGAGTAGGGCGGATGGCCGTCTTGAAGCAATTTTGTCTTTTTCAGAAAAACTTCAAGCAGGGTATTGACTTAGGTCCGTTACCTGCGTAAATTTCGCGGCCTCAACGAAGCAAAGGGTGATTAGCTCAGCTGGGAGAGCATCTGCCTTACAAGCAGAGGGTCGGCGGTTCGATCCCGTCATCACCCACCACTTCTTGAGAGTTTTGCTTTAGGGCAAGACGCAACGTTAAAGGTTGCACCGACGCGCAGCGGTAGTTCAGTCGGTTAGAATACCGGCCTGTCACGCCGGGGGTCGCGGGTTCGAGTCCCGTCCGCTGCGCCATATTTTCCAGGTTCGATACGTCGGGCTTGAGATTGAACAGCCAAGGCTGGTCGATCAGATGTTTAAAGACGGTTGAGGGGTTTCGCTCAATCAGTCAAGCGATACGCAGCGGTAGTTCAGTCGGTTAGAATACCGGCCTGTCACGCCGGGGGTCGCGGGTTCGAGTCCCGTCCGCTGCGCCATATCTGCCTCGAGGCCCACTGAACGCCTTGAAGCACAAAGAAAGCCACTGGCTACTTTGATCCGATAGCAAAGACCCTGGTCGAAAGACCGGGGTTTTTTGTTTCTGCGATTTGATAAATACGATCTGTAGGAGCCCGCTCGCGGGCGATGGCATCCGTGAAATCGCCATCGCCCGCAAGCTGAGTCAGAATCCCAATTTGTCGCGTAGGCCGTAATACCAGGCACCCATGGCGGCAAACGGTGTGCGCAACAGCTGGCCGCCCGGGAACGGGTAGTGCGGCAGGTCGGCAAACGCATCAAAACGCTCTGCCTGGCCTCTGAGCGCTTCGGCCAGCACCTTGCCTGCCAAGTGCGTGTACGTCACGCCATGGCCGCTGCAGCCCTGCGAATAGTAGATGTTGTCGCCCAGGCGACCCACTTGCGGCAGGCGCGACAGGGTCAGCAGGAAATTGCCGGTCCAGGCATAGTCGATCTTCACGTCCTTGAGCTGCGGGAACGCTTTGAGCATCTTCGGACGAATGATCGCTTCGATGTTGGCCGGGTCACGCGCGCCATACACCACGCCGCCGCCGAAGATCAGGCGCTTGTCGCGGGTGAGGCGGTAGTAGTCGAGCAGGTAGTTGCAGTCCTCGACGCAGTAATCCTGGGGCAGCAGCGTTTTAGCCAGCTCGTCACCCAGTGGGGCGGTGGTGATGACTTGCGTGCCGCAGGGCATGGACTTGGCCGCCAGCTCCGGCACCAGGTTCCCGAGGTAGGCGTTACCCGCGACAATGATGAACTTCGCCCTGACCTTGCCTTCTGCGGTGTGCACCACAGGGTTCGCGCCGCGCTCGATGCGCACGGCTGCCGATTGCTCGTAGATGGTGCCGCCCAGGGATTCAACGGCCGCCGCTTCGCCGAGTGCCAGGTTGAGCGGGTGGATGTGGCCGCCGCTCATGTCCAGCAGGCCGCCGACATAGTTGTCGCACGCCACCACTTCGCGGATACGGCGTTCGTCCAGCAGTTCCAGCTGCGTATGCCCGTAGCGTTCCCACAGGCGCTTCTGTGACTCCAGGTGGCCCATGTGCTTGCTGTTGAGGGCGGCGAACACGCCGCCGTCCTTCAAGTCGCACTGGATCTGATACTTGGCGACGCGCTCGCGAATGATCTTGCCGCCTTCAAACGCCATCTGCCCCAGCAGTTGCGCCTGCTTCGGGCCCACGCTGCGCTCGATCACGTCGATATCGCGGCTGTAGCTGTTGACGATCTGCCCGCCATTGCGGCCCGAAGCGCCAAACCCCACCTTGGCGGCTTCCAGTACCGTGACGCGAAAACCGTTCTCCAGCAGGAACAACGCACTGGAGAGGCCGGTGTAGCCGGCGCCGATCACGCACACATCGGTTTCGACGTCCCCTTGCAGCATTGGGCGAGGTGGGACCGCATTGGCGGACGCGGCGTAATACGACTGGGGGTAGGGGGTGTTCGCCATCCTGGAACCTCTGTTTTATATTTTTTACGAGTGCCCAGATCCTACCTGAGTTGAAAATTGCCTGCCAGCCACCCGAAAACCACAGGTGTACCCCACGCAAATAAAAAATTCGCATATTCATAGGGTTAGCTGCAAAAAAGATGTTGACACCCCTTCGGAATTCCGTAGAATGCCGCCTCACAGCAGGCACGTAGCTCAGTTGGTTAGAGCACCACCTTGACATGGTGGGGGTCGTTGGTTCGAGTCCAATCGCGCCTACCAAACAAAATCCGCTCTGCTGGGCGGTCTAGAAGGGCTCACCGAAAGGTGGGCCCTTTTTTGTTGCCTGAAATTTGGGCGAGCACCTGCCTTGGCCCGAATCGCCAATATCGGTTGCTACAGGAGAGTCAGCAGAAGAGCGTAGCCACCGACAGCAGGCAGATGATTTGTACAACCATCTGGCAGCGTATTTCACCATTCGTTGTCGCCATTCCCATTTGTCCGGCGTACATAGCGGCTACCCTCTTTGTCGGCAACAGTGCCGTCAGCGATGCGCGGGAACGCGCAAGGCCTGAATTGAGTATAGGTCTGTAACAGAATTCGTCACTATTGAGCTGGCACTGTGCCTGCGAGGCGATGGAAACCCTGTATTTTCACATCTGATCAGTAATGCCTAAGTGCCATCATCTATGTACAATTGCCCCCGACCGATATCCGGTCGAGCCAATGATGGCGATAGGGAGTGGTGGTTATGAGCGTTCGGATTGCGTTTGGGGTTGCAGCACTGGTGATGTTGGCAGGTTGTGCCACTAGCCGCTCGGAAGTGGATGTCAATGTTGCACCGCTGAGTGCCACGCAGGCGGCTGCCGCCAGCAATGGCAAGAAGGTGCTGATCAGCACCGTCGATGATCGTGTCTTCCAGATCTCCCCTCGCAGCCCCGATGTCCCCTCCCTGAAAAACGATGAAGTGACGGACAAGTCGATCACCGAGCGCGCCATTGCGCGCAAGCGCAACAGCTATGGCAAAGGCCTGGGCGATGTGCTGCTCCCGTCGGGGCGCACGGTGTCCCAGTTGGTGAATGAGTCGGTCGCCGCTGCCTACAAGCAGGCTGGCTACCAAGTGGTGACCGAGCCGGGCACCGCCGATGCAACGGCCGTGAAGGTGCACATCGTTGAGTTCTGGTCGTGGTTCACCCCGGGGTTCTTCTACGTCGACGTCAGCAACAAGTCTCACCTGCGCATCGAAACACCGGGCGCCACTGAGCTGAATGTGGTCACCCGTAAAAACGAAAGCATGCAGGCAGTCACTGAAAACGACTGGAAGAAGATCACCGAGGCCGGTTTGCAGGAAGTGTCGCGCGAAACCCTCAAGCAGCTCTGATCCTGGATAAAAAAATGGGCCAACCGAAAGGTTGGCCCATTTTTGTATCTGCCACATAAACCTGCTGGAGGCCCTTGCTGACATGATTGATCACAACACCGGTGAACGCGTCATCATCACCAGCGGCCCCAGCGGCGCGTTTTTCCGCATTCTGGGTGAGCGCAGGTCCGTGTGGCTGGACAAGGTGCTCAGCGCAGACCTGTGCCTGTGCTACCGAGTTGAACGGCATGAGACGCCTGAAGGCGCCAAATACCTGGAGTACCATTTCGGCCGTGCTGCTGACCCTGAAAAACTGCAGGGGATTGTGGACTCCATGACCTTTGATACCCACTACCTGGCAGGTGACAACGCCAATGCGCTGGCCCCGTTTTCACTGGTTTCGGAGGTCTTTGGCGCCGAGGAAGTGGTGCGGTTTTTGTCCGCCTTGGCGATTGGCCTGCTGACCTCCGTGCAGCGGGGCGTGATGAGCCTGGAGGAAGCCGAACAACTGCTTTTTACCCCCAGGACCTATGAGCTGTTGATGGACCGAGGGATTTCCCCGGACCTCTGCAACCTGGTGATGGAAGCGTGCGAGTTGGAGGATGTGCTCAGCCTGATCCCGTCGAAGTTCAACGAGAACGTGCTTCGCAGCATCGATCAGTTTGTCGCGCTACTGGGCCGCTCCGAGGCGCCCAGGCCCTACGACTGGCACGCAGAGTTCCGCTAACGGCTGGCATCAGCGAGTCTGGGTCACCTTCTTCAAAAACCTCGGCTGATCGGGATTACGCCCGCGCGCCACCGCTAACTGCGCAGCACTCAGATAAAACCCCTGAATCATCGTGAACGGCTCCAGCAATGGATGCGCCGTCGGTACGCTGGGCAACAAGCCTTCGCAGGTGGTACCGCGCGGGGCCACCACCAACACCTGGGCGCCACGGGCGCGCATTTCTTCGGCAAACGCCAGGCTGCCCGGCTGCTCCGGACCCGAGGGGGCGAAGACCAGCACGGGGTAGCCTTCCTCGATGATCTCCATCGGGCCATGACGCACTTCGGCACTGGAAAACGCCTCGGCCTGAATGCCGGAGGTTTCCTTCAACTTGAGCGCGGCTTCTTGTGCGATGGGCAAGGCTGCCCCTCGGCCTATCACGATCATCTTGTCGGCGCTCGCCAATACCTTGTGCAGCGCCGACCAGTCTTCGCTAGTCGCCTGGCGCATTTGCTCCGGCAGCAGGTGCAGGGCACTGGTCAATCCGTTGTCGATGGCCAGCGCGTCGGTCAGGTAGGCCACGGATTGAGCGCCCGCCATCAACATCGCCACATAGCTCTTGGTGGCGGCCACGCTCTGTTCCAGGCCGGCCGGCAACAGCACTTCATGATCGCTCACCGCCGCCAGCGGCGAGGCCGGTGTGTTGACCAGCGCCACCGAGCGCGCACCGCGTTGCTGCAGGTAGTGCACACTGTCGATCAGGTCCGGGCTTTTGCCGGATTGGGAAAAGGCCGCGACCCACGCGTTTTTCAGGCGCAGTGGCGGCTGTTGCAGGCTGACCAGCGACAACGGAATCGACAGGCTCGGCACGCCCACCTGGCTCATCAGGGCATAGCTGAAATAGGCGGCTGCATGGTCCGAGCTGCCGCGTGCAACGGTGATCATCAGTTCGGGCAGCGCCTGCGCCCATTGCTGGCTCAGTGCACGCACGGCGCTGTCCTCGTCGAGCATGCGCTGCAGGATCGCGGGGATGGACAGGGTTTCACTCAACATGAACGACATGATCAATCTCCAAGGGCGTCAATGGACTCGCCAGCGGCGATCAACTGGTGGGCGAGGGCGTTCAACCCGGCGGCGTCCATGGCCATGCTGAAGGCGCCCCAGAGCGGCGCATCGTGGGTGAAAAACGCGGTGGTGAGCGCGGGTGGGAAGGGCACCACGCGGTGGATCAGTTGTTCGATCATCGGTGCCAACAGGGACGCCTGGCGATACAGGCCGCCGCCAATCGCGATGCGCTCCACGTCCAGCGCTACCGCCAGGTTGGCGACCTGTACGGCACATGCGGCGATGCGCAGCTCAAGGGCTCTGCGCACCTCGGGGTTGGCGCTGGCAAACAAATCCAGGGGCTGGTGCCCGTGCCCGAGCATTTCATCGGCCAAGCGGCTCAGCGCGTTGCCGGAAAACAGTTCTTCCAGAGGTGCGTTGCCGTTCTGGAACGTAGCCCACTGCTCAGGGTGCGCCGGGTCGATAAAGGGCGAAAGCAGGTACCCGATTTCCATCGCCGCGCCGTTGTGCCCGCGTACCAGCTTGCCATTAGCGATGGCGGCGGCAGAAAGCCCAGTGCCCAGGTTCAGGTAGATCGCGTTGTCGACACCGGCCAACGAGCCCCAGCGTACTTCCGCTAGGGCGCCGGCTTTCACATCGTTGTCCAAGGTGACGCAGACGTTGCCGAAGGCCCGGGCGATCAATGCCTGTAAGTCGAGCCCCTCGAAGCCTGGTGTGTTGGGGGCCATCAGCAAGGTCGGGCCGCGAACCACGCCGGGGAACACCGCAGCCACGCTCAGCACTTGGGCGCTGTCGAATTCCGCCACGCAGTCGCGCGCTGCGTCGAGGATGCGCTGCAGGGCCGGCACGCCAGACAAACCGTCGGCGTGGGTGGCGAGGATCCGCGTATTCATGCGCTGGCGAGCGGTGTCGTAGCAGGCCACCTGCGTCTTGGTGCCCCCCACGTCGATCGCCAGCAGCAAGCCTTGCCGGGGCGCCGTAGCGCCCGTTGATTCCATTGTCTGGTGCATTGCATTGATCACTTATTGAAAGGCCACAACCGCTGGACCCGTGCCCAGAACAGATAGGCCACGCTGCCGGCCAGCACCCACACCAGCGACCACTGGATAGGGTAGGCGCCGGGCGCATTGTGGTTGGACGCCATATAGATATAGACCCAGCCCAGCAACGCAATCAGCGCTGGCACTGGGTAGAGCCACATTTTGTAAGGCCGTGCCAGGTGCGGCTTGGTCTTGCGCAGCACCAGCAACGAGACGATCTGCGCCACCGACTGCACCAGAATCATCACCGCCGTCAGCAGTTGGATCAGGGTGTTCAAATCAGTCAGCCGGCCGATCATGAAACCCACGGAGGTCAGCAGGCCCATGCTCAAGATGCCCCAGGTGGGGAACTCATGCTTGGGGTGGGTCTTGCTGAAAGCGCTGAAGAATACGTTGTCCTTGGCCGCTTCGAAGGGCACGCGGGAGCCGCCGAGCAAGCCGGCGAACACCGAGGCAACGGCGGTGATCAGGATCAGCACGGTAACAATGCCCGCAGCGGTGCTGCCCCAGGTTTCGCTGAGCACCACGGAGGCGACGGATTTGTACGCGGCCGATTCCGGATCGAGCATGCGGTGCCAGTCCACCACACCCAGCACGCCGACTTGCATCACCAGGTAGATCGTCAGGATGCCGACGATCGACAGGATGATCGACTTGGGAATCACACGGCCCGGCTGCTCGACTTCGCCAGCCAGGTAAGCCGAGGTGTTATAGCCCAGGTAGTCATAGATGCCGATGGTCAGGCCACCCGCCATGCCGAACCAGAAACCGCTGTCGGCCAGGTTAAACGCGCCTTCCGGGAAGGTGAACGCCAGGTCGGCGTGGAAGTTGGACAGCGCGGCGGCGATCAGCGCGCCGATGCTGATTAGCATGATCACCCACAGCACAATGCTCAATTTGGCGACGGATTCGATCTTGCGCCAAAGCATGACGATGATCAGCCAGATGACGGCCAGGCCGATCAGGTTGCCGGCCGTCGGGCTCATGTCGGGCCAGAACCAGGTGAGGTATTGCACGAAGCCGATGATGCCGGTGGACATGATCAGCGGGATAAACAGCATCGCCGTCCACACGAACAGGAATGGCAGCAGCTTGCCGGTGCGTTTGCCAAAGGCTTCGCGAAGGTAGACGTAAGTGCCGCCTGCACCCGGCAGCGACGCACCGAGTTCGGCCCAGACCAGCCCGTCACACAGCGCCAGCAGCGCGCCGAGGATCCAGCCGAGGTAGGCCTGGGGGCCACCCATGATCACGATCATGGCCGGGATGGTAATGAAGGGCCCCACGCCGCACATCTGGCTCATGTTCAGGGTGATGGCGGGGAATAGGCCGATTTTGCGTTTGCCGTTGGGCAAATCCGGATCGACGGGTGTCAGCGTGCTCATGGGGACGACCTCTTGTTCGAGTGACAGACGCGTGAGGGCAGATTGCAAAAGGGCCTGCTTGCCATCGAGGGTGCTGTCGACCCGTCATTGTTTTTATGGGGCGTAACCGGCATTCGCAGTGGGTGCGAGAGACCGAGGCGCCTAGAAAACCACAGCAGGAGTATTAATTCAACTTGATTTAATTAATCGCCTGCACGGATTATCGGCCCATGAAAAACCTCCCGAACACACGCACCGTCACCACCGGCACCAACGCCGAACACGCCCGTTTGCATAATCGCCGGGTGATTCTCGAAGCCATTCGCCAGAGCGGACGTCTGACCCGTGCCGACCTCACGCGGCTGACCTCGCTCACCGCGCAGACGATTTCCAACATCGTCACCGAGTTGCAGGAAGAGGGCGTGCTGCTGGCCCACGCGGCCGAGAAGGGCGGGCGAGGCCAGCCGCCGGTGCCGCTGTCGTTGAACCCTGAGGGCGGCTATTCCATTGGCTTTCATATCGAGCAGCACTGCATCATCGGGGTATTGCTAAACCTGCTCGGTGAGACGGTGGCTCAAGTCACCCTGACGGTCAGCTATCCCACTTTCGAGCAGGCGTTGCCGCTGATCCTTGAGCACGTCAAAGGCTTTCGGCAGCAAAGGCCTGGGGGCCGCTTTCTCGGTGTGGGCATTGCGTTGCCCGGGCCTTTCAGCGTCGAGGGCATGACGGCCGTGGGGCCGACGGCGATGTCTGGCTGGGACGATCCCGCTATCCCGTTGCGCTTGCAGCAAGAGATCGCCCTGCCGGTGCTGATCGAAAACGACGCCACCGCCGCAACCATGGGCGAGCGCCTGTACGGTATCGCCAGCGACCTGAACAATTTTGTGCACTTGTTTATCGGCAGCGGCCTGGGCGCCGGCCTGTATTTGGGTAACCGTTTGTATTCCGGCCATTGGCACAATGCCGGTGAGATCGGTCACATGACCGTCATTCCGGGCGGCAAAGCGTGTTTCTGCGGCAACCAGGGGTGCCTGGAGCGCTACATTTCCATCGCTGCGTTGCTGGAGCACCTGGGATATCCCGCCGATCATGACCTCGGTACCTGGGACGCCAACGATCAGGTGCTCAACGCGCGCGTAGAGGGTTGGCTGGATGAGGCGGTACCGGCGTTGCGCCAGGCGATCAACATTCTTGAGTCGGTGCTCGACCCGCAAACCATCCTGATCAGCGGCTTTCTGCCCGACGCCATTCTGGCGCGCTTGATCACCCGACTTGAGCCCTTGAGCCGTTCGATCAGCAGCCGTTCGGGCCGCCAGTACCCGCGTATTCAGATGGGCGCGGCGGGGCAGGATGCGGTGGCGTTGGGGGCGGCGGCCTTGATGATCCTGGCCGAGATCAGCCCGGATTATGAGGCGTTGCTCAAGCCGGAGTGAATGAGGAGGGCTCGCTGATGACCTTCAGGCCATCAGCGAGGCTTTCTTGCAGGCGAATTACTTGGCTTTGGCGCTCTTGATGTCGCTGATCAATTGCTTGGCAATGGCCTGCACTTGTTTCTGGGTCATCGCCGAGGCAATCCCTTCCCAGGCGGACGACGAGGTGTCGTAGGTGCGTGAGCCGATGGGCGCACCGGATTTCAGGTCAGAGAAGTCGGCACGCGAGAATACCCAGGCATTGCCCACCAGGGCGCCGGCGACGTAGCGCGAACCCGGTTCGATGTAGCGGAACTTGCTCACATTGATGCTGATGCCTACGCCATCTTCGGCACCGGTGGCCACCGACGGGCTTTCCGTGAGGTTGAAGCCGGCCTGGCGCGCTTCAACCGCAAGCGCGTTGTTCCAATCACGCTTGAGCAGGTTCCAGTCCGGGTTCTGCTCCACCTGGTTTTCGCCTTTGATGCTGACCACGAGGTTCTGCTTGGCCGATTCGGGGATGGCCAGCGCGCCGCTACCGCCACTTTTTACCTTGGCGGCGCAACCACCCAGCATGGACAGGGCTACAGCACACGAGAGAGCGATCAAGACCTTTGGGGCTTTCATTGAATTTCCATATCCACAGCTGGTTGGGGCGCCGGTGTCGGCGCCGCACCCGAGAATCGGGCGGCGCTACGATGCTCGACCCCCCGGTTGTTTGTCCACATCTTGTTACTTCCGGCCCTGCAATCGCCCACAAGAATTATTGGTTTGCAGCAACAATTTTTCTTGTTGGACACCCCCGTCCCCAAGCAGCAAAGTTGCCGCCACTGACGCTCGACCTTCAAGGTCAACAATAAAAAACCGCGCCGGGCTGCACGCCACCTTCATGCTGTGAACCCTTGGTTCACAACCTGCTATCACGGCGCCGCAGCGCGCATTCAAGGACCTCACCGTCATGCAAACTGTTGTGAACCTATGGCCGTTGATCGGCGTACTCGTCATCGTGGTTGGCTTTGTCTTGCGCTTCAATCCGCTGCTGGTGGTCACCGCAGCCGCTATCGCCACCGGGCTGGCAGCGCAGTTTCCGCTGGAGAAAATTCTCGCCAGCATGGGTGAAGGTTTCCTTCAGACCCGCGCCCTGCAACTGATCCTGTTATTGCCCCTGGCGGTCATTGGCCTGCTGGAGCGCCATGGCCTGCGCCTGCACGCACAGAACTGGATCGCGCGGTTCGAGCGTGCGACGGTCGGGCGTCTGCTGATCATCTACCTGTTTGTGCGCGAATCCACCGCGGCCATGGGCCTGACCAGCCTGGGCGGGCATCCGCAAATGGTGCGCCCGTTGCTGGCGCCGATGGCGGAAGGCGCGGCGGAAAAACGCTATGGCAAGCTGCCGGATAAACTGCGCCACAAAGTGCTGGCCATGTGCGCGGCGACCGACAACGTCGGCCTGTTTTTTGGCGAGGACATCTTCGTCGCCTTTGGTGCGATTGCACTGATGCACACCTTCCTGCTGGGCTCGGGGATTGATGTGGAGCCCCTGCACATCGCGGTGTGGGGCATCCCGACGGCGATCTGCGCCTTCATCATCCACGCGATCCGCCTGCATCGATTTGACCGAAGGCTCACCCGCGACATGACGCCGGCAGCCACCTCGGCGGAGGCTGCGCAATGATCATCTCCATTCAATACCTGTACTGGCTGGCCGGTGTGTTGCTGCTGATCACGGCGGGCATGATCCTGCTGGATCGAACCCACCCCAAACGCTGGTCCACTGCGTTGTTCTGGTTACTCTTCGCCATCCCGTTTTTGGTGGGCGAGCGCCTGCCGCCGGTGGTCATTGGGATGGGCGTGGTGGTCATGGCGCTGATCGCAGGGTTGGGTGGTGTAGGGCGCGGGGCCCATGGCCAATTGCACGACAAGGCTGCCCGCGCCAGTGCCGGTCGCCTGGGCCACAAACTGTTTATCCCGGCGCTGGCGATCCCGTTGACCACGGTGATTGGTTCGGTACTGCTTAAGAACACCCAAATCGGCGGCGTGGCGTTGCTGGACCCGAAGAACACCACGTTCGTCTCCCTCGGCATTGGCTGCCTGATCGCCCTTGGCCTGGCGTGCTGGCTGACCCGTGACACGCCGGTGCAGGCCCTGCGCGAGTCACGACGCCTGACCGAAGCCTTGGGCTGGGCCATGGTGCTGCCGCAGATGCTGGCCATGCTCGGGCTGTTGTTCAACGAAGCCGGGGTCGGCACGGCGGTCGCCCATGTCACCACCACTTACATCAACCTGGATTTCAAGCTAGTGGCGGTGATGGTCTATGTGCTGGGCATGGCCTTGTTCACCGTGATTATGGGCAACGGCTTTGCCGCGTTCCCGGTGATGACCGGTGGTGTGGGCGTTCCCGTGCTGGTAGGAATTTACGGCGGTAACCCGGCCGTGATGGCGGCGATCGGCATGTTCTCCGGCTACTGCGGTACGCTGATGACGCCGATGGCGGCCAACTTCAACATCGTGCCGGCAGCGTTGCTCGAGTTGCCCGACAAGAATGCCGTGATCAAGGCGCAGCTGCCGACTGCCTTGATGATGCTGGTGGTCAATATTGTCCTGCTCTACCTGTTGATGTGAGGCTAACGATGCACACTGTTTTGCTGACGGGCTTCGAGCCCTTTGATCAAGACGTGGTAAACCCTTCCTGGGAGGCGGTTCGCCAGCTGGATGGCATGCAAGTCGGTAGCGATGTGCAAATTGTTGCGCGTCGACTGCCATGCGCTTTTGCCACGGCGGGAGATTGCCTGGTTCAGTTGATCGACCAGTTGCGACCGTCGATGGTGATTGCGACAGGTCTGGGGCCTGGGCGTAGCGATATTTCAATCGAGCGAGTGGCAATCAACCTTAACGATGCGCGAATCCCGGATAACCTGGGGGCGCAGCCGATTGATACGACCGTGGTGCCTGATGGGCCGGCTGCCTATTTCTCCACGTTGCCGACCAAGGCCATGGTCAGGGCTGTAAGAGAGGCGGGCATTGCGGCATCAGTCTCGCAAACGGCAGGGACCTTTGTGTGCAACCTGGTGTTCTATCGATTGCAGCACGCGTTGGTTGAGTCCGGCGTGCGCAGTGGCTTTATTCATGTGCCGAACCTGCCGGGGCAGGTGAAGGGAGTGGGGCAGCCTTCGATGGCGCTGGAAACGGTGGTTGAAGGCTTGCGGGTGGCAGTCTTGGCGGCCTGGCAAACAACAGTGGATATCAGTGAAGCGGGCGGGCAGGTCAGTTGACCGGCCCGTGACGCTCACGCCTCCCGACGCGGAAAGAACAATTCGAACCGCGTCACTCCCGCCTCACTGCTCACACTGTACCGCCCGTTATGCAACTGCATGATGGTCGCCACGATCGACAACCCCAGCCCGTTGGACTGAGCCGAACGTTCCCGCGACTCATCCACCCGGTAGAAGCGTTCAAACAGCCTGGGCAAATGTTCCGCTGCAATGGTTTCACCTCTGTTGCTGACGCTCAGGTTGATGCCTTCGGCGTTCGGCACTGCCGCGATCACCAGCTCGGAACTCGGTGCGCCGTATTTGATGGCGTTGGCACACAGGTTGGCCAGGGCGCGGCGCAGCAACATCGGCTCGGCCCAGATCACGCCGTCACCTTGCGCGAGAATGCTGATGTCCACATCGCTCGCCGGCCCTTCGAAGTAATCGGCCATGCGCTCCACTTCGTCGGCTGCGCTCAGCTCCTGGCGCTGGCGCAAGGCGCTGGCGGGGTCGGTGCGGGCCAGGAACAGCATGTTGTCGAGCATCCGCGCCAGGCGTTCGAGTTCTTCGACGTTGGAGGCCAGCAGTTGCTGGTAGCTCTCGATGCTGCGGTGCTGTTGCAGCGCCACCTGGGTTTCCCCCAACAGGTTGTTGATGGGGGTGCGCAGCTCGTGGGCCATGTCGGTGGACACTTGGCCCAGTTGCACAAAGCCCTTGGCCAGTCGCTCCAGCATGGTGTTGAAGGAGTCGATCATCGGCAGCAGTTCTTTGGGCGCACCGTGGCTATCGAGGCGTTCGGCCAGGTTGCCCACGCCGATGCCTTGGGCGTGCTTGGCCAGGCGCCGCAGAGGCACGAGACCGCGGTGGACCAGCAGGTAACCCACCAGGGCGAGGATGATCGCGGCGATGGTCGCCAACACAAATACGCTCAGGCGATAGCTGGCGAGCATGGCCGTGCGTTCGGTCATCAAGCGCCCGGTGGTGACCTGCAGGCTGCCCAGGTCGCCGGAGTCGATGGAGGCGGCCACGGTTGCGAAGGGCACGCCATTCACGCCGGGCAAATGGTGCACGTCGGAAAAGCCCAGCTCATGGCCCCGTGGCACCGGGGTCACGGTAGGCATTTCGATGTTGCCCGGGTTGACCAGCAGCAACGGTGTCTGGCCCGGTGCCGCGATACTCAGCACTGACTCGCTGTTGCCCAGCATGTTCTGGAACAGCTCCGGCTTGGTCTTGATCAGGTCCAGCGTGTTGCTGTCGTTGAGCAGGTTGCGCAACTGGTCTGCGCGATAGATCAGCGCGGCGTCGTCACGTTTGATCAACTCGCGTTCCAGCTCGCGATACAACGCCACGCCCAGGGTGGCCAGGAGCGCAAAGGCGAGCAAGGCGAAGATCAACGCCAGGCGCAGGGTCAGGGAGTAATGGCGAGTGCGGCTCATGGCTGGGTATCGAAGCGGTAGCCAATGCCCCGCACGCTGTGGATTAACTTGAGCTGGAACGGGTCGTCGATTTTCAGGCGCAGGCGCCGCACGGCCACGTCCACCACATTGGTGTCGCTGTCGAAATTCATGTCCCACACCCGCGAGGCGATCATCGAGCGCGACAGCACCTGGTCCTGGTGCGTGGCGAACAGATGCAGCAGGGCGAACTCTTTGTTGGTCAGGGTGATGCGCGTGCCGGCGCGGGTAACGCGGCGCTTGAGCACGTCGATTTGCAGGTCGGCGATCTGCAGCTGTTCCTCTTCGCGGCTGGGGCCACGACGGGTCAGGGTACGCAGGCGTGCGACCAGTTCGGCGAAGGAAAACGGTTTGATCAGGTAATCGTCGGCACCCAGTTCCAAGCCCTTGATGCGGTCGGCGATATCATCGCGAGCGGTCAGAAACAACACGGGCGTATCCGCTTCCTTGCGCAAGCGACGCAACACTTCCCAGCCGTCCATTTTTGGCATCATCACGTCCAGTACAATCACGTCGAACGGCGTTTCCAGCGCCTGGTGCAACCCGTCCACGCCATCACGGGCGAGGCTCACGGAGTAGCCCAGTTCCTGCAGGCCATTGAGCAGGTAATTGCCGGCCTTGGGTTCGTCTTCGACTACGAGAATATTCATGGGTAGTGCCTTGGTTCGTCGCGTTGCGCAAGTGTAGCCCGATCAATTGTCACTGGCGCAACCGATGCCTTGCACCTGGTAGTCCAGCACGTGTTCGCGACCCTGGTGGTCCAGGTAGTCGAGGCGGGCGGGGACGATGCCGCATTGGCCGTAGGTGTCGGTGCTCGACAGCACTTTGTCGACATCCAGGTGGACAAAGAAGCCGACCTTGTCGTGGATCACGTTGGTGGCGGAGGCGGTGTCGGCAGCAAACACTGAACCGGTGGCGAGCAAAGCGGCAAAGCTGAGGATAAACAGTTTCATGGCGGTATCTCTCTTTAAGGGCTGGCTGCCAGGTCCTGGCAGTGAGTTCACGGTAACCAGGTGACGCAAACAGCCAGCCAACAGGATGATGACAAGTTCGTAATGAAGGGCTTAAGGCTGGCGGCCGGACGCTTCGAGGATCAGGTCGGTGATTTCCTTGGCGTGGGAGACCAGCGACAGGTGGCTCGACGGCAGCTCGATGGTGGTGGCGTTCATGCGCTTGGCGAGGAAGCGCTCCAGGTCCGGGTTGATGGTCTGGTCATTGGCCGACACCGCGTACCAGGACGGCTTGGTGTGCCAGGCGGCGTTCACCGTGCGGCCGCTGAACAAGGTCTTGGTGATGGGTTGCTGCACGGCGTACAGCTCAAGGGCCTTGGCCCGTGGCACGTCGGCGGCGAAGTACTTGAGGAACGCGTCCTGGTTCAGGGTAAGGTAGCCATCGTGGTCTTCCACGCCGGCACGTACTGGCATGGTCGGGTATTTGGCCGAGAGGGCGACGAAGTCTTCGTTGGCGTCCGGCGCGCGGGCGGCGACGTACACCAGCGAGCTGACTTTCGGGTTCGCGCCAGCGTCGCTGACCACGGTGCCGGCGTAGGAATGGCCGACCAGTACGGTAGGGCCGTCCTGTTGATCGAGTACGCGATTGGTCGCGGCAACGTCATCGGCGACCGAGGTCAGCGGGTTTTGCACCGCGGTGACGTGCAGGCCGGCGGCTTGCAGGCGAGTGATCACTTCTGACCAGCTCGACCCATCGGCCCAGGAGCCATGCACCAGTACCACGTTGTTGGCTTTGACCGGCGCGACGGTGCCGGCCATGGCGGTGCCGGTACCCAGCATCAACAGGCTGGCGGCGATCAGGCAAAGTTTGCTTGCAGGCTTCATGGGTGGACCCTTTTTCATCAGTGGGAAGTGGCGTCAACCGGTGTGGCTGACTGACGACTCCACTGTATGAAGTGAGGGTGCTGCCTAGACTGACAGCTTCATTACAAAGCTGTAATCCAATCGGCCCGGTTTGCGCCGTCGTCGTTTACAAGCGCGGGTGTGATCCGTAGATTGCATCGGGCCTTTTACGTGTCCCTGCCCAAGAGGAAGTCCAGCAGTGTCCATCTCCGCCCCTGCCATTTTTGCCCGACGTTACCGCGCCTTTCTGTTCGACATGGACGGCACCTTGCTCAATTCCATCGCGGCAGCCGAGCGCGTGTGGAGCATTTGGGCGGCGCGTCATGGCCTGGATGTGGCGGCGTTCCTGGCAACCATTCATGGGGCAAGGGCCATCGATACCATTACTCGCCAGGCGTTGCCGGGCGTTGATCCAGAGGTTGAGGCGCAGTGGATTACCGAGGCTGAAATCAAGGATGTCGAGGGGGTCGTGGCGATTCCTGGTGCTGTCGAGTTCCTGAAGGGCTTGCCTGGCGATCAATGGGCGTTGGTGACCTCTGCGCCAAGGGAACTCGCGTTGCGACGCCTGCTAGCGGCCGGTATCAGCCCGCCGTCGGTGCTGGTGACCGCCGAGGATGTGGCAGTGGGCAAGCCGGATCCGGCGTGTTATGTGCTGGGCGCGCAGCGTTTGGGCGTGCCGGTGCAGGATTGCCTGGTGTTCGAAGACGCAACGGTCGGTATTCGGGCGGGGGAGGCTGCGGGGGCAGATGTGGTCGTGGTGACGTCGACGCACCTGAAACCAATGCACACGTCGCACCTTTCGATCGATGGGTATGGGCAGTTGCAGGTACGGCGCGACGATGGCGGGTTATTGTCGATATCGAACCGTGTGGGCTGAGGCTCCGGCTGCTAGCGGCCCTCGTTGCTGTCGAGAGGCGATGTTTGTAGCCGGCTGCTCTTCATGCCCTGGCGCGACAGCACCATCTCCCTGAGGATTTCATTGGCGAGCCGGGCAATGGCTTCGGCACCACGATAGTGCGCGCGGACGATGCCGGTGATTGCGAAATGATCTGTTTCGGGACCACTGAGAATGGCCGACAGCGTGCCGTCGGCGTGCAGCGTGCAGGCGATCTTGTAACTGGGCAGGCGCGCTGCCAGTGCGGATTCGATTTCGGATTTACTCAGGGTATCCATCTGTTTTTGCGCCTTTTACGGACCGTGCAAACCCAAGCATAGAACTTGCCGTGAGGCTGTAAATACCCCGCGATCCAATCGCGATGCAGGGCCTGTCAGCGTGCGGTTTTAGGGCGTGAGGCGTGGAGCGCACGCTGGCACAGTTTGCGCTGGACGGCCCTCTGGATTGGCTTCAGGCAGAACATGAACAGGTAGGCACAAAGGAATAACGTCAGGTCCAGCCAGGAGTGGGCCTGGCGTGCGTCAGCCGTCTGAACTTTACACCTCAAGCCATATTCCAGCCCCACGAAGGCCAGTCCTATCAGCAGCGTGATCGCCCAGGACCTGGATGCAAAGGGCTGCGCAGTGCTTCGCCTCATCGATATGCTCCCGGGTGCACTCGGATGGCAGGGAGTGGGTCAGGTTTCGGCTACAAATGGCGCAACAAGTTCCGGGTGTTAAAACAGTTTCATCTTGCGGAGAAGTCAGGGGGAGGAGGCACTGATCACGCGATAGCGCCGTAAACAGTCCAAAAGGGGTTTTCGCCAGCCGTTACAGTGAACGAAAGGGCTGGCTACTGAGGGGGCATCAAGGCGTCTGGTTTTTATCCGGAGCAGTCAGGCCAGCCTGGATGCGCTGGTAGATCTCCTCGCGATGCACGGCAACATCCTTGGGAGCGTTGATGCCGATTCGTACTTGCTGGCCGCTGACGCCCAGGATGGTGATCGTGATGTCATCACCGATGTTTATGCTTTCACCAACTTTGCGGGTGAGTATAAGCATGGACTTCTCCTTGATTACTTTTAAGGACACATGTTTCAGACAGGGCAGGTGTCGGATGTGTGTAGCTTACTGCTAAGCGCTTCCCTGTGACTGCCTCTTTTAAGACGCATAGAGGCGACATTAATTCCCATGGCGGCATCATACAGGTCTGCGGTACATCATTCGCATTGTTTAAGCCAACGTTTATGACGGCCAGAATAGACAGTGAATGATAAAGTTGCCTCTTTATCCTTAAAGGAGCAGGGCAGTGCGTAAAGTAGCGATGGCAATTGCGGTGTTGGCCTTGGCCGGTTGCGGTGAAGGCAAAAGCGTCGACGCCCCCAAGGCCAAGCCTGCCGTGACTGAAAGCCAGCCACAGACCGGCGCGATTGCTGCCCAGGAATGGGATGTATGGGTGGGCCCGCCGGATCACAAGCTGCAGGCGCTTACCGACCTGACCGCCTGGCTGCTGGAACATGGTTTCAATTTTTATATCGTGAAGGAAGACGGCAAGGACCAGGTGTTGCTGGGGCCGTTCGCCAGCAAGTCCGAAGCCGAAGCCAAGCAGGCGCTGTTGACCGAGAAGCTGGCCCGCGCCAAGAAAAACGATACCGAGTCGCAGGTCATCGAACACAAGACCGCGCAGTAAGCGGAAGGCTGGGCGGGTTACCCGCCCCCTTTCAGCCGCAGGCCTTGAGGTTCACCGGGCCGACAAATTCGTTGCCGCGCCCCATCACGCAGGCGACAGTCTGGTTGCGCTGGCGCTCCCAGGGTTGCACCGGGTAGGTCTTGTTCCAGGCTTCATAGAGTTGGCGGTCCTGTTTTGACAGGCGCAAACCGTACTGTTTGCTCATATAGAAATAGGTGCGGGCGATCATGCCTCGGATGGAAGGGCGCGGCATCACCTTCTTGGCCTTGAAATCCACCTGAGTCAGGCAGGAGCCGTACTGCCCGCTTTGCACCGGCAACCAGCCAAAACTGAAGTTGTTACGGTCGCCATTTACCTCGCCGATACTGGGAACCAGATTGTGCAGGTCGGCCTCGGCGCGCTTGAACACATCATCGTGTCGTGTGCAGTTCTTGCGTCCTCCAGCTTGCCAGCACTGGCGTTGATGGCCGATCTGCCAGGCCGGGACGATGTGTTCCCACTCGATACGAGCGGCGCGGTTGGCGTTTTTGCGCGGGACGTAACCACAGGCTTTCAGGTCTACCCGATTACCCTTGTATTTGCAGCCGCAGTAAAACTCAGTGGATTGTGGGGCGTAGAGTTTCCAGGCGACCTTCTTGGCCTCGCTGAAGGTTCGGGGCGCCTGGGCGTGGGCGGTGACGGCAAACAACAAGCAAACCACAGCGGTAAAACGGACACTCATTGAATCAATCTTCCTTCGGCACAACCCAGAAAATCTGCACGCCGCCGTCATCCCGGTAGGCGAGGGTGACGTTGTCGTTCTCCGCGATTTCTTCCAGCAGCCGTTCCCATTCCTCCTCCGGCTCATCCGGTAGACGAAAGATCAGGGCGGCCTTGGCTTTCTGTGCGTGGGTCGAGTTGATGATCTTTTGCACCCGAATGGCCAGGCGCTCGTAGGCATCAGGTGGAGTCGGCAGTGCGGAAGAGGACGTTGCCACGGAGAATTCCTTAATAAGCTGTACGTGCATACAGTATTTAACTGTGGGCAATTTCGCAACTGCTTAAACTTCAGGAGTTAGATCTGACGGCTGTTTGGGCGAATTCATGCAGGCGGGGTGTAGGGGGGGAGGTGGCATGGGCGGATCAACCGCCCGTGCCGAGAGGTTGTCAGGAATCAATATTCCCAGAACATCCGTTGCAGCTCTTTGCTGTCCTGAGTCTTGGTCAGGGCAACCATGGCCAGGATCCGTGCTTTCTGAGGGTTCAGGTCATGGGCGGCAACCCAGTCGTACTTGTCGTCAGGCTGTTCGGCATTGCGCAGAACGAAGCCGCCGGCATTCACGTGGGAAGAACGGATGATCTGCACGCCTTGCTTGCGCAGTTCCTGCAGGGCCGGTACGACCTTGGACGACACCGAGCCATTGCCGGTGCCGGCATGGATGATGGCTTTGGCGCCAGCCTGGGCCAGGGCCTTGACGGCGGTGTCGCTCACGTTGCCGTAGCCGTAGGCGATTTCAACATCGGGCAGGCTCTTGATGGTCTTGATGTCGAACTCGGAATCCATGGTGTGGCGCTTGGCAGGCAGGCGGAACCAGTAGGATTTGCCTTCGACCACCATGCCCAGTGGGCCCCATGGGCTCTTGAAGGCTTCGGTCTTGATGTTGATCATCTTGCTGACGTCACGACCCGACTGGATCTCGTCGTTCATGGTGACCAGCACGCCTTTGCCACGCGCGTCTTTGCTGCCGGCGACGGCCACGGCGTTATACAGGTTGAGCATGCCGTCGGCCGACATGGCGGTGCCTGGGCGCATCGAGCCGACCACGACGATTGGCTTGTCAGTCCTTTCGACCAGGTTCAGGAAGTAGGCGGTTTCTTCCAGGGTGTCGGTGCCGTGGGTGATCACGATGCCATCCACGTCCTTGCTGTCGGCCAGTTCGGCCACGCGGCGACCCAGTTGCAGCAGGTTTTCGTTGTTGATGCTTTCAGATGCAATTTGCATCACTTGCTCGCCGCGAACGTTGGCGATCTGGCTAAGCTCAGGAACACCGGCGATCAATTGTTCGATACCAACCTTGGCCGCCTGGTAGGTGGCACTGTTGGCCGCGCTGGCGCCAGCGCCGGCAATGGTGCCGCCGGTGGCAAGGATGACCACGTTGGAAAGTTTGGCCTTGGTTTCAGCTTCCTTTGCCTGGGCGGCAAGGGGGAACAGCAGCAGGAGGGCTAACGCGCCCGGAACAAAGTTCTTCAGTGCAGATTTCATTATTTTTCTCTCTGGTTTTTGATGAGTGCTGGTGCAGGTTCATCTAGAACACCCGGGCAGTTCTGAATGCCTCGAGGTGCAGGGAAAGAGCAGGATTTGTACCAGGCCGATTGTGTCGGTGGTTATAAATTAACTTATTGATTTTAATCAGTTTATTTTTGATTTTCGGATTTTCAGTTTGAGTGGGTGTCCGGCTTTCCGAACGTTGGGCGGTGCTGGCGTTCGGTTGTCCGAAAACGTGCTCGGTCAGCGTCAGGGGCTGGCGGCGCCGCCTGTCGTTTTAGAGAACGACCCAAGCAGTTGAAGGTTTAACAGGATCAACCATGGGG